>JAEENO010000004.1 GCA_016283755.1 Lachnospiraceae bacterium | reverse complement strand
AGGGTGCTAACGATACTAATGAAGATATCGACCGTGATGCTATTAACGAAGAGTTACAGGCACTCACAGAAGAGATCGATAGAATTTCTTCAACAACACAGTTCAACAAGAAGAATCTTCTTGATGGTACATTGAAGGATACAAAGTTACAGATCGGTGCTAACGTTGGTCAGAACATCGCTATCACAATCGGTAACATGGATGCTGAGAACATCGGCCTTAAGGTTACAGAGTTCAAGACATTCGGAACAACAGTTGGCGGACAGAGCGTTAAGGGTTACGCAGAAGCAAGTACAGCTTATCAGCAGGCAAAGAACCTTGCTTATCAGCAGCATACAGCATCTGTAACAACATCTGACGGCAAGTACGTATTCGGTGGTTCCGTATACGCAACATTAGACGCTGTTAAGACTGCAGTTGCATCAACCAACAACATTACCAGCGCAGGTGAAATGACAAGTACAGTTCACTCCGCAAGAGTAGCAGTAGATAACTTTACAGCAGCTAACCAGACATTATCCAAGGTTCAGGCAGCTATTAATTCAGTATCAAGCCAGAGATCTGCACTCGGTGCTCTTCAGAACAGACTTGAGCATACAATAGCAAACCTTGATACAGCATCTGAGAATACCTCAGCAGCTGAGAGCCAGATCCGTGATGTTGATATGGCATCAGAGATGGTATCTTACAGCAAGAGCAACATTCTCTCCCAGGCAGGTCAGTCAATGCTTGCTCAGGCAAATCAGTCAACTCAGGGTGTATTATCCTTACTTGGCTAATTAGCCGAAATTCAATAATAATTCCGTCTAAGCGCAGGACAGAAGTATTTAAAGGGGCACTTAAGTGCCCCTTTTTTATTTTTTTTATAAAAATGCTAAAGTTAAAAACAAATCCTCCGATATATTGAGTATACAAACAAAGTCATAGTTGCAAAGCAACATTTAAAAGGAGTTAATAGTCAAGGAGGAATAGATTATGGCAATGGTAGTACAGCACAATTTATCATCAATGAACACAAACAGACAGCTCGGTATCTCAACCGGTCAGTTGGCAGATTCTACAGAGAAGTTATCAAGCGGATACAGAATTAATAAGGCCGCTGATGATGCAGCAGGATTAAAGATTTCCGAGAAGATGAGAAGTCAGATCCGTGGTCTTAACCAGGCATCTGATAACGCTGAGAATGGTATCTCCCTTATTCAGACAGCAGAAGGTGCGTTAACAGAGACACATGCGATCCTTCAGAGAATGAATCAGTTAGCAGTACAGGGTGCCAACGATACTAACGAAGATATCGACCGTGATGCAATCAACGAAGAATTACAGGCACTTACATATGAAATCGACAGAATCGCAACAACAACACAGTTCAACAAGAAGAACCTTCTTGATGGTACATTAAAGGATAACAAGTTACAGATTGGTGCTAACGTAGGTCAGAACATTACAATCGATATAGGTAACATGGATGCTGAGAGCATCGGCCTTGAAGTAACATCATTTAAGACATATGGTTTCGAAATTAACGGACAGAGCGTAAAGGGTTACATGGATGCAAGTACTGCATATCAGCAGGCTAAGAATGTAGCTTATACACAGCATACAGCAGAAGTTACAACAAAGGACGGAAAGTACATTTACAATAACAATTCATTTGTTACATTGGATTCCGTTAAGACAAAGATTGCTTCAACCAACGGAGTAACCGGAAGCGACGTTATGGTATCTACAGTACATTGCGTAAGAGTAGCAGTAGATAACTTTACAGTAGCTAACCAGACACTTTCCAAGGTACAGAAGGCTATCAATTCGGTATCAAGCCAGAGATCTGCACTTGGTGCTCTTCAGAATAGATTAGAGCATACAATAGCTAACCTTGATACAGCATCTGAGAACACATCAGCAGCTGAAAGCCAGATCCGCGATGTTGATATGGCATCTGAGATGGTATCTTACAGCAAGAGCAACATCTTGCAGCAGGCAGGTCAGTCAATGCTTGCACAGGCTAATCAGCAGACTCAGGGTGTATTATCATTACTTCAGTAATATAAGTAAACCGGTATTTACCCGGTAAACCCGATTTGAATCTGTGGGAGTAGGGTTCCCAAGACGTATATAAGCACTACGGCGTCTCGAATGAGGCGCTGCAGTGCTTTTTTTGTAGCCTGATGAAAAAAATTATAATAAAAACTAAAGTTTCCGGATCCTATTCCGATATAGTAAATAGATTGTTCAGAACAAGTACACATTAAAATATTAATAAACGGATTTTCTTCAAGGAGGAATACATTATGGCAATGGTAGTACAGCACAATTTATCAGCAATGAATACAAATAGACAGCTCGGTATCTCTACAAGCGATCTTTCAGCAGCAACAGAGAAGTTATCAAGCGGTTACAGAATTAATAAAGCAGCAGATGATGCAGCAGGATTAAAGATTTCAGAAAAGATGAGAAGCCAGATTCGCGGTCTTGATCAGGCATCAGATAATGCAGAGAACGGTATCTCTCTTATTCAGACAGCAGAAGGTGCGTTAACAGAGACACACGCAATCCTTCAGAGAATGAATCAGTTGGCAGTACAGGGTGCTAACGATACTAACGAAGATATCGACCGTGATGCAATCAACGACGAGCTTAATTCCCTTACACAGGAAATCGACAGAATTGCATCAACAACACAGTTTAACAAGAAGAACCTTCTCGACGGTACCTTACAGAACAACAGATTACAGGTTGGTGCTAATGTAGGTCAGAACATTACAATAGATATAGGCAAGATGGATGCTGAGAATATCGGTCTTGGTATTACAGAATATACTACATACGGAATTTCCGTATCTGGTCAGATCGTTAAGGGATATGCAACTTCTCAGGAAGCTCGTGTACAGGCGAGAAACGTAGCATATCAGCAGCATACAGCATCAGTTACAACTTCCGACGGAAAGTATGTATTCGACAGCAATACATATACAACACTTGATTCCGTTAAGGACGTAGTAGCAAGTGCATACAGCGTAGGTTCAGCAGCTACTATGGAAGCTTCCAATCACTCCGTAAGAGTAGCGGTTGATAACTTTACAGTAGCTAACCAGACATTATCCAAGGTTCAGGCAGCTATCAATAAGGTATCAAGCCAGAGATCAGCACTCGGTGCTTTACAGAACAGACTCGAGCATACAATAGCTAACCTCGATACAGCATCTGAGAACACATCAGCAGCTGAGAGCCAGATCCGTGACGTTGATATGGCAGCTGAGATGGTTGCTTACAGCAAGAATAACATTCTTACTCAGGCAGGCCAGTCAATGCTCGCACAGGCTAACCAGTCAACACAGGGCGTACTTAGCTTATTACAGTAAAGTAGAACCAATAAAGGGAGGAGTAAATCTCCTCCCTATTTTTGAATATATGGAATAATTAATTTCTTACAAGGATGGAAGAAAATGGACAAGAAGTTACTATATACGATTAATATGGCGGAGTTTGAAAAAGCTTATCCGCAGGAAGCTGAGAAATACGGAAGGATGAAGATTAATCCGAAGTTTGACTTGAAAGAAGTCAAATCTTACGGAGGCGGAACTTCGTTAATGGCTAAAATGCCGGACGGTAAAGAGTATCTTCTGCAAGGTGTATATGGTAAAGATGATTACGGCCTTGATATAATTAAGGGGTACGGAAGAATACTTCCGATGACACCGCTTTTTTGTGTCGGTCTTACACAGATCAATTTTATAAAAGAGTTTTCGAAGGCAGTTGATGAGAACTGCCTTATTGTCGTATATGAACCATCACTCGAAGTTTTCGATTATATGATGCATAATGAAGATATGACTCCGTTCTTCGGTAAGCTTCCCGCAACTCTCTATGTAGAGGGAATCATGGGAGGCAATTTCGTAGACCGCCTTATGAATATCTTTACGCTTGAGGCTTTTTCTTCAATCAAGTATTTCATATCCCCTAATTATAAGAACATATGTCATGACGATGTATTAAAGGTAAGTAAGGACCTTAAGGAAGCATATGTAAGAATGATGACATTGTGGAATACGGCTGCTTTATATACCGACGTTGTTACCAAGAATATGTTATATAACTTAAGAAGTTATATTGACGGATATAACGTATCACAGCTTAAGGGAATGCTTAAGAAGAAGTATCCTGCTTTTATCATATCCGCAGGTCCGTCACTTAATAAGAATATCGATGAATTAAAGAGAATCAAGGGAAGAGCAGTAATAATCGCAGTTGATACCGCAATTAAGCCGTTGCTTAATCATGGTATTAAGCCTGATTTCTTTTGTATAGTAGATGGCAAGAAACCGACGGAACTTATGAACCATCCGGGAATCAATGAAATCCCGCTTGTTACAAGTCTTTCAGTTGCAAGCGGCATTATGGATCTTCATAAGGGCAAGAAGTTTTTCTATGGTTCTTCCGAAAGCTTTGAAGATGAAATTATAAAAGCTGCCCACCGCGGAGCAGGATGTAAGGATAATCTTACAAAGCAGAACCTTTCGACCGGCGGTTCTGTTGCCAATACCGCATTTGCTCTTGCACATTTTATGGATGCAAAAGAACTTATACTTGTAGGCCAGGATCTTGCACTTACTAACGGAAGAACCCATGCGGACGGAACTTTTAAAGAAAAAATGGATAAGCTGAATCTGGAATCAGATGGTCTTGTCTACTTTGAAGTAGAAGGTATCCACGGCAACAAGGTTATTACCCGTAACGATTTTGACAGATACAGGCTCTGGTTTGAGGAATTTATTGAAAAGATGCATCTTGAGAAGATTGCGATAGATGCGACGCAGGGTGGTGCCAAGATACACGGTGCGCGTCTTATGACTCTCAGGAAAGCGATAGATACCTATTGTAAGGATAAGGTCGATATGAAGGCCATGCTTGATAAGCTTCCTAAGATGATGGATTACGGTGCTAAGAAAGCGACAGTGGATTTCTATTACGAGCTTGCGGATAAGGTTGAAGAAGTAAGTAAGATGGCAGCAAAGGGAGAACGTGCTTATCGTAAATTTGCCCGTCTTGTTGAAAAAGAAGATGTTACCGATACCGAGCTTATCAAGTGCGCGGAGAAAATTAAGAAAGTAAATGATTATATGAACTCTGACGAGTATGCGCTTTTTGTACAGGCTGCAATGATAGATATCGATTATGTAATGCGAATGTCTATCTATGACGAGAAGGAAGACGAGAAAGAAGAGCGTACGCAGATAGCCAAGGAAGGAATCCTTCTTAACGGACTTATTGCAAGATATGCCAAGGGAATTGCGAACGGTGTCAGGGAAGTTAACAAGAGACGACCGATTAAAGTCGGAAAGAAGGACGTCGTCGGCCCGATTGATAAGCTTATATATGAGCTTTCGAAGGAGGCAGAATAATGGAGAATGTTAAAGTTGTAATAGAAGAAGTATTGGAGCACATTAAGAACAGCCGCTTCAGCGTGGCAAGACAGGTGTTCCTTGATAATTATAAGATCATTGAGAATTTCTTGCTTTTTATTGGCGAGAATCAGGTAATAACCGGTGATGAGCTTAGGGATTTATCGGAGAACCTTGTTGCATCACTCGAGAATAACGATTATTACAGACTTGAGGATACCTTAAGATATGCGATTTTAAGCGTATATAATCAGCTTTTTGGAGAGGAGACTTAAAGATGAAGAATAAACTTGTATTTCTTGTTCCGCGTTCCTCATACGACAGTCTCTATTCATGTTGTGAGTATATTGCGGGCAAGATAAAGAGTAAGGTGCCGATGGATGCAAAGGTAATGGAAGACTGGATGGGTCTTGATATTACCAAGCTTGAAGAAGATTTAAAAAACGGCACAAAACTTGTGCTTGTCAACGGAGTATTGATTAATGAAGCCAATCCTCGTATAGAGGCGGTTATCGATAAATACGCTGATAATATATGCGTATACTATAAAGATAATCCATTGAAACTTGTTAAGAATATCGAGATATTAAAAGACCGCGTCAAGGTATTTGTTGCGGACGGAACATATGCCAAGTTTCTTAAGCAGTATTACAAGATAGATTCTACCGTACTTGTTAATCCTGCAATAGGAACAGAGACTGAAAAACCTTATTCTGTAAGAAGTAATGAGCTTTTATTCATAGGAACATATTTTGAGCCGAAGGATCAGTTAAAGTACATAGAAGACAACATTCCGAAGGCATTCAAGAAAATATCGGATAATATAATTGCAGCAATAGATAAGAATCTTACGGCTGATGTTGAGGAATGCATTATCAATGAGCTTACAAAGCTCGGTAAGGGCAGTGATAAGAAGCTTATAAAAGCTTTCCTTGAAGGATATGCGGATTACTTTATGGAGTATCAGAGCCGTGTTGCTCGCCGCAATGTTATAGTGGGACTTTTGAAAGCCCACAGAGTCGTGGCTGTTGCGGGCTACAATTGGGATACTTTGCAAAAGAGCCTGCCGGAAAAGGTGGCGGAGACATTTAACGTTCAGACATCAATTCCTACAGGTGTAGGACTTTCCGAGATGATGAGTAACGTTAAGAAGGTTTTGTGCGTTGAGACCGGTTACAGCGAAGGCTGTCATGAAAGAGTCGGTGCGGGACTTATCGCGGGCTGCCAGGTCTACGCAATAGATACACCTTTTACAAGAAAGCTTGCAGAGGAGACTCCACAGTTAAAGGTATATGACCCTAATGATATTAAGGGTCTTAATGCCATGCTTAATCGTGGTGATAAAGAAAATGCGGAATACGATGCTATTCCGGAATGTCTTAAACTTGATAATACGATAGACGTTCTTCTTAAGCATTTTTATGGTAAGGATTATGAGGATGTCATTCTTAATGCGGAGAAGAAATCTATAGTAAGAGCTAATGGAATAGCGTATATAAAAAGGTCCGATAAAGAATATCTTCTTCTTAATTCTGCGAAGGACAGGATCGAAGCGCTTATAGATCTTGATAATATCGTGGCAAGAATTAAGCCAAGTACAATATATACTGCAGCGGTTTCAGGCACAGACGATGTGCTAAGGTGCTTTTTCTCATTTAAGAATAAGATTCCTTACAAGGTATATTATGTTCCGGATGATTATAAAAAAGCGCTTGCCTATATAGATGAATTCGGACTTGCAAAAAAGCTCGCGAAGCGGCTGGTAGTCTTTAAGACCAAGGAAGAATTAAGAGAGTATCTTATTAATCATGATGAAGAGTATCTTCCGCGATTATTCTATGGGGACACCGGGTACTTTAAGAGTATGACAGATGAGCTTCATAAGATAAGAATTGCGAAGCCTCGTAATCCTAAGATTAAGCCGTTTATAACTGTAGCGGTTCCATCATTTAACAGAGGCCCGATAGCTTTAAAGACGATCAGGAGAATGCTTAAGTCCGAATTTGATTCGGAGATAGAGTTCCTCTTATCCGATAACGGTTCGGAAGTCGGAAGAGAAGAGTATAAGAAGATTGCTGCCATTAAAGACAGCAGATTTAAGTATTCCCGTAACAGAGAGAATTTAAGATTTACGGGCAATATTATAAAGCTTACTAAGCTTGCAAAAGGCAAGTATATATATTACAGCAGTGATGAAGATGAATTATATACTGAGAATCTTCATATAATACTTGACGGACTTATTAAGGAGAACGATATTGATATAATCGGTGTCTACGCACCGGGACGTGATTATCACGCAAATGCGGTATTCAACGATTACATAACAGTATTTGACAATGCGATTAATTCCAATTATCTTACCGGAACATTCTTTAGAGTAAGTAACCTAAGTAAAAAGAGAATGGATGAGATTTCGGAGAAATATAAGGAAAATGAGTTCTTCAGATTATATACACATGTTGTATATGCGATTTTATCGATTAAGAGCGCGAAAATGATGACGTTCACAACCGAATTGTATAAGGAGTGTGACGCGGGCGAAGATCAGGTAAATGCGCTTGTCAGACTTAACAAAGCAGAACACAGAGCGCAGATGGCTGATGCGGCAATAGAGATAATCTTCAATGAGATTGATGTGCATCCGTCATTAAAGATCTCTCTTATAGCTGAGCGTATAATTACGGCATACAGACTTGTCGGTGTCGGCCATTATAATCTTGAAGAGGCTTATAAGAAAGAGGGCATAACCATAGAAGACGATTATGCTTATCTTGATGAATGGAGAGACAAGCGTCTGATAGAACTTATCAAAAAGTTCAACGGTGAAGACAGAGAGGCACTTATAAAAAAGACACTTGAAGGCGTGGAAGAAGAAAAGAATAGATTTTTAGAGTGCATGCGACAGAGGGGTTAATAATTTGAGTGGTATTATCGAGGTTTTAAGCGAAGCTATTTATCAGAGCGCGGAATTTTATCGTGATTACGTTTCTGAGACTTTATCAGAGACATGTAAAGCCGTATGGCAGAGTTTAAAAGATGATGAAGATGGTATACGTGATGAGGTAACGAGCTTTATTGAGAAAGAAGCCGCAAAATTTGCGGACAGTAAGCCGACTCTTGCGATATATCTGTATTCGGTGTGTCTTGCAATTGCACCGAAACCTTATCATATAGAGGCCGGAATTAATATACTTCTGGGTAGACCTGATTATTATACCAAGAATAACCTCCATTTTTATGCATATCAGTATCAGTGTGCTGCGTTTAAGTGCAAGGAAGCGGACAGCTTGGAGGTTAAGCTTAAGATATGGCAGTTATTTAAGGTTGTGTATGAGTATTTCGAAGCGGAAGTAACAGCAGACCTTACACCGATTCCTATGGATTCGCGCAACAAGAATCTGGTTTTGGTAATCACGGAGCAGATGCTTTCCGAAGGACACGGTCCGACCAAGACTACACTCGATAGATGTAAGACTTTGATAACCCGTTATAATAAAGAGGTTTTGCTTATAACAACTAATGAGATGCTTACCGGTTGCGGTGAATTACCGTTCTTTGATCAAAGAGTCGGTAATAAGAATGTCGCGTTCGCTGATAAGGAAGCATTAGAGTGGAAAGGTGTGTCCGTTCCGCAGTTATATCTTAATTACGAAATGCCGGATGTAAACATAATTAATGAAATGCTTGTATATATAAGAAAGCTTGCGCCTTCGAGAATTGTTGTGATAGGTGGTATGAGTATCCTTGCAAATCTTGCGGATAAGATGATACCTGCAATTGATGTCGGATTATCTCCGTCAGAGCTTGAGCCTTCGTGTGTAAGATACCAGACCTTAGGTAAAAAGCTCGAAGAAAACGAAATGTATCTTATGGAGAATATCGGACTTCCGAAGGAACACGCGGTTGAATGTATATTCACGTCGGGACTTAAAGAGCAGGAAGGAACAATGGCAAGAAGTTTGTTCGGAATCCCTGAAAATGCTTTTGTAATGACCGTTATCGGCGGAAGACTTTACGAAGAAGTGGATAAAGAATTCCTTAATATGCTTGAAAGTATATGGCAGGATGATTACTTTATTCTTTTTCTGGGACGATTCAGCCATAATGAAGAAGTACTTTCGAAATTTGAAAAAATAAGTAAGGCATATCATATTGACAGGGTAGAAGATATCCTGGCAGCTCTTGAACTTTGCGATCTATATGTAAATCCTATAAGAAGAGGCGGCGGAACATCTTGCGTAGAGGCGATGTTTAAGGGAATTCCTGTTGTAACAACAGCATACGGTGATGTGCCTGCCAATACGGGCGAAGAATTTATTGTTGCCGATTACAAGGAGATGGGCGATACAATTATGCGTTATTACAATGATATTGATTTCTATCGTGAAAAGTCCGCAATTGCGAAAAAGCGCGCAGAAATTCTTCTTGATACGGATGGTGAATTCGTTCGTATTATGGATGAAGTGGAAAGAAGAGAACGCGAAAACAAATAGACAAATTTTAGTGTTATTATAAAGGATAGTTCGGAAAATGAGGAGGCGGTTATAATATGCAGATGGAAGAATTACTGAAATTCCTTACCTATCCCGATGTGACGGTAGTTGATGCATTACAGAAAATCGATAAGAACTCACAGGGAATCCTTTTTGTTATCGATAAGAACAATAGATTGATAGGTTCTATCACCGATGGAGATATAAGAAGATGGCTTATTAAGACGGGTGACCTGCAGGCCAAGATCGATGGCCTTATGAATAAGGACCCGAAATTCTTATACAGCAATAACATTGGTAACTATAGGGAATTCTTAGCCAAGTATGTAATAAGAACAGCGCCTGTTATATCGCCTTCAAATGAAGTGGTTGATATAGTATTCGCTGCTGACGGTTACGAAGCCAGGGAAAAGGATATGAAGACCTTGCAGAACGTCCCGGTTGTCATTATGGCCGGCGGCAAGGGAACGAGACTTTATCCTTACACGAAGGTCTTACCGAAGCCTTTAATTCCTATCGGTGATATTCCGATTATGGAGCGAATCATTGATAAGTTCAGAGATTACGGCGTTACGAACTTTTATGCAACGCTTAATTATAAGAAGAATATGATCAAGTCCTACTTTGCGGACGTAATGCAAAATTATACACTTAAGTACGTAGAAGAGGATGAACCGCTTGGTACCGCAGGTTCACTTCATTTAATCGAGGAAGAATTCGATTGCCCGATCATCGTTACCAATTGCGATATTATGATTCATGCGGATTATGCGGATATTTACAAGCATCATATAGCTTCGGGCAATGAGCTTACAATAGTATCCGCGTTAAAGAATATAGTTGTGCCTTACGGTGTTATTAAGTCTAAAGAAGACGGCGTCGTAACCGGTATGGAGGAAAAGCCGAAGTTATCGTACTTCGTTAATACCGGAATGTACGTCCTTGATCCTAAGCTTTTGAAAGAAATACCGAAGAATACCTTCTATCATATGACAGACCTTAGCAATGACTTACTTTTCCAGGACAGAAAGGTCGGCATGTATCCTATATCCGAGGACAGCTTCCTTGATATGGGCGAGTTCGAAGAGATGCGCCGTATGGAGCAGAAGCTCGATATGAAATCATAACAGGGCAAAAGCGCTCTGAATTTACGTATTATTAATCATAAGGAAGTGATTGTATGGAGAATATTATCTTAGTTGGCTCCGGCGGATGTATGAGGGAGCTTTTGTGGCAGATAGAAGAAGCAAATAAGAGAATGCCGCGATATACGGTCTTAGGATATATAGATCTTGTTGAGGACCTTGCTATGGATGCGGTCGGACATTGTAAATACTTGGGAGACGATGATTATCTTCTTAACCTTCCGATGAAGACCGGTGTAGTAATATGTATCGGCAGTCCGGAGAAGCGCCGTGACCTGGTGGCTATGTACAGACAGAATCCGAACCTTTACTTCCCGAGCATCGTATTATCGGATGAGGGAATGGCGCCTGATTATTCAATCGGTGAGGGTTCGATTGTAAGCCGTGACTGCACGATATCAACGAATGTAACCATAGGAAATTTCGTATTCGTTAATATCGGTTCCATTGTATGTCATGATACGGTAATAGGTGATTATACAACACTTGCGCCGCGTGTTACCTTATGCGGTAACGTCGAAGTCGGAACCATGTCCTATGTGGGCGTAAGTTCGACGGTTAAGCAGGGTATAACAATTGCTAACGGCGTAACAGTCGGCGCAGGTGCCGTGGTTGTTGATGATGTAGATAAGTATTTAACCGTAGTGGGTATTCCTGCGCGTCCGTTGTAGGCGCTTTTACGAAGTGGGACTGATTACGGGGTATTGAGGTAAGTATTATGTGGCGCGTGTGTGTGGTAACTTCTACCAGAGCAGATTATGGTATATTGTCGGGATTGATTAAGAGGATCGATGCGGATCCCGAGACCGAATTAAAGCTTGTTGCAACGGGAATGCATCTTCTTAAGGAATTCGGCGAGACCTATAAGGAAATAGAGAATGACGGATTAACGATTGATGAGAAAATCGACATATCCGAAAGAGGCGATTCTGATGCGGCGGTATCAAGAATGGCCGGTAATGCTACGCGCTATTTTACGAATTACTTTGCGAAGAATCGTCCTGATGTAGTTATAATCCTTGGCGACAGAACGGAGATGCTTGGTGTGGCTACAGCTGCACTTATCATGAATATTCCGATTGCGCATATTCATGGCGGTGAGCTTACATTCGGTGCGGTTGACGACGCGGTTCGACATTCTTTAACCAAGATGTCCCGCATTCATTTTACAGCATGCGCTGAGTACAGACGGCGCGTGATCCAGATGGGTGAGAACCCGGAGATGGTATACGACGTAGGCGCAATGGGTGTGGAGAACGCCCTTAAGATGGAAAAGTTTAACCCGGAAGAAGTACGGGAAAAGTTAGGATTTGATGATGATAAGCCGTATGTAATGGTAACTTTTCATCCTGAGACACAGAGTGTCTTGGGTGCGATGCTTCAGATACAGCCGCTTTTAAAGACTATGAAGGCGCATCCGGAATATAATTATTGTATAACGAAGGCCAACTCCGATGCGGGTGGAATCAGCATAAATGAGCTTTGGGAGAAAGAGTGCGAGACTAATTTAAACTGGAAATTATTTGCATCGCTGGGTGCGAAGCTTTACTTAAGTGCGGTTCGAGATTCAGAGTTTGTAATCGGTAATTCTTCAAGCGCTATTTTAGAAGTGCCGTCGTTTAAGATACCTTCGGTAGATATCGGCGATAGACAAAAGGGTAGAATTATGGCGCCGTCAGTTATTCATGCGGATAATAAGGAAGACGCTGTTAACGCAGCTTTCCTTGAAGCTGTAAAAGCTCGACGCGAGAACAGATACGCTGATATGCCAAGTCCGTTCGGTGACGGCAACACCGCAGATCGGATCTTTATGTATCTTAAAGATGCATTAAGGGAAGGAAAATTAAACGGAAAGAAAGAATTCTACGACATAGATTGGGAATAATATGAAACGAATTGCAGTAATACCGGCTCGTTCCGGTTCTAAGGGACTTAAGGATAAGAATATTAAAGAGATGGCAGGTAAGCCGCTCATGGCTTATACGATTGAAGCTGCGTTATCATCAGGTGTATTCGACGAAGTTATGGTATCGACGGATTCCGAGAAGTATGCAGAGATTGCACGTTCTTACGGTGCAAGCGTGCCTTTTATGCGTTCGGAAGAGACATCAGGTGATAAGGCAAGTACCTGGGATACGGTTCGTGAAGTAATAGGAAACTATAGAAAGCTTGGAGTTGAGTTTGATGTGGCTGCTGTTTTGCAGCCGACGTCTCCTCTACGTACAGCGGACGATATACGTAACGGTGTAGAGCTTTTTGACAAGAATAATGCTTCTGCGGTAATCGGCGTATGTGAGCTTGAGCATTCAATCAATATCTGCAATACATTGGGAGAGAATAATTCCATGAACGGTTTCTTCGATTCGAATGTATCGGGAAGGCGGCAGGATGCAGGGACATATTACAGGATTAACGGTGCATTGTATATACAGAGGGTTTCGGATCTTATGAGTAAGAAGAATCTCTACGGGGAAGGCTCTTATGCGTATATAATGGATAAGAAGTCGTCGATAGACGTGGATGATGAAATGGATTTTAAGATGGCGGAAGCGGTAATGAATTGGGTTTAAAGGCAGGTATATCTTATGAGAATGCTTGAAAAGAGCACGCTTGATGAATTGTCGAGAATAGTTGATGATCTTGAATTGCTTATGCATAATATCGGTGATGCCGGGTTGTCCCCGGACATTGAGGATGTGATAAAAGTTGCTATGATGCAGGTTAACGATGGATTATATGCTTCGCCTGATATTAATCTTGCTGCCGTAGATGTGGAATTTGATATTGAGAACGTCGCATGGGATGCAATGGCGGTTCTTAAGGCGATGATTCCTGTTTGGAGACTTAGCTTTAAGAGGCGTTCAGGATTAAATGTCGATTCGAGATTCTGGTCAATATATGAGTATTTTAAATATATCGATCGAGATAGAATTATAGCTAATTCAATCAAATGGTTTAATACTTATAGCGAGGAGTACAGAAGGCAGTATATGTCACTGCCGATGAGATATACGTTCTTGACCGGCAGACTTGACGTTGATGCTAATGATTATTCTTTAATTGAAATATATACCGATATGATGCAGTCTGAGATAGAAGAGTATAAGTGGTTTTATGAAAAACTGTCTGATTACAAATCAAAGGAACTGCTTGTTGGAATTATAAGGTATATGTTTACTTTTAATCTTGAAAGTCTTTCAGGGATAACCGAGAATATTTTTGAGGATTATTATGATCTTGATCTTGTGCCGCCGGGCTCATGTGAAGTTTTTGTAGACTGTGGCGCTTTTATAGGTGACTCGGTTTTGAGCTTTATAAAAGAATACGGCAGGGATTCATATTCTAAAATATATGCTTATGAAATAGATCCTAAGAATGTTGAGAGCTTTAAGCATAATTTGGAGGGATTTTCCAATATTGAAATAAGAGAAAAAGGAGTAGGTAAGGAAAAGGGCGAGCTTTTCCTTAATATTACCGCGGATGGTGAGGGCTCACGCCTTGCGGAAGCGGGAGAGAACAGGGTTACTGTTGTATCGCTCGATGATGATATTGAAGAACCGATAGACGTAATCAAGATGGATATAGAGGGCGCCGAAACCGACGCTTTGATGGGTGCAATAAAGCATATAAAGGAGGAAAAACCGAAACTTCTTATATGTACATATCATAAACCCGCGGATATTTTTGAAATTCCCAAGCTTATTGAATCGATGCGAAGTGATTATAAGTTTTATCTTCGCTATAACGGAAGAGGAATTTGGCCATGCGATTATGTGCTGTTTGCGGTATAGGAGCAAATTGCGCCATCCTTATGTGAGCGCAGGAGTTAATAGTAATAACACGCATTGCTGCGCTTCTTATAGAAGCTCTCGCAATGCTACCCACATGCGGATTCTGCTAATTTGCTTTCGCAAATTGCGTCATCCTTATGTGGGGGCGGGTCTTGAAAAAATAAGAGACGGAATGTGCAAGCACATCCGTCTCTATTTTTTAAGACCCTGTTATTACATATATGTATCCATCATCATTCCGGCGTACATTGATGTTGCGTACGGTGCACTGAATTCTCTGCCCGGATTCTTGTATGCTACGACTACTTTGTTCATGTAGTCTACAGGGTTGATGGCTATCTGAGATGCTCTTGCGGCTGCTGCATTCTTGAATGCGTTAAGCTCGTTGAAGATCGCACCTGTCGTATCGGCCTTAACCGCTGCACTTAATGAGTCGCGGTTTATCACAACCGAACCGTTATTCTGAACCATAAGTCCCATTGATTCCAAGCGGTCTCTCATGCCGTTAGATATAACTGCCATATCGTGCCTAAGCTTCGAGGAGCTCGGATTCGATGATGCGTCGTACTTATTGGCGATAGATAATGTTGAGTTAAAAGCGTTAACCAGGCGGGATACATTCTCCATTATTGCATCAACGTCGTTCTCAAATCCGACTGTTGCGGCGTCGCCATCATCATGCTCACCGAGAAGAGTAATTTCGAACTCTTTATTAATGGTGAACTTGTTGGCAAGTGAGTGATGCTCCGCACCGTTAAGGATAAAGGTTGAACTCTTGGCATCTTCGGTAATCGCATCGATGCCGAGAAGATTCATTGCAACCTTGGAACCTGTATCGGTACCCGGGGTTATGTTAAATAAGAACTTCTCGTCCGCTGTAAGACCTGTCTCCTTGGAGGAGAGCACAAGTGCTTCACGTCCGTCGCTGCCCTTATTGATCTTCGCGTCAACACCGACGTTGGCGGTATTGATAAGCTTGGCAAGCTTCTCTTCTACGTCCTTATTGGTATCCGTACCGGCTACCGTAAACTGGAACTCGTAAGTACTTGCAGTATTCTGAAGATCGAATGTATAGACACCCGCGGTGAAATCCTTTCTTGAAGGATCGAGATAATTACCTTCGTTGGTCTGACCTGTTGCCAGATTCTTAACCGATAAGGTAAATGTATCCGTAAGTTCACTCGAGTCGCCGTCGCCTACGTAATTAACTTTTACGTGAGCCTCGTCTGAAGATGCTGCAACTTTCTTCTTGAATAAGCCCTTCTTAACATCGTCAGGAGCCGAAAGCGAATGCGCAGTCTTTTCGAGATTCAGGGAAGCTTCCTTAAGGTCGATAGCAAATTCGGAGGCGTTGCCTTCTTCCATGCCAAGGACCTTATAAAGAGGGGTGTTCTTATTCACTTTGACCATTTGGTTGTAAATAGAGCGCAGCTCACTCTTCTTATGAGTATCATAACGGTTATACGTATTATTACCGTACGTACTAAGATAATAATTATAGATAGTATCAATAGCTGCCATAAGATTCCCCCTCCTTTCTTCCTTGAAATTACGGTACAGATACCGCAGGGTATAATAAGTCCATTTACTCATATACATCATACTATATGCGTGGAAAAAAGTACAGAGAAAAATATGAAAAGTTCACACTTGTTTCACATGATTATGGTATGGCCAAGATAACCATACTTGATTGCATATATATTTTACGCCCGAAATTAAGCGGTGTCAAACGATTCTTTGCCTTTTGCTTCATTGATTTAATAAGGGAAAAGATATATAATTTTATTAAGATATACGCGAATTTTGACCATAATAACGATATTGTATTTCGCAATAAGTTAGGAGGATTATGAAAACAGTTATTTTAGCCGGCGGATTCGGAACAAGAATCAGTGAAGAGAGCCATCTTAAGCCTAAGCCGATGATTGAGATCGGTGACCAGCCTATATTATGGCATATTATGAAGGAGTATTCCTATCACGGATTTAATGATTTTATTATATGTGCAGGTTATAAGCAGCATATAATCAAGGAATACTTTGCAAATTATTATTTATATAACAGTGATGTGACTTTTGATTTTACCGCAGGCGGCGATATGCAGATTCATAATAACGTATCGGAACCGTGGAAGGTTACCATAGTCGATACGGGATTTTCAACAATGACCGGCGGTCGTATCAAGAGAATCAAGGATTATGTCGGAGACGAGCCGTTCTTTATGACTTACGGTGACGGAGTCTGCGATGTTGATATGAACGATCTTCTTAAATTTCATAAGGAACAGGGCAGAATAGCAACCGTAACCGCCATCCTCGCCGGTCAGAGATTCGGTGTATTTGAGATGAATGAAAGCAACCCCGATATTGTTGATGAATTCCGGGAAAAAGCCGACGAGGACGGAGCAAGAATCAACGGCGGATATATGGTATTGGAGCCTAAGGTATTCGATTATATAGAAGGCGACGATACCTTCTTCGAAAAAGAGCCCATGCGCAATCTTGCTAAGGATGGACAGCTTGCGGCATATAAGTATGATGGTTTCTGGAAGTGCATGGATACCGCAAGAGAGCGAGACGAATTGATTAAGCTTATTAATGAGAACAAAGCACCTTGGATGAAGTGGGCAAGATAATATGAGATGGAATGATGAGAAATCTGCTCGTGATGAGATAAAAGCTCTTGTCGCAGAGTATTACGAACAATTTCATAAGAAGGACGGTAAGTTTACACCGGGCGAGAGGATCGGTTATGCAGGCCGTGTCTACGACGAGCGTGAGATGTGCTCACTTACCGATGCCATGCTTGATTTCTGGCTTACTTCCGGAAGATTTACGAAAGAATTCGAAAAGGAACTTGGAGAATTCTTAGGCGTTAAGTACGTAAGTCTTGTTAACAGCGGTTCATCCGCGAATCTTCTGGCCTTTATGGCATTGACTGCGGCAGAACTTGATGACAGGAGAATCAAGCCGGGCGATGAAGTGATCACGGTGGCTTGCGCTTTTCCAACTACGGTAACACCGATTATACTGTATGGTGCGGTTCCTGTCTTCGTCGATGTAACGATTCCTCAATACAATATTGATGTGTCTTATCTTGAAAAAGCATTAAGTCCTAAGACTAAGGCTGTAATTATAGCGCATACTCTCGGCAATCCTTTTAATATAGAGGCGGTAAGCGCTTTTTGTAAGGAACATAACCTGTGGCTTGTTGAGGATAACTGCGACGCGCTTGGGTCAACATATACGCTGAACGGTGTGACAGGCTACACGGGAACTTTCGGAGACATCGGAACTTCGAGCTTTTATCCGCCGCACCATATCACAATGGGCGAAGGCGGCGCGGTATATACCGATAATCCGCTTCTTGACAAGATTGTGCGTTCATTTAGAGACTGGGGAAGGGAGTGCTCCTGCGTATCCGGACAGGATAATCTGTGCGGCCACCGCTTTGATGGGCAGTTCGGAAAGTTACCGTATGGATATGACCATAAGTATGTATACAGTCATTTCGGATATAATCTGAAGGCAACGGACCTTCAGGCCGCAATCGGTGTAGAGCAGCTTAAAAAGCTCCCGGAATTTACAAAGAAGAGAGCGGAGAACTGGGAGTATCTTCGTAATAAGCTTAATTGCTTGAGCGAGAAGATAATCTTACCTGAAAAGGAAGCCGGCAGTACTCCTTCCTGGTTCGGATTCCTGATAACCGTTAAGCCGGATTCGGGAAAGAGCCGTAACGAAGTAACAAGATTTCTTGAAGATAAGGGGATTCAGACGAGGTTATTATTTGGCGGTAATTTCATCTTGCAGCCTAGCTTTGAAGGAATGAAGGAAGGAACAGATTACAGGGCGTTAGCGCTTAATAATACAGAAGTTGTCATGAATCGTTCTTTTTGGATAGGCGTATATCCGGGAATGACGAAAGAGATGCTTGATTATATGGCACAGCAGTTGATTGCCGCATTTGATAAGTAGCGGGGGAATGCGTATGTTTGATTTTTCGTTTTATAGAGGTAAAAAAGTTCTCATAACAGGACACACCGGGTTTAAGGGCTCGTGGCTTTGCTGCATCCTTGCAAATCTTGGTGCCGAAGTTATCGGCTATTCTTTATATGATGAAGAAGAGAATCGCTTGTTTGACCTTTGCGGCGTTAAGAATCAGATTACGCATATTGTGGGCGATGTAAGAGATTTGGAGCATCTTAAAGAAGTTTTTGCCAAGTATCAGCCTGAGATAGTAATTCATCTGGCGGCACAGCCAATCGTTCGAATTGCGTATGAGAAGCCGGTTGATACTTATACGACCAATGTAATAGGTACGGTTAACATTCTTGAATGCGTGAGACTTAACCCGTGCACTAAGTCATTTCTTAATGTAACTACGGATAAAGTATATGAGAATAAAGAATGGGACAAGGGATATGTTGAGACGGATCCCCTTGATGGATTTGATCCTTATTCCAATTCAAAGTCCTGTTCCGAGCTGGTGACACACAGCTACAAGAAGAGCTTTTTTGCAAAGGGACTTACTGCGATCTCTACGGCGCGTGCCGGTAATGTCATAGGCGGAGGAGATTTTGCAAAAGACCGTATAATACCGGATTGCGTAAGGGCCGCAATGAATAACGAACCGATTGTTGTTCGTAATCCTCATTCAACAAGGCCGTATCAGCATGTGCTTGAGCCTCTGTGCGCATATCTTCTTATTGCAATGAAGCAGTATCTCGATAAGTCATGCGAAGGATATTATAATGTAGGACCTGATGACGGGGATTCGTTTGAGACCTGTGCGATTGTCGATTCGTTCGTAAAGTATTGGGGTAACGGATTAAAGTGGGTTGATAAGAATGATGGCGGACCGCATGAAGCTTCCCTGTTAAAGCTTGATTGCACCAAGATTAAAAGCGCTTTTGGCTGGAAGCCTAAGTGGACACTTGACAAGGCGGTGCAAATGGTTGTAGACTGGACAAAGTGCTATATAGATGGCGGTAATATAAGAGCTTTAATGGATACCCAGATAGAAGAATATATCAATAGTTGAAAATATTTCTTGACATAGACCTATTATCCGTGATAGTATATTCTAGCTATGGAAGTAGGTCTTTTTTTTATGCCTAAATTCAATAGAAGAAATTTAGTGGAGGTGGAAGTTTAATGCGCACAAGAATTACATTGGCATGTACAGAATGCAAACAGCGTAACTACAACATGACCAAAGACAAGAAAACTCATCCGGACCGAATGGAAACGAAGAAGTACTGCAGATTCTGCAAGACTCATACGTTACATAAGGAAACAAAGTAAGGTCAAAGGAGAAGATTATGAGCGAAGAAAAGAAAACAAAGACAACCTTTGCGACAGGTCTTAAACAGGAATTTCGCAAGATAATCTGGCCTAATAAGAATTCTCTGGTACGCCAGACAATCGCAGTAGTAGTCGTTACCGTAGTTTTAGGTTTAATAATTGCGGCAGTTGATTACGCAGCACAGCTTGGCATTGATGTCTTAATGAGTTTCTAAGGTAGATAAGGAGAATTTGTATGGCAGAGGCACGCTGGTATGTAGTTCATACTTACTCAGGATATGAGAAGAAAGTAAAAGCAAACATTGACAAGGCAATCGAGAATCGTCATCTTGAGAATGAGATTCTTGAGGTAAGCGTTCCGGAACAGGACGTTGTTGAACTTAAAGATGGAGTCAGGAAGCAGACAACCAGAAAGATGTTTCCCGGCTATGTGCTGATTAAGATGGTAATGAATGATGACACATGGTATGTGGTCAGAAATACCAGAGGAGTTACCGGATTTGTCGGTCCGGGATCTAAGCCGGTACCATTGACAGAAGAAGAGATGGCAAATCTCGGTATCAAACGTGAGAACATTGAGGTTGACTTCGAGGTCGGTGAAGTTATCACCGTTATCGGAGGTGTATGGAAGGATACGGTTGGTCCAATCGCTTCCATTAATGATCGTAAGCAGTCGGTTACAATCAATGTCGACATGTTCGGTCGCGAAACACCGGTAGAGATAAGTTTCGCAGATATTAAGAAGATGTAAAGATGTTTTTTAGTAAGGAGGCAATTCCAAATGGCAAAGAAAGTAGAAGGATATATTAAATTGCAGATCCCTGCAGGCAAGGCAACTCCGGCACCGCCAGTTGGTCCTGCACTCGGACAGCATGGTGTTAACATTGTCGAGTTCACCAAGCAGTTTAATGCAAGAACAGCAGATAAGGGAGATACGATCATCCCTGTTGTAATTACAGTTTACGCAGATAAGAGCTTTAGCTTTATTACTAAGACTCCTCCTGCAGCTGTACTTATCAAGAAAGCTTGCAAGATTCAGAAAGCATCCGGTACTCCTAACAAGACCAAGGTAGCTACTATTACCAAGGCTCAGTTAAAGGAGATCGCAGAATTAAAGATGCCTGATCTTAATGCAGCATCAATCGAAGCTGCTATGAGCATGATCGCAGGTACATGCCGTTCAATGGGCGTTACAGTAGAAGAGTAACGTGTAAACTGAGCGCAAGCGAAGTTTGCCAAGGCAAACTGCCCATCGTGCTTTAGCACGATTTTAAATGGCAGTTTTTCAAATATAAGTTTTGAAATAAACTTGAGTTAGTTGACAATTAACGTGGGAGGGTCCTCTCCCGATATAACCACAGGAGGTATATATTCAATGAAAAGAGGAAAAAGATATGTAGAAGCTGCAAAAGCTATCGACAGAGCAACGCAGTATGAAATAGCTGACGCAATTTCTTTAGCAAAGAAGTCAGCAGTAGCTAAGTTTGACGAGACAATCGAGGCTCATATCAGAACAGGTTGTGACGGACGTCACGCAGATCAGCAGATCCGTGGTGCGGTTGTATTACCTCACGGAACAGGTAAGAGCGTTCGTGTATTAGTATTTGCAAAGAACGAGAAGATTGACGAAGCATTGGCAGCAGGCGCAGATTACGCAGGCGGCGAAGAGCTTATTCCAAAGATTCAGAATGAAGGCTGGTTTGAATTTGACGTAGTTGTTGCTACACCGGACATGATGGGTGTTGTAGGTCGCTTGGGACGTGTCTTAGGACCTAAGGGCTTAATGCCAAACCCTAAGGCAGGTACAGTTACAATGGACATCACAAAGGCTGTTAATGATATTAAAGCAGGTAAGATTGAGTACAGACTTGATAAAGCTAACATTATCCATGTGCCAGTTGGAAAAGCATCATTTACAGAGGAACAGTTATCAGATAACTTCCGCGCTTTAATGGATGCAATCATTAAGGCTAAGCCGGCAGCACTTAAGGGCCAGTATTTAAAGAGCGTAACACTTGCTCCTACAATGGGACCTGGCGTTAAGATTAACGTTAACAAGCTTGCATAAGGCTTTATAATTTGTTTAGCGCAGAATAAATTATAACTTTTGGATTGACATCTATATAATGTGATGTTATAATCACAAGCGTGTCAGATGACACGACGGTTTCAGAGAGATTTGAAACTACCGAAGACAGCAGGTGTTTTATACATAACGCATGCAACCTGCCGAGGATTTTATGAATTGTTTTGTTTATAAGCCTCTTATGTCTTCGCGACATAAGAGGTTTTCTATTCATAAAGCCTCAATATTAATAAAATAAGGAGGTACAATTATGGCAAAGGTAGAACTTAAGGCTCCTGTCGTTGAAGAGATTTCGAAAGTAATCGAAGGCGCAGCAACAGTTGTTTTGGTTGACCATCGCGGACTTACTGTTGACGAAGATACAAGATTACGTAAGCAGTTAAGAGAAGCAGGCGTTTCATACAAGGTATACAAGAATACACTTATGAAGCGTGCTTTCGCAGGAACAGAATTCGAAAGCTTATCCGCTAACCTTGAAGGACCTTCAGCTATGGCTGTTTGCAAGGATGATGCAACAGCAGCTGCAAGAGTACTTGCAAAGTTCGCTAAGGAAGCTCCTGCATTAGAGCTTAAGGCCGGTGTTGTAGAAGGTACATACTACGACGCTAAGGGTATTACACAGATCGCATCAATCCCTGGAAGAGAAGAACTTCTCTCAAGATTACTTGGATCTATGCAGTCACCTATCACAAATATGGCTCGTGTACTTAAGCAGATCGCTGAAAAAGGCGCAGAAGCTTAACCACGGAATTTAAGATTTGAATCAAAAGAAACTATTTCATTAATTGATTAATTTACAAACGGAGGTAAATTTAAATGGCAAAGATGACTACAGCTGAATTTATTGAAGCTATCAAAGAGTTAAGCGTATTAGAGTTAAACGAGCTTGTTAAGGCTTGTGAGGAAGAGTTTGGCGTATCTGCAGCAGCCGGCGTTGTAGTAGCAGGTCCTGCAGCAGGCGGTGCAGCAGCAGCTGAAGAGAAGGATGAGTTCGACGTAGAACTTACAGAAGTAGGCGCTGAGAAGGTTAAGGTTATTAAGGTTGTTCGTGAGCTTACAGGTCTCGGCCTTAAGGAAGCTAAGGACGCAGTTGATGGCGCTCCTAAGGTACTTAAGGAAGGCGTTTCCAAGGCAGAAGCTGAGGAAGCTAAGAAGGCTCTTGAAGAAGCAGGCGCTAAGGTTACACTTAAGTAATTTAACCCCTATTCTAATAACAAAGTCATTTATAAGAACCGAGGACTACCTCGGTTCTTTTTTTATGTTTTTACGTACTAATAATAGAAATAGGTATTCGGGCCGTAGCTATCTGATGCGCCCCCACGGACGAGCGTGTTGAGCCACAACATCTAGCCGTAGATTTCTTAAATATTGTAGTTGACGTAAGTCTTGCTATTGTGTTATATTATAGGTTGCATTACTTTGGAGACATAGGCATATTCTGCGCTTTTTTAGGGCGCATATCTATGCGAAAAAGCACTGCAATAGCAGATTTTCTTAGAAGTTTGTATGGGCAGCCGACCCTTTATCCTGGCGTAAGGAAAGAAGCTCGAAATAATACGAGAGGTGAAACGTCGATGGAAAAAAACAGAATACGACCGGTCAAAGCCGGTAAAAGTGTTCGTATGAGCTTTGCGAGACGTAAAGACGTATTGGAAATGCCTAACCTCATCGAGGTTCAGAAGGATTCCTATAAGTGGTTCGTCGAGGAAGGCTTGAAGGAAGTGTTCGATGATATCTCCCCGATATCTGATTACAGTGGACACTTAAGCTTAGAGTTCGTTGACTTCAAGCTCTGCGAAGAGGATAAGAAGTATACGATCCCTGAGTGTAAAGAAAGAGATGCTACCTACGCGGCTCCTTTGAAAGTGAAAGTAAGACTTCACAATAAGGAAGCTGATGAAATTACAGAACATGAGATCTTCATGGGAGATCTTCCGTTAATGACCGAGACAGGTACATTCGTAATTAACGGAGCTGAGCGAGTTATAGTATCACAGCTCGTTCGTTCCCCTGGTATCTATTATGATATTACTCATGACAAGATCGGTAAGACCCTTTATGCATGTACGGTTATCCCGAATCGTGGAGCATGGCTCGAGTATGAGACAGACTCTAACGATGTATTTTCCGTGCGTGTAGATAGAACCAGAAAAGTTCCTGTTACCGTGCTCCTTAGAGCATTAGGATACGGAACCAACCAGCAGATTATCGAATTATTCGGTGAAGAGCCGAAGATCATTGCATCAATCGCAAAGGATCCTTCGTGTACAGCTGAGAATCCGGAAGGTTCATACGAGAAGGGCTTACTCGAATTATACAAGAAGATAAGACCGGGCGAGCCGTTATCGGTTGATTCCGCCGAGAGCCTTATCACAGCTATGTTCTTCGATCCTAGAAGATACGACCTTGCTAAGGTTGGACGTTATAAGTTCAATAAGAAGCTTATGTTCAGAAACCGTATCGCAGGCCATATTTTAGCTGAGGATGTTGTTGATGTAACAACAGGAGAAATCTTAGCAAGCAAGGGCGAAGAGATTACACGTGAGAAAGCTGACGACATCCAGAATGCTGCAGTACCTTACGTAATGATTGACATTGAGGGAAGAAGCGTTAAGGTTCTTTCATCAATGATGGTAGATTATACCAAGTTCGTTAAGGTAAGCAAGAAGGAAGCAGAAGAGCTCGGCGTAACAGAGCTTGTATACTATCCTGTATTAAAGACCATCCTTGAAGAGAATGGTAAGAAGCTTGCAGATATCAAGGAAGCAACCAGGAAGCAGATCCACGATCTTATTCCGAAGCATATCACAGTTGAGGATATCGTTGCATCCATTAACTATAACATGCACTTAGAGTACGGCATCGGTAACAGCGATGATATCGACCATCTTGGTAACCGTCGTATCAGAGCCGTAGGAGAACTTCTCCAGAACCAGTACAGAATCGGTCTTTCAAGACTTGAGAGAGTTGTACGTGAGCGTATGACAACTCAGGACTTAGAGTCAATTTCTCCGCAGACATTGATTAACATCAAGCCTGTAACCGCTGCTGTTAAGGAGTTCTTCGGTTCATCACAGCTTTCACAGTTCATGGACCAGAACAACCCACTCGGTGAGTTAACACATAAGAGACGTTTATCAGCCTTAGGACCCGGTGGTTTGTCACGTGATCGTGCCGGATTCGAGGTTCGAGACGTACACTACTCACATTACGGAAGAATGTGCCCGATTGAGACCCCAGAAGGACCTAACATCGGTCTTATCAACTCACTCGCATCATTCGCAAGAATTAATGAGTATGGATTCGTTGAGGCTCCATACAGAAAGATAGATAAGAAGGATCCTGAGAATCCGCGCGTTACAGACGAAGTTGTATACATGACAGCGGATGAAGAGGATAACTACCATGTAGCACAGGCTAACGAGGAGCTTGACGAGAAGGGACACTTCGTACGTAACTCCGTATCCGGTCGTTACAAAGATGAGACACAGGAATATGAGAAGTCAATGTTCGATTACATGGACGTATCTCCGAGAATGGTATTCTCAGTAGCTACAGCTCTTATTCCGTTCTTACAGAACGACGATGCTAACCGTGCCCTCATGGGATCCAACATGCAGCGTCAGGCAGTTCCGCTTATGACAACAGAGGCACCTGTAGTAGGAACCGGTATGGAACCTAAGACAGCAGTAGACTCCGGTGTCTGCGTAGTTGCCAAGAAGGCAGGTACTGTTATTCGTTCAACATCTAAAGATATTACTCTTAAGTATGATGAAGACGGTACAACAGAAGAATATGTATTAACCAAGTTCCAGAGAAGTAACCAGTCCAACTGCTACAACCAGAAGCCAATCGTTGTTAAGGGCGACCACGTTGAAGCAGGCGAAGTAATCGCAGACGGTCCTTCAACAGCAGGCGGCGAGCTTGCCCTTGGTAAGAACCCTCTTATCGGATTCATGACCTGGGAAGGTTATAACTACGAGGATGCTGTATTACTTTCAGAGAGACTTGTACGTGATGATGTATATACTTCAATCCACATTGAAGAGTACGAAGCAGAATCACGTGATACCAAGCTTGGACCGGAAGAAATCACAAGAGACGTACCGGGCGTTGGTGATGATGCGTTAAAAGACCTTGACGAGCGCGGAATCATCAGAATCGGTGCAGAAGTTCGTGCCGGTGATATATTGGTAGGTAAGGTTACTCCTAAGGGAGAGACCGAGCTTACATCCGAAGAGCGTCTCCTTAGAGCCATCTTCGGTGAAAAAGCGCGTGAAGTTCGTGATACTTCTCTTAAGGTACCGCACGGCGAGTACGGTATCGTTGTAGATGCTAAGGTATTTACAAGAGAGAACGGCGACGAGCTTGTACCGGGCGTAAATCAGTGCGTACGTATCTACATCGCACAGAAGAGAAAGATCTCCGTCGGTGATAAGATGGCAGGTCGTCACGGTAACAAGGGTGTTGTATCCCGCGTATTACCTGTTGAGGATATGCCGTACTTACCTAACGGTCGTCCGCTCGACATCGTATTAAACCCACTCGGCGTACCTTCTCGTATGAACATCGGACAGGTACTCGAGATTCACTTGTCGCTTGCAGCAAAAGCGCTCGGATTCAACATTGAGACACCGGTATTTGATGGTGCTAACGAAGTTGATATCCAGGATACACTTGAACTTGCAAACGACTACGTTAACTTACCGTTCGACGCTAAGGAAGCTAAGGCTGAAGCAGAGAAGAACGGCGAGAAGTATGATAAGAACGCACCTACTTTCGAGAGCATCCACAAGGAAGAGCTTTTACCGGAGGTAATGAAGTACTTATCAGAGAATCGTGATCATAGAAGCCTCTGGAAGGGCGTACCGATCTCCAGAGACGGTAAGGTTCGTCTTCGTGACGGACGTACCGGTGAATACTTCGACAGCCCTGTAACTATCGGACACATGCATTATCTTAAGTTACATCACTTGGTTGATGATAAGATTCATGCACGTTCCACAGGTCCTTACTCACTTGTTACGCAGCAGCCTCTCGGCGGAAAAGCTCAGTTCGGTGGACAGCGTTTCGGAGAGATGGAAGTTTGGGCACTCGAAGCTTACGGTGCAGCTTACACATTGCAGGAAATCTTAACAGTTAAGTCCGATGACGTTGTAGGACGTGTTAAGACATACGAAGCAATCATTAAGGGCGACAACATCCCTGAGCCGGGAATCCCTGAGTCCTTTAAGGTATTACTTAAGGAATTACAGTCACTCGGTCTTGATGTTAACGTACTTGATGAGGACGGCAATGAAGTTGAACTCTTAGAGAGCAGCGAATACGGCAACACCAACTTAAATGCAATCATTGGTAACGACATGAATAATGACATTAACAATGACAGAGGATTTGCTTTCGCAAGCGACGAAGATTTCAATGCCAAGGGCTTCTCAAAGAAGGAATTCAACGAAGATCATGAGCTTGTAGATTCTGAGGATGAAGATGATTCATACATGGAAGACGGCGACGATTACGACGAAGATTCCTACGATGATGAAGATTAAGGAGGGATGCCAAGATGACAGATATAGCAAATAATGAAAATTATGAACAGGTGTCATTTGACGCCATAAGAATTGGCCTCGCTTCACCGGAAAAGATACTTGAGTGGTCTCATGGAGAGGTTAAGAAGCCTGAGACAATCAACTATAGAACTTTGAAGCCTGAAAAGGAAGGACTTTTCTGCGAGAAGATTTTCGGACCATCCAAGGACTGGGAATGTCACTGCGGAAAGTACAAGAAGATTCGTTATAAAGGTGCAGTCTGCGATCGATGCGGCGTTGAAATCACCAAGGCTTCCGTACGTCGTGAGCGTATGGGACACATCGGACTTGCAGCACCTGTATCACATATATGGTACTTCAAGGGTATCCCGAGCAGAATGGGTCTTATCTTAGACTTATCTCCTCGTGTACTTGAGAAGGTATTATACTTTGCTTCATATATCGTACTCGACAGCGGAGACACAGGACTTGTATATAAGCAGATCCTCTCCGAGCAGGAGTACAACGAAGCTGTTGAGCAGTACGGTTCAGGCGCATTCCGTGTTGGAATGGGTGCAGAAGCAATTTTAGAGCTTTTAAAAGCAATTGATCTTGATAAGGAAGCAGAGCAGCTTAAGGCTACACTCGAGAATTCCTCGGGCCAGAAGAAGGCACGTATCATCAAGAGACTTGAAGTTGTTGAAGCATTCCGTGAGTCAGGCAACCGCCCTGAGTGGATGATTATGACGGTAATTCCTGTAATTCCGCCTGATCTTCGTCCTATGGTTACTTTGGACGGCGGTAGATTCGCAACATCCGACCTTAACGACTTATACAGAAGAATCATCAACAGAAACAACCGTCTTAGAAGATTACTCGACTTAGGCGCACCTGATATCATTATCAGAAACGAGAAGCGTATGCTTCAGGAAGCTGTTGATGCATTAATCGACAACGGCCGTAGAGGTCGTCCTGTAACAGGCCCCGGTAACAGAGCATTGAAGTCCTTATCAGACATGTTAAAAGGTAAGACCGGACGTTTCCGTCAGAACTTACTCGGTAAGCGTGTTGACTATTCAGGACGTTCCGTTATCGTTGTAGGACCGGAATTAAAGATTTACCAGTGCGGACTTCCGAAGGAAATGGCTATTGAGCTTTTCAAGCCGTTTGTTATGAAAGAGCTTGTAGCTAACGGAACAGCACACAACATTAAGAGCGCCAAGAAGATGGTTGAGCGTGTTCAGCCTGAAGTTTGGGACGTTCTCGAAGGAGTAATTAAGGAGCATCCGGTTATGCTTAACCGTGCACCTACACTTCATAGACTTGGTATACAGGCATTTGAGCCTATCCTTGTAGAAGGTAAGGCAATTAAGCTTCATCCGCTCGTATGTACCGCGTTTAACGCAGACTTCGACGGAGACCAGATGGCTGTACATCTTCCGTTATCAATGGAGGCACAGGCAGAGTGCAGATTCCTGCTTTTGTCACCTAATAACTTACTTAAGCCTTCAGACGGAGGCCCTGTAGCGGTTCCTTCACAGGATATGGTCCTTGGTATCTATTACCTTACAATGGGCCGTATGGTTGACCATTTATTAACCGACCCTACACTTAACAAGAAGGATTATCCGAAGTTTACATCTGAGGATGAAGTTAGAAAAGCTCTTAAGAGTGAGAAGAAGGATCGCCTTGAGGCTACAGATTTGATCGTATACTCTCCAGATGGAGTAGAAGCACACGAAGTTATCTGTACACCAAGAGAACTTCTCGGTATCTATTATGGAAGCACCAACCTTGCACTTCTTGCATATGAGAACGGTGAGATTACATATCACCAGAGAATCCATGTAAGAAGAAAGGTTACAGGTGAGGACGGCAAGGTATATGAGGGAATCCTTGAGACTACACTCGGAAGACTTATCTTCAACGAGATTATTCCTCAGGACCTTGGATTTGTAGACAGATCTGAAGAGACACTTATGGCTGATGCTAAGAAGCATAAGTGGAGCAAGGAAAAGATCGAAGAGGAGCGTATTCAGAGACATATCGCACTCGAGATCAGTATGCAGGTAGGTAAGAAGGAATTAAAGAAGATCCTTGAGAAGGTTATCAATATCCATGGC
>JAEENO010000039.1 GCA_016283755.1 Lachnospiraceae bacterium | reverse complement strand
TATATCGCTTGAAGAGAGAATGGGATGCGGAATCGGAGCATGCCTTGCTTGCGGATGCAAGACAAAAGATATAGATTCTCATTCCAATGTTAATAATACAAGAATTTGTAAAGAGGGACCTGTATTTCCTGCCGAGGAGGTGGAGATATAATGAATACTTCAGTTACTTTAGCCGGCGTAAAACTTAAGAATCCCGTAATGGTAGCGTCCGGAACTTTCGGTTCCGGAATAGAGGTTTCTGAGTTTGTTGATCTGAACAGACTTGGCGCGGTTGTAACCAAGGGCGTTGCGTTAACTCCCTGGCAGGGTAATCCTACACCGAGAATTGCAGAGACGCCGAGCGGAATGATGAATGCAATAGGTTTGCAGAATCCGGGAATTGATACATTTATGAAGCGCGATCTTCCGTTCCTGTATGATTATAATACAGCTATAGTTGTTAATGTAGTAGGAAAGAGCGAAGAAGAGTATTGCGGCGTTGTTGAGAAGTTATCCGATACCAAGGCAGATCTTCTTGAGATTAATATATCCTGCCCTAATGTAAAAGAAGGTGGAATTGCATTCGGCCAGGATGCAAGAGCTGTTGAGCATATAACACGTGCCATTAAGGCACATACAACTAAGCCTATTATAATGAAGCTTAGTCCTAATGTTACAGATATTAAGGAAATGGCGCGGGCAGCGGAGGCAGGAGGTGCTGATGCGATATCTCTTATCAATACCTTAACCGGTATGAAGATTGATATAAGAAAGCGTACTTTCGCAATTAAGAATAAGACCGGCGGCTTATCCGGTCCTGCAATTCATCCTATTGCAGTCAGAATGGTATATGAAGCAAGTCATGCGGTTTCTATTCCTGTTGTGGGAATGGGCGGTATTGCAACATATGAAGATGCAATTGAAATGATGCTTGCAGGTGCAACCGCGGTGTCTGTCGGTACGGCAAACTTCCGCAATCCTTCGGTCACCATGGAAATTGTTGACGGAATCGAGAAGTTTATGTCAGATAATAAGATTGAAGATATAAAAGAGCTTATCGGAGGAGTGAAAGAATAAATGCTGGTAAGTAGAGAAAATCACCCTGCTGATTCGGTAATTAAAGTTAATAATACGACTGTAGGTGGCGGTAATCTTACGATTATAGCGGGGCCGTGCTCTGTAGAATCCGAAGAACAGATTCTTAATATTGCAAGGGCTGTTAAAGAAAACGGAGCGACGATGCTTAGAGGTGGTGCTTTTAAACCGAGAACTTCACCTTATTCTTTCCAGGGACTCGGGAAAGAAGCGTTAAACTATCTTAGTATCGCCAAGAAGGAGACCGGTCTTCCTGTAATAACTGAGATAACCGATGTAAGAGAACTTGAATTATTTGATGATATCGATGTTATTCAGATAGGCGCGAGAAATATGCAGAATTTCGCACTTTTAAAGGAAGTCGGTAAAAGCAGTAAACCGGTTTTGTTAAAGCGTGGTTATTCGTCAACTTATGAGGAATTCCTATATTCTGCCGAGTATATTATGGCGGAGGGCAATGAAAATATTATTCTTTGTGAGCGAGGAATAAGAACTTTTGAGCATTATACAAGAAATATGGTAGATATTGCATGTGTGCCTGTGATTAAGAAGATGTCTCATCTCCCTATATTGGTTGATGCAAGCCATGGTACAGGTAAGCATGAGCTTGTAGAGCCGCTTTCTCTTGCTGCAGTTGCCGCAGGCGCAGACGGAGTCATGGTGGAAGTTCATGATAACCCTGATGAAGCATTATCCGATGGCTCACAGTCGCAGACTGTTGCAAGATACGCTGCGATGACAGAAAAGCTTAGAAAATTACATGAAATGATGAAAGAAATATAATGGGTTTGGTATATGAAAAAGTGTCTTATTAAGACCGGGCGGGAGTACCCTGTTATGGTCGGTTCTGATTTAAAAGAGGAACTTATAGCTTATTTAAAGTCGATTTCGTTTAACGGTAAGATTGCTGTTATAAGTGACAGTAATGTTGCCGGGCTTTATATGGGCGATTTCAGAAGAGCTTTGACAGATGCGGGATTAACCGTTGTAACTATGGAATTTCCTGCGGGAGAAGAGAGTAAGACACTTAAAACTTATGAAATAATAATAAAGTTTCTTCTCATGAATAAGATGGGAAGAAATGATATAGTTATTGCGCTGGGCGGCGGAGTTACAGGTGATCTCACCGGATTTGCTGCGGCAACCTATATGCGCGGAATACGTTATATTATGATACCGACTACATTACTTTCCATGGTAGATTCATCTGTGGGAGGGAAAACTGCAGTCGATATGCCGGAGGGAAAGAATCTTGTCGGAACTTTCTATCAGCCTATAGCTGTATTCGAAGATATATCTTATCTTAATACTCTTGATGAGAAAATATTCATGCAGGGTATGGCTGAAGTCATTAAGACCGGAATTTTAAAAGGAAAAGATCTGCTTAATCTGATTTCTGACTATCTTGATGAGCGTAAAAGTGATACACTTGAGGATATTATATTTGAATGTGTTCTTACCAAAGGGGAGTATGTATCGGAAGATGAATTCGATAAGGGTAAGCGAAAAATGCTTAACTTAGGGCATACCATTGGGCATGCTGTAGAGAGTTGTTCCAGGTATACACTTTCCCATGGGGAAGCAGTGGCAATCGGACTCAATCAAATAACAATGATTTCGGAAGGCATAGAAAAAATGCCACATGAAGAGGGAAATTTAATCAGGAATATATTATCAAAAACGGGATTGGGATTGGATATTCCGGATAATATTTCCCAAGATATGTTAATAGATGCAATTTCTTATGATAAGAAATGCGATCATGATAAGATTGATATTATTGTGATAAGAAGTATCGGAGATTGCTCAGTAAAAAGAGTAGCAATCGATGATCTTAAGGCTTATGTAAGGTAGGAAGGAGGAGCATATGAAAGTTACTGTTACGCCGGGTAAGGTAGAGGGAACTGTTAAAGCCAATGCATCGAAATCTTATGCACACAGATACTTGATGGCATCTGCTCTTTCGGATAAGTCTGTATATATTACCAATCTTACCGTATCGGAAGATGTTCAGACTACGATTGATGCCATTAAAGCGCTTGGCGCTAAGATTGATACCAATGAGAACGGTATTGTTGTTCATCCTGTTAAGAAGGATTCGCTGTTTGGTCATACCGTACAGATACATTGCAATGAGTCCGGAACTACGTTAAGACTGCTTCTTCCGATTGTTGCAGCACTTACGGATGATGCGATTTTTTATGCAAAAGGAAGATTGCCGTTGCGTCCGCTTGCTGATTTAAAGGAAGCACTTCAATCACACGGAAAAGAATTTTCCTTGGAGTTCTGTAAAGAAGATCTTTTAAATGAAGACAATCTCGGAGAGGCCGAAGGCTTTGATGAGGAAGTAACTCTTTTCAGAATGAAGGGAAGATTAACAGGTGGCGAGTATAAGCTTCCGGGTGATGTAAGTTCCCAGTATGTGTCCGGTTTACTGATGGCACTGCCTTTGTTAAAAGAAGATTCTATAATTAAAATTACCACCGATCTTCAGTCTACCAATTATGTGGAGATGACACGTCAGGTGCTTTTCAGATATGAGATAGATACGCAGGTTATATATGATACTCATATAGGTTATGCGATTGAAGGAGGAATGACATATCAGTCCCCGGGTGAACTTGTAGTTAACGGAGACTGGTCAAATGCGGCTAATTTCATTGTGCTTAATGAACTTACTTCAGATCATGCAATCAAAGTATTAAACTTATCGCCTGATTTTCTCCAGGCAGATTCGCAGGTTATTAAGCTTTTACATGAGATATTAAGTCCGAGAGCTTTAGAAAGAGTAATAGATGTTAAGAATAATCCGGATCTTTTGCCGCCGTTAGCTGTTGCTGCTGCATTCGGTGAAGGTGTTACGACCTTTGTCGGCGGAAAGAGATTAAGATATAAGGAAAGCGATCGACTTAATTCTACCGTTGAGATGATTAATGCTCTCGGCGGCGTTGCCGAAGAAAAGGAAGAAGGTATTGTTATTACCGGTTCAGGAATCTTGGGCGGTACCGTTAATTCGTTCAAGGATCATAGAATTGTTATGGCAGCTTCTATTGCAGGAATTATAGCTTCACATCCTGTAACCATTCTTGAAGCGGAGGCTGTTAATAAGTCATATCCGGAGTTTTTTGAAGTGCTTAAATCATTAGGCGCGAATGTATACATAGAAGATTAATTTAGCTTAATTGGGTGAATATATGGAGATTAACGAGATTCGTAGTAAGATAGACAAAGTTAACGACGAACTTCTTTCGCTTCTTTTGGAGAGGTTATCACTTTCTCGCGAAGTGGCGGAATATAAGATTAATAATAATCTTCCGATATATGATGAGAAGCGTGAAGAAGAGATTATTAATGCACTTACTTATAAGTGCAAGGATAATGCGGAATATATTATCCCGGTATTTGATGCGATACTTGATACATCCAAGAAGCTTCAGGAAGATATATTATCCGAAAAGGAAGGTAAATAGCGCTTGTACGGATTGTTGGGCAAGACACTTAAGGCAAGTTTCTCAAAAGAGATACATGCCATGTTCGGTCTTAAGAATTATAATTATTTCGAAGTTCCCGAAGAAGAACTGGAGAGTTTTATTAAGTCCCGTGAATATGCGGGGCTTAATGTAACTATGCCCCATAAAATTGAGGTTATGAAGTATCTTGACCTTGTATCGGATGAGGCAAAAGAAGCAGGAAGCGTTAATACAATAGTAAATGAAGCCGGCAGTCTTTGTGGATATAATACCGACGTGTATGGTTTTGAGGCCATGCTTGATAAAGCAAAGTTTGACATTGACGGCAGTAAGGTACTGGTCCTTGGAAGCGGAGGAGCTTCAAGGGCCGTTTGTTATGTCTTAAAGAAACGAAATGCCTCTCGGATTGTTATAATTTCAAGAACAGGTGAAGATAATTACAATAATATAGATAAGCATTTTGATGCGGATTACATAATTAATACGACTCCTGTCGGTATGAGTCCGGATTCTGAGAAAAGAATTCTTGATCTTTCCTTGTTTCATAAACTTAAAGGTGTGGGTGATATAATATATAATCCACTTCGAACTGAACTTATATTACAGGCAGAAGAACTTGGTATTCCTGCAATAGGAGGACTGTATATGCTTGTTGCCCAGGCTAAGCGTTCGGATGAATTATTTACAGGCCACAGGATAGGTGACAAGAAGATAGAGGAAGTCTATAATGCACTCTTATCCAGAAAACGTAATATAGTACTTATCGGTATGCCGGGATCGGGCAAGTCCCTTATAGGGAAGCTTCTTGCCAAGGATTTTAAGAGACACCTGTTTGATACGGATAGATTAATCCGTGAGAGAACGGGAAGAACACCCGGGGAAATAATTACTGAAGAAGGTGAATCTGCCTTCCGTAAGATTGAGAGCAATGTCATAAGGGAAGTGTCGAAAAACAATCATGTGATTATTGCAACGGGCGGTGGAGCTGTTACAATACCTGACAACAAGCATTTGTTGAAGCATAATTCGATTATCATCTATGTCAAGCGTCCCATTGAGAAGCTTACAACTAAGGGGCGCCCATTGTCACAGAAACTCAGCGTGGAAGAGCTTTTTAATAGAAGAAAAGCTTTATATGAACATTTTGCGGATATATCAATAGAGAATGATGGAGAGCTTGAAGAAGTACTTCGTAAGCTTAAGTCGAATCTTTATTTTGTTTAAAAATTAGACCTTTATAATCATAATTCTATCCTTGAATTAACATCAGGCTTGGTGATATACTTAAAAAGGTTTATTTTGCAAAATTATGTCTTTGGAAGAGGTAGATATGGAAAGCTATAAGCAGGAATTTATTGAATTTATGGTTGATTGCGGTGTGTTAAAATTCGGAGATTTCGTTACGAAGAGCGGCCGCAAGACCCCGTTTTTTGTAAATACGGGATTCTACAGAACAGGTGCACAGATGAAGAGACTTGGTGAGTACTATGCCAAGGCAATTCATGATAAGTACGGTACGGATTTTGACATTTTATTCGGACCGGCATATAAGGGTATTCCGTTAACCGTTGCAACAACGATGGAATTATCCGAGCTTTACAATGCTGACATTAAGTATTGTTCCAACAGAAAAGAAGAGAAAGATCACGGTGATAAGGGAATCTTACTTGGAAGCCCTATTGAAGACGGCAATAAGATAGTCATCATTGAAGATGTTACAACTGCCGGAACATCCATTAATGAAACCGTTCCTATCTTAAAAGCGCAGGGCAATGTAGATATCGTTGGACTTATAGTGTCTGTTGACAGAATGGAGAGAGGGCAGGGTGAGAAATCGGCACTTTCTGAGATTGAAGAGAAGTACGGTTTCAAGACTGCTGCAATTGTTACAATGGGTGAGGTTGTAGAGCATCTTTACAATAAGCCTTATAACGGTAAGGTTATAATCGATGATACGATCAAGGCTGCAATCGACGCTTATTATGAGCAGTACGGAGCAAGATAATGCAGGGAGCGGTAAGAAAGAGACGTGAGAAAGCAAAGTTTTCGGGAAGAACACATTCCACTCGCGGGATCATTTCATTCATTCTCGGAGTAATATCATTATCCGCTTTCTTGGGTTTGATTAATTATGCTTTTGTTTTAAAAGGTCAGGCTTCGGAATATGTCGGAAGCATAGGTATCTTTGTGTTTATGATTACTGCTGCGGGACTTATACTCGGAATCAAGGGGCTTCGAGAAGAAGATGTCTACAAGATGGCGCCGCTTATAGGCCTTATTTTAAATATACTGTCGGTATTGATACTGACGGCGGTATTCGTATGGGGAATGCTGCTTTAATGATATATAAAAGGAGAAAGAAATGAGTTTTAGAGACGATCAGAAAGAATCCAATGCCTTAATGGCTGAAAGAACCGAGCTTGTTACAAGCCGTATTAAGGAAATGCTTAATGAAGAGACGGTTGATGAGAAGTATGTACCGTTTTTCAAGAAGATGGCAGAGAAAATGCTTACGATTGAAGAGTATTTTGAGCTTCATTCAACAGGCAGGATAAGAGAACTTTCAATCAGCGAATTGAAAAAATGGAATGAGAGACTTTTCGCAGATAAGAGCGATAAGAACTATGAGACCTGTTACGGTAACCCTGAATATGCCGTTAAGGAATTCGGGGATATGGGACAGATTTTTGCCCATCTTTATTATGAGATTGATACATTAAGAGATGCAGTTGTTAACGATTTCAGAGAAGAGATAACAATTTTTGAAGAGCTTGTTGTTGAGATATACAATCGCTTCGAAGATGATGATGCTGATATCGATGGAATCAAATCTGTTATTAAGAGCTTTTACCATGATAACAGCGAGATTTTTTCGGAAATCCGTGCAAGAATTCTTTTTGATCCTGAAGTATCAAGAGCAAAGGATATCGTAAATGATGCAGATCTTAGCGATTTAAGATATCTTTATTGGTACGGCAAGAATGTTACGGAGAACGAGATTGAGACTGCAAAGTTCATTAACTCACTTTCCGAAGAAGAAGTGCGTGCAATGGCGCATACATATGTTAACGGTTTCCTTGTAGGATATGCTAAGATGAATCAGGATATTCATAAGAAATCAGAGGTTTCCGTATATTATAACTTGGGATTTGAGCGAATGATCAGATTCGCAATGGAAGAGTTTAAGAAGGAAGGAATTGAATGTGTCGTTCCGACAATGGCAATAGGAACCACATCGATTAACCGTCAGTATGATTTCGACCATAAGGATGACAGAGCACTTTACCTTGACAAGGCATATATGGAGAGAGCATTAGAGACACTTCGTCAGGCATATGAGAGTGTTAAAAAGTGCATGAACGGTTATGCAGGTCCTGCTGTAATAGAGACTTTCGGTGAAAAGGAATTCAATCCTAAGAACAAGAAGGAAGCTCTTCATTATGACGATAAGCAGAAGAAACTTGCCGTTTCATTTGCGGGTCAGCAGGCGCAGCTTAATACGGAATATATTAATCCTGAAGAGAGAAGCTTTACCATAATCGCTTATCCTATCCCGGAGATCGGCCCTAAGTTTAAGGAGATTTTTGCGGCTACGGTTAAGGTTAATACGTTGGATGCCGATCTTTACGAGAAGATTCAGCAGAAGCTTATAGATGTTCTTGATACCGCAGACCATGTTAAGGTAACGGGACGCAACGGTAACCATACAGACCTTACAATTAAGGTTGCAGAGATTAAAGACGGTGCAAAACAGACAGCATTTGAGAACTGCGTAGCGGATGTTAATATTCCTGTAGGTGAGGTATTTACATCACCTGTACTCGAGGGAACCAACGGTACATTACATGTTAAGGAAGTATATCTTAACGGCTTTAAGGTAGTTGACCTTGAGATTAAGCTCAAAGACGGAATGATTGAATCCTTCACATGCGGTAACAACGAGAAGGAAGAAGACAACAAGGAGCTTCTTAATCTTCTTGTTATGCATAATCATGAGACATTGCCTATCGGTGAATTTGCTATAGGTACCAACACCACTGCATACAAGATGGGTATCGATTATGATGTACAGGCACAGCTCCCGATTCTTATTTCCGAGAAGACAGGCCCGCACTTTGCAATGGGCGACACTTGCTTCTCCCGTGAAGAAGAGGTTGAGACCAAGAATCCTGACGGAAAAGTTATGATTGCCAAGGAGAATTCCGTTTCTGCGTTACGCAAGGAAGATCCTGATAAGGCATACATGAACTGCCATACGGATATTACAATACCGTATAATGAGCTTGATATGATAACTGTTGTTCGCAGAGACGGCAGCGAGGTTAACTTGATCGAAGGCGGGTACTTCGTACTTCCGGGTACCGAAGAGCTTAACAAGCCTTTAAACGAATTATATGGAACCAACAAATAGAATATGGGATTTTTAAGGAGGATTGACATGGCAAAGGTAAGTATCATCATGGGAAGTGATTCCGACCTTCAGGTTATGAAGAAGGCTGCGGATGTCCTTGAAAACTTTGGAGTCTCTTATGAGATGACTATTATTTCCGCTCACAGAGAACCGGACTTACTGGTTGAATATATGAGAGATGCGGAGAAGAACGGAACCAAGGTTGTAATAGCAGGTGCGGGAAAAGCGGCAGCACTTCCGGGTATGTGTGCGGCTCTTTGCAATATTCCGGTTATAGGTATACCGATGAAGACATCGGACCTTGGCGGAGTCGATTCTCTTTATTCTATTGTACAGATGCCTACAGGAGTACCTGTTGCAACGGTTGCAATTAACGGTGCTGCCAATGCGGGTCTTCTTGCGGTAAAAATGCTTGCAATTGCGGATTCCGAGCTTTTAGCGAAGCTTAAGGATTATGCCGACAAGCAGGCAGACGATGTTATGAAGAAAGATGCAGAGCTTCAGGAACTGGGAGCAAGTGCATACATTGATAAATACTTAAAATAGGATTGATGGAGGAAAGAAAATGTTGGATTACAAGTCATCCGGAGTTGATATTGAAGCCGGCTACAAGTCGGTGGAACTTATGAAGGAGCATGTAAAAAAGACTATGAGAGAAGAGGTTTTGGGTGGAATCGGTGGATTCTCCGGAGCTTTTTCTATGAAGAAGATTAAGGATATGGAAGATCCGGTGTTGCTTTCCGGTACTGACGGATGCGGAACTAAGGTTAAGCTTTGCTTCATCATGGATAAGCATGATACGATAGGTATCGATGCAGTTGCAATGTGCGTTAACGATATCGCTTGTGCGGGCGGAGAGCCTTTATTCTTCCTTGATTATATTGCGTGCGGCAAGAACTATCCTGAGAAAATCGCTGCAATCGTTAAGGGTGTTGCGGACGGATGTATTCAGTCCGAATGTGCTCTTGTAGGCGGTGAGACAGCCGAGCATCCGGGATTAATGCCTGAAGATGAGTATGACTTGGCAGGATTTTCCGTTGGCGTGTGCGACAGAAAAGACTTAATCGACGGTTCTACATTAAAGAACGGCGATGTTCTTATCGGTATGGCTTCAACCGGTGTTCACAGCAATGGTTTTTCATTGGTCAGAAAAGTATTTGATATGACAAAAGAGTCACTCGATACATATTATGACGAATTGGGTAAGACACTCGGTGAGGCACTTCTTGCTCCGACAAGAATCTATGTTAAGGCTTTAAAGAGCATTAAGAATGCGGGTGTTAAAGTTAAAGCTTGTTCACATATTACAGGCGGCGGTTTCTATGAGAACATTCCGCGTATGCTTCCTGAAGGAAAAAGAGCAATTGTAGAGAAGAATTCGTATGAAGTTCCGGCAATCTTTAAGCTTATGCAGAAGAAGGGAAATATCGAAGATCAGATGATGTACAATACATTTAATATGGGTCTTGGTATGGTTATCGCCGTAGATCCTGCTGATGTAGATAAGACAATGGAAGCAATCAGGAAGACCGGTGATACGCCTTACGTTGTGGGACATATTGAAGACGGTGAAAAGGGAGTAACCTTATGTTAAAGATAGCCGTATTGGTGTCGGGCGGCGGAACCAACTTGCAGGCCATAATCGATGCCATAGGAAGCGGAAAGATAACGAATACGAAGATTGAATTCGTATTCAGTAATAATAAAAATGCGTATGCCCTGACACGCGCAATGAACGCGGGAATTCCTACGGTTTCGCTAAGCCGTAAGGATTACGATTCGGTTGAAAGCTATGACAAAGCGATGCTTTCCGAGTTTAAAAAGCGCGATATCGAGTTAATCGTACTTGCAGGATTCTTGCATAATCTTTCGCCGGAATTTACGGAAGAGTACAAGGGAAGAATTATTAATATACATCCTTCGCTTATTCCTTCGTTTTGCGGTAAGGGATTTTACGGACTTCATGTTCATGAAGCAGCACTTGAAAAGGGTGTTAAAGTAACCGGCGCAACGGTTCACTTTGTCGATGCGGGAATCGACACGGGACGTATTATTACTCAAAAGGCGGTCTATGTTGAAGAGGGTGATACGCCTGAGACATTACAGAGAAGGGTAATGGAGAATGCAGAATGGATAATCTTACCCGAAGCGATCAATAAGATTGCCGCAGGCGAGATAAGAATAGGAGAATAGGAATCAATGAAGGTTTTGATTGTCGGAAGCGGTGGCAGAGAGCATGCCATTGCATTGGCTGTAAGTAAGTCGAAGAAGGTTGATAAGATATATTGTGCACCGGGTAATGCGGGAATCGGTACAATAGCGGAGCTTGTTCCGATAAAGGCTATGGAATTCGAGGCATTGGCAGACTTTGCCGAGAAGGAAAAAATAGATCTTGCAATAATCGGTATGGACGATCCGCTTGTGGGCGGTATCGTTGATGTATTTAATGCGCGTTCACTTCGAGTATTCGGACCTACGAAGGCTGCGGCAATTCTTGAAGGAAGCAAGGCTTTCTCTAAGGACCTTATGAAGAAGTACAATATTCCGACAGCGGCATACGAGACATTCGATAATGCCGATGCTGCCGTTTCATATCTTAAAAGCGCCAAGATGCCTATAGTACTTAAGGCGGACGGTCTTGCACTCGGCAAGGGTGTACTTATCTGCAATACATTGGATGAAGCGCTTGACGGTGTGAAAGAAATAATGCTTGATAAAAAGTTCGGCACAGCCGGTGCGCGTCTTGTTGTGGAAGAGTTTATGACAGGCCGCGAGGTTTCTGTTCTTTCATACTGCGACGGTACAACAATTAAGACTATGACTTCCGCACAGGATCATAAGAGAGCCGAGGACGGAGATAAAGGCCTTAATACAGGCGGTATGGGAACTTTTTCACCGAGCCCGTTCTATACAGAAGAGATTGATAAGATATGCATGGAGAAGATATATAAGCCTACAGTTGATGCAATGAAAAAAGAAGGCAGAGAGTTTAAGGGTATAATATTCTTCGGCCTTATGTTAACTTCTGACGGTCCTAAGGTATTGGAATATAATGCGAGATTCGGTGATCCTGAGACACAGGTTGTATTGCCGCGTATGAAGAATGACATCATAGAAGTTATGGAAGCTTGTATTGACGGTACTTTAGATAAGATTGACCTTGAGTTTGAGAATAATGCGGCAGTATGTGTTGTTCTTGCATCAAAAGGTTATCCTGTTTCATATGAAAAAGGTTTTGAAATCAAGGGATTAGAGAAATTTGAAGGAAAGAATGACATGTTCTGTTTCCATGCCGGAACCGCTTTAAAAGACGGAAAGTTCGTTACAAACGGCGGACGAGTGCTCGGTGTTACTGCAACGGCTCCTACATTAAAAGAGGCAAGAGCCAAGGCTTACGAAGCAACCAAGCTTGTCGAGTTTGACAATAAATATATGAGAAACGATATCGGTCAGGCGTTCATGGAGTAAGTGAATTATGACATATAAGAAACACACTTGTAATATTTGTAATTTTTGTGTTAAAATGGAGTGTGGGATTTATTTTAGGCGTTCTTCTTTGACTTTCCCGATAGTACGGGAGGTTTTAAGATGGAGCGAAAATTTTGTATTATATTTATAGTTATTGCGCTTATTATGCTAAGTTCCTGCGGTAAGTCGGAGGCTACGATTAATGAAGCGTATATTATGACGGATTCTTCGGATAATGAGCTTTTATACGAAGATAGGGATACGGTGGTTGCACAGATTGACGGTGCGGTTAATGCTCCCGGGGTATATGAGATTCCGGCGGGACTCAGGGTCAGGGATCTTGTAGAGGCAGCAGGCGGAATGCGAGATGATGCGGCACTCGAAAGCATTAATCTTGCGGAAATCTTAACCGATGGTATGAGATATCACATATTGACAATTGAAGAATACGAGGCGACTAAGTCGGGTTCTTCTGCGAAAGTTAATATCAATACCGCAACGCTTGAGCAGCTTATGACTCTTGCCGGAATAGGGGAATCCAAGGCGAGAAGTATTATAGAATACAGAGAGAAGAACGGGACTTTTAAGTCGGTTGAGGATCTTCTCAAAGTTTCGGGGATTAAAAGGGGAACACTTGATAAAATATTAGCCGATATAACTGTTTGATGAGAGGCGAAGAAATGTCGAAGAGAGTTCTTGTAGTTGATGACGAGAAGTTAATAGTTAAAGGAATTAAGTTCAGTCTTGAACAGGACGGAATGGACGTCGATTGCGCATATGACGGCGAAGAAGCACTTGATCTTGCGAAGAACAATTCGTACGATATGGTATTGCTTGACGTTATGTTGCCTAAGATGGACGGTTTCGAAGTATGCCGCTCCATTAGAGAGTTCTCCGATATGCCGATTGTTATGCTTACCGCTAAGGGTGATGATATGGATAAGATATTGGGCCTTGAGTATGGTTGCGATGATTATATTACCAAGCCTTTCAACATCCTTGAAGTAAAAGCGCGTATCAAAGCAATCATGAGAAGAACTTCTTCTGTTAAGCCTAAGGAAGAAGACCCTTCTGTTATAGAGTCCGGCGACCTTAAGCTTGACTGCGATTCGAGACAGTTATTTGTTCTCGGCAAGGCAGTTAACTTAACGGCCAAGGAATTTGACCTTTTGGAGCTTTTGGTTAAGCATCCTAACAAGGTTTATTCACGAGAGAAATTACTTGAGCTTATCTGGGGACAGGATTACCCGGGTGATGAGCGAACGGTTGATGTTCATGTAAGGCGTCTTCGTGAGAAGATCGAGCCTAATGCGAGCGAACCGAAGTATGTCCATACCAAGTGGGGAGTCGGATATTATTACGCATAAGTTCAAGGAATAATTATGTCAGGTAAGTTTTCTCTTAGAAGATTAAGAAGTATCAAGCTTAAGATTTTCATATTACTCATTGTCTTTTCTATTGTACCGCTTGTAATCTTACGGTACGGTATTCTTATGAACTTCATCAATCATGAGATTGATACCAAGACAATTGAGATCACGTCACAGTCAAAGTTGCTTGCGACGCATATTGCGTCCACAGGTTACCTTGACGATCCGACATCGGAAGTAATCAATGCCGAATTATCACAGTTATCCAATCTATACGGCGGTCGAGTTATGATCGTCGATAAATCGTATACGATTATTAAGGATATTTACCAGATGGATGAAGGCAAGGTAATTACATCCAGGGCCGTAGTAGAGAGTTTCGACGGTGTTGTTAATTCCTTCTACGATCCTGAATATATGTATATAGGTCTTACTGTTCCGATCATTGATATTGAGACATCAAAGCCTTACGGTGTATTGATAGTTAACGTGTCTTCGGAAAGTACGATGGAAGATAGGGATTACTACGCGGCACAGGCAGATCTTATCATGATAATAGTGATTATCGTTGACTTTTGTCTTGCGCTTTTCTTCTCGCAGCTTCTTGTATATCCTATTAATAAGCTTCGCCGTAAGTTGAATGAGAGACGGCACGGTATCATTGACGAGGAGCTTCATGTTACCGGAAGTTATGAGACTGAGGTCTTATGCGAAGAGATTAACGGTGTGTTCAAGAATATGAAGACACTTGATGAATCAAGACAGGAGTTCGTATCCAACGTGTCTCATGAACTTAAGACACCTATCACTTCCATGAAGGTTTTGGCGGATTCGCTTCTTGCGGATGAGAATACGCCTGCCGAATTATATCGTGAATTTATGCAGGATATTGCACAGGAAATCGACAGAGAAAGCCAGATAATCAACGATCTTCTTTCGCTTGTTAAAATGGATAAGCAGAATCCTGAGCTTAATATCAAGCAGGTTAATATCAACGAATTGCTCGAAGTAATACTTAAACGTATTAAGCCTATAGCTGAGAAGGCTGATGTAGATCTTATTCTTGAGAGTTTTCGCCCTGTTACGGCAGATATTGATGAGGTTAAGATGTCACTTGCGATATCAAACCTTGTTGAAAATGCAGTTAAGTATAACAAAGAAGGCGGTTTTGTGAAGGTTACCTTAAATGCCGATCATCAGTACTTCTATCTTACGGTAGAAGATAACGGTATGGGTATTCCTGAAGATTCGCTTGATCACGTATTTGAGCGTTTCTATCGTGTAGATAAGTCACATTCGAGAGAAATCGGTGGTACGGGTCTTGGACTTGCAATCACCAAGAGCTCGATCGTAATGCATAAGGGCGCAATCAAGGTTGCGTCTACACTTGGTGAGGGAACGACGTTTTCTGTTCGCGTTCCTTTAATTTACATAGCCTAAAAGGAGGTGCTGTCGATGAAGAGATTATTTAATAAGTTCATATGCATGTTGATGGCATCTGTTGTTTTACTTACGTTTACTGCTTGCGAAAAAGAGATGGTAAGCAATAAAACTGAGAAATACGAAGGCGGTTACAGACTTTATTATATTAGAGATGATGAGTCGGAAATCGTCCCTGTAGATTATCTGCCGACAAAACGTAAGACTGCGTCACTTGTCGAGGAGTTCTTAGAGAAGCTGGCGGTTACGCCAAGTGAGGATAATCTTGTAGAGACCATTCCGTCATATGTCTTTTTACAGAAGTATTCTCTTGAGAAAAAGCAGCTTACTTTATATTTCAGTGAATTATATTCCAATATGTCCGTAGGCCGTGAGGTACTGACGCGTGCGGCAATTGTGCGTACGCTTACGCAGATTCAGGGTGTCGAGTGCGTATATTTCTATGTCTCGGATAAGCCGCTTAAAGATGCTGCAGGAAGATTCGTCGGAATGATGACAGCGGACAGTTTCGTGGAGAATGTCGGAAGACAGATCAGTACCATTTCTCCGCAGAATATAACCTTGTATGTTCCGACGGAAGACGGCCTTAATTTGATCAAGATTACCAAGAAGGTATATGCAAGTAATACGTATTCTGCAGAAAAGCTTATAATTACCCATCTTATGGAGCAGGATGAAAAGTATAAGTCGGTAATAGCACAGGGAACGAAGCTTATAAGCGTATCGACGATGGATGGTGTGTGCTTTGTAAACTTTGACAGCGGTTTTTTGGCGCAGGATTATATGCTGAGCGAGGAAGTTATCATCTATGCGATAGTTAATTCGCTCTGCGAGCTTCCAAACATTAACAAAGTTCAGATATCCGTTAACGGCGATACGGATTTTGTATATCGAGATGAGATGACATTGCAGGAATTATACGAGAGAAACTTGGATCTCGTGGTTGATGAGAACAGTAAGGAAGGTGAGTAGTTGAAAAGACCGCTTATTGCGGTCGCGCTTTTCTGCCTGGTGCTTACGATTATTAGGCTCCTTTTCTTTCCGGATAATGACGGTAAGGTTAAGGAGCTTTTATCATCTTATGTTGAAGATAAAAGTGCAATTACCTGTACGGGCAGGATTAAAGAAGTGCGGCTAAGTGACGATAGCGTAAGGTATTACGTTACGGGTGTCAGTTCAGAGCTTTCGGGCTCGAGAGTAAAGTTCGATTCCGGACTTGTGATTTCCTTTTTTAAAAATGAATATGATAATGCCTATAACGATGAGCTTATTCCCGGTACAAGAGTAAGTTTTACGGGCATACCGCGCTTTTTTGAAGGCGCAGCAAATGACGGCGGATATGATGAAGCGCGTGACATGTACGCTAAGGGGATGGCTGCAAAGATTACGGACGGAAGAATAACCGTTATTAAGAAAGCTTCGTATTTACGTCGGAAGTTGTGGAGCATTCGTCGAAAGGTAGCGGCATTTTATAAGATAGCCTTAGATAATAAAAGCGCCGGGGTCTTAGCCGCCGTCTGTCTTGGGGAAAAGGTGGGGCTTTCGACAGAACTGCGTGACGATTACGGAAGGGCGGGAATGAGTCATGTTCTTGCTATATCGGGATTGCATATATCTATTTTCGGGGTATGTGTATATGAATTCCTAAGGAGGCGAGGAATTTCATTTACTGCATCAGCACTTATCGCAGTTATATCGGTTTTATTATTCGTGACAATGACGGGACTTACGGTATCATCCTTACGGGCTGTCATAATGTTCATTATCTCAATGGGGGCAAATGTCCTGGGCAGAAAATATGACGGATTAAATGCATCGTTTCTTTCATTTTGCATAATTATTTTGTTGAATCCGCGATACATGCTGCAAGTGGGATTCATGTATTCGTTTGGTGCGGTACTTGCAATATATCTTTCAAGTGAACTGACAGATCGAAAATATAGGCGAATTAATCCGATCTTAAGGATGTTTTTTTCGTCTTTATCCGTGTGTATGCTGACATTTCCGATTACTGCATATTTTAGCTATGAAGTGCCGACATATACGGTTTTTCTAAATCTGTTAATAATACCTCTTGTAACACCATTACTTATATCGGGTGTGCTTGCCGGGCTTATGTCTTATATCTCATACGGACTTGCCGGACTCGTGCTTATTCCGGCTAAACTCATTCTTAAGTTTTTTAATTTTATTGCATCATATTACGGAAGAATTCCGGGTTCATCAATAGTTATAGGAAGACCGCCGATTTCCCTTGTGTTTGCGTATTTTATCGGAATTGTCGTGATTTATTTTGCGGTGAAGAGGCATTGGCAGTTTGGGCTTGGAATTATCGGTCTGATTATTATGCTCATAATACCTAATCGCATATATCATGACTCTGTAACCTTTCTTGATGTAGGGCAGGGTGACGGAATTTATGTTGAAACAGCAGGCAGGTACAGAATAATGATAGATGGGGGAAGCTCAAGCAGGAATAATGTTGGTGAGAATGTATTACAACCATATCTTGCTTACAACGGACGAACGGGAATAGATATGTGGTTTGTCTCTCATTATGATAAAGACCATATCTCGGGGTTGATTGAATTACTTGCTGCAAGATATAGTATAAATGCAATTTTTCTTGCAAAAAACGATGAGAGTGAAAACTACCGGGAAATCCTGCGATTGGCTGCACTTAATAGGACTAAAGTCTATGAGATACAGTCACTTACCGAAGTTAAGATTGGCAAAGACAGAATTCTTATTATGCCTGTTAACGGAGAGGATGCAAACAACAGGGGAATTATTGTTCGTATGGATTATGAAAGAACAGGGCTCGACGCTGTGTTTGCAGGAGATATTTCCTCTGAAACCGAAATTTTATTATCTAAAACAAGGAATGGATGCGAAATATTTTCGGGAGTTGATATATATAAGGCAATTCACCACGGTTCGAAAAATTCCAACTCGGAAGAAATTCTTTCACTTTCGGCTCCCAAAACAATCGTTATCTCTTGCGGAAGAAACAACCGATACGGGCATCCTCATAAGGAGGCATTGGAACGTATGGAACATTATACGGCAGATATACGGATTACAACTTCGGGGCAGGTCAAGATATCGCGGTAGCGCATTGAAAAAGAGCCTTAATTTCCTTATAATATATTAAGAAACGAAATCCTATCGAAAGGCTGCGCATACTATGGGAAACGAAAGAAAAATGTCATTTTGGGATGCCTGGCGGGTAAAAAGAGAAGCCAAAAAAGAAGAAAAGCGCTTAAAGAAGTTAGTCGGAATCGATGAGGAATATACCTCTAAGGTAAAGAGTGATTCCGAGAAGCTTCTTTCACGTCAGATAGAAGAAGACTTAAAGAATATACCTGTTGACGAGCTTTCGAAAGCCAAAGAAGGTATTCGCGTTCAGGCATTAAAAGATGCCGGGATCAAGAATATCTATCAGCTTAAGAATATGTCATATTCACGCATTAATTCCATAAAAGGTGTCGGTGAAGTGTCAGCTAAGGCAATCGTTAAGAATGTCAGGCTTATAGAGCAGAGCGCAGTAAGTAATGCCACGGTGAGAATTAACGCGGATAAGCCGTCACGTCATGATGAGCAGCTTGTAACGGATCTGTATAAGCTTCGTAAGACCAAGAGCATCAGTAATGATGCGGAGCGACTCTACGAAGAAAACCACGGCGAAATTAAGGACTTGATCAAGAAATCCAAGCCCGCAAGAAACTTTATCTCATGGTCTCTTGCGTCGAAGGAAAAGCGCGAAATTGCGGTTCAGAGTTTAGATGCGTTAAAGAGTAAGATAGAAGCCGATTATTCGGATAATATCAATGAATTATACCTTCGGAAGAAAGAAGAGTTAAAAGCTAAGCATGAAGAAATCTGGCGCGATTACAGAGGTAATGCGGCAGGTTATCTTACGACGTTGGAGCGGGTCAAGGATAAGAAGGCTTCCGAAGAAGAATTAAAGCATACCGAAGAAGTTGCGATTAAGAATGGTTTACCTGAAGAACTTGCAGTTGCAATCGGTAACCTTCCGGTTGACTTTAAAGGCCTTAAGATAGAACTTCGTCGTTATCAGGAATACGGCGTTAAATATATCATTAATCAGGGCGCGGTTTTACTGGGCGATGAGATGGGCTTAGGTAAGACGGCGGAAGCAATAGGTGCAATGGTAGCTCTTCATAATACCGGCGCAACCCACTTTCTTGTAGTCTGCCCTGCAAGTGTTCTTGTTAACTGGATTCGTGAGGTTGAGAAGTTCTCATCACTTATGACACATAAGCTTCATGGTAAGACACTTGAATCGGCATACGAAGCATGGCTTAATGAAGGTGGTGTTGCGGTTACTACATATGAGACACTCGATAAAATCGAGCTTCCCGATGAATTCACTTATTCGATGCTTGTTGTCGATGAAGCGCATTATGTCAAGAACCCTAAGGCAGAGAGAACACAGAACCTTCTTTACGTAAGACAGCGTACCGACAGAGTGCTTTTTATGACGGGTACTCCTATAGAGAACAATGTAGAAGAAATGTGCTTCCTTATAGGATGCCTGCAACCTGAAGTTGCTAAAACCGTGTACGGCAGTACATCGCTTGCCATGGCACCTGATTTCAGACGTAAGGTTTCGACTGTATACTTCAGAAGAACCAGAGAGGATGTATTGAACGAACTTCCTGAGAAGGTTGAGAACGAAGAATGGCTTGAACTTACCAAGGCTGAGAAGGATCTATATAAGACATTCGTTGATGATGAAGGTTACAGTAAGCAGCGCCAGGTATCATGGCTTATCGAGAATCCGGCCGAATCCTGTAAGGGCCGCCGTCTGCTTGAGATAGTTGAAGAATATACCGAGAATAACAGAAAGATTCTTATCTTCTCGTTCTTTATCAATACAATAGAGAAGGTTATTAAGATGTGCAGTGATTATAAGGTATTCGGTCCTATTAACGGAAGTATCAGTACCGACAAGAGACAGGCAGTAATCGATGAATTCACTGCATATGAAGGCCCGGCAATCCTGGTTTCTCAGATCCAGGCAGGCGGTACGGGATTAAATATTCAGGCTGCATCTGTTATAATATTCTGTGAGCCGCAGCTTAAGCCTTCGCTTGAGACGCAGGCTATTGCCAGAGCTTTTAGAATGGGACAGGTCAATACGGTTATGGTGCATAGGTTATTGTGCCAGGATACCGTAGATGAGCAGATAGTTCTTATGCTTGAGAACAAGCAGGAAATTTTTGATGAGTTTGCAGACAAGTCGGAAAGCGGTAAGGAAAGTGTATCAGAAAGTCAAACCAATTGAGTGCACAAGGGTAATTCCCGATCTTATTAAGAATAATGAGATTAAAAACGCCTACCTTCTATATGGAGAAGAGGCTTATCTGGTGCGCCAGAACGAGCATAAGCTCGTGTCATTCCTTATGCCGGATATGGATTCGATGAATTATAACCTGTATGAAGGCAATAAGATTGATATAGAGGCAGTTACCGATCTTGCTGATACAATGCCGTTTTTTAAGGACTACCGTGTGATAGTTATTGAAAATTCGGGGCTTTTTAGTAAGGGCGGCGAAAGACTTGCCGAGTACATTAAGAAAATGCCCGATACGGTTAAATTTATCTTCGTAGAGGACAATGTGGATGCAAGGACGGCGCTTTTCAAGGCTGTTAAGGAGGCGGGCGTCGTTGTTGAATATGTGCGACAGGAAGAAGAGACGCTTATGACCTGGATTAAAGGTCGCATTGTTAAGGAAGGTAAGTCGGTTCAGAACAGCGTCGTTAATTTCTTCGTTAAGCGCGTAGGCGACGATATGCTGCTTTTATCCAACGAGCTTGAAAAGCTCATCACCTATTGTCTTGATAAGCCTGAGATAACGGTTGATGACGTTAAGGCAGTAACCAACGTAACTTTAGAAGACAGAGTTTTTGATATGATAGAGGCGGTATCGAAAAAAGACCGTAAGACAACTATGATGCTCTACCACGATCTTCTTGAACTTAAGGAGCCGCCGGTTAAAATCTTAGCGCTTTTACAGGCGGAGTTTAAGAGAATGGTTATAATTAAGGAACAGCTTGACCATGGAAGGTACGGTAATCAGATTGCGGATGCAACCGGCATCAAAGAATTTGTTGTTAAAAAGCGCATGCCGATAGTTTCAAAATACGATAGGAAGGAACTGATCGACATTTTCGGACGCCTTATTGAAGCCGATGAAGCCTATAAAAGCGGAAACATTTCGGATACGATGGCGGTGGAGACGGTGCTTTTTGAGATTACCGAACCAAAGAAAAGATAAAAATAATAGATTTTTGGTTGACAACTGTAAATAAAAGATATATGATACTTGAGTATGTTTACATTGAATCGTCCGTGTCCGGCTTTGATGTAACACTTTTATTATCGATTGAGATGGAGGTGTAATAAGTTGGCAAATATCAAATCTGCAAAGAAGAGAATCCTCGTAGCTAACGAGAGAAATGCAAGAAATAAGGCAGCTAAGTCTAAGGTTAAGACATATGTTAAGAAGGTAGAAGCAGCTATCGAGTCAGGTGACAAGAAGGTTGCTAACGACGCTTTACTTGCAGCTATTTCTGAGATTGACAAGGCTACAAAGAAGGGTATTTATCATAAAAATACTTCAGCTAGAAAAGTATCACGTTTAACACTTGCTGTTAACAAGATGAACTAATAGCATATAAGAAGACTTTAAAAGACCACTACCGTCATGGTGGTCTTTTTTTATTGCTTTCGTTTTGAAAATAACAGGTTTTGTGTTATAATAACTCCATACTGTTTTTATGGAAGATGAGGAATAATTATGGCAATTGACCAGAGCAGGATCAGGAATTTCTGCATAATCGCACATATCGATCATGGCAAATCCACCCTGGCCGACAGAATAATAGAAAAGACAGGACTTCTTACGAGTCGTGAGATGCAGGCGCAGGTCCTTGATAATATGGATCTTGAGCGTGAACGCGGAATTACAATTAAGTCGCAGGCAGTCCGTATCATATATAATGCCAACGATGGCAATGAGTATATCTTTAATCTTATAGATACACCGGGTCATGTAGATTTTAACTACGAGGTATCACGTTCACTTGCTGCATGTGATGGTGCGATTCTTGTAGTCGACGCAGCTCAGGGCGTTGAAGCGCAGACACTTGCCAACGTATACCTTGCGCTTGATCATGACCTTGACGTTATGCCGGTTATCAATAAGATCGACTTGCCTTCTGCGGATCCGGATAAGGTAGTGGAAGAGATTGAAGACATAATAGGTATCGAGGCACAGGATGCACCTCGCATCTCCGCCAAGACAGGCCTCAACATAGAAGAGGTTTTAGAGCAGATTGTAACGAAGATTCCGGCGCCGACAGGTGATAAGGATGCTCCGCTAAAAGCTCTTATATTCGACTCTCTCTATGATTCTTATAAGGGTGTTATCGTATTCTGCCGTATTATGGAAGGTACGATTAAGCCGGGTATGCGTATGCGTATGATGGCAACGGGGGCTGAAGCTGACGTTGTTGAAGTGGGCTACTTCGGTGCGGGACAGTTTATCGCATGCGATGAATTACCTGCGGGTATGGTAGGCTATGTAACTGCTTCTATCAAGAATGTTAAGGATACAAGAGTCGGAGATACAATTACCGACGCGAAGAACCCTTGCGCTGAGGCATTGCCGGGCTACAAGAAGGTTCAGCCGATGGTATACTGCGGTATGTACCCTGCGGATGCGGCAAAGTACGGCGATTTAAGAGATGCATTGGAAAAATTGCAGCTTAATGATGCTTCGCTTTTCTTTGAGCCTGAGACTTCAATAGCATTGGGATTTGGTTTTAGATGCGGTTTCTTGGGATTACTTCATTTAGAGATTATTCAGGAGCGCTTAGAGAGAGAATATAATCTCGATCTTGTAACGACAGCTCCGGGTGTAGTATATAAAGTACATAAATTCGGCGGTGAAGTAATAGAGCTTACCAATCCGTCCAATCTTCCGGACCCTTCCGAGATTGAATATATGGAAGAGCCTATTGTTAATGCGGAAGTTATGGTTAGTTCCGAGTATGTCGGAGCAATCATGGATCTTTGTCAGGAGCGCCGCGGTAAATATATTTCAATGGAATATATAGAACAGACGAGAGCGCTTCTTAAGTACGAATTACCATTAAACGAGATAATTTACGATTTCTTTGATGCTTTAAAATCCCGTTCAAGAGGTTATGCTTCATTTGATTACGAGATCAAGGGTTACGAGAAATCAGACCTTGTTAAGCTTGATATCCTTGTTAATAAGGAAGAAGTTGACGCTTTATCATTTATCGTATTTGCGGGAACCGCATACGAGAGAGGCAGAAAGATGTGTGAAAAGCTCAAGGAAGAAATTCCTCGTCATCTTTTTGAGATTCCGATCCAGGCAGCAATCGGAAGCAAGGTAATAGCGCGTGAGACCGTTAAGGCTATGCGTAAGGACGTTCTTGCAAAGTGCTACGGCGGTGATATCACCAGAAAGAGAAAGCTTCTTGATAAGCAGAAAGAAGGAAAGAAGAGAATGCGTCAGGTCGGTAACGTAGAGATACCACAGGAAGCATTCATGAGCGTATTGAAGCTCGATGAAGAGTAGAACTTTTTTTACAACATAGTAACTAGTTAATTAAGGCATTTATAAGGAGGGATATTGTATGGCTGATGGTAAAGTTTCGACTGAAGTTTACATACATATCCCTTTTTGCGTTAAAAAGTGCGCATATTGTGACTTTTTGTCCTTTGCGGGTAATGAAGATTTAAAGCATAGATATGTAAGTGCACTTATCTATGAGATAGACCACAGAGTCTATCGCCCCAAGATAGATGAGGTTACAAGCGTTTTTATCGGAGGGGGAACTCCTTCAATATTGCAGATGGACGAGCTTGACAGAATAATTCATGCGCTTCGTCGCCGTTACAGCATTCTTCCGAGGGCGGAGATTACGATTGAAGTTAATCCGGGAACGGTTGATTATAAGTCTTTAAAGCATATGCATGAGCTTGGGATCAATCGCCTCAGTATCGGATTACAGTCAACCAATAACGAAGAACTTAAGCTCCTCGGCAGAATTCACAGTTACGAGGAATTTCTTGCAACTTATGATGCCGCAAGGGAAGCGGGTTTTACCAATATCAATATTGATATAATCGGTGCGCTCCCGACACAAAAGCCGGCTGCATGGCGAGAGACCGTGACCAAGGTCGCAGAGCTTAAGCCTGAGCATATATCCGCCTACAGCCTTATAATCGAAGAAGGCACGCGCTTTTATTCATTGTACGGTGAGGATGAAGCAAGAAGGCAGCGTGGTGAGAAGCCGCTTGCACTTCCGACAGAAGAAGAAGAGCGCGAGATGGACAGGATTACCAAGGAAGTACTTGAATCATACGGATACCATCGCTACGAGATTTCAAACTATGCGAAAGAAGGCTTTGAGTGCGAGCATAATAAAGGATATTGGACGAGAAAGAATTATATCGGATTCGGAATAGGCGCTGCGGGAATGCTTGAAGGCGTTCGTTACCAGAACGGTAAGGATATAATGCATTACATCGATGAAGGCCCTGATATCAGTGAGCAGATGCTGACCAGAAAAGACGAAGTCGAAGAGTACATGTTTCTTGGACTTCGTATGGATAAGGGTGTCACGATGAGCGAGTTTCAGCGACTTTTTAATATTCCGTTCCGCGATGTGTACGGAGAAACTACGGACAGCCTTGAACGCGACGGACTAATCGAAGTTAACGGAGACAGTATTAGGCTTACGGAATACGGAAGAGATGTCAGCAATTACGTATTGTCGGAGTATATTATAGGATAAAAGCTCTAACGGGCAGTTATATAGATTCATATAAAGGAGGCTTAGGAAAAAGTGAAAAAGATTGAGATTACAGACATTTTGAAGTACAGGTTTTTGTCCGGCGTAAGGTATTCGCCTAATGAGAAAGCTGCGGCATTTATTTTAAAATATGCCGACGAGAAGAAGAATAATTACAGAAGCTTTATTTACGTTGTGGAGAACCGCAAAGTAAGACAGCTTACAGCGTTAGGACAGGAAGCTAACTTCTTCTTTGAAGACGATGAGAATATCCTTTTTACAGCTGTAAGAAGTGATGAAGAGAAGGAAAGTGCCAAGGGCGGCAGTATGGAGACGGTTTTCTACCGTATCAACATTCACGGTGGTGAAGCAGTGAAAGCATTTACCCTTCCGTTATCTTGCAGCATCTTAGACAGAATCGATAAGACTCGCCTTTTGATCTCAGGTAATTTTGATATCGATTATCCTGATTATTATAAGATGCCTGATAAGAAGCGCAAGGAAGTTGAGGCGAAAATAAAAGAAGAGAAAGATTATCAGGTTCTGACCGAGACACCGTTTTATTATAACGGTGCGGGATATGTTAATAAGAAGCGTTCCGGACTCTTTATATATGATATGAAGAGTAAAAAACTTGAACGTATAACGGATGATAAGTTTGACCTTTATGATTCGCTTATTCTTAACGGAAAGATATATTATATCGGCGGCTCCTTTACGGTTGTACGCCCTCGTTATCCGCAGTTATATAGATTCGATATTAAGACAGGTAAGACGGCTTGTCTTAACTTCGGTGAAGATGTAAGACTCGACGGAGTTACAAGTATTGATAATAAGCTTATTATCTCGGGATGTGATGAAAAGAAGCACGGACTTAATCAGGACGATGCATTCTATACAATTGATGAATCCACGGGTAAGCTTAAGAAGTTCTTTGATCCTGATATAAGCTTATATAATTCTGTAGGTACCGATTGTGCGCTTGGAGGCGGAAGGCAGCATGTTCCGGGTAAGAAGCTCTACTATATTTCAACAAGACGTAATGCTTCAGAGCTTTTCTCCCTTGATCATAGCGCAAAGGAGGAGGCACTTACCAATTTCGGCGGTGCAATAAATTCCTTCGATGTAACGAAGAACGGTAAGGAAATTCTTTTTACGGGATTTATTGGACAGGAACTCGGAGAATTGTACTTATTAAAAAACGGAAAAGTAACAAAGCTTACTCATTTTAATGATAGTATGCTTAAGGGAAGATACGTAGGAGTTCCGGAGAAGATTACTATAGATTCGGAAGGATTTGATATAGATGGATGGGTGATTAAGCCTATTGACTATAATCCTAAGAAGAAGTATCCTGCTATATTGGAAGTACACGGTGGACCGAAGACCGTATATGGCGAGACTTTTCATCATGAGATGCAAATGTTTGCATCCGAAGGATATTTCGTATTCTTCTGTAATCCTGTGGGGTCGGACGGCAGAGGCGGTAAGTTCGCTGATATCAGAGGACATTACGGCGACCACGATTACAAGAACATAATGGACTTTACGGATGCGGTATTAAAGAAGTATCCGCAGATAGATCAAAAGCGCATCGGTGTTACAGGCGGAAGCTACGGCGGTTTTATGACGAACTGGATTGTAGGACACACCAACAGATTCGCGTGTGCGGCAACACAAAGATCTATATCCAATTGGATTTCGTTCCATGGGGTATCCGATATCGGACCGACTTTCGCAAAAGACCAGACCCAGGGCGATATTGAAGGCAAGATTAAGAAGTTCTGGGAGCAGTCGCCGCTTAAGTATGCAAGTGAGGTTAAGACGCCGCTTTTATTCATCCATTCGGATGAAGATTATAGGTGCCCGTTAAGTCAGGCAATGCAGTTTTATAATGCACTTGCCAATAAGGGGCAGATAGTACGTATGTGCATCTTCCACGGGGAAAATCATGAGCTATCAAGATCCGGCAAGCCTAAGCACAGGATTCGCCGTTTGACAGAGATTAATAATTGGATGAAAGAATATTTAGAGAGGTAAAAAAGTATGAAGATTGGAATTGTAGGTTATGGAAATGTAGGACGCGGTATTGAAAGCGCAATAAGACAGAATGCAGATATGACTCTTGCAGCGGTATTTACAAGAAGAGATCCTAAGAAGCTTGAGATCAAGACACCCGGTGTCCCTGTATATTCGGTAGAAGAGATTGAGAAGAAAGCAGATGAGATAGATGTTCTGATTCTTTGCGGCGGCTCCGCAACCGATCTTCCTAAGCAGACGCCTATGTATGCGAAGCTTTGTAATGTTATAGACAGTTTTGATACACATCCGAAGATTCCGGAGCATTTTGAGAAGGTTGATTATGCGGCTAAGCAGACAGGTCATGTTGCACTTATATCCTGTGGTTGGGATCCGGGTCTTTTCTCGGTTGCAAGAATCTTAGGTTCATGTGCACTTCCTGAAGGTGCTGATTATACATTCTGGGGTCCGGGTGTAAGCCAGGGACATTCCGATGCCATAAGAAGAATCCCGGGTGTAAAAGATGCCAAGGAATATACAATTCCTGTAGATAAGGCTATTAAGGCCGTTCGTGCAGGCGAGACGCCGGAGCTTACAGCACGTGAAAAGCATGTAAGAGAGTGCTATGTAGTAATCGAAGAAGGCGCAAATGAAGCGGCGATCGAGCATGAGATTAAGATTATGCCTGATTACTTTGCTGATTATGATACAATAGTTAAGTTCGTATCTGAGGAAGAGTTTAAGAAGAATCATTCCAAGATGCCTCACGGCGGATTCGTATTCCGTACGGGTAAGACAGGATATGACAAAGAACATCTTAATGTTATGGAATATAATCTTAAGCTTGATTCTAACCCTGAATTTACAGCATCTGTAATTCTTGCTTATGCAAGAGCATTAGACAGACTCGCAAAGGAAGGACAGACAGGATGCAAGACAGTATTCGATATCGCCCCTGCATACTTAAGCCCACTTTCCGGCGAAGAGTTAAGAAAGAAGATGTTATAAAGATTCATATAATTAAAAATGCCACCGTACGGTGGCATTTTTATATTGAAATTAATTCTCTGTAGTATAGTTCGGAGCTTCCTTGGTGATATGAATATCATGAGGATGGCTCTCCTTAAGTGATGCGGCGGAGATCTTTACGAACTTGGCGGTTGTCTGCAACGTATCGATATCCTTTGCTCCGCAATATCCCATACCTGAACGGATACCACCGACAAGCTGGAAGATGGTGTCTTCTACGGAACCCTTGTAAGCTACACGGCCTTCAACACCTTCCGGAACGAGCTTTTTAGCATCGGTCTGGAAGTAACGATCCTTGGAACCGTTCTCCATAGCAGCGATTGAACCCATACCGCGGTAAACCTTATATTTTCTACCCTGGTAGATTTCGTAGTCACCCGGGGCCTCGTCGCATCCTGCAAACATTGAACCCATCATACATACGGAACCACCGGCTGCAAGAGCTTTTGTCATATCACCGGAGAACTTGATTCCACCGTCGGCGATGATCGGGATACCGTGCTTTTTCGCTTCTTCGTAGCAATCCATAACTGCGGAGATCTGCGGAACACCAATACCTGCAACGACTCTTGTTGTACAGATAGAACCCGGTCCGATACCAACCTTAACAGCATCAGCACCTGCTTCGATAAGAGCCTTGGTAGCTTCGCTTGTTGCAACGTTACCTGCGATAACAGGAAGATCCGGGAACTCAGCTTTAATAGCCTTAACAGCGTTGAGGATATTCTTGGAATGTCCGTGAGCGCTGTCTACTACGATACAGTCAACCTTGGCATCATATAATGCCTTAACACGCTCAAGCATGTTGCTGGTAATGCCTACTGCAGCACCGCAAAGAAGACGGCCCTGTGCATCCTTGGCAGAATTAGGATACTTGATCTGTTTCTCGATATCCTTAATAGTAATAAGCCCCTTTAAATGGAAATTGTCATCTACGATAGGAAGCTTTTCTTTTCTTGCCTTAGCAAGGATTTTCTTCGCTTCTTCAAGTGTAATGCCTTCCTTTGCGGTAATCAAACCTTCGGAAGTCATTGACTCCTTAATCTTCTTGGAGAAGTCCTCTTCGAACTTAAGATCTCTGTTGGTAATAATACCGACTAACTTGCCGTTCTCGGTAATAGGAACACCGGAGATTCTGAACTTACCCATTAAATCATCGGCATCCTGTAATGTATGTTCAGGTGAAAGAGAAAACGGATCCGTGATAACGCCGTATTCGGAACGCTTAACCTTGTCTACTTCTTCTGCCTGTTCCTCGATAGACATATTCTTGTGAATAATACCGATACCGCCCTGACGAGCCATAGCGATAGCCATTCTGTGCTCTGTTACGGTATCCATACCTGCTGACATCATTGGAATGTTAAGACGAATTGTCTTAGTTAAATTGGTTGAAAGATCAACCATATTAGGTGTTACTTCAGAGTACTGAGGTACTAAGAGAACATCATCAAAAGTAATTCCTTCCCCGACAATCTTTGCCATTTTTCTTACCTCTTTCATTGTATAAAAGTTCTACAGATTTAGTGTGTATCAGTCTAATAATATCACCCGGAAATTGCAACGTCAACCGAAAAAGTGTATGAAATAAAAGGCTTTAACAAGAATATTCTGTCACTTTTTCTATTGCAAGTAATGTAAGGTTTGCAATATAATCAGATTGTAGTGTGATAATGTAGGGGATTATTTTTTATGAGCAGTTTTAAAATGAAATACATTGGCGATAAGAGGTTTTACAAGACGCTTCTAATGGTAGCGGTTCCGATGGTAATTCAGAACGGAATCACCAATTTCGTCAATCTTCTTGACAATCTTATGGTCGGACAGTTAGGTACAGAGATGATGTCCGGCGTATCCATCATAAACCAGCTTATGATGGTTTATGCAATCAGCATTTTCGGAATGGTATCCGGTGCTTCTATCTTTTCAACTCAATTCTACGGACAGGGCAATAATGAAGGAATGAAGCATACATTCAGATTTAAGGTGATTTCATCTTTGATAATCACGATAATCTGGATTGCGGTATTTTATTTCTTCCGTTCGGGACTTATTAATCTTTTCCTTCATGATGACGGAACGGGAGTTAACCTTGCTCTTGCTTTTGATTCTGCGGAGCAGTACCTGTATATAATGCTTATCGGACTTATACCGTTTACGTTCTCTCAGGTATACGCAAGTACCCTTCGTGAGACGGGACAGACAATCCTGCCAATGGTAGCAAGTATTATTGCGGTTTTAATTAATTTCGTCGGTAATTATATTTTGATCTTCGGTCATTTCGGAGCACCGAAATTAGGTGTTGCCGGTGCTGCAATTGCTACAGTTGCATCAAGATTTGTCGAATCCGGCATAGTTCTAACCTGGACGCATCTTAATACCGCAAGATTTAAGTTTATGATCGGTGTCTATAAGTCATTATATGTTCCGGTTACTCTTATTAAGCAGATATTCATTAAGGGAATGCCGCTTTTGTTGAATGAGACACTCTGGTCCGTATCTCAGGCAATGCTTACACAGGCATATTCTACAAGAGGCTTAAGTGCCGTTGCGGCATTTAATATATCAGGTACGGTAGGTAACCTCTTTAACGTAGTATTTATCTCGATGGGAAGTGCGATTGCGATTCTTGTGGGACAAAAGCTCGGCTCGGGAGACCTTGACGGGGCCTATGATACGGACAGAAAGCTTTTGTTTGTATCATTTGTGACGGGTATTATAACCGGTGCGATAATGTTTGCTTTTGCACCGCTTTTCCCGAAGTTTTATAATACTTCGGATGAAGTAAGAAGCCTTGCAATGATGCTTCTTTGCGTTAATGCCTGCTACTATGTGGTATATTCCGTATATAATGCGACATATTTTACATTAAGATCCGGCGGCAAGACGATGCTTACATTTTTCTTCGACAGCTTTTCACTATTGCTTATAAGTGTGCCGTTCGCATATGTACTTACACAGCTTACAGATTTACCGCTTTATGTATGCTTTGCACTTGTACAGGGCGTTGAAGCCTTAAAGTGTGTAGTTGGAGTTATATTGATAAAGAAAAAAATATGGTTAGTGGATCTTGTTAAAGAGCTTAGTTAAAAGGAGTTTAAAAGGATGAATAAAATCGGATTTGATAATGACAAATACCTTAAAATGCAATCTGAGCATATCATGGAGAGAATAGGTAAATTCGGAGATAAGCTTTATCTTGAATTCGGCGGAAAGCTTTTCGATGATTACCATGCATCCCGCGTTTTACCGGGATTTGAGCCTGATTCAAAGCTTCGTATGCTTATGCAGGTAGCAGATCGAGCAGAGATTGTTATTGTAATTAACGCTGCTCATATTGAGAAGAATAAGGTGAGAGGCGATCTCGGTATTACATACGATCAGGATGTTAAGCGTCTTATGCATGAATTTGAGAGTCGCGGATTATATGTAGGCTCTGTGGTTCTTACAAGATTTGCGGGACAGGATGCTGCAGTCGCTTTTAAAGAGCGTATGGAGAAGAAGGGCGTTAAGGTATATTTACATTATTCAATTCCGGGTTACCCTGCTAATGTGCCGCTAATCGTGTCCGACGAGGGTTATGGCAAGAACGAATACATCGAGACTACCAGACCGCTTGTTGTTGTAACAGCGCCCGGACCGGGTTCAGGCAAGATGGCAACCTGCCTTTCTCAGTTATATCATGAGAATAAGAGAGGCGTTAAGGCGGGGTATGCTAAGTTTGAGACTTTCCCTATCTGGAATGTTCCGCTTAAGCATCCTATTAACCTTGCGTATGAAGCGGCAACAGCCGATCTTGATGATGTTAACATGATCGATCCTTTCCATTTGGAAGCATACGGTGTAACAACCGTTAATTATAACAGAGATATAGAGATTTTCCCTGTACTTAATGCAATTTTCGAAGGAATCTACGGCGAGAATCCGTACAAGTCCCCGACAGATATGGGTGTTAACATGGCAGGTAACTGCATTATTGATGATGAAGCTTGTGCGGAAGCATCAAGACAGGAGATTATAAGAAGATATTATGCGACACTTAACCGTATAGCCAATGACAAAGCACGCGAAGACGAAGCTGTCAAAATAGAGCTTTTAATGAATCAGGCTAAGATTACTACCGATGACAGAAAAGTTACGGTTGCAGCCAATACACGTGCGGAAGAACTCGATGTTCCTGCAGCTGCAATTGAGCTTAACGACGGAACAATCATTACATCGAAGACCACGGACTTACTCGGTGCGGCAGCAGCATTAATTCTTAATGCGATTAAGCATCTTGCGGGAATCGACCACGAGAAGCATCTTATAAGCCGCGAAGCTATTGAACCTATACAGGAGCTTAAGGTTAAGTATTTAAAGGGTAAGAACCCTCGACTTCATACGGATGAGGTATTGATTGCACTTTCTATTTCAAGTCTTACGGATCCTAATGCAAGAATTGCAATGTCGCAGCTTTCTAACCTTAAGGGCTGTCAGGGACATATTTCATGCATGTTATCTGACGCTGATATTAAGACTTTTAAGCGACTCGGTGTCGATATGACATGTGAGCCGGTTAAAAAAAGATAAATTAAAATAGGCATATTAAAAGAGGCATAAACGAAGAATTATTGACAAGAAACAAGGTATTGAAGCTTAAGGAGGGAACAAAATGTCAGTAAAGTATGTATTCGTTATAGGCGGAGTAGTATCCGGTCTCGGAAAGGGAATCACTGCAGCCTCGCTCGGCAGACTGTTAAAAGCGCGCGGATGTAAGGTAACAATGCAGAAGTTTGACCCTTATATCAACATTGACCCGGGTACAATGAATCCGGTACAGCACGGTGAAGTGTTTGTTACCGAAGACGGAACCGAGACAGATCTTGATCTTGGTCATTATGAGAGATTTATTGATGAGAATCTCGACAAGAATTCCAATGTTACGACCGGTAAGGTATACTGGTCGGTACTCCATAAGGAGCGCCGCGGTGATTACGGCGGACACACTGTACAGGTTATTCCGCACATTACGGATGAGATCAAAGGAAGATTCTACAGAAACTACGAAGACGAGGCAACGCATATAGCAATAATAGAGGTCGGAGGAACAGTCGGAGATATCGAGTCTCAGCCATTCTTAGAGGCAATAAGGCAATTCCAGCACGAAGTAGGTCATGAGAATGCGATGATTATATTGGTATCGCTTATTCCGTATCTACGTTGTTCGCAGGAGATTAAGACCAAGCCTACGCAGGCAGCAGTTAAGACTTTACAGGGAATGGGCTTAAGTCCTGATGTTATAGTCTGCAGAAGTGAGGTTGAACTTGATCAGGATACCAAGGAAAAGATATCACTCTTCTGTAATGTTCCGAGCAGATACGTACTTAACAATCTTGATTTAAAGTACTTATATGAAGCTCCGCTTGCTATGGAAAAAGAGCATCTTGCGGAAGTTACGATTGAGCGTCTTGGATTAAAGTGCGGAAAGCCTGATCTTAAAGACTGGAAGGAAATGGTCAAGACACTGTATTCACTTGAAAAGACCGTGGATATAGCGCTTGTAGGTAAATATACACAGCTTCATGACGCATATATAAGCGTGGTTGAAGCATTAAAGCACGGCGGTATAGCTTCTAAGCGTGAAGTCAATATTAAGTGGGTTGATTCCGAGACTTTGACTCCTGAGAATGTTAAGAAGCAGTTATCAGGCGTAAGCGGTATCATCGTTCCGGGTGGATTCGGCGATCGTGGTATCGACGGAATGATTACGGCAATTAGGTATGCAAGAGAGAATAATATTCCGTACCTTGGACTTTGTCTTGGTATGCAGCTTGCAATAGTTGAATTTGCAAGAGATGTTGCGGGACTTGAAGGTGCTAACTCAATTGAATTCGATGCGGGAACAAAGCATCCCGTTATAGCGCTTTTACCTGATCATAATGTAGGTGAAGATATCGGCGGAACATTACGTCTTGGTTCTTATCCTTGCGTATTGGAGAAAGGCTCGCTTGCACTTTCTTTGTATAAGTCGGAGAATATAACAGAGCGCCATCGTCACAGATATGAAGTTAATAACGATTATCGTGACATATTAAAAGAAAACGGCTTAAGGCTTTGCGGATTGTCGCCTGACAACAGAATCGTTGAGATGATTGAATATCCGAAGAATGATTTCTTTGTTGCAACGCAGGCACATCCTGAATTTAAATCACGTCCTAATGCGCCGCATCCTCTGTTTGCGGGATTTGTGGCAGCAGCGACAAAGCATAAAAAATAAATAGAACGAGCTGCAGGAAACTGCGGCTCGTTTTAAATGCATATTGACTAAAATCAATTTATCTATTACAATCATAGAATCAAATTATATCTATGGTTTTCATATCCATCATTCGGAATTATATTTCCTATTACTTTAAAAGATTTAAGAATAATGATATAATTAGGCTAATAGTAGCTTGTTATATCAGGAAAGGAGAAAGTATCTATGCGTGATTATACTAAGATGAGTAGTAACGACCTTGAAAAAGTGTGTTTTGTTAATGCTAATAAGACCTATATCACAAATGTAGTTGAAGACTCCAAAAAACTGGTTAAAGAAGGCAAATACAAGGAGATTGTATCGGTTATCAGTGTAGATAATACGAATAACGTTGCAAAAGTATAATGTAATACGTACCGAATATGCTGACGAACGTATGCAAGATAAGTTGGAATATATAAGTAAAATATTTACTAATATACAGGCATATGAGCATTTGAAGGCAGAGATTGAAGATGTTGAAATATCATTGTCATATAATGCCGAGTTTAACAGGCCCCATATCGATAATAACGGAAATGAATATAGATATGCATATGTAGATGTTGGAGAGGGCTATTATCTTTTGTATCGTATAGAATACGATACGGTTGTTGTTATTGATTGTTTGCATAAAAGGGAATTACGAGAAATACCATAGAATATATTAAAGAGCCGCAGGATTTGCGGCTCTTTTGGGGAATTAGTAATGCGAATTTGTTATGTGGAAGACGAGATTGCACAGGCGGAACTTTTAAGAAAGCGTGTTATAGCTTGGGGCGAATCAAATAACATACAAGTTAATATGGATATATATAAAAGCGCGAACGAGTATCTGTTTAATGCGGGTAAGTATTCGTATAATCTTATATTCCTTGATATCCGTATGGATGACATTAACGGAATGGAGCTTGCAAAGAAGATTCGAGAAGGAGATAAGAATGTACTTCTTGTGTTTGTCACATTGGAACGCGGCTTTGTGTTTGAAGGGTATGAGGTTGATGCATACAGATATATCATAAAGCCGATAAGTGATGAGAAATTAAATGATGTCCTGAATTACGCAGTAAAAAACGCGGTGCGTGATGAGGGTAGCATAATCTTCAGGGTCGATAACGAGATGATACGGATTATGCGAAGTGACATTACTTATATCGAGGTAAAAGGGCATTACGTCGATATTCATACGAGCGATGACTTCATTACTTTAAAGATGAGTTTCGAAGAGGCTCTTAGCTTTTTAAATGAGAATAATGAGCTTTTTATTAAGACACACAGAAGCTATGCGGTTAACATAGATAAGATATTAAAAATCGGAAAAACCGAGCTTACACTTACTAACAAGGAAGTAATTCCTGTAAGTAAGTCTATGTATGAACCAATTAATAAAGCATTTATAAATTACAATTTGAAGCAGTAGTATAGGGATTAATAATGGAAAAGGTTTATATTGGGGGAATTATAGTTCTTGCGATAGCAGTTATCGTAGCGGTTATTTTATTTAGCCGTAAAGCGATTCTTAAATTCTATGAGAAAAGCACTGCAAGATATCAGGATAAGCTGCTTAAGAACCAGATAGAAGAAGTTAATAATGTATATCTTACGATGCGTGGCTGGCGGCACGATTATCATAACCATATTCAGTCTTTAAAAGCATATCTTGAAATGGACAGTATCGCAGATGCTCGTAAGTATCTGGATGATCTGGAAAACGACCTTGACGATATAAGTCTTCTTTTTGATACGGGAAATATCGGCGTTGACGCAATACTTAATTCCAAGATATCGCTTGCAATTAATAACGGTATCAAAGTTGATTATAAGGCAACGGTCCCGGTTAAGACGACGGTTACCGATATAGATCTATGCGTAGTATTGGGTAACCTTATAGATAATGCGGTTGAAGCCTGTGAAAAAGTTCCTGACGGCGAGAAATTTATGAGACTTTACATAGGACAATTCAAGGGGCAGCTATATATATCCGTAGGTAATGCGACAGCAGAAACAATAAGAAAGCTCGATGAAGAGTACATAACCAATAAGCGCGGCAATCACGGACACGGATTGAAGCGTATCAATAAAATAGTTGAGAAGTATGACGGTTACATTAACCGTAAGAATGAGGCAGGAGTATTTGTAACAGAGATAATGCTGCCTTGGTAATGATGAAATCCATTCGTGCACGAAAATAATCCATTCGTGCACGTTTTTAGTATTCGGTCCTATGGTTGCAATGATAAATGAGCAATATACGGAAAAAAATGAGCTTTTTCGGATAATCAATAAAGCCGCAAATGATGGTAATACTTTTGAAGAAGCTATGACTCTTGGAGCGATAGATTATCTCGTAAAGCCGTTTTCTTATGAAAGATTTAGCATTGCACTTGAGCGCTTTAAGGAAAAGCAAACTGTTGAAGAGGGTGATGTTGTAGGAGTTATGAATTATGAAACCGCCGGAAGGCCTTCAATGGAGTATTCTATAAGAAAATAAGTCGTGTCTTAATATAAAAAACATAAATTAGGCGTAGAATATAGAAGGTTTGATGAAAACCGAGTATATGTGTGGAGGCTATGAAAATGAAAACATGTAGTGAGTACAGAAGACAGTCAAAGGAAATGCTTACAGGCAAGTGGGGTATCGCAATAGGCGTTACCGTTATATTCAGCATTATTCTTGGTGCGTCTGCAGCAACGGTTCTCGGCCCGATTATTCTTGGCGGTGCTTTGACGGTAGGTTATATGCGCTTTTTTATGAGAGGTTATAGAGAGAATTCGCTTGAGTTCGGAGATCTTTTCTCAGCATTTGATAACAACTTTACATCGACGTTATTTATGTATCTTCTTATGAATCTTTTTATATTCTTATGGAGTTTGCTTTTTATTATTCCGGGAATTATCGCAAGTTATGCATATTCGATGGCACCGATGATTCTTGCAGATAATCCGGAGATGGGCGGATATGAAGCATTGCAGGCAAGTAAAGAACTTATGCGTGGTAAGAAGGGACAGCTGTTCTTATTACATCTAAGCTATATCGGATGGATATTGCTATCGATTCCAACCCTCGGAATCCTTATGCTCTGGGTAGCACCTTGGATTGAAGCAGCAACGGTTGCATTCTATGAGGATATTAAGGGCGAAGTCAAAACAGAACAGAACATAGCATAATTAAAAGCTTAGAAGAGCCGTAGAGATACGGCTCTTTTTTAGTGCGATTCATTTGCGTGTGTTTGATTTGCATACGTTTGATAGGAAGACGCTTTTTACAGCAAATTACGTGCTAATATGGCAGACTCCTGCATATGTACGTAGTCTTTTAAATAAAATCTTCCTACGGATTAATGTCATGATAATATTCAATGGTCCGTACATAGAACGATTATCACGTTGTTAAACGAATAATTCTGGGTTATAATGGTTGACGTAGCTACATTTTTGAAGTATTAGGGAGTTAATCAAGTTGAGAATCTGTTTAATGCGGGTAAGTATTCGTATGATCTTATATTCTTTGATATCCGTATGGATGACATTAACGGAATGGAGCTTGCAAAGAAGATTCGAGAAGGAGATAAGAATGTACTTCTTGTGTTTGTCACATTGGAACGCGGCTTTGTAATGATGAAATCAATTCGTGCACGAAAATAATCCATTCGTGCACGTTTTTAATATCCGGAGAATAGATGTGGTAGTATAGGCTCATCAAAAGAAGGGAGCTTTGGGAAATAATGAAGAAGTATTCGTTATTAAGTAATTACAAATATGTAATGGCACCGATTGTAAAGCATGAGAAAGTATTCTTTGCAGAATGGGTGTTATCTATTATAGTATCTGTACTTGTGCCAATCACCGGTAGTATGCTAAGCGCTTTTATAGTGTGGCTTCTCGGAACTACACATCCTATTGCAATGATAATAATTGCAATAACTGTTGCTTTTTTATTCTACGGAATGATTAATGCAATACAGGATTATATAGTCTCAAAGGGTTCATGGAGTCGTCCGACTGTAAGAACAAAGTACTTCACGATGGCCACTGTTGAAAAGATGATGAGAATGCCTCTTGAGAGTGCGGAAAATCCGGATGTAATACTGGCAAAGGAAAAAGCCGCTCAGGCAGCTGACGGAGGAAGTAGTGCAGGAGTAGAGCCACTAATCTTTGCATCAGCAGAATTGTTAAGTGCGATTTGTGGATTTGTGGCATATCTTATAATAATCGGCACCATACATCCTTTAATAATGGTAGGATTACTCGTTATAGGTATAATCAGTGCCGTAATCAGCAGAATTCCTAATATGTATTATATGAAGATAAAGGATGAGCTGGCAAAAGAGTGGGTTACAATTAATTACCTAAGCAGAACGATAAATGATTCATCGACAGGTAAGGATATAAGAGCTTTTTCACTGTCTGATTATCTGATCGGTAAGTACGATGAAAGCATAAGACGAACAAGAAGGTACGATGCAAAGCATACTGTAGTCAAAGTTATATGCAGTATTGCGGACTTGATTCTTTATGCTGCGGCAGATATTGTATGTTACCGCTATCTTATCAACATGATGAAGAACGGTCTTTCAATTACAATGTTTGTCTTTTATATAGGGATAGTATTTGGTATATCTCAATGGATTAAAGAGATTGCTGATAATTATGTATCATGTGTTGATTCGAGCAAGGTAATATGTGATTACAGAGAGTACATGGAGCATGATAACGATAGAATAGATAAGAACCTCGTGCCGGATTCGGGATTTGAAAAGATTGATATTGTGTTTGAACACGTATCATATAAGTATACGCATTCCGACAGGTATGTTATTAATGACGTTTCTTTCCATATAGGAGCAGGAGAACATATGGCACTTGTGGGGCTTAACGGTGCCGGTAAGTCAACCATAGCTAAGCTTATAAGCGGATTGTATCTTCCTACCGAGGGAAATATCTATATTAACGGTATTAATACCAAAGATATAGACAGAAAAGCGTATTACAGTAGGATTTCCGCTGTATTTCAAGAGACATTGGTACTTTCATATACCATTGCCGAGAATGTTGCATTGTCGGAAGAATATAATAAAGATAGGGTTATTACTGCGTTAACCAAGGCCGGACTAATGGATAAGGTTAATACGTTACCATATGGAATAGGTACATATATAGGACAGGATATAAGCGAAGAGGGAATCAATCTCTCCGGCGGTGAGAGACAGAAGCTTCTTCTTGCAAGAGCATTGTACAGAAATCCGGCATTTATTATATTTGACGAACCGACTGCAGCACTTGATGCTTTGGCGGAATCAGAGATATATGAATTATGCGATGAACGGCTTGGTGGTATAACTTCGCTTTTTATATCACACAGACTTGCCTCGACTAGATTCTGTAAGGAGATAATTCTTCTTGAAGAGGGTAAGATTGTAGAACTTGGAAATCATGATGAACTTATGGCTAAAAAGAACGAGTACTATAAGCTCTTTGAAATTCAGAGTAAGTATTACAAAGAGGAGGTAAGTAGTGATGTCAATTAGGGAAATGCTGAAATTTATGGGGTTTCAGACAAAGGGATATAGAATAATCAATATACTTGTATTTGTCGGAGTAAGCTGCGGTGCCGCTTATGCTTACGTAACGAGTATAGTATATGCTAAGGTAATCGATACGCTTATGATGAATAATTATGAAAAAGCGCTTACTTTGGCGATTATATTGGTAGTATCAGTGTTGGTTTTAAAAGTGATATCTTCTCTGTGTCGTTCGGTATTCGATCATTATATAACGCCAAGTATGTATGAAACAAGAAAACGTACTGCAAGAAAAGCAATGAATATTGAATACTGCAATATGGAAAGTGAAGATACGCTGACTAAACTAAGACGTATAAAAGTCGGTGAAAGTGCAACCGGTAATATAGTTACGTTATTGAGCTATATGTATGGATTCTTTCTTAATCTGGCAAAAACTGTGTTTGCATTAGGCTTTTTGATAACGTTGATAGTTAAGGTATCATTTGCGAATGAGGTAGGTATAGTAAAGATTGGAATACTTACAGTATTGATGGTGCTTTTATTTGTAGCGCTTTTTTATGTGAGCTTCAGGATATCGGCGGCAATAGGCAAACGCGGTGAAGAGGTAATGCGTGAAAATGAAAAATCGAATGCCGTAGCAGGGTATGTGCTTGACGGAGCTATTGATAATAAAGAATTTGCAAAAGACATAGCACTATATGATATGGCGGATTATTTTATTAACAAGCTTTGGGTAATGGTAAAAGCGTTTGATAAGTATGTTGCGTACGGCGGATATACCGGAAGAATGCAGGGATTATTCGCGATTATTACTCAGATTGCAGCAGGTTATGTGTATATATATGTTGTAATAATGGCGCTTTCGGGAACGATAACAACCGGTGATGTGCTTATGTATGCAGGCTCAATCATTACACTTATGACATCTATTCAGGGTGTGCTTATGCGTTATCAGAATATAAAGTATATTAATGATTACGTTAAGAATTATGAGGAATTTATCAATAGTCCGAATATGGATTATGATGGCACGCTTCCTGTAGAAAAGCGTGATGATAATAAGTTTGAACTTGCTTTTAAGGATGTGTCGTTTAAATATCTCGGAAGTGAGGAGTATATCTTAAAAAATGTATCATTAAAGTTTAATATAGGCGAAAGAGTTGCACTTGTTGGGCTTAATGGCGCGGGAAAGACTACACTCATCAAACTTTTACTTCGTTTCTACGAGCCGACTGAAGGTGAGATTACTTTAAACGGGATAAATATAAGTAAATACGATTACGATGAGTATATGACAATCTTCTCCGTTGTATTTCAGGACTTTAATCTCTTTGATTTTCCGCTTGATGAGGTTATAGCTGCAAGCACTGATGTTGATAGCGAGAGAGTCAGGAAAGTCATAGATATGGTTGGCTTAAGAAAGCTCGTTGATGAGATGCCTGATAAAGAGCATAGCTTGCTCGGCAATGAAAACGGTACGGGAGTTGGATTATCCGGTGGAGAGGCACAGAAGGTTGCAATTGCACGAGCTTTATATAAAGGCGCTCCATTTGTAATACTTGATGAGCCGACAGCCGCACTTGATCCTGTTGCGGAAGCGGAAGTCTATGAAAACTTCGATAAGCTTGTAGGAAATAAGACATCAATCTATATCTCGCACAGAATGAGTAGCTGTAAGTTCTGCGATAGAATCGTAGTAATCGACGGAGGTAAGATTGCAGAAGAAGGCAACCATAGCGAATTGATAGCGCATAACGGAATCTACGCCAAGTTATATAATACTCAGGCAGCATATTATACAGCATAGATAATATAACAAGTAAACTCACGAGGCCGCGGGAAACTGCGGCTTCCTCTTGTTTTTATCATAGTGAAATACAAAAATAAACTTCCTCTTGAAAGTATTCCGATTTGTAGTATAATTTTTTCGTTGGTTTTTTATTGAAAAGAGGATATATAGATGGAAATTAAGCAGGAAAAAATACGTAATATTGCAATTATCGCACACGTTGACCATGGTAAGACAACATTGGTTGACGGATTACTTAGACAAAGCGGAATATTCAGAGAGAACCAGGCAGTTGTAGAACGTGTCATGGACTCGAATGACATCGAGAGAGAGCGTGGAATCACCATTCTTTCCAAGAATACCGCAGTTAATTACAAGGGAACCAAGATTAACATAATAGATACACCCGGCCATGCTGACTTCGGTGGAGAAGTTGAGCGTGTACTTAAGATGGTTAACGGTGTAGTTATGCTTGTTGACGCATTTGAAGGTGTTATGCCACAGACGAAGTTCGTTCTTATGAAGGCTTTGCAGCTTGACTTACCGGTAATCGTATGTATCAATAAGACAGATCGTCCGGAGGCACGTCCGCAGGAAGTCGTGGATGAAGTCCTTGAACTCCTCATGGATCTCGGCGCATCCGATGAACAGCTTGATTGCCCGTTCGTATATGCATCTGCAAGAGACGGATATGCAAGATATAATCTCGAGGATACGAATATGGATATGGTACCTCTTTTTGAGACTATCATTAATTATATTCCGGCACCGACAGGAGACCCGGATAAGGGAACGCAGGTGCTTATAAGTACGATTGATTACAACGAATATGTCGGTCGCATCGGTGTTGGTAAGGTTGACAACGGAACAATCAAGGTTAATCAGGAAGCGGTGGTAGTTAATCATCATGACCCTGATAAGAAGATCAAGGTTAAAATCAGTAAGTTGTACGAGTTTGAAGGTCTTAACAAGATAGAAGTGCAGGAAGCAACGGTCGGTTCAATCGTAGCAATATCCGGTATCTCAGAGATTCATATCGGAGATACCATTTGTTCACCTGATAACCCTACTCCGATTCCGTTCCAGAAGATTTCGGAGCCGACAATCGCGATGAACTTTATCGTTAACGATTCACCGCTTGCGGGACTTGAAGGAAAGTATGTAACATCGCGTCATCTTCGCGAGAGATTATACAGAGAGCTTAATACAGATGTATCGCTTAGAGTTGAGGATACGGAGGATACGGATACATTCAAGGTATCGGGACGTGGAGAACTTCACTTATCCGTACTTATTGAGAATATGCGCCGTGAAGGGTATGAATTTGCGGTAAGCAAGGCGGAAGTACTTTATCATACGGATGAGAATGGCAAAAAGACTGAGCCTATTGAAGACTGTTATATAGATGTACCGGATGAATTTACCGGTGCAGTTATAGAGAAGTTGGGTCAGCGTAAGGGTGAACTTCAGAGTATGGGTTCGATTGCAGGTGGATATACCCGTTTGCATTTCGTTATACCTTCGCGCGGACTCATAGGATATAGGGGAGATTTCTTGACCGACACCAAAGGTAATGGTATTATCAATACAAGCTTTAACGGATATGCACCTTATAAGGGTGACATTTCATATCGTAAGCAGGGCTCGTTAATAGCATTTGAAGCGGGTGAAGCCGTAACATACGGACTTTTCGCGGCACAGGAGCGCGGTACACTCTTTATCGGACCGGGAGAAAAGGTCTATTCCGGTATGGTAATCGGTCAATCCGGTAAGTCTGAAGATATAGAGCTTAACGTATGTAAGAAAAAGCACTTGACCAATACACGTTCTTCAAGTGCGGATGAAGCACTTACGCTTACTCCGAAAAAGGAAATGAGCCTTGAGCAGGCGCTCGATTTCATCGATGCGGACGAATTACTCGAAATTACGCCTACTTCACTTCGAATCAGAAAGAAAATTCTTGATCCGACGTTAAGAAAGCGCGCCGAGATAAGAGCTGCTCAGATGAATCAGGATAAATAACAAGTTTAAAGGGGGTACTTTAATGAACGAGAAATGGTCACTTGATATTCTCTACAAGGGTTACGATGATCCGAAGTTTGCTGAGGATTTAAAGAAAGCAGATGAGCTCATTGAGAAAACGCATAAGTTATCTGCAGCACTTGATCCTAATAAGAGAAAAGAGACAATCATCGAAATTATTAAGTTAAGGGAAGAGTCGGAAGTTCTTTCCGGAGAGCTTTTCCACTTTGTATCACTTCAGAGTGAAGCAGATACAACAGATGAGAAGGCAGCAGCACTTATGGGACAGCTTATGAATAAGTTTACTTCGATCACAAAAGATGAAGTTATGTTCGATAAGTACATAGGGCAGACAGAGAACCTTGACGAGATAATTAAGAGTGATGCGCTTTTATCCGAATATGAATTCTACCTTAATGAGATCAAGAAGGATTATGCACATATGCTTTCGGATGATGTGGAAGACATGTATGCCAAGATGAATATAACAGGCGGAAGCGCTTGGGGCAATATGTTCAGCTATTTAACATCAACTCTCGAAGTTGATTACGAAGGCGAGATAATCAACCTTTCAAGCGTAAGAAATAAAGCCAACGATCCTGATAAGAATGTTCGTAAAAAAGCTTACGATGCAGAGCTTGCGGCATATAAGAAGATTGAATCGGCAATTGCTTACTCTCTTAACAACATTAAGAAGCAGGCCAATATGATTACGAAGGAACGCGGATATGCATCTGCACTTGAAGCCACGCTTGATCACTCGAGAATGAAGAAAGAGACTCTTGATGCTTTGTGGGGTTCGATTGATGAGTACCTTCCTAAGTTTGAAGAGTATATGCTTAGAAAAGCAAAGATATTAGGTTATAAGAACGGACTTCCTTGGTTTGAGCTTTTTGCACCGATAGGAAAGATGGATAAGAAGTATACTGTTGAAGAAGCACGCGATATGCTTATTAACTTATTCGGTAACTTCTCCAAGGATATGGCTGATATGATGACTCGTGCTTTTGATGAGTCATGGATTGATTTCTTCCCGCGTGCGGGTAAGGTAGGTGGAGCTTTCTGTGCAGGTATTCCTTCTAAGAAGCAGTCACGTGTACTTACCAATTTTACGGGCTCTTTAAGTGATATAGATACATTGGCACATGAACTTGGTCATGCTTATCATAATCTTCATACACAGGACCAGCGTCCTTTGAACCAGGGATATTCAATGCCTGTTGCCGAGACTGCATCTACATTCAACGAGAATGTATTCATGAACTTTGCAACAGATAACGCAGAAGGCGAAGAGAAGCTCGCTCTCCTTGAGACACAGCTTTCCGATATCACACAGACAATTTGCGATATCTATTCCCGTTACAAATTTGAGACAGCTGTATTCGAGGGCTGCAAGGATGCTTTCCTTTTCCCTGAGACTTTAAAGAACCTTATGTTAAAAGCTCAGAAGGAAGCTTACGGCAAGGGACTCGATCCTGAGTACTTACATCCTTATATGTGGGCATGCAAGAGCCATTATTATTCGGCAGGCTTAAGCTTCTACAATTTCCCTTATGCATTCGGAGCACTTTTCTCAAAGGGCTTATATGCAATGTATAAGAAGGAGGGAGCATCGTTTGTTCCTAAGTATCAGAAGATGCTTCTTGCAACGACTGTTAACTCGGTAGAAGATACAGCCAAGACAATGGGAATTGATTTAACCAAGAAAGATTTCTGGAGAGGTTCCCTTGACCTTGTCAAGGAACAGATCGATGAGTTCCTTGAACTTACAAAAGATATGTAATAAAAAAGTCTCCTTAAGGACATTAAGGAGACTTTTTTCTATTTTACAACGAATTCATAAATAAAGCTTGCCCATTCTCGCTCATTTTGATCATTAATAATATAATACGAGCATTTTGCGGTAACACAAATTACAATTTTACCTTCCGGATTTAATGCATAGTATTTATTGGTGATATCGAAGGTGGGAGAATCTAGCTCTTTAGTTATGCTTTTAAGTTCAGATATTACCAAGTTATCAATATCAAGGTCTTTGAACGAATCGATTTGTTTTGTGTATTGATCGGAAAAAGCATTTAAATCACCAATTACTATTGAGGCCAGATTTCCTTTAGAGGTTATCTGAACGGATATGTATGCAGAGGAACACTCATTATTTATTTTTTTGACAAAAGTATATGTATAGAAGACCATTTTTGTTTTTTGTGTTCTGTCCGGTTGATAGGGGCTTCTGCGAGTATTGTAAAGAATATAATCGCTAAGGTCTATATACATCGATGCGTATTTTTCTGCTAATTCTTTTCCGGTTTCTTTTATATTATCAACGTCTTCAAGCTTAGGTTCTGATCTAAAAAAGGACGATGTCTTAAGATTAATATAGACAAGTTCGCCTGTATTTGAATTAATGCCGAATGTTACTCCACGCGTATTGCCGTAATAGTCGGTAGCAAATGAATTATAGTTATTATACCGGGAGTATATGTAATCTACATTGTAGGACTTGCCATCAAATTTTACATAAAGAGTGCTTTCTGCAGACGGGGAAGAAAAACTGTTACCATTCCACCATTTGTATTCTTCGGCAACTTTAAGGGATGACATATTGCCACCCAAATTACTGTAACTTGATGAAAGCAAGTAACATTTCGGGGAATCATTAAGTATCCTAAAGAGAATGAGTAACCCTAAACATACGATAATGGATAACAGTGTGGCTGTTTTAAAATTGAGCTTTCTTTTCATGATATGTACCTCATTACAAATTAGATATAATCAAAGATTCCCTGTATAGCATCGGTGATATCAACAATTGCATTAATTGGTATTCTGTCTAAGCATATACTTCCACGCGCTTTTAAGTCAAGGAGTTTTAACTTTTCACAGTGAACATAACCTTCTGTTTCTTTAGTATTTATATAAATATGTAAGGGACCGCTTTCGCCCTGTGTATATATAGGGCAACCGAATACAAGACCGAATTGATTAAAAACGTTCTTACTTACTATGACAACTTTATCTTTTATTCCTTCTATTCTTATTACATCGCCCTGATTGTATTCGTTATATTTTACCATATTTCTCGACCTACCGATTCACCCCAATCATACTCGCCGTCTAATGAAAACTTTCCGCCATATGCGGCAATGCGCTCTTCCAAAGTTTTATGTCTGAATTGCTTTTTGATAATAATAGTTCCGTTCGTAACTTCAATTTCTAATATGTCATTTTCTGTTATTGCAGCTTCTTTCAATAATTCTTTGGGGATTCGGACAGCCTGGCTGTTTCCCCATTGTTTAAGTCTTGCTATCATAATATCGCCTCCTTGTATATACATTGTATATCCGTACGGAGCAAAAAGCAAGTATTGTTAAATAATAGACCCTCGTGTATGTTGACCAACCTACATAAGAATGCTATCATTATAAGTGATAAAGTGTACTATTTTGTAGTTTTGTGAGAATTTAAGGAGGAGTGGATATGGCAATATTTAAAGGTTCGGGTGTTGCAATCGTAACCCCTATGAATGCGGATGGTTCGGTTAATTATGGGAAACTTACGGAACTTGTAAATTATCAGATAGAGCATAAGACGGATGCAATTATTATATGCGGAACTACGGGAGAATCGGCAACACTTTCAGAAGAAGAGCATAGAAAGTGTATTGAGACGGCAGTTAAGGCGGCTGCAGGTCGCGTTCCTGTTATAGCAGGATCGGGTGCAAATAATGCAGTTCATGCGGTTGAGCTTTCAAAAAGCGCTGAGGCAGCAGGTGCAGATGCGCTTCTGGTAGTTACTCCTTATTACAATAAAGCAACTCAGAAGGGATTATATGAGTATTATAAGCTTATAGCAGATAATACGAGTCTACCGATTATTATGTATAACGTACCTTCAAGAACAGGAACCAATATTAAGCCTGAAACTGCTATGAAGATAGCACGTGAGATTAAGAATGTAGTCGGAATAAAGGAAGCATGCGGCAATCTTTCACAGATAGCCGAACTTGCTTCACTTAACGATGGCTCATTGGATATAATTTCAGGTAATGACGACCAGACTATTCCGATTCTTTCAATCGGTGGAATCGGTGTAATCTCGGTACTTGCAAATGTTGCTCCTGAGAATACGCATGACATGGTTATGGAATACTTAAACGGTAATATTGAAAAAGCGTGTACATTGCAGTTAAAGGCAATCGAACTTATCAATGCGCTTTTCGTGGAAGTTAACCCAATGCCGGTTAAGACTGCCATGAATCTTATGGGAATGAATGTCGGACCATTAAGACTTCCTATGTGTGAGATGGAAGAGAAGAATATAGAGGTTCTTAAGAAAGCACTTAAGAATTACGGACTTTTATAGAGATTATATAAAGTAAGAGGGTTGGTTATGATAAGAGTTATATTACAAGGTTCGAGCGGAAGAATGGGTAAGGTTGTTGCTTCCCTTGCAAAAGAGATGGATGATATTGAGATAGTTGCGGGAGTCGATAAGGTAGACGGAGAGCAGAAGTTCCCGTTATATGCGTCTATTAAGGATGTTAAGGAAGAAGCAGACGCTGTTATCGATTTTTCCAATTCGGAAGCGGTAGACGAGCTTCTTGATTATTGCGTTGAGAAAAAGCTCCCTGTTGTTTTATGTACAACGGGGCTTTCAGACGAGCAGATTGACAGAGTGGTTATTGAATCCAAGAATATTCCGGTTCTTCGTTCTGCCAATATGTCAATCGGAGTTAATCTTCTTATAAGTCTTGTAAAGGAAGCGGCACATGTCCTTAAGGATAAAGGCTTTGATATCGAGATAGTAGAAAAGCATCACAGAAATAAGCTCGATGCACCATCGGGTACAGCTATTGCATTGGCAGAAGCGGCAGAAGACGGAAGAGAAGAGAGCATGAATTTCGTATATGACAGAACGCATCAGAGAAAGAAGAGAGAAGATAATGAGATCGGGTTCTCTTCTGTCAGAGGCGGCTCTATCACAGGCGATCATGATGTAATATTTGCGGGAAGTGATGAGGTACTGACACTTTCACATACTGCATATTCAAGAGAGATTTTCGGTAAGGGTGCGTTGGCGGCAGCGAAATACCTTATCGGCAAAGAACCGGGATTATACAATATGCAGGATGTAATCAAGTATAAATAACTCACATTAAGATTCCGTGGGGCGGATACTTAATGAATATATAAGGGGTTTATTGGAGGAGAAGATGAACGAGAAATATTTAAGACAGCTTAGTAAGCAGTTCCCTAACAGGGCAGCAGTTGCAACAGAGATAGTTAACTTATCGGCTATTCTTAATCTGCCGAAAGGAACGGAACACTATATGACCGATATTCACGGAGAGTATGAGCAGTTCACACATGTTCTTCGTAACGGTTCCGGAGCTGTCAGAAGAAAAATCGATGAAGTATTTGGGGACGAACTTATTGATAAGGATAAGAGACAGCTTGCAACACTTGTTTATTATCCTGAAGAGAAGATGAAAATGATTCTCTCAGATAAGAAACTTAACGCAGAGGAGTGGTACAATGTAACGCTCCATCGCCTTATCAAGCTTACCAAGAAGGCATCTTCAAAGTATACAAGATCTAAGGTTAGAAAAGCGCTTCCGAAGGATTTCGCTTACATTATGGAAGAGCTTTTATCGGATCGTTCGGATATTGCAGATCAGGAGGGCTATTACAGCGAGATATTCCATGATGTTATAAGAATCGGACGTGCGAGAGAGCTTGTTGTCGCATTCTGTGAGGTTATAAGAGCTTTTACGGTAGACCATCTTCATATTATCGGAGATATCTACGACAGAGGACCGGCACCGCATCTTGTAATGGACGATTTAAGAGCTTTTAAGAATGTAGATATTCAGTGGGGTAACCACGATGTAGTATGGATGGGTGCTGCTGCTGGTAATCCTGCATGTGTCGCAACCGTTTTAAGAATCTGTGCAAGATATGGTAATCTTGATATCTTAGAGCAGGGATACGGGATCTCCGCATTGCCGCTTGTGCGCTTTGCGATGAAGGCTTATGCTAACGACGATTGTCCGGCATTCCCTATTAAGTACAGCACAGATCAGTATGATAAGATGGATGAGACCCTTGATATGAAGATTCATAAGGCAATCACCATTATTCAGTTCAAGGTTGAAGGACAGATGATCAAGCGTCATCCTGAATATAACATGGATGACAGAATGTTACTTGATAAGATAGATAGAAAAAAAGGTACTGTTCGTATTAAGGGCGTAGATTATAAGCTTCTTGACCCTGAATTCCCGACTGTTGACCCGAAGGACCCTTATAAGCTTACACCTGAAGAGAAGGACGTTATGGATAAGATGCAGCAGGCATTCATCAATTCCGAGAGATTGCAGCGCCATATTTCCTTCCTCTATGAGAAGGGTGCATTATATAAGGTATGTAACGGACAGCTTCTTTTCCACGGATGCGTTCCGCTTAATGAAGACGGTTCATTCATGGAAGTTACTCTTGAAGGTAAGAAGTATAAGGGAAAAGCTCTCTACGATAAGCTTGATAAGATGCTTAGAGAAGCATATTATAATCGTGATATGACGAAGCCGACGAAGAGCGATATTCATTATTACGGCTGGCTTAATGCAGGTTCACCGGTATTCGGCAAGGATCAGATGGCAACGTTTGAGCGCCAGTACTTGGTAGAGAAAGAGCCTCAGGCAGAGAAGCTTAATCCTTATTACAAGCTTCAGGAGAATGAAGAAGTTATCGATAATATATTGGCAGAATTTGGACTTACAGGTCCTGACAGCCATATTATCAACGGACACGTTCCGGTTAAGCAGATAAAGGGCGAGTCACCGGTACGTTGCGGCGGTAAGCTTTTATCCATAGATGGTGGTTTCTCCAAACCATATCAGAAGACAACGGGTATTGCAGGCTATACCCTTACTTATAACTCATACGGAATGGTGCTTGTAGCACACGAACCGTTCAAATCAATGATGGATGCGGTTACGGAAGAGACTGACGTACACAGCAATAAGATCCTTGAGGAGAGAGTTGTAAAGAGAAAGCTCGTACGTGATACGGATACGGGCGCTAAGCTTGCAGAAGATATTAAAGACCTTGAAGCATTGATGGAAGCCTATAAGAAAGGTATTATTCCTGAGGCTTAAGGAATGGCAATTTAGGAGTTAGAATTAATGAGCGATAAGAATGTAGACAACAGAGAAGAAACCGAATACGAAGATGTGTGCTATATATGCAGGCGCCCTGAGTCCAAGACCGGTAAGATGCTTCATATCCCACAGAATATATCAATCTGCGTAGACTGTATGCAGCGAACATTTGACCAGATGGACAATATGTCTATGGTCCCGCCGAACTTTGATTTCGGACCGGCATTTGCGGAGATTCCGCAGGCGGGTTCTAAAGATGAGGATAAGGATTCAGACGATAAAGATAAGAAGCATAAGGGCCCGAGCATTCGTTTCTTAAACCTTGCGGATATGGGCGGATTATCGGATATTCCTCAGTCGCAGCGCGTAAAAAAAGCTAAGCATAAGGATAAGGTTAAGCCGGTATTCGATATAAGCGACATACCTGCACCGCATAAGATTAAGGAAGAACTTGATAAGTATGTGGTAGGCCAGGAACAGGCGAAGAAGGTTATGTCTGTTGCCGTATACAATCACTATAAGAGAATTGCAAATCCTAATAAGGACGGCGTCGAGATAGAGAAGTCCAATATGCTTATGATAGGACCGACAGGCTGCGGTAAGACATATCTGGTACGTACGCTTGCCAAGCTTCTCGATGTGCCGCTTGCGGTAACCGATGCTACGTCTCTTACCGAGGCGGGTTATATCGGTGACGATATCGAGTCTGTTGTATCGAAGTTACTTGCGGCAGCAGATAATGATATAGAGAAGGCCGAGCACGGCATAATCTTTGTAGATGAGATTGATAAAATCGCCAAGAAGAAGAATACGAATCAGCGTGATGTAAGCGGTGAATCTGTTCAGCAGGGTATGCTTAAGCTTCTTGAAGGTGCTGAGGTTGAAGTGCCTGTAGGTGCATCTTCAAAGAATGCTATGGTTCCGATGGTAACTATTGATACGACCAATATCTTATTTATCTGCGGCGGTGCTTTCCCGGAGATGGAGAATGTAATTAAGGAGCGTCTTAATAAGTCTTCTTCAATGGGATTTATGGCAGATCTTAAGGATAAGTATGATAAGGATAAAAACCTCTTACAGAAGGTAACAGTTGAGGATGTTAGAAACTTTGGTATGATTCCTGAGTTTATCGGACGACTTCCTATTCTTTTTGCATTGGAATCGCTTACGGAAGATATGCTTGTGCGTATCCTGCAGGAGCCTAAGAATGCAATTATTAAGCAGTATGAAGAACTGCTTGCTTTAGACGGAGTCAAGCTTACCTTTACGGATGAAGCATTGCATGAGATTGCGAAGAAAGCAATGGAAAAAGATGTCGGAGCAAGAGCACTTCGTGCGGTAATCGAAGAGTTTATGCTCGATATTATGTATGAGACCCCTAAGGATGACAATATCGGTGAAGTTGTTATCACTAAGGAATATTTAACGCATACAGGCGGACCGCAGATTAAGATGAGAGAATTCTTAAAAGCGGAAAGCGGACAATAAAGATAATTCGAATTGAGCCTATTGAACACACAATTTCAATAGGCTCTTACTTATACATCCCATTAACAAAAAACTTATTTAAATTAGTAATAAAGGATGTTACAATATAAAGTGAGTGAAAACGGGTAGAACTTTTTACCTGTTGGAAATATAGCATATTATATGATGAATGGAGGAAGCAAATTGAAGCAGTTATTAACCGGTAATGAAGCAATTGCCAGAGGCTTATATGAAGCTGGTGTTACTGTAGCAGCTGCATATCCTGGTACACCAAGTACTGAGATTATGGAGAATGTAGCTAACTATAAGGAGATCAGAAGCCGTTGGTCACCTAACGAGAAGGTAGCCGTTGAGGTTGCAGGTTCAGCAGCAATGGCAGGTGCAAGAGCTTTTGCAGCAATGAAGCACGTTGGACTTAACGTAGCAGCAGACCCAATGATGACATTGGCTTATGAAGGAGTTAACGGAGGTCTTGTTATCTTAACAGCCGACGATCCTGGTATGCATTCTTCTCAGAATGAGCAGGATAACCGTAACTTCTCTATTTTCGGTAAGTTACTTTGTATCGAGCCGTCAGATTCTCAGGAATGTAAGGATTTCATCAAGATTGCTTATGAGATTTCAGAGCGTTACGATCTTGTTGTATTATTCCGTATGTCAACACGTGTATGCCATTCCAAGAGTATCGTAGAGATTGGTGAGAGAAAAGAAGTAGGCGTTCGTGAGTATGTTAAGGATGTTAAGAAGAACATTATGGTTCCTGCACATTCAAGACCACGTCACTTCGTTCTTGAAGATATATTTAAGAAGGTTGAAGAGGAGTATGCTTATACAACTCCTTTAAATAAGATCGAGTGGAATTCTAAGAAGATCGGTATCATCTGTTCCGGTATTTCTTATCAGCACTGCAAGGATGTATTCGGTGAGGATGCATCATACTTACATCTTGGTTTACTTAATCCTCTTTCAAAGAAGCAGATTAAGGAATTCGCAGATCAGGTAGAAGAACTTTACATCGTAGAAGAGAGCGAACCGTTTATCGAGATGCAGGTTCGTGCAATGGGTATTGCCTGCAAGGGTAAGGACGTTGTTCCGAGATGCGATGAGTTAAATACAAGAAGAATCGGTAAGGCATTCGGCGTTAAGCGTTACGTTGAAGAAGATCTTTATCAGCCGGAGGTAAAAGCTCCTGCACGTCCTCCTGTACTTTGCGCAGGTTGCCCTCACAGAGGATTCTTCTATGAGTTAGGCAAGATGAAAGACGTTATGGTAGCAGGCGATATCGGATGCTACACATTAGGTATGGCAGCTCCGTTATCGGCAGTAGATTCCGTAATCTGTATGGGTGGCGGATTCTCAGGTGCTACAGGATTTGATCAGGCTAATAAGGAAGCAGGCCGTAAGACCAAGGTATTCGGATGCGTAGGTGATTCTACATTCTTCCACTCCGGAATTACATCTTTGGTTGACGCTGTATATAATAAGGCTGATGCAGTTTACTGTATCCTTAATAACTCAATTACAGCTATGACAGGTCATCAGGATAACCCTGGTACCGGTAAGACAATTACAGGCGAGATTACAGAAGCTATCGATCCGCTTGCAATCGTTCGTTCTTTAGGTATTCCTGAAGATCACATCCGTGTCGTTGATCCTCTTAACCTTGAAGAGACAAGAGCTGCAATCAAGGACGCTTATGAATCAACGGGTGTATTCGTAATTATGACTAAGAGCCCTTGTGCTCTTATTAAGGAAGTTCAGAAGGCTAACGCAGGTAAGCACGTAACAGCTAACCCTGACAAGTGTAAGTCCTGTAAGGCTTGTCTTAAGATCGGATGTCCTGCTGTTGCCCTTGGCAAAGACGGCAAGATTAAGATCGATCTTGCTCAGTGTAACGGATGCGGTATCTGCAAGCAGGTATGTAAGTTCGGCGCATTAGAGTAGAAAGGAGAAGAACGACAATGGAAAATGCAAATATATTACTTGTAGGTGTTGGTGGACAGGGAACACTTTTAGTATCTAAGATCCTTTCTGAAGGTTTAATGGAAGCCGGTTACGACGTTAAGATGTCTGAGATTCACGGTATGAGCCAGAGAGGTGGTTCCGTATCAACACATATCAAATTCGGTAAGAAGGTTAACTCTCCTGTTATCGCAGAGGGTGAAGCCGATATTCTTGTTTCTTTCGAGCAGGTTGAAGCACTCCGTGCGCTTCCTTATCTTAAGAAGGGTGGTACACTTATCGTTAACGATCATCAGATCTATTCAATGCCTATTATTACAGGTGCTGAAGATTATCCTGAAGGAGTTATCGAGTATCTTAAGAAGATCTGCCCTGATACATTAAGCTTGAATGCAGGTGAGATTGCTGAAGGACTTGGCAACATCAAGGCTCAGAATGTCGTATTACTCGGCGCAATGATCAAGAAGCTCGGCCTTGACTCAATCGACTGGAAGGCAGTAATTGCCAAGATGGTACCTGAGAAGTTCAAAGAGCTTAACCTTAAGGCATACGATGCAGGTTATGCATTATAAGTTATAGGATATAAAGCAAGGGATCTTTCATTGCGAAAGATCCCTTTTTTATAAATTTCAGGTATGGTGAAAGGGATTAATATAATGAAAAAATACCTTTTTAAGGCACCGGGCTTATTGGTAATTTCTTTGCTTCTGACAGTCATTGATTGTACAATGGGAACATTTTTCTCCCTTATGCTTGCGCGAATTGTGGATGCGGCCGGAACGGGGATGTCGGAACTTGTTCGGATGTTTGTAATCGGATTGATCTTCACGGTAGCATACGTGATTATTGTTATATTGGCAGGTGTTACGAAAAGCGCTTTTATAGGAAATAATAGAACGTATCTTAAAAACGGTTTATTCAGGTCGATTTTATCTTCCTACGGAAAAGATTATTCAGAAGTAAATACTGCGGAATATATTAATGATATGACAAACAATCTGTCTATATATGAGAATTCTTATATAGGCAACATTTATGATATAGTGTCAATTGTAGTAATGTTTGTTTCCGCATCGATTGTAACAATCATGGTTGAGCCGATGATGCTTATTTTTATGATCGTATTGGCTGCTATTACGGCGGTTGTTTCTGCCAATATAGGTAAACCGATTGAGAAGAAAACGGCTGCATATATGCAAAATCAAGCTGATTATGTTGCGGAACTTAAAGATGATTTTTCTGCGTTTTATTTGATTAAAACTTTCGGAGTACTTAAGAGTATTTTGATAAAGCATGAAGGCAAGAATAAAACGACAGAGGAAGCAAAAGTATCAGTTGGGATAAGCCGGGTATTATGCCAGGGTGTTGGACAGTTTGTAGGATTATTATCGACGATTCTGGTAATGGCAATTGCATCCTATTTCGTAATAAAAGGACGCTTTTCTATAGGAATGGTAATTGCATTTGGCAGTCTTATCGGACAAATTGTTGCGCCGATTTCAGAAATCCCTAACGTAATGGCAAATATTGCCGCATCAAAACCGGTAGTAACGAATTATAAAGAAATACTTGCGTCGGAAGAAAAAACCGGAAATAAAGAGAAAAATAGTTTAGATAACGCATTAACTCTTGATATGGTTAGTTTCTCATACGGCGACAAGCAGATACTTAAGGACATTTCTTTTAAGTTTGAAAAAGCAAAAAAGTATGCAATTGTCGGTCCTAATGGTAGTGGCAAGACTACGTTGATTAATATAATTAGCGGTTTGATGACAGACTTTGAGGGAAGCGTAAAATATGATGAGGAGAGTGTCAAAGATTTATCCGTTGAATCAAAAACAAATCTTGTAAGCGTAGTTGCACAGGAGACATTTTTGTTTAATGATACAATAAGAAATAACATATCTTTGTTTCAAGAAAAGTTTGATGATGAAAGTATTAAAAAAGCGTTGAATTACGTTGGTCTCGGAGAACTGATTGCAAAGCTTCCCGAAGGAATAGACACGGTTATTGAAGAAAATGGGAAGAATTTTTCCGGAGGAGAGAGGCAACGTCTATCTATTGCCAGAGCCATCTTAAGAAACAGTCCGATATTGATACTTGATGAAGGAACAAGCGCGGTTGATGTGAATGCGACAGCTGAGCTTGAGGATAAACTTTTAAATGACCCGGGTCTTACATTAATACAGATAACGCATAATATAAGTCGAGAACATCTTGAAAAGTTCGACGCTGTATTAAGCATTGGTTAAATAGAGTGTGTGAAGGTTTTTCTGTAAATGAGATATCCCAAGATAATTAACAAGCTGGATAATGGCAAAATCCATTGTTCAGCTTGTTTTGACTATATGTAATCCCGTTGCTTTTGCCAAGAATTATGTTAGAATATATATTATATTCCAGTATAAACGGTTAAGCAAATCGGCAGTTTGTCGGGATGATTTTTAAGTGAAAGTACCAGTTACACATGAGAATGGCAGATGAGGTAACTATGTCCTACAATCATGCTTGGGGAGGAACGATACCCTTTCCGAAAGAAAGATGTCATAGCCTTTTCTAAGTATCGCGGAAAATGGTTTTAAATTGTCACAAGGGACCATTTGTATGTATTGTGAATAGAACTCGTATTTTTAGAATTAAAGAGAGGATGTAGAGATCATGTTCAGAGAAATGAGACGCTTTAAGCAGAAGATTACCGATGAGGAATGCATAGAAATACTGAAGAACGAGCCAAGAGGTGTTCTGTCTGTTCTTGGAGATGAGGGATACCCATATGGTGTTCCGCTGGATCATTGGTATTCGGAAAGTGATGGAAAGCTTTACTTTCATTGCGCGAAAGAAGGTCATAAGATCGATGCAATCTCGGGATGTGATAAGGTTAGCTATTGCGTGATGGATAAAGGATATCGAAAAGAAGGCGAGTGGGCACTCAACATTCATAGTGTAATAGCATTTGGACGGATCCATGAGGTTACGGATGATGAAAAGAAGAAAGAAATCTGCACTTGCCTGTGTCAGAAGTTCACTGATGATGAGACATATCTTGAAAAGGAAATGAAAAATGCTTTTCCCCGCGTATGCTGTCTGGAATTGGATATAGAGCATATGACAGGGAAACTTGTGAACGAGGCGTAGTGATTTTATATTTCAGTTTTACGTTTTATAAAAACTTAAAAAATGTATATTGACTCTCACATTATGTGAGGGATTATCGTTGTAGTGAGCTCAAGAAAATACATCCATGGAGGTAGAAACAAATGCTTAAAATAGGCGAATTTTCAAAACTATCCAGAGTAAGCATCAGGA
>JAEENO010000038.1 GCA_016283755.1 Lachnospiraceae bacterium | reverse complement strand
CGTCACCGATTTCAATGATTGATACATCGAATGTACCACCACCAAGGTCGTATACCATAATCTTCTGCTCATGCTCGTTATCAAGACCATAAGCAAGGGATGCTGCTGTAGGCTCGTTGATGATACGCTTTACATCAAGACCTGCAATCTTACCTGCATCCTTGGTCGCCTGACGCTGTGCATCGTTGAAGTAAGCAGGAACAGTAATAACTGCTTCAGTTACTTTCTCGCCTAAGTATCCTTCTGCATCAGCTTTCATCTTCTGTAAGATCATAGCCGATATCTCCTGTGGAGAATACTTCTTACCGTCAATATCCTTCTTGTAATCTGTACCCATCTCTCTCTTGATGGATGAAATTGTGTGGTCAGCATTTGTTACTGCCTGACGCTTAGCAGGTTCACCTACAAGTCTCTCACCTGTCTTGGTAAAAGCTACTATTGAAGGTGTTGTTCTTAATCCTTCTGTATTGGCGATAACTGTTGGCTTACCACCTTCCATAACTGCTACGCAGCTGTTAGTCGTACCTAAATCAATACCTATGATTTTTCCCATTGTCGTTTCCTCCTTATATAAAACAAAAACGTTTAATTAGCTACTTTAACCATGCTGTGTCTTACAACCTGGTCATGATATATATAACCTTTTTGGAATTCCTCAACTATTGAGTTCTCCGGAAGGGTATCATCATCTACATGCATTACTGCATTGTGAAGGTTCGGATCGAATTCCTTGCCGACAGCTTCAATCGGCTTAACACCGATCTCATCAAATGCTGTCATCATCTGCTTATAGATCATATTCATTCCTTCTACGAATGAATCGTTCTTCTTATCTTCAGGTACCTGGGCAAGTCCTCGCTCGAAGTTATCTACAACCGGTAATATTTTCTCTACCATTGTCTTAACTCCGACTTCGAACATCTGAGATTTCTCTTTCTCTGTACGCTTTCTGAAGTTCTCGAATTCGGCCATCTGACGGGTTACGCGATCTTTAAGATCAGCTATCTCTTCGTCTTTCTTGTCCTTCTTTTCTTTTTCTTCTTTTTTCTTTTCTTTCTTCTCTTTACGAGATTCTTTCTTTGAAGATTCGTCAGTGTTTTCTGCTTCTACCTCGAAGTTTTCTTCTTCTTTTACTTCGTTATCAGCATCAACCTTGATTTCATCTTCGCCTGCATTAACCTCTACGTTAATGTCTTTTTCCTTATCAGGCATTTAAGTTCTTCCCTTCTATTTCTTCTTTTTATCACCGCTAAAAGTGCTGTCTAACTGACTCTTAATTGTCTTAAGCGAATCAAGAACCGACTTATAATCCATTCTCTTTGGTCCTACGATTCCGATGTGTCCGCTCATTCCGTTACCCAAATCATATGTTGCGGTAACTACCGAGCAATCCTGCATCGACTGAACCTGTGATTCATCTCCGATATATACCTTAATACCGTCATCGCTTAAATCTTCCTTGGCTTCTTCGAGGAATTCTTTCAATTCCTGCTTATCTTCAAAAGCCATCAATAATCTCTCTGCGCTTTCAGGTGCTGCAAGTTCAGGATACTTAATAAGATTGGTGGCACCGGATGTATATACTTCCAAGTCATCATCTTCATTAAAGGCATCCGCCACGGCATCAAGAACATCACTTACAATCTGCTGATATCCTTCGGACTGTTCCTTCATCTTGGCAATTACACCTAAGTTAATCTGTTCTCTCGATAACCCGTTAAGTGTTGTATTAAGGAGAAGATTAAGCTTAAGTATTGTCTCCTGCGTAAGGTCTTCGTTAAGTTCAATAACCTTGTTCTTAACAATATTGCCGTCCATAACTATAAGCGCTACGAGCTTTTTCTCATCAAAGGCAGATAACTGAATGAACTTAACTCTGTTACCGCTTGTTGAAGGAGAAGTAATCATTGTTGCATAATTCGTATTAACTGCCAGGGTCTTAACAACCTGCTTTAATACTTTCTCCATCTTCTCGGTCTTCTCGATAACAAATGCCTGCATCTCATTGCATTTCTTATCGGATTCGTTCATTATCTCGTTAACATAGAACCTGTAGCCCATATCGGAGGGAATTCTTCCGGCAGAGGTATGCGGGGACATTATATATCCCATCTCCTCAAGATCAGACATCTCATTTCTGATAGTTGCAGAAGAAAGATTATCTTCAAGTAACTTAGAAAGAGTTCTCGATCCCACAGGTTCGCCGGTCTCAAGGTAGCTCTGGATAAGAAGCATCAATATCTTATGCTTTCTTTCATCAAGCACCGGCATATCTTCAACTCTAACCATATCCAAACCTCCTTTTTGACTGCCTTTGGTTTCCTTGTTAGCACTCTTAAACTACGAGTGCTAACACCATGATTAAATGTACCACCTTTATGGTATAAAGTCAACACTTTTACCATAAAATTTATTGGAAAAATAATAAAAAACGGGAACCGTTTTCACGGTTCCCATCAAACTTATTTTTATATTTTATACTGTAGCCTCTTTGACTTCTTCTTCAGCATTTCCCTTGGCTAAATCTTTCTTACGGCGTTTTGAATCAAGCATAATAAGAAGCACCATACCTGCGATTCCTGCTGCACTGGTTGCAAGTCCCGGCCAGAAATAAGGATACTTAAATGTGATATAAGTCTCACCCTTATCGACAAACATCAAATGATTGTCTTCATATATAGGCGCATCCGAAACGAATATATCGTGATAAGCCCATGTTGTATTAACATTATCGTATTCAGAAACAATTCTTATATGATCTCTTGATGTCTCAACTTCAAGCGGAACAACTTTTCTATCAGGAATATCTTCTGTACTTATTCCGAAAATATCCTGTAAAATCAAGCCTACAGTCTCATCATTTGTTAGCTGGTACTGGAAAAACATATTGATTCCGAGGAATACAATGTTCTCATTGTACTTGGTTCCAAGGAATGATACGGTCTTACCGCCATCCTGGAATGTACCCGTAACATTATCGAGTCCGTTAACATATACTGTCTTCCACTGACTGTATTCCTTCGGGAAAAGGTCCGGATCAAATCTTCCCTCTCCAACCGTAAGCTCAGGAAAACCATGATTAAATGTAATCTGCTGACATGATACATCCAAAAAGCTCTGCGCACCGGTGGTTCTGTCAACAGGAATGCCGTCAGCAAAAATGATTACCCTGGTTCCGGTTTCGCTGAGTTCCTTAACCATTTTTTCAGCTTTTTCCTTACTGTCATATGTAAATCCTGTCAAGAAAACAGTCTTATATTTTGAAAGTTCTTCAACCGTATAATGATTGATATTCGGGTCTTCCGTCTCTTTAACGCTCGGGAAGCCAAGCGAAATATTGGTATTACCTTTACCGATACCGATTGAACCATACTCGGTTATAATACCAAATGCTCCGGGCACATCCATATGATAGATTCTTTCAGTCTCGTTCTCATCATAAAGCTTATATCCTATTCTTTCTGCAGCCTCAGTAATATCCTTAAGTTCATCCTCATCATCTTCAGGATCAAACTTCTTAGTACTCATCATAACCGTATCATTGCCAAGCTCAAGGCATCTGTCAAAATAATACAGGTAATGCTTATCCTCTATGGACTGATTTAACTGGACTATATTTGTATATGTTATAGCAGACTGCGCTCCTTGTCCTTGCGTATAATGAATACTGTTTTCTTCGTACTCATATCCTGCCAGCAAATATACCTCATCTATATCGATACTGCCGAGAGGCTCCGCTATCGTTGCTCTCTGAACCGTAATATCACGCCCTTCACCGAGCAATGATTCACTTAAAAGTCTGTCATAACGCTGTTCAGCAGTCTCGCCATTCTTATGATACGGTATAATCGCCCAGCACTGGAAAGATTCAAGAACCAAAAGCACACACATTATAATAATCAAAGGCTTTCTTGCAGTATCCCAGAATAAAAAGCTCATTAAAGTAAAACATATCGAAATCGACATAAATCTTAACATCCAGAGCATTGAGCCGCCCGGCATGATTGCAAGCAAAGGATATGCAACTGAAGACGAAAGGCAAACCGTAATAAATGCTGTGATAAATCCCGGTTTTGCTTTCTTTCTCGCAAACAGTATTCCGATGATACACAGAGTAAAAAGAACAACACCAAAGTATGCAGACAGACAATCAGGATTCCATCTGTACATAGTTGTATGCCATCCCAAAAACGGATTCAATGTATATTTCAAAGGGGCAAAATAGCTTGCCATAATCTGTGACATATCTATAGACGCAATACCTCCTGTTAAAGAAGGTATCAGGTAAATACCGGAAATAAGCATTGATATTCCCACCGCAAGGATAACGATCAGCATCTTCTTGAAGCTTATCTTATTGACAATCCTGTCGATAATCATGTATAACGCAACTACAAGGGCAACCATGCCCGCATATCCCACATGTGCTATAACCATAAGGAACATATAGATTATCATTTTTGCAAGGCTATATTTTCTGTCCTGATAAAAATAATCGTAGACTGCCATAACATATGCCGGCAGCCATGCAACAATCATAGAACGTACCAATACACCTTCAGAATAAATCTGAAAGATATTTTGCGGTAATAATCCCCATATTAATCCTATAAAAGCACCAAGATACGGTCTTCCGTGCGTATATCCGATCCGAAGCCATATAATAGCTCCGACAAAATAAAGCAAGCCGACAAACAGAAGGTAGCCCAAATAAGGACTGCCATTGCATACGGCTTGACATAAAGCCAATACATATGTACATAAAGGCGGCCAATATCTCGAAATCTGAACTCCGTTATACCAGCTGGCGTTCCAGATTGGGTACAATATACCCTCATCCCTTATAGAATGATATACATCATCCGCTCTGAAAAGGTAGAACATGGTATCTGCGCCTGCCGGAGTTGCGCCGCTTATCGATGTGAAATATACTATCGCTACAGCAACAGCCGCATATAACAATATGAATAATGTTATTTTAATGGTATTTTTCATCTTTTGCGCTTTGCCCCTAAATACTAATGTCTCGTTGCATTATTAAGCATCGTTGTGAACATGTCATCCATCGAATCCTGAGTCATTCTCGCAATGCCGTCGGAGAACTGCTCATCCTGCTGATACGAGATAATATATGTTCTTGTCGGTGTCTCAGAACCTTCTATCTGAGTAAGTTCACCGCCTTCTTCTCTTAAAATCTGTCTTATATCTTCACCGAATCGCTCAAGGATATTCTCCAAAGTCGGCAATATGGTATCAAACGGTGGTATATTATTCAATGTCTGATTCTGGAACGGCTGGAAATACCTGTCTATACTCTTCTCAAACACCGCAAATTCCACGAATTCTTTCTTTAAAAGAAGTATCTCCAATACGAATTCCCAGGTATGCGGATGTACCGCACCCTGCGAACCGTTAATTATAATATAATGGCTCGCATTCAAATAGAATTTGAAACGATACTTCTGAAACATTCTACTTTCCATACTGCACTAACATCTCCTCAATAATGTCGTTAAGGTTACTATCCGGCGCTTCTTCCAGTCTTCGCTCAGCAACAATCTTAACTCTGTAATTGGCTCCGACTATATCATGAAGCTGTTCCGTTGTAAGCGGTGTTGCAACGAATATAAGCATAATATGCTTATCGTCAACCTTAAACCTGAATACACTCTTATCTAATGTCACCTGACTCTTTACAAGGTATGAGTCTCTCTCTTTATTGGTATAAAACTGTAAAATGCCCACATACAGAGGATATACCTGCATACCCTTCATCTTATCGATGAACATAGGAAGTGCACTTAACTGGAATGATACATGTCTTGTATCATACAGGTCATCAGTATTAATCTGATGGTTAAGTCTCTCAACTACCTTACGGAGTGACTGATTCTCTTCCTGAACACCGCATATATGAGCATAATACTCTTCTATCTTCCTCGACAAAGCCGATATAACCACAACGAATATAAGAAGTAATACTATCGCAAGAATTGTTACCGTCACTCTTGCACGAAGGTAGGCATTATGATCCAAGATTACATCTTCACTGGTAAGAAGACAGATTCTGTAGTTCTTACCGCCGAACTCAAACTGTACACCCGATGCTATATAGCGCTTTTCATCGATATCGATTCTCTTATGGGTAACACGATTCGAAGAAAGCGTATCGATAAATGCCATAGCGGAATCGGTTGCATAATATGATTTTGTTGAGAAACCCTTGTACTTATTGGATTCTCTGATATCCTTAACGAAGATAAGTGCTTCCATCTTGGATAACGTCCAGTACTTATTACTTGAAGAATCAAGAGTACCTATAATATCTTCAACTATCTTGGTGTCGTCTGCTGACGTTAAAAGGTTAATCTGATTAAGTACGACCTGTACATATCCATCCTGCTGAATCGCATATATATCAAGAATACCTTCTTCATATCTTACGACCTGTCTCCATCCGAGTGCTGCTACTATTAAAGCAATTATAATAGCAACAAGTGATGTAAACCAAGCACTTATATGATGTTTTCCATACTGTGGTGTCATCATAATACTCTCCCAATCTTTCAAATCTAAAAAATTAAACCGTGTACTGCCACATGAAATATTGCATATACAGATCCCGCAAATCCAAGAAAATGCACAAGTGCTGCCAGAATTCTTGCCCCTTCAGTCTTGTACCTTATCGGTTCAAGCTTACTCTCTTCCTTACTCCTATTATCAAATACAAAGGCTACTTTATCGATAACCTTTCTTATTCCCTTGGTATCATCGTGGAATATCTTATCCATAAGGGCTTTTTCTTCGGTTATTGTCATGGTCTTCCACGAACTTACGGTATTAATACTGTTAATAATACCGGCAAATCTGATAAAGAACGTAAGCATATTATAAAGCGGAAGAAGCGGAACCAGATACCACTGACTTAAATACTGTTTTCGCATCGTCGGGAAATCATGCAAAAATCCCGCCGCCGATATAAAGAACAAGAACGAACACAAGAAATACAATGCAATCATGAATACAGCCGCAACAACAATCGTCTTGCCTGAATATCCTGTTGCCAAAAGCACTATCAATGCTACATACCAGATCATTCGAGGAAAAGCAAAGGTATGATCGAACAAAAGCGTTCTTACACTTAAATCGCTGAACATATGCCCTGCAGAAAGCTTCTGCGACGCATACATGTTGGATACTTCAAGGCTTCCTCTCTGCCAGCGCTGTCTCTGCGTATATAACTTATCCATATCTTCGATAGGATCCGTAACATATATGGATTTCTCACTAAGCATAATTCTTTCGCCGTGATCGTATCTCATCTGGAAAGTAAGCTGCGTATCCTCCGCAATTGTATCCGTGTTGTAGAGACGCGACTTAAGAACCGCGGACTTTCTGAAGCCCGAAAAAGCTCCTGACAGTGTATATATCGCATTAATCTCAGATGCATAATTACGTCCCGCAAGGAAAGCCTGCGCATACTCCAGATACTCGAGTCTTCTTACGAATCTCAAGCCTCTTTCTTTTGTCTCTTTAATCGGTGTGTAATCAATCATTACTACACCCGTCATACAGTTAATGTCCGGATACTGTTCGAACTTATCAACCATATGTGAAAGTGCGGTTTTCTCAAGAACACCGTCACTGTCTATGTTAATGATATATTTTCCTTCACTGTTATAAAGCGCAAGATTTAAAGCTCTTGCCTTACCCTGCTCACTGTCGAGCCATGTCATTCTAAGGTCGGTATACTTATTCTGACAAGCTCTGAATACAGATATACTGTCATCCTTACCTTTATTGTTAACGAAGTAAATTCTTATAAGGTTATTGGGATAATCACTCTCATCGATAGACTTAATACAGCGCTCCAATGAATCCTGTGAATTATATACAGGAACTATAAGCGTTATCTCAGGATATTTAATTGGCGGTCTTACCTTTAAAGAGTCAATTCTTCTCTTAATAAGAATCAAGAAACTGCCTAATGCCGGAAGTATCTCCAATATAAGAGGAATTACAATCCAGGCAGCCCAGAAAAGAACCGAACTAATTAGCCTTGTCTTTATGTCCATAAGTGAAACTTCCTAACCTCATTCTAAGAACCTGTGACTTTGTAAATACATAAAAATATAAAATAATCGAAAGAATATAGAATACTATTCTTCCAACAAGTGTATGTGCCACGAAATAAGACGACGGACCGTGGAAATGAATAAACAAACAAATAACAACTATTCGGGCAACATTAGCCACGATAATATAGAGAATACCAATAATACCATACAATAGTCTCTCTACCCAGTCGAATACATTATAAAACATTAAAAGTGCAAGATATGCAAGTACTTCGATAATACCGGAGCACTCAAAATCAATCTGTAAAGTCATAGAGCCAAATTCCGACTCAACAAATATAATACCATATTTAAAATATGCAGAAAAAAGACCTGTAAGGTCACCGACAAGACCGGATAATGCCGCAACCGATCTTGCAAGAGGAAGCGTAAGATAAGGCTTTAAGAAGAACATCATAAGTAAGAATACGCCGATACTGCCGGTAATATAATACCAGAAATTAAGCTTTCCGCGTCTAAAAACAGAAAGAACATATATTAATATCACCACACATACTATACCTATAACGTACTTAATCATCAGCCAAGCGTCCTTTTATCCTTCATGTATCTTATAAACCAGGTAAGACCTACTATCGCAAAACATATTGCTATTCCTACATATGGAGCCGTCGAAGTACCGGCTACTTTAACAGCCTGATATCCTATATAAGGATAATATATCTCTATCGTTCTAAGCTCTGTCGGTCCTAAGCCCAATCGCTCTGCGAGCATCTCTATATCAATATAATACTCATATTCATATAATGTCTTACCATTATCATATATCACCATCTCGCCAAGCGGTGTGGAGTTACCCTCCTCATGAACGATCATCGTTCTGTAATTTCCGTTAGTGCTCTTCTGTGTTGTCACAAGTGTTATCTCATAATTATCGTTAACTTTAATCTTAATATAAGTAAGATACGGAGTAAGTACCATATTACCTTCCATCTTACTCACACTCTTAATATGCGCAACTATCTTATCATCCTTTATATATGCTGATCCTGATGTCTTACCATTATGACTATAATCATTATATCCATCCGGGCAATTGCTGTGATTCTGGTCACAGAAATAAAGATATGTATACGGGAAATCTGACCAGTCATCAAAGACTCCATCTATATCAATATCGTCAGCGGCATGAATATCATCATCATCATCGGAAGAAGCCGGTGCAAGATTGGCTGTATAATCCGTAATAGGCATATCGTAACTATCGCTCTTAATACCAAATCTTACCGACTGCGCGGATTGTCCGATTGCATTTGCAGGTATCGAAAATTCATAATAATAGTAATAAGTCTTATTTCCAAATATCCACCAGCCGCTTGTCTTGGTCTCGCTATCCATTGCTACTTCCGTGCCTGATATTCCGGTCATTGTGACTTTACCTGTATAATAAGACGAAGATGATGAAGACTTCTTAAAGCTAAACTCCCTAATCTGTCCTCCGTCTGTCTGGATATAAAACGTCTGGCCGGTAATAAGAGTATCATTAGCCTCAGCACCGTAGATTGCTATATATCCGTATATCTTATCCGCATCCCATACGATTTTGGCATCAAGATCCGCATTCTGGAAATTGGTTGTCTGCCCCGCTATCGCACTCCAATCGGAAAAGCTTCCATCTATTACAATACCGCTATATGTGCCCGTAAGATCCTCGATATTGTAATCAGACACTTTTGCAGTTACATAATCATACCCCTTCGGTCTTTCAGGTGTATATTGGGCTCCTGCCATATATGGAGAAGCGTCCTTAATGGCGTCGCTCCATATAATGCTCTTATCCTGTCCTGTTACTTCTTCATATAACACATAATAATTATCCTGTGAAGTTATTATAAAGCTGTCTGTTCCCATATAATTCAATGGAATAAAGACCTCAGAATATCTGGCTTTCTCATCATATGTTGTAATTACAGACGCACCTTCGATTTCATTAACCGATCCGTCATACACTTTAGTACCGTTCTTATCAACAAGATTTATAACCTTAAATGAACGATCATCATAGAGAACATACATGCTTACATCATCATATTCTTTATTACTTATCATATAAAAATAATAACCGTCGCTGCTTTTAAGTACGGCATAATAAGGAATCATTGCACCGCCCTCTGTAAGCTCCACATTAGTCCAGTCAATCACAAAGCGAGTTTCATTTTCATTGGCTTCGGCAGCCAGTGCACCTGCAGCTACCGGAATTGCAAATATTACAACAAGCATAAGTGTTGCAATAATACGTGTTAATAATTCTCTCTTCATTTCTATCACTCCACCCTGTAAAAACAAAAAACCTATTTACCTGCTGCTTTTTTCTTCTTCATCTCTTCGATAATCTTCTCTTTTAATTCAAGAGCCTTATTCTTCATTCGCTGGTTAGCTGAAGGAGAAGTAAGTACCGATGATACAAGTCTTCCCGCATTCTCTATCTTACCCAGCTTAAACGCCATTTCCGCAAGAAGTACAGACATTGTTGCCTCATCCATTCCGCACATCGGGAATGATTCGGACTGTATTGCCTTATATAATCCGTCGTATGCCTGCGCATAGAAAGCATTCTCTTCAGCTTTACACTTAGCCTTGTCTTCTTCTTTTGCTTCAGGGTTAGCTGCAAGTTCTTCTCCCTTACCGCGAAGAAGCCATGCTATGTTAAGACACAGGTATGCTTTCTCACTGACTTTATCTTTCTTTGCAACCGAGTTGAAAAGTGCAAGCTTAAATCTCTCGATAGCCTCATCATATGTATATGAATCAGGAAGCTCAACAGGGCCTGTAGGCTTAAACTTGGCACATACATTCTCCTGCAGAAGCTTACGCTGAACACTTGTCATTGTATCTGCGCATCTTGTCAATGCGGTATATCCGCAGTAAGGGCATGAGATAAGTCCATACTTTAACGAATCTATATACTGAAATCTCGGTCTTAAATCGTCATCCGATTCAAGTCTCTTAACACGACCCGACTTAACCTGCAAGGTCATAAATGTCTTATCGCACATATGGCATCTTGCGCCCTTCTTCAAAAGGAAGTCTTCTTCCTTCGGCGGTTCTTCAGCCTTAACTTCACCGTTCTCATCAACCTGCTTCTTCTTGCCTTCGTCGAAAAGATCGTTAAACATATCGTCCGAAGTCGATAAACCGAATTTCTCAAGGCCTGACATTATATTATCCATAATTTAAATCCCCCTGTCGGAAATTGTCACCTAATTAATATGAATATGCTCATGCGTAAACAAATGGTCCTGGCAATACTCATGACTGCCGTCGCATTTGGTACAAAATCTAAACTGTAACGTAGGATCGTCTCTCTCGGTACGTCCGCATATTGTACACTTATGCCTGTAGCCCGGACCTCCATCACTTACTACCGCCTTATACTTTACATCTTTTGTATCGTCATAAAACCTTGTTTTCTTAACCTTCACGCCTTTTTTAACGCCCTTAAATACAGTCTTTCTCGTACTTAAGAAGAAGATGAAGAAGTTAAGAAGCGAAGTAATAATCGCAACTCTTCCGATCCAGCCGCTTACTATGAAACTGTATGCTGCAAGTCCCGCATATACAATTGCAAGCCACTTATACTTAACCGGAATCACAAAGTATATATATACCCTCTGCTCCGGAAAGGTCATCGCAAAGGCAAGGAACAATGAAAGATTCAGGTAATACGTACTGAAAGGACTTCCAAAGGTTGCAGTAAATGGAATTGCCATTCCCAGCTGAAGCTTTAATATCAAGTACAGTATAAAAGCTCCTATATCAGTAAATATTACACCGCTGAACATGAATATGTTGAATCTGAAGCTTCCCCATACATGTTCCATTGTTCTACCGAGAAACCAGTAAAATATCGGCATAAATATAAGCGTCAACAAACTTGTCGAATAAGGCACGAATATCCAGGAGATAAGTCTCCAGAGCTGAAGCCCATGTATTATATAATAAGGGTCAAGCGTAAGATAATTAAGTGCCGTGGAATTAATCATTCCGAGTAAAATACCGACCACATAAGCGCCGATAAAATATATCATAAGGTTCGGTATTGCATACTTCCCGAACTTTCTTTCCATCTTATTTAAGAGCTGCATACATACTCCTCCACATTATCTGTTTAATTATACGAAAAAACGCAGTTTTTGTCAATTTTCCTACAGCTTTGAAATTGTGATTTTCCCGTGTATTGTTTCCATATAAATACATATTTGAATTTTTCTGTACAATATCGTATAATTATCGGGAATATGATTAAATTCGGGGAGAAATAATATTAAGGAAAGAACAGGGATAAAAATTGTACACATTCGGTATTGATATAGGTTCAACAACCGTTAAGGTTGCTTTACTTGATGACAATAACAACATCTTATATTCGGATTACAAGAGACATCATGCCAATATCAGAGGCACATTACAGGATCTTACCGTTGCCGCTAAGGAAAAGGTAGGCTCTGTTACCATATATCCGGTAATCACCGGTTCAGGCGGACTTACTCTCGCCAAGCATCTCAATATTCCGTTCGTACAGGAAGTTATCGCAGTATCTACTGCCCTCACACACTACGCACCGCAGACTGACGTTGCAATTGAACTTGGCGGAGAGGATGCTAAGATTATCTACTTTGAGAACGGTAACGTAGAACAGAGAATGAACGGAATCTGTGCAGGCGGTACAGGTTCATTTATAGACCAGATGGCATCCTTGCTTCAGACCGATGCCGAAGGTCTTAATATCTATGCCAAAGATTACAAGGAAATCTATCCTATCGCTGCCCGTTGCGGTGTATTTGCGAAGACGGATATTCAGCCGTTAATTAACGAAGGTGCTGCAAAATCAGACCTTTCTGCATCCATACTTCAGGCGGTAGTTAATCAGACAATATCAGGTCTTGCCTGCGGTAAGCCAATCCGTGGCCATGTCGCATTTCTTGGCGGACCTTTACACTTCTTAAGTGAACTTCGCGCAGCCTTTATACGTACACTTAATCTTGATGACGAGCATACCATTTATCCGGAAAACTCTCATCTTTTTGCGGCAATCGGTTCTGCACTTAATTTCTCATATGACGTACATTATGAAATCGACGAGATAATCAATACATTAAACAGCGACCTTCATATGGAGTTTGAAGTGGCGCGTCTTAATCCTTTATTTGAGGATCAGGCAGAATATGATGAATTTATCACACGCCATAACTGTGCAACGGTAAAAAAAGGCAATATCAAGACATATCACGGTAACTGCTACTTAGGAATCGATTCAGGTTCTACAACGACCAAAATAGCCCTTGTAGGCGAAGACGGAGAACTTCTCTACTCCTTCTACAGCGGCAACTCCGGTTCCCCGCTTGGTACCGTAGTTAAAGCGTTGAAGGACATGTATGCCCTTATGCCGAGTGATGCTAAAATCGTACACTCCTGCTCTACAGGTTACGGTGAAGCCTTAATGAAAGAAGGCTTATGCCTTGATGACGGCGAGGTTGAGACAATCGCTCACTACTATGCGGCTTCATTCTTTAATCCGAACGTTGACTGCATCCTCGATATCGGCGGTCAGGATATGAAATGCATCAAGATAAGAAACGGTGCCGTTGATTCCGTGCTTCTTAACGAAGCATGTTCTTCGGGATGCGGTTCATTCATCGAGACATTCGCCAAAAGTCTCGACTATTCGGTCGTTAACTTTGCGAAGGAAGCGCTTTTTGCTTCTCATCCTATAGACCTTGGTACAAGATGTACCGTATTTATGAATTCAAAGGTTAAGCAGGCGCAGAAAGAAGGCGCATCCGTTGCGGATATCTCTGCCGGTCTTGCTTATTCCGTTATTAAAAACGCCTTATTCAAGGTTATCAAGTTAACATCCGCCGAATCACTCGGTAAGAACCTTGTTGTTCAGGGCGGTACCTTCTACAACGACGCAGTTTTAAGAAGCCTTGAGCTTATAAGCGGTCACGAAGCCATAAGACCTGATATCGCGGGTATTATGGGTGCTTTCGGTGCTGCTTTGATTGCAAGAGAACGTCATGAGGAAGGCTTTGTCACAACGACCTTAGACCTTGACGGTTTAAATAACCTTAAATATACAACATCCCTTTCAAGATGTCAGGGATGTATCAACCACTGTCTTCTTACAATCAACGAATTCAACGAAGACAGAAAATACATATCCGGTAATCGTTGCGAGCGCGGACTCGGTCGTGAAAAGAAAGCCACCGATACACCTAACCTCTTTAAATATAAGCTTGGTAAGATATTCGGATATAAGCCGATTCCAAAAGAGGCTGCTCTTCGCGGTACCGTAGGTATTCCGAGAGTTCTTAACCTCTATGAGAATTATCCTTTCTGGCATACATTCTTTACTACACTTGGATTCTCCGTTGTTTTATCACCTCTTTCCACAAGAAAGGTGTATGAACTCGGTATCGAATCAATTCCAAGCGAGTCGGAATGCTATCCTGCAAAGCTTGCGCACGGCCATATCAAGTGGCTTATTGATAAGAAGCCTGACTTTATCTTCTACCCTTGTATTCCTTACGAGAGGCAGGAGTTTAAGGACGCCAACAACCACTACAACTGTCCTATCGTTACTTCTTATGCCGAGAACATCAAGAATAACGTAGACGAGATCACTCGTGGTGAAATTAAATTCTATAACCCATTCCTTTCCTTTGCTTCGGAAAAAGTTCTGACCGAAGCTTTGGTTAATATATTTGAAAAGGAATTCGGCATCTCCGCTCACGAGATAAAGCTCGCAGCTCATAAGGGCTGGAATGAACTCGAGAATGTCAAAGAAGACATTCAGAGAAAGGGCGAAGAAGTTCTTCAGTACTTAAAAGACAACAATAAGCACGGTATCGTTCTTGCAGGTCGTCCTTATCACTTGGATCCTGAGATTAACCACGGCATACCGGAGCTTATAGCATCATACGATATTGCGGTTCTTACCGAAGATTCAATCTCGCATCTCGGTAATGTCGATAGACCGTTAATCGTTATGGACCAGTGGATGTATCACTCAAGACTGTATGCTGCAGCTGAGTATGTAAGATTACACGATAACCTTGACTTAATCCAACTTAACTCTTTCGGCTGCGGACTTGATGCCGTTACAACCGACTGTGTTAACGATATTCTCTCGAATTCCGAGAAGATATATACATGCCTTAAAATTGATGAGGTATCAAACTTAGGCGCTGCAAGAATAAGAATCCGTTCTCTTCTTTCCGCCATAAAAGTTCGAGAAAAAGAAGGTAAGAAGCGCACCATACGTAAGACCAACTTTGTACGTCCGCTCTTTACCAAGAAGATGAAGCGCGATAGATATACGATACTCTGTCCGCAGATGTCACCAATTCACTTCTCGCTTCTTGAGCAGGCGTTTAATGCCTCGGGATATAACTTCGATATCTTAAGCAATGACACAAGAGCCGCTATAGATAAAGGACTTCAGTACGTTAATAACGACGCTTGCTTCCCGTCTCTTATAGTTGTCGGGCAGATAATGGATGCTATAGAATCAGGAAAATACGACCTTGATAAGACCGCAATCATTATAACCCAGACAGGCGGCGGATGCCGTGCAAGTAACTATATCGGATTTATCCGTCGTGCTCTTGCAAAGACAGGTCACGAGAACATTCCGGTAATCTCGCTTAACGTAAGCTCTTTAGAGAGCAATCCGGGCTTTAACATAACACCGGGATTACTTCGTCGCGCCATGTACGCTCTTATTATCGGCGACGTATTTATGAAGTGCTTATATCATATGCGTCCTTATGAACTCGTTGAAGGCTCCGCTAACGCCCTTCATAAGAAGTACGAAGAGAAAGCTGTTAAGCTTATTACAAGAAAGACAATTCCTTCAAGAATTGCTTTCAATAAGCTGTGTCGCGATATAATAAGAGACTTCGATAACCTTCCGGTTAAAGATATTAAGAAGCCTCGTGTCGGTGTTGTAGGTGAGATTTTGGTTAAGTTCTCTCCTCTTGCCAATAACTACGTTGTAGACCTGCTTGAGCATGAAGGTGCAGAAGCCGTAGTTCCGGATCTTACAGACTTCTTGCTCTACTGCTTCTATAATCAGGACTTCAAGGTTGAACATCTTGGTGCCAAGAAGAGCAGTACGATATTTACGCATGCTACGATTAAATATCTTGAGATTATAAGAAAATCGGCGAAAAAAGCTTTTATTAAGAGTAAAAATTTCGAACCGCCTGCTGATATAAGGCATTTAGGTCATGAAGCTTCCAAGATCGTATCCGTCGGTAACCAGACAGGTGAGGGCTGGTTCTTAACCGGCGAAATGCTTGAACTTATTGATAGCAACGTACCTAACATAATCTGTGCTCAGCCGTTTGCCTGCCTTCCTAACCACGTTGTAGGAAAGGGTGTTATCAAGAGAATTCGTTCCATGTATCCTAAGGCTAACATAGTTGCGATAGATTACGATCCGGGCGCATCGGAAGTTAACCAGCTTAACAGAATTAAGCTTATGCTTTCAACAGCCAACAAAAACCTAGATAAATAAAATAAAGGTCAGGGTTTAATACCCTGACCTTATTTTATAATTCATATGAATTAATCGGCAAGCTTTGCAAGTTCTTCCTGAATCTTACCTGCAGCATCAACAATGTTATCGAATGAAGCCGTCATCTCTTCAGACTGTCCCGCAAGTGTCTCTACTCTCTCGCTTACCTTACTGATAATATCGTTAAGAGTAGAAGCCTCACCCAAGATATTCTCAATTAAGCTTACAATCATTTCCTGGCTTGCGCTACTCTTTGTCGCGGTTTCCTTGGATGATACTGCAAGCTGGTTAATCTCTTCGGCAACTACCGCGAATCCACGACCCGCATCTCCCGCACGTGCTGCCTCGATTGAAGCGTTAAGTGCAAGAAGGTTAGTCTGTGAAGCAATAGATACAACCTCTGCGTTATTCTCATCAAGTTCTTTAATCTTCTCTGTAATATTGGTCATTGAAGACTGAAGGTTGTTGCTGAAGTCTGCAATGTTATTAACTCTTTCAGCGATTGCAGAGCTGTCATTTGCATTATGCTCATTACCTGCTGTAAGATCCTTGATTGAATTGTACATATCTTCAAAAAGCGAATTAACGGAAGAAATCATATCCTTAATCTTCTGCTTCTGAGCTTCAACGAGGTTCTTCTCTTCTTCCTTAGCCATAACAAGAGCGCGCTCTTTTTCTACCATTGCTCTCTCATAATGGATACAGTTCTCTTTTCTGTTAACTCCGTTATAAATAGCGGTTGCCATTATCTCACATGTATCGTATCCGCAGCATGCGCAATCAATATGGCGCTTAGCTTCGGTATCCTTATACATTGACTTATAGATTTCGTTAAGATCCTGATTGGATGGCTTCTTAAGCATTGTCTCTCTTGAACGATCGGTATACTTTCTTATAAAGTCGTCAAGATTAAGGTCTGCGAACTGCTTATTTAACGCTTCAAGTCTCTTCTCCGGCGAAAGCTTGCCGGACCACGGGCTCTTGCGCAGATTATTCATGGTACCTACCGCAACTTTATTCAAATTAAATAAGGTATCGTCAGAACTAAGCTTGCTCTCTTCCGTTGCAGTTCCGTAGAGACATCCCTGTGCACAGTTAAGGGCATCGATCATGAATGCCTTCCCCTTACCTGCTGCAATCTCATTCTTATGAGCTTCAAGGTACTGATACATATGCTTCTCGCCCTCAATCTGGCGAACAAGAAGATCCTGTCCCAAGAACCAGAATACATTGGTCTTTAAACCACCCGGCATAGGATATGCCGAACCGAGACCATACTCGATTTCATCCTTTGCAAGAGTACCACCTGTAATATTATGCTCCTTAAAATACTTAACAAGATGATCAAAGGTTACGTTGTATTCAATATACCCGTTGGTATTCGGATCTGAAATCTCAATCTTCTTGGCAATACAAGGACTTATAAAGGCAAGCTTATCATTAAGCTTCATATACTTCTTAACATAAATTGCGCCGCACATCATCGGTGAATGAACCGGGAACAACTTCGGAATAAGTTCAGGAGTATATTTCTCGATATATCCTACAACTGCAGGACACGGCTGTGAAATACCGCCTACGAAATTATACTTCTTAACATAGTTAATGTATCCCCATGTCGTAATATCTGCACCAAAGGAAATACTTATGATTCTGTTAACACCTTTACTCTTTAACGCACCGAGCATTTTCTCATATTCATTCGGGTAATTTGCTATAAAAGCAGGTGCAAGTAAGATACTTATTTTCTCGCCCTTTGCAAGATCTTCAAAGAATCTCTCCGTATCGTCTTCAAATTCTCTTGCATGATGCTCGCAGGCATCGATACATGCTCCGCAGGCAATACACTTAGTCTCATCGACCTCAATTCTAGGATTGCCGTTCTCATCAACGGTTGCAATATTGGCACCTACTACACTGCAGGCTCTTATACACTTATTGCATCCTATACAGTTGTCATTGGTATGAACCAGTTTCATAATTACCTCCTTGGGATTTATTATGCATATTATTAATCTGCAAGTTCAAGCATTATCTCGTTCGATCTTTTCACGAATCGCGTCATCTCATCAGAGGTAAGCGGTCTGTTTGCAAGTAATGCAAGGTCGTATAACTGCTCGCAGAATAAAGGTACACGTTTGCTTTTCTTATGCTCAAGTATGAATTGTACCAACTTATTGTTAATATTTAGTGTAATACACTCATCACCGCCAAACATTTCCGGATTCACTCCGGCCATGCCGTACATCTTCATCATATCCTGCATTCTTCTTCCCTCTTCGGAAAGTGTAAGGATTGAGGAGATGTTCTCATCTTTAAGCTTCTCAAGCTTAATATTGATATTGTCGCGGTTAAGAGCTTTTTTAAATGCCTTGGTAATATCTTCAAGCGAATCCTTAAGTTCATCTTCGGATACTTCTTCCTTGGCATCCGATATAAGCTCGGAATCGATACGCATGAATTTATACTTCTCATTTCTTCTTTCAAGCTGTGTAATAAAAGAAGTATCAATATTATGGTTAAGAATAACGGCAGGCGTATTATTGACCTTGAACATATTGATGTACTGGCTCTGCATAACAGGGTCCGTTACATAATATATTGTTGTCTTCTCAGACTCTTTAGCCTCTTCGTTATTCTCTTTCTTATCTTCTGTCGTAGCGTCCTCGTCAGGCGCTTTTTCCTTATCATCCTGAACCATTAACTCAGGCAATGTAATGTACTTATCGTCAAGGTCTTTAAAAAGAATGAAATCATTCATTCTGTCGCAGAACTTCTCGTCCTTCAAGCATCCGAACTTGATGAACGGGCTGATATCATCCCAGAACTTCTCGTAATTCTCCTTATCGGTCTTGCACATACCGGATAATTTATCTGCGACCTTCTTGGAGATGTACTCTGAAATCTTGTTAACGAAGCCGTCGTTCTGCAAGGCGGAACGCGATACGTTAAGCGGAAGATCAGGGCAATCGATAACACCCTTTAAAAGCATAAGGAATTCAGGAATGACTTCCTTGATATTATCTGCAATAAATACCTGATTATTATATAATTTGATCGTTCCTTCAATGGAATCATATTCCGTATTAATCTTAGGGAAATAAAGAATGCCTTTAAGGTTAAAAGGATAATCCATATTTAAGTGAATCCAGAAAAGCGGCTCCTTATAATCATGAAATACTTTACGATAGAACTCCTTGTACTGCTCATCCTTGCATTCGGCAGGATTTAATGTCCACAAAGGATTGGTATCGTTAAGGGGAGTCGGCTCTTCCGCAATTATATTACCGTCCTTATCCTTCTTTGGCTCTTTATTTGGATTCGTAAGATAGATCTCCGTCGGCATAAAAGCGCAGTACTTATTAAGTATCTCACGAACCTTGTATTCATTGGCATAAGCCAGACAGTCCTCGTTAATATGTAATGTAATTGTGGTACCAACCTCAGCTCTGTCGCCTTCTTCCATATCGAATTCGGTACCGCCGTCGCACTCCCAGTGAACAGGAGTCGCATCTTTCCTGTAAGAAAGCGTATCTATGGAAACCATATCGGAAACCATAAATGCAGAGTAAAAACCAAGTCCGAAATGGCCTATAATCTGATCGTCATTGGTCTTGTCCTTATAAGTGTTAAGAAAATCTGTTGCTCCCGAAAAAGCGATGCGGTTGATGTATTCGTCAACCTCTTCCATTGTCATTCCAAGACCGTTGTCCTTAAAAGTAAGAGTCTTGTCCTTGTCATTGGCAATCACTTCAATCTTCGGTTTGTAATCCTCCGGAAGTTCGTACTCTCCCATCATGTCTAATTTCTTGAGCTTGGTGATCGCGTCACATCCGTTTGATACGAGCTCACGAACGAAAATATCCTGATCTGAATATAACCATTTCTTAATGATCGGGAATATATTTTCGCTGTCAATTGACAGACTTCCCTGTCGTTTCATTACTATCATTTCCTTTCTACGTTAATAAACCCGCTATTGGAGTTTGATTTATCCGAACTGCGAGCACTTCTGTACTGTAAGCTCTTTTTCTGCTTACAGGTTATATATCTGCTCAGCAGATTACGGTCTCCCGCCGTTAAGCGACAGCCTATGATTTTCCTGTTGGCATCAAGCGGCTGTTCGCGCACTATAAATCCGTCAAGATCGAACTTAACATATTTCGAGTCAAGCTTATCAAGTGATATTGTATCCGAATACTGTATATTAACATTATCACCGATCTTACCCGTAAAATCCTTAGGAACCACAAGACCGATGCCGCTTATACTTACATCTCTGATAAGCGTGGTATGCTTAGATCCTTCTCTTGAAATCCTTGTTGTTCCGTTAATTCCGACAATGGCTCTGTATGAACCTCTTCTTTCAAACTTGGCTCCGATACCGGCCGTATAAGCAACAAGCGCGTTACCGGATTCCGGGAATGATACTCTTGCAAGATTGATATTATGCCATCTGTACGGACGGCTGTCTATTATTCCAAGAACAGAACATACAAGTCCGGGTACCGCAAAGCTTACCATTCTGCCCTTAACCATAACAGGCTCAATAACGCAAAAGTCAGCGGTACGTCCTATCTTCTGTCGAAGCAGAGCCTCTTCTTCCCTGGTGATTTTCTTAACTTTCTGCTTGAACTTAATACTTTTCCCTTTTTGTTCGGCATAAATTGTTGCCGTGCTGCCCTTTTCCAACTGTAATAACTGCATACTATAACCCTCTTCCTACGTAAAACAGCATTACTTACGTAATGTTACTCTGCGTACTTCGCGAAATACTTTTTAAATACACTAAAGAAATCGGAAGTTTCGCATGTCACATCTGCCTCAATCAAAAGCTCATTAAACAGTGTTTCATTGTATGTAGAATTCATGTTGCTTACTGCATCCTCATAAACGTCATCAAACGCAGCCTTTGCTCTCTCTCTTACTATTGCAAGCTTATTCTCTTCGGTAAGTTCCCTGTCTATCTTACTTATAACATGATAAAAAATAAACTTATCATTTTCCTTAATGCATGAGGAAATCGCACCGTCGTTCAATGTGGAAAGTGCCGCATATACGACATCGCTCATATCCTGTCTGTATAATCTAAACTCTCTGGAACTTACTTCACTGTGAACATTGGCAACCTCCGTAAAGTCTGCGCCGTTGGCAAGCTTATCGGAAACCTTGTCAGCCAATAACTTGGTTGCCACAACTATCTGCTGAACTATCATTACTCTCGCATCGTCATCGCTTACTTCCGCGTTGACCCCTCCGGAAAGTGTGGCGTATAACTTGGCTGCCAATGCATAATCCTTATATATTGCCGCTATCTCGCTCTTGGAAAGATCTATATAATCTCTTTCCTCATCACTTAGGCCTCCGTAATATACATCAGCAGCCTTATCTGCGGCAGTAATCTCTTCGTCGGTAAGTTCTATTCCCCTCTCTTTTGCAAGAACCACCATTGTCTTCATTTTTGCAAGCTCTGACAGAACAATCTTACGGATATACTCTTCAAAATCTCTGTCAGATTCGGCTTCACCTATTATCTCGCGTCCTAAGGCATTGACATACAGATTCCTGTAATTAAGTAAGATAAGTCTCGCCTCATTAATGCTTACAGTCTCTTTGTCAATCTTAAGAAGTGTAGTGTCGTTAAGCTTGGTCTCCCAAGCGACCTCTACCTTCTTGCCCTTGCATCCCGCCATAAGCATTATAAGCAAAAAGCTCAGAATGACAAGTACCGTTACCCTCTTAAACTTCATTAACTCTATCCCTCAACAACCAGATATTCACCACTCGGAAGCTTAAATACCTCAGCTTCCATACACAATTCCTCGTCTGATAATCCGTACGCATCCATTCCCGCATCAATTAAGTACTCGCGTACCTCATTAACAGATTCAAGCTTAACTGCCATAACGTCCGATAAGAATTCATCAGCATCTTCAAGTGTCGTGAATTCTTTCCTTCCGATAAGCTTCTCCTGATTATCCATAAATACCTTAAGGCATTCTTCATCGTAATTGTACATACTATACACCTCTTATAGTATTGATAAGCTTATAGACTTCGTTAATCGGCAAGCCTACCACATTATGATAATTACCCTCTATTCTCTCAATATGCTTGGCAAACTTTCCCTGGATCGCATAGGCTCCGGCCTTATCCATGCACTCACCGGTCTTGATATACTCATTGATCTCATCATCCGAAAGTTCGGCTACATTAACACCGGTTCTTAAGTAGGTTGTTCTTCTCTTAACAACCTTGCCGTCCACGGCTCTTATCAAAGATATTCCGGTATATACGCAATGTTTCTTACCGGACAAGGACTTAATCATATTAAATGCATCTTTCTCATTCTTAGGCTTACCTAAGATATCGTCATAAAGACACACAACGGTATCCGCACCGAGGATTATTACCTCGCCCTTTCTGTACTTCCCGTTCTCATATAACTTAGTCTCGCTTAAAACTCTGTCACATACATCTTTAACTTTCACAGCTGCAAGTTCCTGAACATAGTATGCCGGCCTTTTATACTTGGCTTCTTCCGTCGCATCTGACGGGATTACATCGAAGTTATATCCGGCTTCTTTCAGTATTTCCTTACGTCTGGGAGAACCCGACGCCAAAATCATCTTGAATTTCTGCATATTACCACCTATATATAGTTATTATAATTATAGCTTTTTTAAGGGATAAAATCAATAAGTTTGGTTAATGTAAAAGCATAAAACAGATATTTCTTTACCGGTTTTCCATACGCCTTGCTTAAGGCAATACCGTATAACTCCATTTGCTTTGCATATCTACGTATGAGTCTGTCAGCATTTTCAACGCTGTCCGTCTTATAATCAAGTAATATAAGACCGTCGTCTTCCTCTATGAAAAGGTCGATTATTCCCTGTACAAGAATCTCTTCGTCCGCAACGGTTTCAACTCCTGCTTCCTTTGGAGATATACCCATAACAAACGGCTGCTCCTTATGAAGTCTGCTCTCTTTCGAAGCTCTGTTCAGTGTATGTATAAAATCGTTCTGTAAAAAACTCGAAACCATAGCAGGGCTTACAAGTTCTGCATCTTCCCCGGCTATCAGACCCGAATCAACCATACCTTCCATCATTTTCTTAACAGTTTCGATATCGGCGTTAATCAAAGAATCATCCGCAAAGTTTATAAGCTCCATAATTCTATGGAATGCAGTACCTTTTGCGGCACCGATATTCTCTTCCTTCTTGCCTCCCATGAATTCCGGTACACATTCCGAAGGCTTCTCCGGCTTCAAAAACTCCGGACGATATGCGTCATCTTCCGCTTCAAGTTCTTCATCCATGAACTTATGCTTAATCTCCGATACGGACATCTTATTCTTTACATTAAGTGCCGCCTCATGATGATAAGGCATATTATAGACATTCTTTAATTCATCGATGCTTTCCTTTGAAGTCATATCAACAATCTCTGTTATATATGATTTAACGCTTTTTTCTTCGATTTCCTTTAATTCACCGTCGCTTGTAACTTCACTGTTCTCTTTTACAATGTCTTCTATGGTCTTGTACTTAACTTCAACAAGTCCCGCATCCTCAAGTTCAAGCGTTACAGGCATTATATAATCGATAAATCTTCTTGCGCCGATCTTTGCCGTATGCATCATCTTATTACCGGCATCAAGTGCAGCCTTCCACTTACCGATCTGATCCTGATAATTCTTACAGCGACCTGTAATAATGAGCTTTTCCTTGGCACGGGTTAAAGCTACATAAAGGACCCTTAATTCCTCGGCACGCCCTTCAATTTCGTTGATATGCTTAATTGCATTATATGCATAGGAAGTCTTCTTCGTACGGCGTTTTCCGTCAAACTTGTACATACCGATTCCTTTATTGATATCAACGTAGATTTCAGGTTTATCGCGTAAGCCGCCGAATTCCTTATCGATTCTGGCAACAATTACGATTGGGAATTCAAGGCCCTTCGACTTATGCATAGTCATGAGGGTTACAGCATTACCCGCATCCAAGACCTGTGCCTTACTTGTATCAACTTCGTACTTTTTAAGCTTCTCAATATAACGATTAAACTGAGAGAGTCCCTTGTAGCTTGTCTTTTCAAAATTCTTGGCCATTTCGATAAGCATAAGAAGATTCTGTCGGCGTAGTTCTCCGCCTTCCATGAACATTACGTACTTCTCGTAATCGGTAATCTCGTATATCTTTCTAATAAGCTCGTGTACTTCGTTAAATGACGCATACTGCTTAAGCTTGGTCAAATAATCAAAGTAAACCTTAAGCTTATCCTTAATTTCTTCAGAATCGCCTTCAGTAAGATAATTCTTCACCTTGTCGGAAAAGCGCTTACCCTCTACAGCCTTAATCTTTGCAAGGCTTGCATGATCTATTCCTATAATCGGTGAAGTAAGAACCGTGGCGATTTCAATATCACGGCTCGAATTATCGATAAGTGAAAGAAACTTTAATACGGTATTAACTTCCAAAGACTCGAAATATCCGCCGCCCTGCATCGTTACCGCAGGTATATCGAAGCGACGTAAAGCTTCTATAATGGCATCGTCTTCCGTACTTGCCCTTGTAAGAATAACGATATCCGATAACCTCGCCGGACGTAATTCCTTCGTCTCCGAATCCGTAACGAGCTGCGTTTTTAAAAGCTCCTTGATCCTTGTAGCAATTGCTGCCATTTCAAGCATAAACTTATCGTCTTCATCTGTATTGGTCTCGACAATTATAACTTCAGGCTTGTTATCACATGTTGAAGGTACAAAGCTTCCCTTAGGAACAAGCTTTGCATCATCATCATAGATAATTCTTCCCAAATCTTCCTGCATTACGCTTTCAAATAAACCGTTAGCGTAATCGGTAACTTCCGATCTACTTCTAAAGTTGGCATTAAGAAGTATTTTTCTGTCCTTAGCTTTTTCATCAAGAGAAAAGTTATCATACTTATCGATAAAAAGCTTAGGAACTGCCTGTCTAAACCTGTAGATACTCTGCTTAACGTCTCCCACCATGAAGATATCGGACTTCTCACAGGATTTATCTACAATCGCATTCATGATATATTCCTGGACATAGCTTGAATCCTGATACTCATCAATCATTATTTCTTTAAATCTCGACCCGAATTCCTTGGCAACCTTGGTAGGTTCATTATTCTCATCATAGAGAATCGAAAGCGTATAATGGCTTAAATCCGAGAAAGACATTGCATTACGCTTAATCTTCTCCTCGGCAAGTATATCCATGTAGCGCTTGGTTATATTAACAAGAACTTCAATATAAGGCCTTATTGCACAATGCTCCTTAATAATTGCATCACTGTCATCCTTAAAATATGACTTAAGGTCTTCGATTCCTTTATAAGCACCATTTCTTAAAGTAAGAGCCTTGTCCTTACTTATAAGCGCATCTCCTTCAAGCTTGGATATCCTTGGAGCGGGTATCTTACTAAACGCCGACAACTTATCCTTACAGTCTTTGTACGAGCAGACATTCTGAAGTGCTTCGACACTTTCTAATGCCTCGGTATAATTATCAACACCTTTTTGAAGTTCCGGGCAGCTTGTCATAATATTAAAAGCTTCACTCATAGACTTAACCGCATCGCCTACAACCGCGTCATATTCGTGTTTTAAATCCACATAGAACGGCAAATCTTCTACGATTTTGACTTTGTCTTCCGAGTAATATGAAAGCCACGTATCAAGAGCTTTTTCAGGGAAAGGGCTGCTTATTGCGCACTTATACATCTTAGCTATGATATCAGCAATCTTACTGTCGTCTCTTTCAGATGCATAATCATCCAAAAGCTCAAAAAACACAGGGTCTTCCGCTTCATAGAATTCATTTAAGGCTCTATCAAGCATATCGGTCTCAAGTAACTTAACTTCGCCCTCTTCCATTATTCTGAAATTCGGTTCAAACGGAATAAGGTAAAAGTGCTCACGCAAAAACTGCATGCAGAAGCTGTCGATTGTAGTTATAAGCGCACCCTGAATAAGCCCGCTTTGCTTTGCAATATGCGGATCATCACCTTTTTCTTCGATTAGATCGTCGAGCGCTTTCTCTATTCGCTCCTTCATCTCCGCTGCAGCGGCCCTTGTAAACGTTACGACTATAAGCTCGTCTATATCTATAGGATTTACAGGATCTGTTATAAGTCCGATTATTCTGTCTACAAGTACGGAGGTCTTGCCAGAGCCTGCAGCCGCACTCACCAGGCAATTGGCATGACGCGCGTCAATGACTTGCTGCTGTTCTTTGGTTGGTGTATACTTTGCCATTACGCTTCTCCCTCCGTCTCTTTCTTCATCATTTCGATAATCTCGTCGGCCTTTCCCTTGACCTTTCTCTTCGTCTTACAGGTACGAAGTGACATATCAAATCCGCATACGGAATTATATGCACAGTACTGACAGCTGTTAATGCCGTAACCGCCTTCGCAATAAGGTTCAGGCTTAATCTTACCGGAGAGAATCGCATCGCCTATCTCTTTGCGCTTTTTATCAACGAATCTCTTAACAATATTGAGTGTATCCTCTGAGTATGAACGCGACTTATCATTAGTGCCCTCTTTGATCTTTGAATCGGCAGGTCCAACACCGTTAAGTAAAAGCGCCTTCTTAATCTCATCCGCTATCTCGGAATCGCTTACATCATTACTTGCAACATCAATAATCGGATTAAGTAGAGGATAGTAGTAAGCACCGTCGCTTACGATATTCTTATCCCTGTTCTCCGCTTTAAGCACGGTTTCAGCTCCGTCAAGATAAGTAATAAGCTGTAACGAAAGACCTTCGTAGACCTTGCTCATCTCAAGTTCTTTAGCGGACGACTTATAATCAATTACTCTATACGTAATCGTATCTCCGCTCTCCTTCGTATCGATCCTGTCTATCTTACCTTCAAAGCGCATAGACTTACCGTTGGATAAAGGAATTCTCTCATCCCCATCGTTATACAGCTTAAATTTGCACTCGTTCTTACTTGGTATAAAGCCCGATTCAAGCGCATTATTCTTAATCTGTTCGGTCGTTCGAACCAGGACCTTACGAATCGTTGTTATAAGATACTCTTTTCTCTTGCTTTCCTTAAGTTCCGCATCGTTAATGGAATTAAGCGCTTCCGCTACCGCCTCGTCAATAAGCTTTTCACGCTCCAAATCACTTACATCGGTATAGGTCTTATTGATTCCGGCAAGGAGCTTACCGTACTGCTCCATTGCCTTATGGGTCAGCGTTCCTCGCTTTAACGGATTGAACTCACCGTCGTCTATTTCGTCAAGCCCTATGCCGTAGTCTAAGTAATACTTCATCGGACAGCTTGCAAATGCCTCAAAACTCGAAATACTTCCCTTAATACTGTCGCCATATACCGCAGCTATCTCATCTTCGGTAAGATTTCTATATGTCTTGCCGTAGTCCGGCGCACTCGTAACCTTCTCAAGAATCGTCTTATAGAAGCTCTCATTTGCAAGATATGCGATGCATGCTCTGTCCTCTTCATTAAGCTCCTTATGCGAAGAGAGCTTTTCCAATACCCTTACAAAATCAAATTCTCTGCTTATGCTTAAGTAAGGCGTATCCTTGTAAAGTCTCTCTTTTCCGTACATTTTCTCAAGTTTCTTAATAAGAAATGCGGGTTCAAGCGCTTTTCCGCTCATATCCGAATCGGAATACGTTATATACAGGCTCTCCTTCGGCTTCGTCATAAGCATATAGAGATAGAATTGTTGTATAAAAGCTCTCTCACGTGAAGACGGTGCAAGCACTATATCACGTTCCTTGAGGCGTTCTCTGTCATTACTTGTAAGGCAGGCAGAACCCGATGAGACACGCGGAATAACGCCCATATTAGCACCTGTAAATATGAGCGTGCTTATATTCTCTATTCTTGTTCTCTCTATATCACCGATTATTACATAATCACGGCTCATAGGAATAGATGCAACCTTAAGATGCTCTATTCCTGCATTTAATATAAGTGCGTAATCCTTAAATGATATTTCGGAGTCGCCAAGAAGCGAGACATACTTATCAAGTAAGCCCATAAATACACCGTATATCTGCTCGGTCTCTGTCTTCTTTCTGATATCATCCGGATCTCTGTCGCTTAAGGAAAGCGCCTTCTCCTCAAGCTTCTCTTCCGAGCGGTTGTTCTTAATAATCTCATATAATTTAACGGTATAATCTCTTACCGTAGTATTATTCGTATGCGACAAGGTTCTTAAATCGCTTAATCTGTCAAGAAGTGACTCTCGAAGCACATTAAGCTCTCTAAGTTCTTCTTCGGCCATCTTGTCGTATCTGTATTTAAATTCCTGTGAAAATGCCTTGTATCCTTTGATTCTGAAGGATATACAGTAATTCTCAAGTTTCAAGACGTCCTCTTCTTCCATATCCGTAAATCCTGTCTTAAGATAGGCAAATACAGAATCAAAAGAAAAGTCCTCGTCTATTACACGTAATAAGTTCTGTATGTACTGCACGAAAATATGATTGGAGATAGGTTCCTTTCTGTCGATAAAGTAAGGTATTCCTGCATCTTCAAATATCTTCTTTGCATAATCAGCGTAAGTCTCAAGCTCACCGGTACATATGGCAAAGTCTTCGTATCTCTTGCCCCGTCTTACACCCTCGGTTATTATATTAACTGCAGTTTCAAGCTCTTCCTTCGGATTAATGCATTCTTTGATATATATATTACTGTCTTCTCCATGGAATACGGCATTTCTTGTCTTAAATATATTCTTCTCTAGAAAAGCAAGGCCCGGAGCGTTAACAAATCTTCTTTTCTCCGGTTCTTCCATAAAGATATAGTCATTAACAGCAACGCCCGTCTTACCCGCAAGGCGCACCAGACTTTGGATAAAGCAAGCGCTTAAATAGTAGATGTCCTGCACATTCGTGATCTTAAGAGGATCCTTCTTCGGGTCCATTATACAGGTTACATACATGTCGGAGCATAGTGGCATAAGCTTTTCAACGAAGATAAGCTGTATCGGCGTAAAACCCGTATATCCGTCAAAGGCTATAACAGAATCTTTAAGTATCTTAGAGCGTTCCGCCACTTCCGAAAGTCTAAGGAGAAGCTTCTCGGACGTAATATAGGCACCCTCCATCTCTTCCGTAAGGCCTTCGTAAAGAGTAAGTAAATCATTAAGCTTATAACTTAAGTTACTCTCACCTTCTTTATTTAAGAACTCTCTCAAATCATCCGGTGTAATATGATACTGCAGAAACTCGGTGATAATAGACTTAATCTCGTCCAAGTACTGAGGTCTGTCAATTTTTCTTTTTAACACTCGCATTTTGCCTTCATTTTTAAGCGCAACAAGGCGAAGCAAGAGAATCTTGCCTATATCCTCCAAAACCGTCAGGTTCGATATATTAAGTTCCTCGAAGACACGATATGAAAGACGCTCGAAGGACAATACATCAACATTCATGATGCAGTGATTCTCCGAGCGCATTACCATCTGTCTCTGTGTACTTAAAGTAAACTGCTCCGGTACAAGATACAGATATGTCTTATCCGGATTTTTCTTAGCTTCTTCCAATATATGGTCAATGAGGCAGTCGGTTTTACCGCTGCCTGCATTGCCAAGAATAAGATTTAATGCCATATAGACTCCTTAAAATCTCAATACCTTATTTACGATCTGCCATAAAAGCTTCTATCTCGTCAGGTGTACGAATAATATCCTTGGATAATACTTCGCATCCGTTCTCTGTAATAAGAAGGTCGTCCTCGATTCTGATACCGATGCATTCTTCATCGATATATAATCCCGGTTCGTCTGTGATTACGCAACCCGGACGAAGCTTAATGCCTTCTGCGGTACTTGCATCATGTACATCAAGTCCCAAGTGGTGACCTACACCATGCATATAATACTTGGAAAGCTCTGAATCTTCCTTGATAAGTCCAAGTTCTTTTGCACCCTCTGCAAGAACTTTTTTACACTCTTCATTAAGTTCTCTTAATGTCATACCCGGCTTTGCAATCTCTGCAATGTGGCGGTTTGCCTTAAGAACTACTTCGTATACGGCACGCTGTCTGTCGGTAAACTTACCGTTAATCGGGTATGTTCTTGTAATATCGGAGCACCAGCCGTCAGCCTTAGAACCAAGATCGAGTAAAAGAAGTTCTCCGTCCTTGCACTCACATCTGTTGGTCTCATAATGAAGCATTGTTCCGTTATATCCGGATCCTGCGATCGTCTGGAAAGAAGGACCCGATGAACCTAAGTAATGAATTGTATATTCGTAAATTGCCTGTGCCTGATATTCCATCATGCCCGGCTTAAGCTCTCTCATTACAGCTTCAAGGCCCTGACGTGTCATATCAACGGCATGCTTAATTCTCTCTACTTCTTCAGAATCCTTGGACATACGAAGATATGCGATTATATCATATGCATTCATAAGCTTAACGGACGGATTCTTTCTGTGGAAATTAAGGGCTTTCTTATGGTTAAAGTCAAGCTCCTCACTTGCATCATGATGATAAAGGTCGTAATAAGCCGCCTTAACAGCACATGTTGTAAGAAGACGTGCGAACATATTATCAAAGTTCTCGATATATGCAACTGCGTCAACTCCGCTTATTTCCTTTGCTTCATCCTTAGTAAGCTTCTTGCCGAACCACTTCTCGTTTAACGGATCCGCTTCCTCAATGTAAAGGGTTGTCTTAACTTCATCCCCTGTCTTATCGATGAAAAGGCACATATTGTCTCTGTCGATATCCGTAAGATAACGGAAGTTCTTATTAACTTCGAACTTGTAGCACTCATCCTCGCTTACATGAACTTCTTCCCCCGAATAAAGAACGAGAACGCTTCCCTTCTCCATTCTGTCAATTACTGCCTGACGGCGCTTTTTTAAGCACTCTACACTCATTTTACTTCTCCTACTCCGGATAGATCATTCTATCCTCTGTTATATTTAATAAAACTTCTCTATAATACTTTTCCGATACGTATTTCGCCATCGGAAGATTAAGATCTAAATAATTGCCGCAATCTCTTGGTGACTTACCCGGAATCTCTCCCTCGTAGTCTGCCATCCACTTAAACATTGCGCTAAGTAAATCAATTATGTCAGAAGGTTTTAAGTCCCCGGCCAATATAAGATAGAACCCCGTTCTGCATCCCATAGGTCCAAAGTAAATAACCTTATCCTTCCAGCTTACATCATTTCTAAGGTATGTCGCACCAAGATGC
>JAEENO010000037.1 GCA_016283755.1 Lachnospiraceae bacterium | reverse complement strand
CTTTTGGATTACTGTTTGAATTTCTTTTCGCACACGAGTTTCTACTCGTGAAATCTCTTAGAATTTTCAAGGTTATTTCATTGTTCAGTTATCAAAGATCTAATTAAATGTCGCTCACCGCGACAACTTCTATATACTATCACGCGATGAGCAACAAGTCAAGCACTTTTTTTATTATTTTTTAAAAATTTTCCGTTTGCGCTTTTTGCATATCCAATCTATGGTTTCGTATCCATAATGCCATATCAATCGTCACTGCGGTTATATTAATAAAGTAGAATACGAATCCCAAGTAGAAAATCCAATCCTGCGGAACTCCCGACGATACTATAATAGCTTTTCTGACAATTCCGCATATATATCCTACCCATGTAAATATCTCATATACCAGGCTTTTACCTTTTGCTGTTCTTGATACGTATGACTTATGAATAGATACCGGCCAGGATAAGCCCCAACAGAATATCATTATTGCTTCCAATGTATTAATCATTTTTTTCACCCGCAAGATAATCTATTATAATCTGTACGCCTTTAAGCATATCTGAAAACTCCATGCAAAATCCCGGCATTCCTTTCGGCATCTGCTCAGGCAAAAACGGAACATGTACAAATCCCGTACGCATATTCTTATACTGTGTTGCCAAATGGCAACACACGTACATTACATGATTGCATACATAGGTTCCCGCAGAATATGATGCTCTGCAAAGCACATCTTCCTTATTAACCGCCTTTACAATATCCCATACGGGCAATGTTGCAAAATAAGCATCCGGACCGTCCTTAATAATTGGTCGATCCACGTATGTAACCCCGGCAGAATCAGGCAACTCCTTGATTCCATCCGAAGATCTGCAATTATCCATATTTATTGCAACTCTTTCAACTGCGATATTGGGAACATTACCGGCCTGACCTAAAGACAATATTATGTCAGGACGCTCTTTTTCCACAAGTTCTTCCAGTATTTGCGTTGTCGCATCGAATTCAACCGGTAATACACGCTTTACTAAGTCTATATCCTCAGGCGCTTTTATACGCTCCAAGATCATCTGTGACGGATTAATATCCCGCCCGTTAAACGGCTCAAATGCCGTAAGTAATATCTTCATATTCGTCTCCTATACAACACTTTCACAAGTATTAATTGATTCTATTTCATCATTTAATGCTACTTTAAGTTCTCTAAGTTCTATATCATTCTGTATATCCAAAAAATACTTATCAGATACACCAAAATACTTAGCTAATCTAAGTGACGTATCGGCAGTAACTTTTCTCCTGTCATGCAATATATCCTGAATTCTTGACACCGGGACATGTATATCCTGTGCTAATCTATATGCGGATACCCCGGTAGGCTTCATAAACTCTTCAAATAAAATCTCACCCATAGTTGGCGTAGAAATAATCTTATCCATGATAATCACACCTTTCATCATTATCTAATTTCTTTTCAACTCACGCTCTATATCTTCAATAGATGGCAGTGTTCCCTTAAAATTCTCCGGCATGAGATCCGATAATTCATACTCCGATATACCTACCGGGGCATTGGAACTGTTCACCGCATACTGTGCCAGTACATTGTTTTTATTCTTGCATACAAGCAACCCAACAGTAGGGGTATCTCCATTTTTACGAAGCATATCATCAACTACTGCTACATACGTGCCTATCTGTCCCATATCTCCCGGTTCAAATGCCCTTGTTTTAACCTCTATTCCCCACGGAACCGTAAAGATATCCAATTGCGCCACAACCTGTGGCGTAATTTCAATCTTATCTAATTGCTCCCCAACTTGTGGTACATTTCCCTCAACAGTATAAAGCCTATAAAACTGATGCATATATAGTAGATTTCTCGGTGAAAACGATTTTACGCCCGACAATTCTCGTTCAATATCGCGACTGACAGTCTTATAAAACCCGGTTCCCCAACCATATTTAGTTTTTAAAACTTCCAAATTGCGGCCCAGCTCCCAATAGAACATCAACATCTCTCTATTAACAGACGATGCCGCTTTAATCTGGCTATTACGATATCTTTTCTTAAGCGAAGTTATCCAATTATTATATGCTTCATCCGTTCTTATAATATTATTCCCAGTACCTATAACATTCATCTCCTGCTCTATTAGTTTTATTACTAATAAATATACACGTGTCACGTGTATACGTCAAGCAGATATATTATTCACTTATATACTCAAGAAATGCCTCGCAACCTTCTATCACATCTTCGTATGTTGCATCAAAATCACCTGTATACCACGGGTCTGCAATATCTCGGTCTTTACCTGCAAACTCAAGAAGATTATACACCTTACTCTCAGGGTCACCATCAAACACCCTCTTAAGATTATGCTTATTATACGCATCCATCCCGATTATGAAATCATACTTATCATAATCACGCTTTGTTACCTGCACAGCATAATGCTCCACAAGCGGAATCCCCGCCTCGCGAAGCTTATCAACCGTGCCCCTATGCGGTGGATTACCGATTTCTTCAGTGCTTGTCGCTGCACTTTCTATTGTGTAGTTTTCTCCCTCGCCACGCTCATCAACCATATATCGCAATACGCTTTGTGCAAGCGGACTGCGACATATATTGCCGTGGCAGACAAACAACACTTTTATCATTTACTCGTAAACCAATCTTTCATATACTTTCCTTCTTCACCAAAATCATCATCCGTAAAGTCAAAAGTCTTACTGCAAGAACTTTTAATAAGGGAACTTGTCTCATCTTTATTTGATAAGTTCCAGCATATGAAACTCAAATTGTTCTTTTCGATTATTTTCTTCCATTCATCGGATTCCTGCTTATTAATAGCGCCGTTACCCGATGCCTCGCACAATCCAAACTCACTGATAAATATAGGAAGTCCGCCGTCTATACACTGCTGCATTCTGTCGCGAAGCCAAGCCCCATGTGTGGATGCATAAAAATGAAGAACATACATTACATTGTCAAATCCAAGCGGTGAAGCCAACGGTTTATCAACTTCCTGACTCCAGCAAGGCGTTCCGACGAGAACTAAAGCATCAGGATCATTCGCTCTTATTGTAGGAATAATCTCATTCGCATAGGCAGTAATCTTGTCCCATGTACCGCTGCCGTTCGGCTCATTGCAGATTTCATATATTACATTGTCATAATCCTTATACTTCTCTGACATCTCGTTAAAAAAGCTCTTCGCTTCATCTTTATATCTCAATGGATCCTGATCGCTTAAGATATGCCAGTCGATTATTACATATATGCCAAGCTTGGTAGCGGCATCAACACCGTCTTCTATAAGCTTTTTTAAAGCGTTTTTATCACCGCCGCTGCAATATCCGCCGTACTCTTCCGTATACATGGCAAGACGCATACAGTTAACGCCCCAGGCATTGGCAAAGTATGCAAAAGTGTCATAGTTTACATATTGTGGGAACCACGCAAGGCCATGCGTTGAAATGCCGTATAACTGCACTTTTTCACCGTTCTTATCAACAAGATTGGTTCCGTCTACATGAAGTTCACCGTGAATTTCCGCAAATGTCTTGCCTTCGTTATCCGCATCGGTATTATCATCGGTTTCATTATTATCTTCACTGTTATCTTCCGTGCCGTTATTATCCTGTGGCTCTGTCTCATTATTATTCTCTATAACTGCGGTACTTTCATTTTTCTTTCCGCAGCCTGTAGCTACGGATATAGAACCAAGCAACAATACCGCAATCAATAAATAAGCTATTTTTCTTTTCATATCAATACCCCGTTTCATCTTTAATAACATATTTAATAAAAGCTCTACATCTTTAACATTTCTCCCCCTATATTTCCTCTAATGCTTTTTCGTTTAGAAGAAAATCTAACGCGTTCATTTTCTTATATCCATTTTCCAACAATACAAACGGATCATCATCCATAGTAATAACAATCTTTTTATAGCCATCATCTATTTTGTGAAATGAACCTATTTCTCTTTTTCTAACATCCTCATCTGTCATATTGTAAGCAACCTGAATATAGTAGGTATCCCTGCTGTCTTTGGCTATAAAATCGATTTCTTTTTCTTTGTTTTTGCCGATATCAACCACATATCCTCGTCTAATCAATTCAAGAAAAATAATATTTTCCAGAGCATGTGTGACTTCAATTTGCCTGTAATTCAAATGTGCATTTCTTAACCCCGTATCAGAAATATAATATTTATTTAGGGTCTTAAGATATTCTTTTCCTTTTATATCATATCTATATACTTTGTAGAATAAGAAAGATTCACACAAATAGGTCAAGTAGTTTCCAACAGTATCTACAGTAATCGTTTTATAACCATTACTTTTCAAAGTATCAGATATCTTCTTCGCACTAACAAGCGATCCTATATTGGAACATAAATAATCATAAACTGCATTGAACAACTCCGGATGTCTAAGATTGTATCGATCAATGATGTCCTTTGTTGCAATTGTACTTTCAAGCATATTTAGATATTCGATTTTTGCTTGCTCATCACTTTCTTTTGCAACAAAAGGGAACCCACCATATTTCAAATATTTATTCCACTGGACTCTTTTATCACCTTTTACATATGAATAGTACTCCGCAAATGATAAAGGATAAACTTTTATCTCAATACTTCTACCACGTAACGCAGTAGAAATGTCTCCGGAAAGCATTTTTGAATTTGAACCGGTTATATATACATCGCAATTACTGTTTTTTAAACTATTAACTAAATCCTCAAAACCTTCAACATATTGAATCTCATCTATAAATATATAATGACGTTTTTTATCTTTTCGTCTCTTTGATATTTCCGCATATAAGCTATCACTATTTCGCAGATTCTTTTCTTCTTCGTTTTCAAGATTTATTCTGATGATATGGCTCTTATCAACGCCATTCTTGATCAAGTACTTGTAGAAAATATCAAACAACAAAACGGATTTACCGGATCTTCTAACACCGGTAACAACTTTGATTAAATCCTTATCTTTAAATCTTGTTAGCTTTTCTAAATATTGTGGTCTATCAATAATCATTGCTTATACCTCCACCAATATTCTACTCGAATAATTCTTTAATTTCAATATTTTTTCGATTAGTATTGTTTTCTGAATATAAAAGCAAGGTCCTGTAATCATATTCTACACTCTGTATTTATCCTCTACTTTAGATGCAGCAATCATCAGTGCGATTGACAGTGCGACAACTCCTATAATAATGGGTACGAAACCTGCGGAATTCTGCTTTAAGAAAAGAAAAGGTATTCCAAGGATTTCGAATAATCCTGCATAGATGAACATAAGTATTGCATTTGCTTTATTAAACTTCTTAATATCCTTTACAATCGGTGCCTGTACATTTGCCCATAAACCTACTGCCTTCTTTGCTTTCAATATGAATATTCCTATACCGACAAATAAAAGTGCGGCCACACTCCATATAATAAAACCGATAACCATTTCATTACCTCCGTATTAAAGTAATCGCCCTTATCTAAGATAGAAATCTTCCAAGTTCTTTAACAGATTCTATTCCTATAAGCTTAATTCCGTCTTCCTTTGACATCGACTTAAGATTCGTTGCGGGTAAGATACATGTGGTGAATCCGAGCTTTTTAGCTTCCTTAACACGCTGCTCTGCCATAGATACCGACCTTATCTCACCGCTTAAGCCGATTTCTCCAAAACAAATTGTCTTATCATCAATCGGCTTATCCTTATAACTTGATATAATCGCAAGCGCTATGCCAAGATCTATTGCAGGCTCGTTCATTCTTATTCCGCCCGCTATATTAACGTAGGCATCATAATTAAACATGTTAAATCCCGCGCGCTTTTCTAACACAGCCATAAGCTGATTAACTCTGTTAATATCAGCGCCTACCGTAGTTCTTCTCGGAATCGCAAGATTGGAATTACATACTAACGCCTGAACCTCAAGAAGAATAGGTCTGGTACCTTCCATAGAGCAGGCAATAACAGAACCCGACGCATCCTGCGGCTTACCTTCTATCATAAATTCCGAAGGATTCTCAACCTCACGAAGCCCGGTATCACGCATCTCGAATACACCGATTTCATTGGTTGAACCGAATCTGTTCTTAACGCCTCGAAGAATTCTGTATGACGCATGTCTGTCTCCTTCGAAATAAAGCACGGTATCAACCATATGCTCTAAGACACGGGGTCCGGCAACAGCGCCTTCTTTGGTTACATGTCCTACCAGGAATATCGTTATATCAAGGCTTTTTGCAATTCTTAAGAATGTATTCGTTGCCTCTCTTACCTGGGATACCGATCCCGGTGCAGAATTTACATCTTCTCCGTACATGGTCTGAATAGAGTCAATTACCACAAACTGAGGCTTTTCATTCTCTATCATATTCTCGATTGAAGTAAGACTTGTTTCACAAGCAAGACTTAAATCATCTGTAAAAGTTCCGATTCTGTCGGCTCTAAGTTTGATCTGCTGAACAGATTCCTCACCCGATATGTAGAGTACCTTCTTACCGCTATTTGCCAGGTTCTTACATACCTGTAAAAGAATTGTTGATTTACCGATTCCCGGATCGCCGCCGATTAAGATAAGTGAGCCGTTAACAAGTCCACCGCCAAGAACACGGTCAAATTCATTAATCCCGGTTTTCACCCTTGCGCCATCTATACCTTCAACGGAATTAATGCTTACAATCTTAGCAGCATTATCTATCGCTTTAACTTTTTTCCCTTTTTCACTTTTTACGGTTTCCTCAACAAACGAATTCCACTCCTTACACGCAGGGCACTGACCCATCCATTTCGGAGATTCGTATCCGCACTGCTGACAAAAGAAAACTGTCTCCTTCTTCGCCATTAATAATCCCTTTCATTTTTAAGAAAATCCGGTATCGCTACCGGATTCTCGTAATTATTTTCTCTTAACTATTACCGCAACATCTTCTCCTGCGGATAACTCAACACCAAGTGTAAGCTTACCACCGAGATTGGTCTCGATTACTCCGGCATCTTCACCGTTAATCTGAACTTCGTATGTTGCTCCGTCTTCAAGTCCCAATGTTACCTGAGCATCTTCATTACCCGATACAGTGAACTTAACTCCGTCACCCGTCTCGACAAAACCGATTGCTGTTGTTCCCGGCACGGATTCATATACAAATGAACCGTTCTTCTCAAGCTTGGTAATCTCTTTGCAGGTCTTAACTTTATAAATGTCTCCGCCTACTTCAAAATCATCAACCTTTGCTTTCTCCGGTAATTCATAATTACCAAAGCTTAACTCTCCGGTCTTCTCAACACGGATTAACTTTTCTACAACTGACATTTCTTCCTCCTTAAATTCCTATTGAATTGTCATTTATTTCTTAACATGAAAAACGATTTTTTCTTTCTTAAGTCCGACTGTAACAGTATCTCCCGACTTGGCATGTCCAAGAAGAATCTCTTCCGCAAGCGCATCTTCAAGGCTTGTCTGAATCATTCTCTTTAACGGACGTGCGCCATACTTCTGATCGAAAGCTTTTTTAACAATGTACTCCTTAACGGCACTCGATACCGTAAGCTTAATCTTAAGCTTATCCTCTGCTCTGTCGCAAAGAATCTTTGTCTGCAAGGACACGATTGCCTTCATCTCATCCGCGGTAAGTGCGTGGAATACGATGGTCTCATCGATTCTGTTAAGGAATTCCGGCTTGAATATTCTCTTAACCTCTTCCATAACAGCATTCTTCATAACTTCATGATCACGCTTGGCATCTGCCTTAGAAGCGAATCCAAGAAGCTTAGGTTCAACAATCTGCTGAGCACCCGCGTTAGAAGTCATAATTATAATCGTATTCTTAAAGTCAACCTTTCGACCCTGTGAATCGGTAATATGACCGTCATCAAGCACCTGTAAAAGTATATTGAAGACATCCGGATGAGCTTTTTCAATCTCATCAAAAAGAATTACCGAATACGGATTGCGGCGTACCTTTTCGGATAACTGACCGCCTTCCTCGTGTCCTACATATCCCGGAGGGGCACCGATAATCTTGGATACACTGTGCTTCTCCATATATTCAGACATGTCAACCCTTATAAGAGACTTCTCATCGTTGAAAAGCGCCTCTGCCAGAGCTTTACTAAGCTCAGTCTTACCTACACCGGTAGGTCCCAGGAAGAGGAATGAACCGATTGGGCGATGCGGATCTTTAAGTCCGACACGGCCACGTTTTACGGCTCTGACAACAGCCTGTACCGCTTCGTCCTGACCTATAACTCTCTTATGAAGAACCTTAGCCATATTCTCAAGTCGGGCAGATTCTTTCTCTTCAAGCTTGCTTAACGGAATCTTGGTCCATTCTGATACCATTCCCGCTATATCGGCTTCGGTTATTGTTACAACCTTATCCTTACGAGCGCTCTTACGCTTCTCTTTTTTCGCAAGTTCTTCGGTTAATTCTTTCTTCTTTGCCTTAAGTTCCTTAGCGCGCTCCATATCCTCATCGATAAGGGCCTGCTCAAAATCCTTGGAAACTGCAGCAATCTCTTTCTCGATATCTTCAGAGCCAAGGTCTACTTTAACTGTTGCAAGCTTAGCCTTAGCCGATGCTTCATCCAATATATCGATTGCCTTGTCAGGCAGAAATCTATCGTTAATATATCTGTTGGCAAGATTAACCGCAGCATTAACAGCCTCATCCGTAATAATTACGTTATGATGCTCTTCATACTTATGCTTAATACCGTTAAGAATCTCAACAGCTTCCTTCTCTGTCGGTTCCTCAACTCTTATAGGCTGGAAACGACGCTCAAGTGCTGCATCCTTCTCAATATACTTTCTGTATTCTTCTATTGTTGTTGCGCCGATAAGCTGAATCTCGCCTCTTGCGAGAGATGGCTTTAATATATTCGAAGCATCAAGTGCGCCTTCAGCACCACCTGCACCAATAATCGTATGGATCTCGTCAACAAAAAGGATGATGTTACCCATATCCGTAACTTCTTTGATAATACGCTTAATTCTGTCCTCAAATTCGCCTCTGTACTTGGTTCCCGCAACAATACTTGAAAGATCGAGGTTAAGAATCTTCTTCCCCTTAATTGTCTCAGGTACATTACCCGATTCAATCAAAGATGCAAGACCTTCAACTATAGCGGTTTTACCAACTCCGGGCTCACCGATAAGGCAAGGATTATTCTTTCCTCGCCTGCTTAATATCTGTATTGCTCTATGAATCTCTTCAACTCGTCCGATTGTAGGATCAAGCTTTCCTTCTCTTGCAAGAGCCGTTAAATCTCTTGAATAATTGGAAATAAGACTCTGCTGTCTCTCCTTGGAATCGTCCTTTCTGAAGATACCTTCGAACGCTTCCTTATCTATTCCCATTGCAGTCAATGTATCAACATACATCTTCTGAATGTTAACGCCTAACGTACTTAAAAGCTTATATGCCACACAGTCGCGTCTCTGAAGAATCGATAAAAGAATATGCTCCGTACCGATTCCGTCGCTCTTATACGCCTGTGCAATGATTTCAGCACCTTCTAATACGTCCAATGTCTTAGGTGTATACCCTTCTCTGTCTGCTATCGCAACATCCGAATTCGGTGCGATTAACTCCTCGATAAGCTGTGCAAGCTGTGCTTCATCTATTGAAAAGCTCCTTAATATAGATGCTGCAACACCGTCGCCTTCTTTAATAAGACCGATAAGTATATGCTCTGTTCCGACATATAAGTGCTTCATCTGCTTAGATGTCTGATTAGCAATCTTAAGGGCTTTCTTGGCCATATCTGTATATGCCATGCTCATGATAATTCGTTTCCTTTCCCAAACTTTATGTATGGAAAACCATCATTTTATAAATCATCAATATCCATTAAGAATAAGTCATCTTCATCGAATGCTTTCTTCTTATCCTTAACCTTGGCAGGTGTAGGACTGATATCTTCCTTAACAAGCCCTTCTACCTGGTCGGGAGATGCAAGCTTTGAAGTTCTCATAGCTATAATCTTGGATACCTGCTTAGCGATATCAACATCCGCCTGTTCGCTCTTAGATGCAGTTCTCTCAAGATAATCGTCATTCTCGCGATTCTTCTTAACTTCTCTTGCAACAACCTCGCCGATAGACTTTCTTGCTTCGGCTTCTTCTCTTGTTGCGGTCATTCGCATCTTCTCTTCGCGCTCTTTTAAGTCTCTTGCTATTGCTTCTTCTCTTAATCTGTCTCTCTCGGCAGCCTCAAGTGCTTCCTGCTTCTTAGCCTTCTTGTCAGGCTTATCATTATTGTCATTACCGCCCTTAGGCTCGTCATATCCGTCATAATCATCATAATCATCAGGGGTTCTTCTCTTGATAAGAAGAATAATAATTATGATAAAGAATATAAACGATACCGCACCGAATATAATCGTCATTAAGAAAAATCTTCTCTTATCATTCTTCGCACGATTATATGTATCGTATAACTTGTTGTAGTTCTCCTGAAGCTGCTTATACTCTGTAGTTTCCTTAACATCGACAACTACCGGTTCATCAGGCTCTTCAACTTCTCCGCTGTCATCACCGTTATCGTCTCCGCCGTTATCATCTCCGCCGTTATCATCACCGCCGTTATCGTCTCCGCCATTGTCATCATTATTGGCAGTACCTGTAATCGTAACTCTGATTCCCGCAGATTCAAGATCCGCTCCGTCTGCCGTTGCTCTTGCGATTAAAGAAACCGTACCCGGCGCAATCGCTTTAAAAGTGAATTTAACACTCTTACCGGTTGCGGTAATTACATCATTGTTGCAAGCCGCATCAGAAGCATTACTGCTTATGTACTCTATAAGTGACGGATCGAAGGATAACTTCATGCTTGCCGTCGTGTTCTCGTTGTTCTCGTTCCTTGCTGTAAGATATACCGCAAATTCCTGTCCGACCTCGATATCGGTCTCAGGATTAAGCGAGATAATCATACGTCCAGCTGCATACGCTTCATTCTTATATATAAACGGAACTGCCGCACTTACAATCATTACGAATAAAAGCGCTAAAGCTATAATCTTTTTCTTCCTCATTTTAAACCATACTCCTCCGACTATAATGTTAAAACTACTCTAATAATTATAGCTTTTTTCCGCAACCTTATCAATAAATTTTTAAAGGGGTTCATTTAAAAAACACTACCCTAAAAAGAGAAGAAAAAAACTATACAAGTGCTTACTCCAAACAGTGTAAATACAAGCTTTACGAATACTCTCTCCATGTCAATGGCATTCATTTTTTTAACAATTTTCATTACGCTTACCTCCGTATTTCTATCTTATATGGTAAAGTCTAACAAAATTTCTGTCCCATAATTTGTACTGAAAAATATCCATTGACACAAGATACCTGTTTTTATATAATAAGAAAAATGCGTCAAAACATTTTTCAAAAATGTTTCATAATTAAATAATGAGGAGGACTTTTTTATGCGTCATTTAATGAGCCCACTTGACTTCTCAGTAGAAGAACTCGACAAGCTTCTTGCGCTGGCCGATGACATTGAGAAGCATCCTGCCAAATATGCACATGCATGTGACGGCAAAATCCTGGCGACATGTTTCTATGAGCCAAGTACCAGAACACGTTTAAGTTTTGAATCCGCTATGCTTCGTCTCGGCGGACAGGTTTTAGGTTTCTCCGAAGCCGGCAGTTCATCAGCAGCCAAAGGTGAAAGTGTTTCCGATACCATTCGTGTCATTTCCTGTTACGCAGATATCTGTGCTATCAGACATCCAAAGGAGGGCGCTCCTCTTGTTGGTTCTATCAAATCTCTTATTCCCGTAATCAACGCCGGTGACGGTGGTCATCAGCATCCAACTCAAACTCTTACGGATTTACTCACTATTAAACAGAAAAAAGGACGTCTTGACAATCTTACTGTCGGACTTTGCGGTGACCTTAAGTTTGGTCGTACAGTTCACTCTTTAATATCCGCGCTTGTTCGCTACGATAATGTTAAGTTCGTACTCATATCTCCTGAAGAGTTGAAAGTTCCGAGCTACATTAAGGAAGAGGTTCTTGATGCCAACGGAGTTAAGTATAAGGAAGTAGAAAAGCTCGAGGACGCAATGGACGAACTCGATATTCTCTACATGACAAGAATTCAGAAAGAAAGATTCTTCAACGAAGAAGAATACTTAAGAATGAAGGGCTTCTATATCTTAGACGAGAAGAAGATGGCTCTCGGTAAGGACGACATGATTGTTATGCATCCGCTTCCTCGTGTTAACGAGATTTCGGTAGCTGTAGATAACGATCCGCGTGCCAACTACTTCGAACAGGCACAATACGGCGTGTACGTTCGTATGGCTCTCATCTTAACATTATTGGAGGTGCAGGTATGATTAATGTAGGTGCTATTAAAGAAGGATATGTATTAGATCATATTAAAGCAGGAACAGCTTTAAGCCTCTATCATGATATGAAGCTTGACCAGTTAAACGATTCGACTGTTGCAATTATTACCAATGCTCAGAGTAAGGCAATGGGAAGAAAAGATATTCTTAAAGTTGAATGTCCTGTCGGAACAATCAACTTAGACGTATTAGGATTCCTCGATCATAATATAACCGTTAACGTAATTAAGGATGAGAAGATTGTCGAGAAGAAAAAGCTCGCACTTCCAAAGAAGATTCATAATGTAATCTCCTGCAAGAACCCGAGATGTATCACATCAATCGAACAGGAATTAGAACAGATCTTCATCTTAACAGACGAAGCAAATGCAGTATATAGATGCAAGTACTGCGAAGAGAAGTACAGAAAGAACTAATTTTTCAAAGCAGGGGCTTATGCCCCTGCTTATTTATGCCTATCCGCTTTTGCATTGTTTTATTTTTTAGCCCGTTTCCCTATTAATACAAGGCATCAATATGCCGATACTATATGTAACCATGGTTAACAATTTAATAAAAAAGGGCTTTCAAGGATGACATATGTGTAGTGATAAGGATATCACCAGACATATGTTATTTTTTTCCCCTTAACAAGGATGCAATCGGGAAAAGTCTGCCCCTTTAAAGAAGGGAGACTTAATTATGATCATTAACTCATCAGCAGTAAGTATGCGCTCAACCAATAAGTATGCTTACTCTTCTTCCGCTACCCAAAAAATCGTTTTAAAGCCTCTTACGGACAAGTCGGGCACAGGCATTTTCGCTGCCACCGACTCCTCCAAAAAAAGCACCAAGACGAATAAGGTCGGCATGGCAAGTTCTTCTGTCTATACTAAAGAAAAAGACCCGTACGAAGAATTACGAAGGCGTCTTACCCAGATTCTTTTAGAGACTCTGTTTAAAAAGAAACCTTCTTCCGTAGATGAAAGCATGGAGAATATAACTTCCGCCGCATCGAATGTTCCTCAATACTGCCTTGAAACAACTTCAACTTATTTTGAGGCTGAAGTTACAACACTTTCCGCTTCCGCATGTGTGCAAACCGCAGACGGTCGTGAGATAAGTATTGACCTTAACTTAAGTATGTCGCGAACCTTCTATCAGGAAGTTTCAACGTACACCAACATTCCGAGTGTTTTTACAGACCCATTGGTTATTAATCTTGACGGAGCTGCACCTGATATTGACAGTATGGACTTCTTCTTCGATCTTGACTGTGACGGTGTTGCTGAAGAGATATCTTCACTGGGCCAAGGCTCCGGATTCTTGGCACTTGATAAAGACGGTAACGGAACCATTGATAACGGGAGTGAATTATTCGGCGCTTTAACAGGAAACGGATTCGAAGAGTTGATGCTTTACGACGTTGATAAAAACGGATTCATTGATGAAGCAGATGAAATCTTCGACAGACTCAAGGTCTGGGTTAAGGCATCATCAGCTGATTCCAAGCTTATATCACTTAAAGAAGCAGGGATTGGGGCAATCAGTCTTACACATTCAGATACGAACTTTGCATTAAAAGACCACCATGGTCACACAGATGCATATATCCGTAAGACCGGATTCTTCCTTTATGAGCAAGGTACGGTAGGAACTATTCAGCATGTAGATTTTGCTGCGAAAGCATAGCGGTAAAAAATATGATGCCTCGGATATATATTGTGCAGTCGGCACGCTTGCGCTACTGCTCGCTGGTCACGTTACATAAAGTGCTGCTTCACTTCGTTCGCACCACTTAAGTAACGACCGCTCACAAGTACCTCCTCGCATCAATATATATCCGGGCATCTATACTACGTTACGAATATTACCATATTAAGAAACCACCATGCAAAAACATGGTGGTTTTAAAAATCAAAATGAATTAAAGTCCAAGGATTTCTTTCTCACGGCGGATTGCGTTCTGCTCAATCTCTGTGATTTCCTTAGTCTTCTCAGCAACGAAAGCTTCATCCTTAATTCCTTCAAGGTTAATCTTAACGTTATAACCGGCTGCAAGTACCGCTGTACGAGCAAGCATAAGTCCTGTCTTACCGTCTGTTACGGAGTTAGGATTACCTCTCTTGATTGCTGCCTCTGCATAATCCATAATTTCATATGCCATCTTAGCTGTCTCAAGCGGAACAAGTGCTGCTTCCTTAAGACCTTTCTGCATAGCTTCACGACGTACTGCCTTCTCTTCATCTGTCTCCTTCGGAAGCTTGGTTGCTGCCATGTAAGCATCGAAAGAATCGGAGTCAATCTTAATCTGATCGAGTAACTTCTCGGAAAGCGCTTTTGCCTTAGGCTCCATATCTTCCATTTCCTTCCAGGAATCCTGATACTTCTCACGTCCGATTGTAAGGTTAGCTACCATTCCGGAAAGTGCTGCGCCGAGTGCTCCGCAAAGTGCTGCAACGGATCCGCCGCCCGGTGCCGGTGCATTTGATTCTGTTAATGCAGTAAAATCTGCAACTGTCATATTCTTCATGTATATTTTCCTCCTGTTATTGTATTGGGGGTTAATTAACTATTAGATTAAACGTGTCTCAAGAACCTGATTAATATCAAAGTTCTCAATCTGTAAGTAATACTCTGCGGCATCAACAAGTGCAGCCATTGGTACAAGTCCGATAACCTCCGAACCTACAACGTTAACACCGTATCTTCTTGCTTCCATCTTAACAGTCTCAAATACACGATAGATAGCAGACTTCTCATAGTTTACAAGGTTCATTGATACCTGAGCGATATTTCTTTCCTCAAGCATAACGCCCATTGCCTTAACATATCTGAAACCACCGCCGATGAAACGAATCTTCTTAGCGATAGCTGTTGCAATCTCTACGTTAGGAGTATCAAGGTTGATATTGAATGCTACGAGCGGCATTCTTGCTCCTATAGCTGTTACACCGCCTGTAGGATGAATTGTATCAGGACCGAAATCAGGCTTCCACATAGGATCCTTCATCTTCTCTGCCATTCCCTCGAACTGGCCTTTTCTGATGTCTGCAAGGTTCTCTCTGTGCGGAGCAGATGCAGACTTCTCATATAAGAAGAACGGCTGTCCGAACTTTTCTGATGCTTCCTTAGCTACTTCCTTAGCAACTGCGTCTGCTTCTTCAACAGTACAATTCTTAATCGGAATGAAAGGAATTACGTCTACGCAACCCATACGAGGATGCTGACCTTCATGCTTTGTCATATCGATAAGCTCAATTGCCTTACCGATAGATTCAACTACTGCTGCTCTTAAAGCTTCAGGCTCACCGATAACTGTTACAACTGAACGGTTATGATTCTCATCGTTACTGTAATCAAGTAACTTAACATTATCTTTGCCACGGAAACAATCAACTATTGCTTCGATCTTCTTCTTATCGCGTCCTTCACTGTAATTAGGTACGCACTCTAAAATCTTATCCATCTTACATCCTTTCCTTTGTATATCAAAGACATATATTATTCTTATCAAGGCAAAAGGGTTGCAATGACTTGCAACCCCTTATATCTTGTATAAAAGTTCTAATTAGATAACCTGTGCCTTGAGTACGCCCTCTACGGATACGCACTTAGGGCAGATATCATCATCAGTATCAACGATAGCAACACCGTAACCGTTCTTGGTTGCTTCCTTGCTGTTCTTTACATTGATATTAAGCTTGCTTACGATAGAATCGCCCTTGAAGAGAATTGTTGCTCTCTTCTTGCCTGTTCTCTCCAATGAAACTGAAGGGAAGTTAACGGAGTTAACTACATTACCTTTCTCGATGAACTCAACGATTTCATCAACTGCCATAGCTGCGCAGTTCTCTTCTGCTTCATCTGTGGATGCTCCAAGGTGAGGTAAGATGATTGCGCCTTCCATGTTAGCTGTCTCAACTTCAGGGAAGTCACATACATATGCCATAACCTTGCCGCTCTTCATAGCTTCAGCAACGTCCTTATTATCAACGATTCCGTTACGAGCGAAGTTAAGGATAACTACGCCGTCCTTCATCATAGCCATGTTGTTCTTATTGATCATGCTTCTTGTTGCATCTGTAAGAGGTACATGAACTGTAATGAAATCAGAACCTGCGAATACATCTTCCATCTTGTCAACAATCTTGGTTCCCTCAGGAAGCTGAGCACGTCTAAAGTCCGGAATACCGAAAGCATCAAATCCGATTACGCTCATGCCAAGAGCTGCTGCTGTATGAGCAACCTTAACACCGATAGCACCTACACCGATGATACCGATTGTCTTGCCGAGTAACTCATGACCAACGAAAGCCTTCTTAGCCTTCTCTGCATTCTTGGTAATATCCTGATCATCCTTGTTAGCCTTGATCCAAGCATTACCTTCAATACCATGACGATATGCAAGAAGCATACCCATAAGTACGAGCTCGTTAACTGCGTTAGCGTTAGCACCCGGAGTATTGAATACTACGATACCCTTGTCAGCGCACTTATCAAGCGGAATGTTGTTAACGCCGGCACCTGCTCTTGCAATAACCTTAAGTCCTTCAGGGAACTCTGTCTCATGTAAATCTGCAGAACGTACAAGTACTGCTTCTGCATCGTTTAATTCTTCAACTTTCTTATAATCAGCGCTAAATCTCTTTAAACCAACTTCAGAGATAGCATTAAAGCAATAATAGTTAGCCATTATGCATTCTCCTTCTCAAATTTCTTAAGGAACTCAACTAAAGCCTCAACGCCGTCCTTTGGCATAGCGTTGTAGATAGATGCACGAAGACCACCTACGCTCTTGTGTCCCTTTAAGTTATCAAATCCTGCTTCCTTAGAAGCTGCAACGAACTTAGCATCCATTTCATCGGAACCTGTTACGAATGGTACGTTCATAAGTGAACGATCTTCCTTTCTTACAGAACCCTTGAATAACTTGGAAGAATCAAGGTAATCATATAATACCTTAGCCTTATCCTGGTTGATCTTCTCGATTGCTGTAAGACCACCGATGTTCATAAGATACTTGAATACCTTACCGCAGCAATAGATTGCCCAGCAGTTAGGTGTATTGTAAAGTGATGCTGAATCAGCATGTGTCTTGTAGCTTAAGTATGTAGGGCACTTAGGATCGATATCCTCACGGATAAGATCTTCTCTGATAATAACTACTGCCATACCTGCAGGTCCAACGTTCTTCTGAACACCTGCCCAGATTAAGCCATACTTGGATACGTCGCAAGGACGGCTTAAGAACATTGAAGACTGATCAGATACAAGGATATGACCCTTTGTATTAGGTAAATTGAAGAATGTAGTACCGTTAATGGTCTCATTCTCACAAATATATACATAATCTGCGTTATCCGGAATATCAAGATCGGAGCAATCAGGAATATATGTAAAGTTTGCATCCTTAGAAGAAGCTACAACCTTAACCTCACCGTACTTCTTTGCTTCAGCAATTGCCTTCTTTGACCATGAACCTGTCTCTACATAGCAAGCAACGCCGTTCTTCATTAAGTTAAGTGGAACCATTGCAAACTGTAATGTACCACCACCCTGGATAAATAATACCTTATAATTATCCGGAATATTCATTAACTTTCTTAAATCAGCTTCAGCCTCATCAATGATCTGCTGGAAAACTTTTGATCTGTGGGACATCTCCATAACAGACATACCACTTCCACGGTAATTCATTACCTCTTTCTGAATCTCCTCCAATACCGGTTCCGGCATCATAGCAGGACCTGCAGAAAAGTTATAGGTACGATCGTACTTCATAGTTGAAACTCCTTTCATTATATCCGTTTTCGAATACTATACATTATATATTTTGTCAGTATAAAACTGCCCATGCAAAGTAATTATATATTCAGGAATTGCAAAAAACAACCCCATTTTTCGTAAAGTCACAAATACAAGGGGCAAAAGTTTTTTGCCCCTTGTATCATTAAAAATTATTTAAGTAATTCGTCCATTTCATCAATTAATTCTCCGAAAAGTTTCAGAGCATCATTGATAGGTTCAGCTGTTGTAAGATCAACGCCTGCACCCTTTAAAAGTTCAAGCGGCTCTTTTGAGCATCCGCCGGATAAGAACTCTAAGTACTTCTTAACAGCAGGCTCGCCTTCCTTTAATATCTTCTGTGATAATGCAATAGCTGCAGAGAATCCGGTAGCATACTGGAATACATAGAAGTTATAGTAGAAGTGAGGAATTCTTGCCCACTCATACTTGATATTCTCATCGATTACAATATTCTCTTCTCCGAAGTATAACTTCTGAAGGTCTCCGTAAATATTGCATAATGTCTCTGCAGTCATTGTCTCTCCGCGCTCCGAAAGCTCGTTAATCTTAAGCTCGAACTCAGCAAACATTGTCTGACGGTATAAAGTCGACTTAAACTGCTCAAGGAACTTATTGATAAGTGCTGCTCTTTCCTTCTTGTCTGTTGTCTTCTTAAGAAGATACTGCATAAGAAGTGCTTCGTTACATGTTGATGCAATCTCTGCTACGAAGATTACGTAGTTAGCGTAAACTGTAGGCTGATTCTTATATGAAAGGTATGAATGCATCGAATGTCCCATTTCATGAGCAAGTGTAAACATTGAATCAAGCGTATCCGCATAGTTCATAAGAACATAAGGATGTGTCTTGGTTCCCGCGGAATATGCACCGCTTCTCTTACCCTTATTCTCATATACGTCAACCCAGCGATTCTCAAATCCGCTCTTTAATACCTTGCAGTACTCTTCTCCGAGAGGCTTTAATGCTTCAAGGATTATAGCCTGTGCTTCTTCGTAAGGAATCTTCTTCTCTGAATCTCCTACGATGGATGTATAGATATCATAGAAGTGAAGCTCGTCAACCTTTAAAGCTTTCTTTCTAAGCTGTACATACTTATACATCTTATCCATGTTGTTATGTACTGCTTCGATAAGGTTCTTATATACTGCTACCGGTACTTCGGTATGGCTTAATGAAGCCTCAAGAGTATTGTTATACTTTCTTGCACGTGCATTGAAGATAAGACCCTTTACCTGTGTTGCAAGAATTGAAGCAAATGTATTGGCATACTGCTTATACTCTTTATAGTAGCTCTCATATGTAGCTTTTCTTAATTCTCTGTCGCTGCTCTCCATTAAAGGTCCGTATGAACCGTGTGAAAGAGAATGCTCTTCTCCCTTGCTGTCCTTAACAGGATCGAACTTGATATCTGCATTATCAAGCATACCGAAGATATTATCTGCCTGTGATGTAATATCTGAAGCCGCTGCCATGAGTTCTTCCATCTCAGCAGAAAGTGTATGCGGCTTGCTCTTTTTCATTCTTTCATAATATCTTCTGTAAAGATCAAGTTCCGGAAGCTCCTTGAAGAAACCTTCGATAGTCTCTTCAGGAACCGAGAAGATTTCCGGCTCTACGAATGAATATGCCTGCTGCATTTTTACAAACATACCCATCGTTCTTGCAAAATAATCCTGGTACTTTGCAACTGTGGTATCCTGATCGTTCTTTCTTGATGAATAGTTGGCAATTTCTTCAGCCCAATCCGTAATCTCGTCACTAAGTTTTAAGAAATCATATAAATCCTTGGCATTCTTGGAAATCTTGCCCTTATAGGATTCAATTTTCTTAAAATACTCATCTGCTTTCTTTAAGCTCTCTTCCCAAGCTTCATCTGTTGCGAAAAGATCCTCGAGTTTCCACTGAAACTTCTCGTCAATCTCGGATCTTTCGCGTAACTTCTTTGTCTCACTCATTTAATAATTCCCTCCGTTACACTATTCCTGCGTTGCCAACTGCAAATCGTACAGTTTCTTATATATTCCATTCTGCGCCAGTAATTCCTGGTGAGAACCGCATTCTTTAATCTCTCCGTGATCCATTACCATGATTCTGTCAGCATGCTGAATCGTTGAGAGTCTATGGGCAACCATAATTGTGGTTCTGCCCTCCATGAGCTTTTCAAGTGCTTCCGTGATAAGGCTTTCGGTCTCGGTATCAATATTGGCTGTTGCTTCATCAAGAACAAGAATCTTAGGATCGTATGCAAGCGTTCTTGCAAATGAAAGTAACTGTCTCTGTCCTGCCGAGAATGTAGCACCGCGCTCGGATACAGGCTCGTCGTACTTCTGCGGGAGCTTTTCAATAAAGTAATCCGCATTAACGTACTTTGATGCCTCTATCATGTCCGCATCGCTTATATTCTCATTTCTTAAGGTGATATTCTCTCTGATGTCACCCGTAAAGATAAATACATCCTGCAATACCTGTCCGATATCACCTCTTAATCTGTCAAGGTCAATCTTCTTGATGTCAACACCGTCGATAAGAATCTGTCCCTTTTGAACATCATAATATCGTCCTATAAGATTAAGGATTGAAGTCTTGCCCGCACCCGTTGCACCGACAAACGCAACCTTCTCGCCCGGGCGTATCTTAAAGCTTATATCCTTAAGAACATATTCTTCGTTCTCATAAGCAAACCATACATTCTTAAACTCAATCTCGCCCTTTAATTCACTAAGCTCAACAGGATTCTCCGGTGATACTATGTCAGGCTTTTCATCAAGTATCGAGAAAATCTTCTCGGATGCAGCAATTGAAGACTGCAATGTACCAAACTGTTCGGCAAGTTCCTGTATAGGCTCGAAGAAGTGCTTGATGTAGTTAATAAATACATATAAAGTACCGAGCGTAAGAGTACCTTCAAGTGTAAACTTCGCACCGAATCCCATTATAAGAACAAGAGCCAGCACAGATAATCCGTAAATGGACGGTCTGAAGATTGCGAAAGTCATAAGTTCTCTGTAACTTGCCTTATAGTACTTCATATTCTTAACTTCAAATTCTTCCTGCTTCTGGTCCTCTCTCGTAAATATCTGGATAAGACGCATACCTGACAGATTCTCCGATAAGAAAATATTAATCTCTGTAATCGCAGCACGTACCATTCTGTACGCTTTTCGTGACAGATATCTGAAGTAGAAAGTAAGCGCAAATACGAACGGCATCATAATGAATGCATATCCGGTCATTTTCAAGTTGATACGAAGCATAACAACCGCATATCCGCCGATCATGATAATGTTCTTAAAGAACTTAACCAGAACCTGCGTGAAAAGCTCATTGACCGACTCGGTATCGTTCGTAACTCTCGTAACCAATACTCCTACAGGTACGTTATTAAAGAATCGAACCGAAAGAGTATGAATATGATTGAATATCTGGTTTCTTATCTCATAGATAATATCCTGACCCATTCTCTGCAATACATAGATACTAAGCATATTGCAGATAACCGACAGAAAGAGAATAAGAAGATAATCAAGAGATGACTTATCTATACCGTTTAAGTCGCGTTTTCTTATTATCTCAAGTTCCTCAGTCGATAAAAGCTCTCCCTTGTAGTCCACGCCGTCAAGCGTTACTGTAAGGCTCTTGCCGTCGGCGCTTACAACGGCTTCTTCTTCGTTATACTTGCTAAGTAAATCACTTGTCTTCATCGAATCGATCGAGAATAAGTAATACTTGCTTCCGCATTGATATAACTGAATCAGACCCGTCGCATTATCTTTATCAAATTCTTTGGTATAAATCTTGCCTCTGAAGTTAACGGTCGTATCATCTTCCGCACTTACTTCGGCATAAGGTCTGTAATATGAATTGATGTAATTATCAATCGCATCACCTATGATTATAGGCCTGTATAATTCCAGTACTATTATTAAAAGCGTCAATATAAGCGACATAATCATCGCAAATATATGCGGTTTAAGGTAGGTAAGTAATCGCTTCATTATGCAATACCTCCTTCCTGAGATGCTTTCATCGCTTCAAGCTGCTGCTTATCAAACATATCCTTATAGATACCGTTAAGCTGCATAAGCTCGTGATGATTACCGCACTCTGCAAGTTCGCCTTCATCAATAACCATAATAACATCGGCATTCTGAATCGTTGTAATTCTGTGCGCAATGATAATAGTGGTTCTTCCGGCTCTTACTTCTTTCAAGTTCTTTAATATCTTCTCTTCCGTATCGGTATCTACAGCCGAGAGCGAATCATCAAGTATAAGAATAGGCGCATCTTTAATCAAAGCTCTTGCAATTGAACTTCTCTGCTTCTGACCTCCGGATAAGGTTACACCACGCTCTCCTACAACGGTCTCGTAATTCTCAGGGAATTCCATAATAGCTTCATCGATGCATGCCTGCTTAGCTGCTTTTCTTACACTCTCACGCGATGCCTTACCGACTGAGAATGCTATGTTGTTCTCCAACGTATCCGAGAACAGGAAGTTATCCTGTGGCACATACGCTATATTATTTCTAAGCTCGTTAAGCGGTATATCTCTTATATCCTTGCCGTCAAAGAATATCATTCCGCGATTAACCTGATATAAGTGAAGCAAAAGGTTAACAAGCGTACTCTTACCCGAGCCCGTTCTTCCGATAACCGCAACCGTCGTTCCGGGCTTAATATCAAGCGATATATGCTTTAACGTAGGCTCTAAGTGATCTCTGTGTATAAAAGTTAAATCCTTAAAGGTTATCTCTCCCTTAAATGTTCGGATTTTCTCATCAGGAACATCTTCAGGACTTTCACTCTGAACTTCACTCGTTGATTCAAAGATATCGTTAAGACGTGAAATAGATGCGGTTCCTCTTGAGAACATATTAATTGCATCACCCGCTGCTATCATAGGCCATACAAGCATTGCAATATACTGGGTAAATGCAACGAAGCTACCCAGAGAAAGATTTCCCCTAAGTACCATCTTGCCGCCTACGAATAATGTAATAAGTGAACTTAATCCGATAACGAATCGAAGAATAGGATCTTCTATTGCAATCATCTTCATAAAGTACATATTTTTAGCTCTTGTAAGAGCATTCTGCTTCTCAAATGCTTCGCCTTCGGCTTTCTCACGTACGAAAGCTTTAATAACACGGGCACCCGAAATTGATTCCTGTACAAAATCCGATAAATCCTCAAATGCCTTCTGCATTCTCTTATATACCTTATGTACCCACTTTCCGAACCATAATTCGCCGAGCATAATGCAAATCATCGGAATTATAATTATTCCCGTAAGTCTAAGGTTTGCGGTTCTAAGCATTCTTATGATAACCATAGCTGCCATAACCGTTGCATCAAATGCCGATAATACTGCAGGCCCCAAAGCCTGTCGTACCGCCGACAAGTCCTGCGTAAAATGAGCCATAAGTCCACCAACCTTATGCTCGTTGTAATACTCTACATCCATTGTCTCAAGATGCTTAAAAAGTTCATTCCTGATATCGTACTCAACTTTTCTGGCTGTAAGCATTAAAAAAATTCTCCAGAGGAAGCGACCAACCATCATTATTGCTCCCACAAGAAGAATTCTGTATATGCAATTCATTACGCCATCCATCCCCATAGCATTGGACTCAAGACCATCCACCATTTCGCCCGTAATCTTCGGCACGAAAAGCGATGCATAATCAACGATTCCAAGAACTAGAAGTCCGAGAAAGTAGCTCACGAAATGCGGCTTGATGAACCGAAACAAAAATTTCGCATTCTTCATGATATTCCGTATCCTCCATTTTAAAACCTATGTATTGATACTATCACATTGATATATAAAAATCAAATCACTAACAGCTTATGTATTTTAAAAAATTCTAATACCTAATCCTTAATCCTTTTGGATAATGATTCTTTAATATCCGTCCGTCAGACTTGCCCCATCCTACGCTTATTCCGTCTATTGTGATAATGTGATAACCCTTGGATGCTTTTGTATCTTCAATGGTTTCTCCGTGAAGATATTTAATCGCCACATCCGAATCTCCCGGAATAACGGTGACATAATCATCCTTCACCATTGATGGAAGAAAATATTGAGCCAAAGCATGATCCGGCTCGAATCTGTCCTTTTTCATTTCACCCAATATAAGTCCCGATCTTAACACATATAATTTCTTAAGGTCAGGCATATATTCAGGCGCAAGATAGATTGTATCGCCCATTTTAAAGAATTCTCCGGAAATTTTCACTTTCAGATACTTATCTTCAAATTCTCTAAAAGCCTTAAGTTCTTTTTCACTTATTCCCTTAGCCGGCTTTAAGTCCTTACTTAAAACACAGGCCTCACCGGTTTTCTTTAATACCGCAACGAAATGTCCTTCACCCTTAAACTTATGCGGGAAGAATCTTACTTCCTTAATAATTTCATATTCATTATGTCTTTCAACAAAAGCGCTGATCGTCTCTTCATTTTCTTCCTTCGAAAAAGTGCAGGTCGAATATACCATTCTGCCGCCCGGTTTTAACATCTTATCGGCTTCATCAAGTATCTCGGCCTGACGAGTAGCACACATCTTAACATTAGCAACAGACCAGTTTTCTATTGCTTCATCGTTCTTTCGGAACATTCCCTCGCCTGAACAAGGTGCATCCACGCAGATTCTGTCAAAGAATTCCGGAAACTTTTTCGATAAATCTGCCGGTGCCATATTGGTACAGACAGTATTCTTAAGACCCATTCTTTCAATATTCTCCGAAAGTATACGCGCTCTGTCCTTATTAATCTCATTAGATATGAGGAGTCCGGTATTCTCCATCATCTCCGCAATCTGAGTGGTCTTGCCGCCCGGTGCTGCGCAAAGATCGAGAACTTTTTCATGCGGAGAAGCTTCAAGATAAAAAGCCGGCATCATTGCGGAAGGCTCCTGTATATAGAAAAGCCCCGCTGCATGGTATGGGCTTCTTCCCGGTTCATCCTCCGCATCAAAATAAAACCCATTCCTGACAAAGGGATGAGCTTCTAAATTAAAAGGAAGCTTATCTAATGTAAGCTCCGCTCTTTTACGCATATTAATCCGAAGTGCCTTATATTCCGAAGAATCAAGGCACTTCGTAAATTCATCATATTCATCCTGTAAGAGAGCTTTCATTCTCTCTGTAAATTCAACCGGTAGATTCATTATAATTTTACATCCATATTTCCGCCCGCTGTTGTGGCATAATCCTGCGTCTTCTGCGCGCTTCCGTATCCGGTCGGACCGTAGTTGGGCTCTGACTTCTTCATTACGGAATGCGTCACTCCGCCTGCTGCATAGACGCGACCGCATTCGGGGCAACGCTCATAATGTATTGATACCGAAACCGATACAAGCTCGTTGCCTTCCTTCGCGCCTTCCGCGCGGGCATTACTCACGTGCTCCATCTCATGTGATATTACAGCACCGGTACTTGCTTCCGGCGATACATGAGTAGGCGCCTTAAATGAGACATCGCTCTCATTTGAACCATCCTGATACTTCCTGTTCTTGCATGTCTCACACTCGTTGCGCTTTTCAAACGGGGTCTTCTTGTTCTCACCCTCGCGCTCTACCTCAACGGGCTTCTTAACATTCTCAGGATGTCCTTCCCTTATAGGCTTTAAATAATTGTCGTTATATTCCTGTATTGTACTGTAACCTGAAATTGAGCTAATTGGCATATAAATCTCTCCTTTCGCTTCATTTCTTATACTTACATCTCTTCCATAAGACGCATTGCTTCTTTGTATTTTCTCTTACTCTTTAAGTAATCAATTACATACGGTCTATAGAATGCCACGAAATCCGAGCCCATCTCGTCCTCCATATCGTAAAGCTTAAGTAAGATGGTTCCGTACTCATCGCTTCCTTCGCCCTTATCCTGATAGTAAAGCTTCGCAAGCTTAACCATTTCCATATATACGCCGCCGAGCTTCTTTGAATAAGTCTCAGCCATGCTTAAATATACTTCGCCGATTTTCTTCTCATCGATAGCTATATATGACATTGAAAGTCTATGATTAATAAAGAAAAGCGCCAAATCTTCCTGTTCCTTCTTAAGCGCCGAAAGTAAATAAGGGATTGCATCGTCGTAATGCGCTTTTGCCATATAAGCCATGGCAATGTTGTAATCTATGTTGGCACTGATCTTGTCATCGCCCCTGAAAAGCTCACGGGTTCTGTTATATGCCATAAGCATTGCTTCAAGGTCTCCAAGCTTGCCGTAACACATACCTTCGAGGAAACTTAACTGTCTTGCTACAAGTAAGAATCCTTCTTCCATAGCGCGTGCATATCCTGCTGTGCAATATCTTAATGCTTCTAAATATTCGCCTCTGTTATATGACTCATACATTAAAGCTTCGTAGCAAAGCGATGAATCCTTAATCTGTCTTGCTCTCATGTAGGCTCTTACTCTCTGATCGTAAGAGTCCGCAAGTCTTCCTTTTGCCATATAGTAGAGGAAACTTGTCTCGTCGTTTAAGTATTCCTTGAATCCGTCCATTCCCTTTAAAAGCTTAGCCGCAACCTTAGGTTCATCGGATGCCTGGTATACGCAGAAAAGCTGATACTCTATGGCAAGCGGAGAAACTTTAATCTTCTCCTTATTCTTATATATACGTTCTTCAATTTCCGCGCTCTTTTCCTGATGGAAATATGCATCGAAATATCTGTCGAATAAATCCTTATACTCATTAATAAGTTCCTGGTCGCTTACGAACGTAATGCCGAGGTTATTAAAAAGCTTCTCGATTATAGCTTCATTCGGCTCTGCTACTCCGCTTTCAATCTTACTCAAATAAGATATCGCACAAATCCCCTTGCAAAGCTTCTCCTGTGACATTTTCTTTTTGACTCTGTTGGCCCTTATAAGGTACCCTACCATCTGATTCATAATCCGCCATCCTATCTTTTAACTTGTCCCTTTATTTTATTACGGATTATATTATTTTTCAAGTAAAACCCTATATTAAGTCATAGATTTTTCGGTTTTTTAAGAAAAAATTTCTTGCATCATCTTATTTATTCGGACGTAAATTCCGGAATAAAGGACTCATCGCAAGTCTCGCCCTCCTGGATGAATCCGTTCTCTACACCTAAGAAAATCGCATAATCAACTACTTCGTCGTACTCTTTTTCGGTGATAGGGCGGCATAAAAGCTCATCATTCTTAGCTTTGCCATACGGAGTGTACTGATTCATTATGCTTATATATATCTTATCGCCGTACCTGTTATATAAATACTCGATAACTTTCTTACTTTCTTCGATTCTTCCGGGAAGTACAAGGTGACGCACAATTACACCTTTTTTCATCACTCCGTCTTCGGTAAACTCACATTCTCCTACCTGTCGAACCATCTCATCTATTGCAAGGCATGCAACTTCCGGGTAATCTTCCGCGTTGGAATAATTCTTTGCACCCTTTATATCCAGGTATTTAAGATCCGGAAGATATATATCTATTAATCCTTCAAGTGCTTTAAGGCTTTCGACCTTCTCATAAGATGAAGTATTGTAAACTATCGGAAGCGTAAGACCTTTTGATTTGGCGCTTTTAATAACATCTATCAATCTATCCGAGTAATGTGTAGGTGTTACTAGGTTGATATTATTACAGTCCATATCCTGCAGTTTAAGCATTTCAATGATAAGCTCGTCCTCAGTATAGCCTTTTCCCACAAGGCCCTTTGAAAGTAAATCATTCTGACAGTATATGCATCCCATGTTACATCCCGAGAAGAATATCGCACCCGAACCGTTATCTCCCGATATGCAAGGCTCCTCCCACATATGCTTCATAATTCTTCCAATCTTAAATTCAGCTCCCACCTTGCAGTAGCCGATATTCACATTCCTGTCGACGTTACACTGTCTCGGGCATAGGTTACATCTATCCATAAAAGCTCCTTAGCTGCTTATATTTATATATATTATAATATCACATTGAACCCTTGCTTTAAACCAAAGAAACAGCACCGGTTACCCGGTGCTGCAATTCACGCTTTATATATGCTCACATATTCTCCGTCGATTAGCTTAACCACTTCTTCAAGTTCTTCGGATTCATATGAAAACTCATAATCGTCATCCGCCTCAAACTGCACGCAGGTTCCGCAACTGCTTGAAAGCGCGCGCGGCACCGGCATCATCTTGGCCTTAAGCTTTTCTTTATCGCAATATCTCTTAAATCTTATCGTTCCTATATGGGCAAAAAAAGTCACTACGTATATCATTTCAAACCTATTTCTTTAATGTAATCTTATATTCGCCGTTATTCTCTACATAAGTTGCCTTATATCCTGCATCTTCCGCAAAACCGATTATATTATCGCGTGATGTTACGCGGTCTGCCAGGACTTCATACTCGCTTTCATTTAAAGCGAGAGCTTTTTTTGTAAGAATAACAGGTTCCGGACAGGATAAACCTCTTGTATCAATGGTCTTCATGGTTTATGCCTCCTTCTTACAATATGTATTAACAACACCTATAATTGCTACAACTACGATACCGATAATTACAGCAATCTTACCGTTTAATGTAGGGCCATCAGCACTTGATGCAAGACCGAAGTTATGGCAGAATGCCGCGCCTACGATAAGGCCTAATACTGTAATTGCGCTGTCTGTATTACCTTCGCCGGATAATACGAGCTGGCGAAGAGGACATCCGCCTAAGAGGATGCATCCGAATCCTACAAGGAACATACCGAGGAAGTTCCATACACCGTCTGTATGAGCTACAGGCTGTCCTGCGAATGCAAAGTTAAAGTATGTGGCATCTGTTACAACAGTTAAGATAACGTTGGTAACAAGTGCACTTACAAATATAGCGAAGAAGCCAAGTAAAAGCTTGGTCTGCTTGAATAAGAAAAGATCTCTGAATCCGCCTACCATGCAAAGACGTGTTCTCTGTGCAAGTACACCTACAACAAGACCTGCAACAAGGCTAATTGCAATTGCCGCATGCTTTGCGCCCGGGCCTGCGCCTGCTTCACTAAAGAAGATAAATGCAGGAGCTGCAACAAGAAGTGCAAAAACGATAACCTGAATAACAGGCATAATGATTCCGTCAAGCATTGGCTGAGCGTATGTTCTCTTTAAGGAATAACCCTTGTTCAAGAATACAAAAGTTCCTACGCCGATACCGAGTACAAAACCTACCAAGCCGATTAATGCGTTAAGATCGCCGCCGGCAAGTCTTATAATCATTCTGAACGGGCAGCCAAGGAACATAAGGCATCCGATCATTACAAAGAAAGCAATAACAAATCTTGTAAGCGGTGCGCTTCCGCCCTGGGCCTTAAACTCTTTTGTAGCAAATGCTGCACCGAAGCTTCCGAGGATAATACCGATTATCTCCGGTCTTATATACTGAACCGGGGCTGCTCTGTGTAATCCCAAAGCACCTGCAATATCGCGAAGGAAGCAAGCAATACAGAAGCCCATGTTCGCAGGGTTTCCGAACACAACAAGTACCGATGCAATGATTCCGATGATAATTCCGGCAATGATTATCACCAATTTCTCATTTTTCTTCACAGGAAAAACCTCCCATAATTTAAATATTTTTTTGAGGAAACATAGTTCCCATATAAAATAATACTCTTTTCGCATATGTAATACAATATTTCTATAGATTTATTATTATTTTTTATCAGATTGCATTTTACGGGCTTTTTATTATATAATTTCCTTATCGGGAAGAAGCTTATAAGAGCAATTCCATTATTTCGAGGTATATAAAATGAAGCAAATCTATCTGGATAACGCAAGTACATCGTTTCCCAAGCCCGAATCCGTACCGAAAGCGGTATTTGACTTTATGACGGGAATCGGGGCGAATATTAACAGAGGAACTTATGAAAGCGCATATTCTGCGGAAGAAACAGTCTTCGAGACACGTGAGATGCTTTCAGAACTTTTTAACGCAGGGGATTGTAAGAATGTGGTATTCACCAAGAATGTAACCGAAAGCATTAATCTTCTCCTTAAAGGATTTCTTAAAAGCGGGGACCACATAATCTGTTCTTCTATGGAACATAATGCCGTTATGCGTCCGCTTGTGCAATTAAATGATTACGGTGTTGAGTTTTCACGAATTCCATGTGATACGGAAGGTAATCTTAACCTTGATTCTCTTGAAGGATTAATACAGCCTAATACAAAGGCAATAATTATGATGCATGCAAGCAATGTATGCGGTACAATAATGCCTATTGAAGCTGTCGGCGAATTCTGTAAAAGTCATAATCTATCCTTCTTCGTTGACTGCGCACAGACTGCGGGCGTAATCGATATTGATATGAAAAAGTGCCATATAGACGCGATTTGCTTTACGGGGCACAAAAGTCTCTTAGGCCCTCAGGGAATCGGCGGAATTATACTTACCGACGAACTTGCAGAAAAGCTTACACCTTTAACAGTCGGAGGAACAGGCTCAATAAGCCACACAGAAGATACACCGACATTCATGCCGGATAAATTCGAAGCCGGAACCATGAATCTCCCGGGAATATATGGGCTTAATGCCGGTCTTAAGTATATTAACGAGATAGGGATATCGACAATCCGCGAACATGAACTTTTTCTTACAGAGCTTTTCCTTGAAGGATTAAAAAAGCTTAATTTACAGGAAGAAAAAATAAGAATCATAGGGCATACAGATATCAAAGACCGAACCGGTGTTGTATCGATACAGGTTATAGATCAAGACCAGGCGGACGTTGCTTACCGCTTGGAATCCGAATTCAGTATTATGACTCGCGTCGGTCTTCACTGTGCGCCTAATGCACATAAGACTCTTAATACTTATCCTGAAGGCACGGTTCGCTTCTCCTTTGGATTCTTTAATACAGAAGATGATGTTATGGCGTCACTTAGCGCTTTGGAATCAATAATTAAATAAAGCAATAAGGGATGGTCCATAAAGAACCATCCCTTATTGCATTTTCATAACTCTTTTCTCCACCGTTTTTACGTTTTATGAAGGAACCAATAATCTTTATTTAATCTCTACCGGATCCCATCCATAATCTTTATAATAACGGATATCTACATTAGTCATGGCTACATACATCTTCAGGAATTCCATCCTTGCAGCATCTTCTCTGCCGCTTGCAGTATCGAAGAATGCGTCGTACATACCGTCAAACCCTTCGGTAAAACGCTTTATCGACTCGTCATAACCATTGCCGTCTTCAGCAAATTCTACAGATTCAACCTCATATCCATTGGATACCTCCGTGAGGGTAAATCTTGCAGGGTACGAGCCACCGCTTATACATTCCAAAATCTTGCCGTCAAGAATGTAAAACATCTCGACAAAGTTACCGAATACATACAATTTGCCGTCTCTTTCGATTTCTCCGTAAATGACATAAGCAGGAATTCTAATGGCCTGTCCTTCCGCATCATAATAACTATCTGCGACCTTTTCGGCCATATAATCACATATTGCCGCAATTGCTGCATCATCACCGGTATAGACGAACTCTGGTAGTATTATTTCATCTTCCTCGGTGCCGAATTCAGGTAATATAAGTGCAACCTCCGCAACACCGGTACTTTCCGGATAATATGTAAATATCTTATAGTTACCGGTATAGCTATCTACGTAGAGATAGCTTATGCACTCATTACCGTCAATGTCGGTCCATTTGATACTTAACTCACTGTACATGAAGTCACGCTCTTCCGCATTATTAAATGCTCCTGCGCATAATTCCTTATCAGCGAAGTATTCAAATGTGTCAATATGTGCTTTCCACATATTCTGCCATTTTGCTTCGAAATCCTTAAGGGATTCTTTTTCCTCTCCCCCAAGAACCTCTGACCAAGTCTTATCGCTGCCTTCTTCAAATACGTGATAACGGCCTACAGGCTCGCCATCCTGTATATTAAATATAACTACTCTCCCCTCGTCCCATAAGACGTGTGTTGTTTTATTGTCCGTATTGAAGTAAAAGCAATCGATAGCCTGCAGATCGATAGTTGCAAGTAATTTCTCGTTGGTGTAGTCAAAGAGTATAAGTCCTCTCTTAGTTCCGAACAATACCTTCTCATCATCTATATACATGATGTCAGGCGCATATACTTCGTTGCCGAGTGAAGCCTCTCTCTTAATAAGGCTTACTACATCCTGCTTACCCTGGCTTATGCCAAGGAATTCTTTTACTGCAACTATTGCGTTGCCTGCTGCCTTAGTAACCATACCGCCGCTTACCATATCGGTAACAACGGTACTTGCGATAATACATACCGCAACAACTGCAGCAACAAGTAACTTGAATTTCTTTCCGTTTTTCTTTGGTGAAGAACCTTCGGCTTCCTCTATTCTTTCCCAGATATCAGCCTTTTTCTCTTCGGAAAGTTTGATTTGTTCGAAGGCTTTAATTATGTCCTTATCTTGCATCTCGATCCTCCTTATAAAGGTCTCTTAGCTTATCTCTGGCAGATGATAGCTTAGACCCTATCGTGCTTTCGCGATATTTAAGAATCTTAGCGATTTCATTAATGCGATAGCCTTCGTAATAATATAAGTAGAGAATCTCTCTGTCGACTTCGGGAAGGCGAAAAAGAGCCTGCTCCATGTCATTTTTCAGATCCGTATCTTCGGAATACGCTGCCGGTTCATCAATATCATCCATTGAACTTCTCTTCTGCCAGGAACTTTTTAACACGTCCTTACAGTAATTCTTGGTAACCGTGATGTACCACGCTTTTTCCTGCTCCGGATCATCGAAACGACGATCTTTTTCAATCTGCTTTACGAAGATGTTCTGCAGTGCATCTTCCGCATCAGCTTCATTATTAAGATAGAGCATTGCAATTTTGTAAATGCGGTCGGCTTGTCTTTCATATACCGCATGGAAATAATCCATCTTATTGCCTTTCATCGATGCCTCCTAACTGACCCTCTATAACATAAACGATTCAACTTTTGATTTTTTCCAAATTTTTTGAAAAAATTTTTTCCGTTAAGAATATCGGCATTTTTCCTGCGCTTTTTAAGCAACTAAAAAACCGGCGTAATTTACGCCGGAATCTTACTTATTATTCTCTTATACACAAGCATGAGGCATGTCGTTGAAATTATACAAGACATAACTTCCGCTATCGGGAACGACCACCATATAAGTTGGAGGCCTCCGATCTTAGCCAAGATATATGCAGCCGGAAGCAGCACCACAAGCTGACGCGCCACCGATACATAGAGGCTGTACATCGCTTTTCCCAATGCCTGGAACAACGAGCCCGTAACAATACAGTACCATGCTATTAAGTAGTGGAATGCAATCGTGCGAAGCGCAGGCACGCCGATTTCAAGCATCTGATCTGACGCATCAAAGAGAAGCAAAAGCTTATCCGGGATGGTCATAAATCCTACAAAGCCTACAGCCGTAAGTATGAATGCGATTAAGTAACCGTACTTTAATGTATTAAGCATTCTCTTTTTCTTCTGCGCACCGTAATTATATGAAATAATCGGAATTATACCGTTATTAAGTCCGAACACCGGCATGAAGAAAAAGCTCTGAAGCTTAAAGTATACGCCGAACACAGCGGTTCCCGTAGAGTTGATTCCCATAAGGATTCTGTTCATGCCCGCAGTCATAACAGAGCCTATCGACTGCATAATAATTGAAGGAACACCTATCTCATATATCTCTTTAATAATTCTTCCGTTAGGACGAAAACCCTTAAACTCAAGCTGAATATCAGGGTTCTTGGTAACGTTCCATATGTATGCTATTATTGCAGCAACTATCTGTCCCATAATTGTTGCAATGGCTGCGCCCTTAATTCCAAGCTTCGGGAAACCGAAGTATCCGAAGATAAGAATAGGATCAAATATAATATTGATAATTGCTCCCGTCGTCTGGGATATCATCGTAAGAAAAGTTCTACCCGTTGACTGTAACAATCTTTCAAAGATAAACTGTCCGAAGATACCGAACGAGCCGACCATTACTATAGTCAGATACTGAATACCAAGCTCCATTATCTCTTCCTGTCCCGGATTAATCTGAAAAGCATAGAAAGGACGTACGGCTGTAAAACCTAAAATTGCTACAAATATATAGCTTAATAAAAAAACAAATACACCATTAGTCGCCGTTACATTTACCTTTTTCTGATCTTTTTCACCGAGAGCTCTTGATACAAGTGCGTTAACACCTACACCGGTACCTGCACCAATTGCTATGCATAATGTCTGTAAAGAAAATGCAAGCGAAACCGCGGTTAGAGCATTCTCCGATAATCTTGCAACGAATATACTGTCTACGATGTTGTACATCGCCTGTACAAGCATCGCTATCATCATCGGTAATGACATATTAAGGATAAGCTTGCCTTCAGGCATCGTACCCATTTTATTCTCAGCAGAAACTGCCTGTTCCATATATATCCTCCTGTAATAAAAAGCGCACCGATTACTCTTATGGTGCGAAAGACAATGATGATAATAACATCTTTCTTATTAAAATGCAAGAATCTAAAAAAGGGGGCCGAATTGATTATCGGAACCCTTTTATCAGTATTAATTATTCTGCCTTGTGTTCCCCTCGAATTATTGAAAGCAATATGTTACAATAATATATGTAAAAGTTGCGTATTTACGCGGTTTGCAACTAAAAAGCAACCATGGGTTGCGTAAGTTTAAAGGCGACTTTATGGTTTGCAACTGCGCTCTACGTTAGAATTAAACCATGCTTAAGCAATGCAAAATAATATAAAAAAGGATGGTAAGAAAAAATGATTTTAGCAGATAAGATTTTAGAATTAAGAAGAAGTAACAATCTTTCACAGGAAGAACTTGCAGAAAAGCTTGATGTCTCAAGACAGTCAATTTCAAAATGGGAATCAGGCACTTCTATTCCTGACTTAAATAAGATAATTAAGTTAAGCGAGATCTTCGGAGTAAGTACCGATTACCTTATTAAAGATGATGACGAATCGGCAGCTCCTACCGTTGATAAAAGCTCCAGAGGCAAAAGCGTATCTATAGAAGAAGCTACTTCCTTTATGGATGCAATATATCAGACCGCCGGTAAGATTGCCTTAGCAGTTTCGCTTTTCATACTTTCTCCTACCATAATGTTAACGCTTCTTGCTTTTTCTCAGAATAAAGAGAACCCTCCATTCTCGGATAATCTTGCCGTAGGCGTAGGTGTAACGATTCTTCTTATAATGATAGCAATCGGTGTATTTCTTATTATTAATACAAGCGGAAGACTTTCAAGATACGAATACCTTGAGAAAGAAGCAATTTCACTCGAATACGGCGTATCGGGAATCGTAGAAAAGAGAAGAAATGAATTTGAGCCAAAACATGTAAAATATACCGCCATCGGTGTTGTGCTCTGTATAATCTCTGCTGTTCCTTTGATTCTTGCATCCATTTTCAACAGTACAGAGACAATGATTCTTTGCTTCGTATCTGTTCTTCTTATTCTTATAGCAATTGCTGTATACATGTTCGTATACGCAGGCAAAATCAAATCAAGCTTCGACGAGCTTTTACAGGAAGGTGACTATACCAAGGAGAACAAAGAATTTGAAAAGAAGGTCGGCTGGATATCCTCCCTTTACTGGTGCGTAATAACAGGTGCTTATCTTCTTATGAGCTTTATAACCAATGACTGGGACAGAACCTGGATCATCTGGCCTGTAGCAGGCGTTCTCTTCGGAGGAGTCTTCGCAATCGCAAAGGCAGCATATTCCAAGAAAAGTTCAAGCAATTCAGCTGAATAATTTCATACAACATGACCCCGGGATGCAATAACGCTTCCCGGGGTCTTATTAATTCAATGTAATTACTACTTTCTAAGTCCAAGTCCGTCAGCAACGTTAACAACGAAGTCCTGAACGTTGGTTACGATACCCTTAGCAGCAAGTGAACCTCTGTCTGCAAGCTTATTAACAGTAAACTCTGCAATATCTACACAGTAGAAGTATACCTGTCTTACAGTACCGTCAGGTAAAACTCTAAATGAAGGAGTCATATTACCTGTTGCAATTGAATGAAGCATTGTTGCCATACAGATAACTGTTGTAGCCTTGCTTACATGCTTTCTCATCTCTGCTGCACCCTGGTATACATCACCGAATACAGGAGGGAGCGGTCCGTCATCACGAATGGAACCGCAAAGAACATAAGGAACATTGTTCTTCTCGAGACTGTAGATAATACCGTTGTCAATCTTCTCTTCCTTAATAAAGTTAGCGATTGAACCATGATATCTTACTCTGTTGATTGTATCAAGGTGATTGTAGTGACCGTTAGGCTGATTCTTGGTTGTATAGATATCCTGACCAAGAGCAGTCTTAAGATATGCACCTTCAAGGTCATGTGTTGCAAGTGCGTTACCTGCAAGTACACAGTCTACATAACCGCCGTCAACGAGTCTTGAGAATGCTTCACGCGCATCATAGTCGAATGCGAATGCAGGTCCCATTACCCATACTACATAACCATGATCCTTCTCATACTTAAGAAGATCATAGATTTCATCATAATCCTTCGAGAACGCGGTCTCTCTTGAGCGGTTTGTTCTAAATGCGAATGTATCTCCCGCAGCAGAACTCTCATCAAAACCGTTAGCATGCATATAGATACCGTCTTCACATCTCTCGGTTCTTCCGCAGATTACAAGATCGCCCTTCTTAAGCCAACGAGGCTCAACAACATAAACCTTACCGTCCTTATACATAGGAACGCAGTCCATACGACTCTCTTCTGCAAGAAGCCACTTTCCGTCCACCTTAAAATACTCAGGGAAAATACTTAATGCATGATATGTCATAGGTGCAACACCGTCCATCGGTGCAGGCTCCATAACTACATTAGGAGCATTTTGGAACATCGGCTGACTAAAATCAGGAGCCGTGTATTTGCGCAATTCAAAGCTCATCATCCTACCTCCATATACTATAAGCTTAATTCACTATACTACTATTAAACCAAAAAAGTGTCCTTAATTCAATAAGGATTATTTATTTTCCGAATACTGCCAGATAATCCTTCTGGAACTTCTCAATACCCTGATCTGTTAACGGATGATTAAGCATCTGCATAATTACCTTGTAAGGAATTGTTGCGATATCTGCACCTGCAAGTGCGCAGTCCGTTACATGAATCGGATTTCTTATAGAAGCTGCAATAATCTGTGTCTCATATCCGTAGTTTTCAAATATTGTAACAATATCAGTTATAAGATCTATACCCGGCTGGTTAATATCATCAAGTCTTCCCAAGAACGGTGATACATAAGTTGCACCTGCTTCTGCTGCAAGAAGCGCCTGGTTAGCAGTAAATACAAGTGTAACATTGGTCTTGATTCCTTCTTTGGTAAGAACTTTTACAGCCTTAAGACCTTCTGCAGTCATCGGAATCTTAACTACCATATTCTTATGAATCTTGGCGATCTCTCTTCCTTCCTTAATCATTCCTTCAGCATCAACTGTTGTTGCCTTAACTTCACCGCTTATCGGTCCGTCAACAATAGTTGTAATTTCCTTAATTACCTCGTTAAAATCTCTTCCGGACTTGGCAATCAAAGACGGATTGGTTGTAACACCCGAAATAATTCCCATATCTGCCGCTTTACGAATTTCTTCAACGTCTGCTGTGTCAATAAAAAACTGCATGCTTAATCTCTCCTTTATATTCCTTATTAATGGTCAGCCCAATTTTTTCGTCATTATATATATATCACGATGTTAAAAGTAATGCAAATATATTCACTTTTTTCCATTGAATTTTTATTTTTACGAGAATATAATTAGATTGAAGTAAAAGGGATATTTATATTAATCAGGAGAAAGCATATGGAATCAATTGCTATCGTATTGTCGCTTTTATCAGGTGTTGCCCTCTTCTTATACGGAATGGCAGTCATGGGCGACAGTCTTAAACAGGTCGCCGGAACAAGATTGGAGAGAATTCTCTACAAATTAACCAACACAAGAGTTAAAGGAATTCTTCTCGGTATCGTTGTAACGGCTTTAATTCAGTCATCATCTGCAACAACCGTTATGGTTGTCGGTTTTGTTAACTCAGGTATGATGAAGCTTATCCAGGCGATAAGCGTTATCATGGGTTCAAGTATCGGCACATCAGTGACAGGCTGGATACTTTGCCTATCTTATATTGAAGGCGGAAGCGGTATCGCAACACTTCTTTCATCCGCCACCATTGCAGCAATAGTTGCAATTGTCGGTATCTTCCTCAAAAAGCTCTCGAAGCACAGTCGTAATCGCCATATAGGTGATATAATGCTTGGCTTTGCAATACTTATGGTCGGCATGCAGACGATGAGTGCGGCGATGAGTCCTTTAAGAGACAATCCTGATTTCCTTAATATATTGACAATCTTTAACCATCCGTTAATCGGTATCCTTATAGGTATTGTCTTCACGGCAATCTTACAGAGTTCATCCGCAGCTATCGGTATCCTGCAGGCAATCTCTGTTACGGGCGTATTAACTTTTTCCAATACGCTTCCGATTATCCTTGGTGTAGGAATCGGTGCATCATCACCTGTACTTCTTTCATCAATCGGTACCAACACCAATGGTAAAAGAACCGCATTCGTATACCTAATAGATGATATGCTCGGTGTTACAATCTGGGGCTCAATCTTCTATATTGTTAATGCCTGTGTTGAATTACCTTTTATAAACGTTATAATGACGCCTATACTTGTTGCGACCGTAAACACTGTATACCGTGTCTTAACCGTATGTATACTTGCTCCATCGATTAAAATAATCGAGAAAATTGTATGTACTTTATTTAAAGAGTCTCAGGATGATATCGAAGAACAGGCCGACTTCGATCTTCTCGAGGAGCGTTTCTTAAAGTATCCCGAGCTTGCCATAAGCCAGTCACATAAGGCAATGAACGGAATGGCTAAGGCTGCTCAAAAGAACGTTATCCGTTCAATGGATTTACTTACGCAGTTCTCTGAAGAGAGAATGGCTAAGCTTGAGAAAAAAGAGAATATAATCGATAAATACGAAGATAAGATCGGTACCTATCTCATGCAATTATCCAAGCACGAGATGAATACAGCACAGACCAAGCAGACATCGGAATTCTTACATTCCATAAGCGACTTCGAGCGTCTCGGCGACCATGCTTATAATATTGCGAAAGCCGCTGCCGAAGTTAACGAGAAGAGCATTCAGTTCTCACCGGAAGCCCGTGCAGAGCTTTTCACCATTAAGAAAGCTGTTAACGAAATTGTTGTTAATGTATGCTCTGCATTCCAGGATGATGACATTGCTCTTGCAAGCAAAGTAGAGCCGCTTCGTGAGTGGATCGGTGTTTTGGTTCATGAAATTAAGAACAGACACATCGCAAGATTACAGAACGGTACCTGCAGTATCGACCAGGGATTCGTTCTTAACGATCTTCTTACCAACTACGAAAGAATCGCCGCTCACTGCTCCAATATCGCAGCGGTAATCATCGAGTTACATAATGATGACTTTGAGTCACACCAGTACTTAAGGAATATAAGAGAGCATAAGGACAATCATTACATTAAGCTTTACGAAGAGTACAGCAAAGCATATTCACTTGATTAATAACTGAACAGCAAAAAGAGGTTCCGTAATTTCGGAACCTCTTTCTTTTTTATAAAAGCTCTTAAATTAGTATGTAAACTTATCCTCAAAGTATGCCATAAGCTCGCTAACAGGCACTTTTATCTGTTCCATGCTGTCTCTGAATCTTATTGTTGCGATATCGTTCTCAACCGTCTCATCATCAACAGAGATCGCATAAGGAATACCGATTGCATCGCCACGGCGATATCTCTTACCGATACTTCCGGATTCATCATAGCTTGTCATATACTTCTTAGAAAGCATGCTTCTGATCTCTGCTGCCTTATCGCCATGCTTCTTCTTGGCAATCGGAAGCACATTAATCTTAATCGGTGCAAGGAATGCAGGAAGCTTAAGAAGTGTACGAGTATCGTTCTCAGGAAGTTCCTCCTCCTCTAAGCACTCAAAGAGAATTGCAAGTACAAGTCTGTCAAGACCGTATGTAGATTCAACTACATAAGGAATGAACTTCTCATTGGTTACAGGATCGAGATACTCCATTGACTGACCGCTGTATTCCTGATGTCTTGTTAAATCAAAGTTCGTTCTGTTATGGGTACCGTTAATCTCGCCCCATCCGAACGGGAAGAGATACTCTATATCACACGCTGCCTTCGCATAATGCGCAAGCTTCTCATGATCGTGGAAACGAAGCTTCTCTGCAGGAAGTCCGAGTGACTCGAAGAATTCCATACCATAGTTCTTAAAGTACTCATAAAGCTCCATATCGGTGCCTTCCTTACAGAAGGTCTGATACTCCATCTGCTCGAATTCAATGGTTCTAAAGGTGAAATTACCCGGTGTAATCTCATTTCTGAAGGCCTTACCGATCTGACCGATAGAGAACGGAACCTTTGCTCTCATTGTTCTCTGAACGTTTAAGAAGTTAACATACTCACCCTGTGCATTCTCCGGACGAAGATATACCGTAGTCTTGGTATCGTTAGTAACTCCTCTTTCCGTTGCGAACATAAGATTGAACTGTCTTATATCTGTAAAGTTTGCTTTACCGCACTTAGGGCATGTAATCCCATGCTCTCTTATATATGCTACCATCTCATCCTGAGTCATTCCGTCAGCATGCGCATTCTCGTCAAAGTCTTCAATCAAAGTATCCGCACGGAATCTTGCCTTACATTCCTTACAATCAACAAGCGGGTCGGAAAAGCTCGACACGTGGCCGCTTGCTTCCCATACGCGTGGATTCATAAGGATATCAGCATCAACTTCATAAGCATTCTCTCTCATTTGGATAAAATGCTTTCTCCATGCATCTTTTAAATTATTCTTAAGTCTTGTTCCAAGCGGGCCGTAATCCCATGTATTTGCAAGACCACCGTATATTTCACTGCCTTGAAAAATATATCCGTACTGGCTGCAATAAGCAACCATTTCTTTCATGTCCGGTTTCTTCATGATTATTATTTCCTTTCATATTATTTCCATACACCATTTTGGCCCAAAAACACAAAAAAGTCAATGTTTTTCCGCTATATATGGACATTTGTCGACTTGCTAAAGATTTTAATATTTTATTTGCATTTGTTAACAATTACTTTCCAAAAAGTTGGTTGATTACATTCTATTATAATGATATCATCTCATATGGTCACAGGGATAAACGAATTTTAATCAAGTTTGTCCATATCATAAATATTATTAATAGAAGGAGTAACGGAAAATGTTTAATGAAATCATGGATTGCAATTCAGGTCGCACATATGTAAATTCTACAGCAAATACAAACTTACCTATGTGGAAGTTATCCGCAATAGTTGACGAAGCTTCAAAAGATAAGAAACCATCTTTTGTTACTCTCGTTTTGACAACACTTGCACACATCTTTTAATTTGATATAAATCTTCATTATTTTTTAGTTCCTACTTAAATTATGGCGTAGCAAATGCTACGCCCATTTTTCTACCCTTTTTTAAGTATAAAAGTTCTGTCCGCCTACGATTTCTTCATAAGCTCATTAGCCTTAAGTACCGCAGCAATTGTCTTACCGTCAGCAATCTTTCCGTCCATAACTTCTCTTACAGCTTCTTCAAGAGGCATTGTAAATACATCCAGGAATTCATCGTCGTCAAGTTCCCGTTCTCCCCTTACAAGATCTTTCGCAAGATACATATTAATTTTCTCGTTTGAATAAGCTGCAGCTCCCATGAATAACCCAAGGTGAATCCATGTATTGGCAATATAACCTGTCTCTTCCCTTAATTCGCGCTTTGCGGCAGATAGCGGATCTTCATCCGGTGAATCAAGCTTTCCCGCAGGAATCTCCGTTATAACTTCATGAATAGGATATCTGAACTGTCTTTCAAGTATAACCTGACCGTCGTCCGTTATCGGAATAATACATACGGCGCCGAAATGCTTATTATACTCGCGTATCGCAGTATTACCGTTAGGAAGGCTTACTTCATCACTGAATATTTGCAAAAGCTTTCCCTTAAAAACCTGTGTGCTCGTTATCATATTTTCTACAAGATTCTTCTCAGACATCTATACTACCTCTTTACTCAAATACTTTTCCGCCCTTTTCAAAAAGCGCAACTTCGATACGCGCTTTTAAATACACCGCATTAACGGGCTTAACAATATAATCTGCAGCACCTGACTTCTTGCAGGCATATACTGTCTCCTTATCACACTTACCCGTAAGGAAAATAACGGGTGCGTTGCAGCCTGCTTCTCTTATCTTGTCAACTGCCGTAGCACCGTCCATTTCAGGCATCGCATAATCCATAAGGATAAGATCCGGCTTAATAAAGTTAACGTTACTTACCGCAGCCTTGCCGCTATTGAAAGTAGAGACCTCATAGTTACTCATGAGCATACCCTTAGTCTGGATAAGACTTACCAATACATCATCAACTATCATTATCTTCTTCTTTTCCTTAGGTTCGTCTGTCTCTTCTTTCTCACCGTACAGATATGCCGTTATATCGAATTCATGCCTGTCTGCTTCCGGTACAGGTACCACATCATCAGGATTGGTTTCGACAATGGTCGCAACTTTTTCTTTCTCATTATTCTCTTTCTTCTTATCCTCCGGAATCTCATCCATTATAACTTCATTCGCATATTCTTCGGATGTAAGAAGATTGATCTCCTCTTTGGTGCTTTTGTTAAATATTATAGGGCGCTTATAATCTGCAGTCTGCATCAAAACCTCAGCCATGTCGCCGTTAGAAAGCATAATGCCGGTACCCGTCGGATAAGGAACTATTATTTCTTCAAAAGCGTCTACGAATCGACTGTCAAACAGAATATTTCTACCGCCTTCAAGGTAATCTATCGCATTGGCATTGGAATATTCTTTTCTGTATGGCTTTTTGGTTGTGAGTGCATCAAATACATCCGCAACATGAAGAATCTTCGCATACTCCGTGATTTCGTTCTCGGAGCGTCCATAAGGATAGCCCGTACCGTTTTCATTCTCATGGTGTAAAAGCACTGCCATTTTAACCTCATCCGAAATCGCGGTATTATTGCTTATAAACTCAAATCCAAGATGAGTATGCTTTTTCATGATAGCAAACTCAGAATTATCAAGCACACCCTTCTTATTAACAAGATTCGGTGATATCTTATACTTTCCAAGGTCATGCAATAGTCCTGCCATACACAAATCTTTCAAGCGATTCTTGTCATATGAAAGCACTATTCCCATCTTAACCGCATATATTGCAACGAACAGCGAATGATGCGGTATATAATCGTTATACGAACGCATATCGACGATATCTAAGACTTCATCGCGGGATTCAAGCAGAATATCCGTTATCCTGTCCGAAAGCATAATTATCTTATTGATATCGCAATTCGCAACTGCATTGTATGTCTCCTTAATAAGCTTTACCGGTAAAAGTTCATCCTTCGGCTCGTCCATTACATATACGCCCGGATAACCCTTATCAAAAAGCTGCTTGATCATCGCAAAAGAAAGTGCCTGACCTCTGGAAAAAATCACCCCCGAGCCCGACTCAATAATGTCCCTTCCGACAAGCATTCCCATCTTCAGTTTCTCTGTCTCGATAAATCTCATTAATATACCCCCTCAAATTGAACGCATGTCACTAAGCATTAATCTTATCCTCAATTTGATGTATCTTCTCTATAAGCTTAGGATGATTCTTCTTTACGAATTCCCAATCACTATTATCGCCCTTAATCGCAAGCTCCGATTCACGCGCATCTTCCGAAAGCATCTTGGCACCTATTGACTTGGCCCCTGACTTAAGGCCATGCACCATAACCCTGTATTCTTCAATATTGTTCTCGTTAAGAAGTCTCTCCAGATTCCCTGCGAAATCACTGTCTATAAAAGCTCTGCACATCTGGTTATATAATTCCTTGTTGCCGCCGCAATATGATAATCCAACCTTAACATCGAGTTCATTCGCATCCGCCGCACTCATATGTATCACCGCATCGGCTATATGTGCGGCTTCGGAGCTCTCCTGTCTTATCTTCTTATCTATCGATGCAACAGGCATTTCAACTTCGAATGTCTCTATCTTCTCTTTCGGCAGATACTTTTTAATCATCTCTTCAATCTCATATCCTACAATAGGCTTTCTTAAGAAATCGGAAAATCCGGCCTTAATGTAACCTTCTCTTGCGCCCGGAATTGCATTGGCTGTGACAACTATAACAATCTGTGCGTTCCTGCTTAAGACCTTATCCTTAATAATCCTACGCAAGCACTCTTCACCGCTCATCTTCGGCATCAGATGATCCATAAATACAATATCATATCTTGTATTCTTAATCCTATTAATTGCTTCCTGACCGGACATTGCGGTATCTATAGTCATTCCTGTATTCTTCATAAGGCTTTTGAATACTATTAAATTCATATCATTATCATCAACAATAAGAATCTTCGCATTCGGTGCCTTAAAAGATTCTCTGTAAACCGATACCTGTTCAAGCGCAGCATCTTTAATATTAAGTAAACCGATACCCTCGGCTTCGACTATTTCCTGTTCAACGTCAAAATAAAAATCCGAACCCACACCGTATTTACTGTCAAGTCTTAAATCGGAATGCATCATTTTAAGAAGTGATACCGCTATACTAAGCCCAAGTCCGGTTCCCTCAACCGAACGGTTTCTGTCAATATCCGCACGTTCAAAGGAATTAAAGAGTTTATCCTTATCTTCTTCCTTAATTCCTATACCGGTATCCATTACCGATACATGAATCTTAATTCTGTTGCCGCCACGCTTTTTTATGGCAACCCTCAAAGTAACCGACCCTTCATCCGTATACTTAACCGCATTGGTAAGAAGATTCATCATAATCTGCTTGATATGAACATTATCGCCGCGTAGTTTTCGCGGTAATCCCGGATCAATCTCATAATTCAATCTTAAGTTCTTGGCAAGAGCTCTTGGCTCCGTCATAAGCAGAACATCTGCAAGAAGCTGCGCGGTACTGTATTCACCATCAACAATCTCCGCCTTGCCTGACTCTATCTTCGACCAGTCTAAGACATCATTAATGATATTAAGAAGATTTAATCCCGCGACCTTAATCTTGGCAGCATATTCCTTTACTTCCTGCTCGGTGCTTTCTCGAAGAACTATCTCATCAAATCCCAGGATTGCATTGATCGGAGTTCTTATCTCATGTGAAATTGCGGCAAGAAACTCATCCTTTGACTTATTGGATGCAATCGCGATTAATTTCTCCGTCTCTTCTTCCTTACGCTTCTTCTCGAGATCTTTTAAGGCATTCTCATCTTCCTGCCTCTTATGAAGAATAACCGCAAACACAATAAACATTAAGGCAAATAATACTGACGCGGTAAGTGTAGCATGATAACTGTATTTATTAATAAATTCAGGATAATTGGCCATGACATATGACCAGATATAATAAGCAAAAGGAATAAGTGAAAAGGCAACACATACCATTCTGGAATATGATAAAAGTGATGATAAATGATCGATCACATACTTGTAGAAAAGAAAAGCAAGCGCAATTGTTGAAAGTGCATATGCTATAACATCGGTAATCTCATTGCCTCCGAAAAGTGCGGATATAATCCTGCCCATCCAGTTTGGAAATTCACAACAAAGATATGCCGTAAGCACAGAGGCTATAGCTTTTTCAGGCTTTGTCTCACCAAAAAAGCCTATAAAGAACATCATCGGAACATGTGCAAGCAAAGGATATATGAATGTAATCTTATCTGCTCCAAGCAAAGCACTCATTATAACAAAAAGCACAAATTCAAAGACAGTGAAAAAACCGACTGCCTTAAATGTTCTTTTTCTCCACTCAATGCCCGCATAGGAGCAGGCAAGAAAAAGACCGAATCCATATGCAAATAAGCTCCTTATCATTATAAGAGCGTTTTCCATACTTCCTCCTTAACTAAAACCAATAAAAGCCTATAAAAGAAATCGCTCCAAACATAAGCAGGATAATAAACACCATCATTCCCATGGTGTTAATCACCTTAATATGGTTCTTCTTAAAAATTGCCTTAATTATAAGATATACTATGCCACCGATTAATGCACCGGCAGTATTGGTAATAACATCCGTAACATCCGCCACTCCGCAGACGAGGACATACTGCACCGCTTCGTAAATAACACTTAAGAAAAAGCCGCCGCAAAAGGCCGCAACAAGATTAAATCTCTTAATTACCATAGAAATAAACATACCAAACGGTATGAATATAATCACATTGAAGAAAAGTTCCTTATAGTCATAATGTCCGTGGTACTTCGCGGTGCCCTGTAAAGGTACAAGATTAAGGCTTCTACATGGCATCTTCGTCAGAACAAAATCCATCTTATATATGATAATCCATGTTAAAAGCAATATATATATTAAAAACAGAATGATTGATACAATCTTACTTCTCTTAGTCATAACAACTCTCCTAAGTATAATTATAAGAAAAACGAATAGAGAAATCAATCTCTATCCGCCCTTACAGTTATTGTTTA
>JAEENO010000036.1 GCA_016283755.1 Lachnospiraceae bacterium | reverse complement strand
TGTAAAATATTCCCAGAGCATCCTGTCTACACTTTCAGGCATATCCTTACCGGTGAGCACTGTAAGGCAGAAATCGAACTTCATGATATCCTTTTCGGCATATTCTCTTAGACAATCGATAACACATGAAAGTCTGTCAATTACATCGCCTTTCATATACTCCGCCTTATCAAAAATGTCCGTAATAACAAATAAAGAGGCACACAAAAGCTCCTCTTTCGAACCGAATCTGGTCGAAACCAGCCCGTACGACACGCCTGCACGCGCCGCAATATCCGAAAGCTTCGCATTTGCATATCCTCTCATTGCAAACTCATATATAGCAGCATTTAGTATTTTATCGCTGCGTTCCGATTTATTCATTTTTGATTGTTTTGCCAACTTTTTTATCCTCTATTAATGCGCATTAACGGGTTTCTTTATATTGACTTTAAAATCATTATAAAGAATACTTTTAAAACTGGCAATGCAATTCAATAAATCTACACAAAACAAAAAGACAACCGTCGCTGGTTGTCTTTTAGGAGAAGGTATTTTTACTATGGGGTTAGCAAAAATTATATAATGTATTGGGGGTTTACATCTATTATACTACCATATGTCGCATCGTAAGTTTTCCCAAAAATTATATATGACCGATAATCCTTTTTGTTATATATGCACAACTCTTTTTCACCTTTGTCACCTTAAAGATGAATTGTATTCACTAATCGAACACAGACTCAAATTCTTCGCGTGTAATACGCTCCTTCTCAAGAAGTAATTCCGAAATCTTATGAAGTTCTGCCATATGATCGTTAATGATTCCCTTAGCCTTAGAATAGCAGTCATCGATTATTGACTTAACTTCCTCATCAATCTTCGTTGCAACATTCTCGCCGTAAGATCTGGCATGCGCCATTTCCCTGGCAATATATACTTCTTCTTCCTCGTTATCAAGACTTATAAGACCGATCTTATCGGACATTCCGTACTTCATTATCATTGCACGGGCAAGCTTTGTGGCTTGCTTAAGATCCTGGCTTGCGCCCGTCGTCACATCGTTAAATATAAGCTCTTCTGCTATTCTTCCGCCAAGATCAACCATAATATCCTGAAGCATTTTGTTCTTGGTAAGGAACATATTATCATCCTGTTCAAGCGGCATTGTATATCCTGCTGCAGAATTACCTGTAGGAATAATTGATACCGTATGTACAGGTCCCACATCAGGAAGAAGATGGAATAAGATTGCATGTCCTGCTTCATGATAAGCTGTAATCTTACGCTCCTTCTCGGAAACCACCCGGCTTCTCTTCTCGGTACCGATGCCTACCTTTACGAAACTTTTATTAATATCTTCCTGAATAATATACTTACGTCCGTCTTTTGCTGCGGCAATTGCAGCCTCATTCATAAGATTCTCAAGATCCGCACCGACAAATCCCGATGTAGTCCTTGCAACCTTCTCAAGATCCACGTCATCTGCAAGCGGCTTATTCTTGATATGAACATCCAATATCTCTCTTCTGGCCTTAACATCAGGTCGTCCGACATATACTTTTCTGTCGAATCTGCCCGGTCGCATAATTGCAGGGTCCAATATATCAACTCTGTTGGTTGCTGCCATAACGATAATTCCTTCGTTATTGCCAAATCCATCCATCTCAACAAGAAGCTGGTTCAATGTCTGTTCTCTCTCATCATGTCCGCCGCCGAGACCCGAACCTCTATGACGTGCAACGGCATCAATCTCATCTATAAATACAATACACGGCGCATTAGCCTTAGCTTCAGCGAAAAGATCTCTTACACGTGCCGCACCTATACCTACATATAATTCGACGAAATCGGAACCCGATATCGAGAAGAACGGCACTCCCGCTTCTCCCGCAACTGCCTTGGCAAGAAGTGTCTTACCTGTTCCCGGAGGGCCTACAAGAATTATTCCCTTAGGAATTCTTGCTCCGAGTTCCGTATATTTTGCAGGTTCTTTAAGGAAATCGACTATCTCCGAAAGTTCTTCCTTTTCTTCCTTAAGGCCGGCTACAGAATCGAAATTAACCGTAATCTCATTCTTCTCATGAAGTCTGGCTCTGCTTCTTCCAAAATCATTACGAGGTACTCCGCCGCCACCCGCTGCCTGGCGGTTCATCAATATAATAAATAATATGAACATCGCACCGAATATTAACAGTAACGGTAAAAGCTCTTTTAAGAAGCTCTCTGCCGGAACTTCCGTTACGGTATATTTGGTGAAACCCGCCTCATTAAGTAAGCTCTCCGTCTCGGCCACATTAGGTGTCGCCATTACAACAAGCTTAGGCTTCGAGGTATCTTCCGGATTAACAAGTCTGATTCTTACATATCCCGTCGGTACTTCTCTTGCCTGCTGCAAGGTAATACTTACTACCTTGCCATCTTCTATATCCTTAATAAGCTGATTCTTGTTATATGACTCATCCACAATCGACACTCTGCCATAGAACATCCAAATGCCGACAACCGCAAGGATGAGGATAAGATACAAGAATATGCCTCTTCTTGTGCTTCTCAATTAATCTTCCTCCAACCTGTTAATCAAGCTCAACTACGCCGATATACGGAAGATTTCTGTACTTCTGCGCATAATCAAGTCCATATCCTATAACGAATTTATCTTCTATCTCAAAGCCCGTATAATCCACATCAACTTCTGTAACTCTTCTGTCAGGCTTATCAAGAAGCGTACATAACTTAAGACTTGCAGGCTTTCTGTTCTTAAGATTCTCAAGAAGATAGCTTAATGTTCTTCCGGAATCGATAATATCTTCAACTACAAGAACATCCTTACCTTCTATCATCTCATCAAGATCCTTCACTATCTTAACGACACCGCTTGATACAGTTCCGTTGCCGTAACTTGATACGGACATAAAGTCCATCGTTACAGGAACCGTAATCTTCTTGGCAAGTTCACACATGAAGAAAACGCCGCCCTTAAGCACGCATATCATGTGAACCGTCTTACCTTCGTAATCCTTACTGATCTTAGCACCAAGTTCAGCAATTCGCTTGTCTACTTCGCTTTCCGAAATCATTACTGATATCTTCTCGCTCATCTTTCTACCTCCGATATATCTATTTCAAGTATTGTCTTAGTATTCTCAGTAATCTTGGCGTCTTCGCCCATTCTTAAACCTATTATCCAATATACGTGATTGCCCTGCGCCACACACATATAACTCTTGCGCTTATCAATCGGGACTTTAAGGTCCTTAAAAAGTTCTTTAACCTTCTTGGTTCCGCCATTTTTAAGAACGGTTATCTCGTCATTATCGTCGACAGGTCTTATAATGAATGTATCCTTTATTATATCATAATCAAACCATTTGGTATATTCTTTTTCGGGGATATTTAGCCCGTCTTGTCTTATAAAAGCTCTTGTCTTATAGGTTATCGCATGTTCATTGCTATAAACGCCATAAGAATCGGCGCTTTTAATTAAGATGCCGTCATACTCACGGCGAGCTTTCAGATTATAGGGAAGGTCGACCATCTTGCCGACCTGCTTATCCATAAGGCTTGCAACCGCTTCTATGTGCGCAGCTGTAATATCCTTTTCCGCCTGTGCAGCTTTGGCAATGGCTCTATGTATAAGCGACTTGAACATATAGGGCTTAAGAAGCTTTGTCTCAAGGCATACTGTGTATTCATTATTCTCCCGCCTTATATACGTCTCTTCCAGACGGTTAAGCTCATCTTCTATAATGTCATAGGCTTCCGATACGATATCCGCAGTTCTGACCATATGATCTACTGCCTTATCATTAACTTCTTCAAGTCTCGGAATAATCTCGTTTCTTATATAATTTCTAGTATAATCGTTATCGCTGTTGGTCAAATCCTCACAGTGCTTAATTCCTTCTTCTTCAAGAAATGCCAATATATCCTGCTTACTAACCGACAGTAGCGGTCTTATTACAATACCGTTCTTATACTTAATCGGATTAAGTCCTTTAATACCGGTTCCTCTTGCAAGAAACAGAAGCATCGTCTCCGCAAGATCGTTGGCATGATGTGCTGTTGCAAGCTTATTATAACCATTGATTATCATACACTTATCAAAAGCTTCGTACCTTAGTATTCTTCCTGCTTCTTCCGTAGACAGCCCCTTGTTATCCGCATACGTAACAACATCGATCCTCTCACTGTAAAAAGGAATACCGTATTTTTCACATAATTCTTTCGAATAGGCTTCATCCTCACCTGCTTCTTTACGAAGTCCGTGATTGATATGCATTGCTCCGAGCTCAAAGCACAATCGCTCTCTAAGCTCATTTAAGGCTGTAAGAAGGCATACTGAATCGGCACCGCCCGATAATCCGATCAATACCCTGTCGCCGGCACCTATAAGCTCATGCACTGTGATATTAGTATACACTGCCTCTCTTACATTCATAATTCTATGAAAAAAGCGCCCGATTATAGACGCTATTCTTCCTCCTTAAATATAATCTCGTTACCGAAAACGAGACCCAGTTTCTCTCTTGCCATCTTCTCAATAAATTCGATGGTCTTGGTGAACTCCTCAAACTTGCTGAGATTCTCACTACGTTCCTTCTCATCTTCTATTGCATCGCTGTAGTATTGTTCCTGCTTCTCCAGCGCGCGATTCTTGCCGTATAACTTTACCATGTTAAATCCAAGTACCACCAAAAGGAGCAATAAAGTGATTGTAACAAGATGCGAACGCCTCTTTTTACCTTTTTTTCGACTCATACGCTACCCTTCCCCCATAAGGGATAATTCCATACATATGATAATCTTAACCTTTTTCAATATAAAATGCAACCATGCAGGGCATATTAAAGGTATCTGAAAAGCTCCTTTGCTTCATCTTTCTTCGATGTATCCTGTATATCAAGAACTTCCGCCTTAACAGGATTGGTTCCGAAGGATATCTCTATTATATCTCCTACCTTAACTTCACTTGAAGCTTTGGCTATTTTCCCATTTATCGTCACACGGCCCGCATTGCATGCATCTGCAGCAACAGTTCTTCTCTTAATTAATCTCGACACCTTAAGATATTTATCAAGTCTCATACCCATCACCTTCCCGATTATAATTACTGATTGTAAAAAGGGACGTGCAAAGCACGTCCCCTAAATTCTGTATCAAATTCAATTATTTGTTAACAGCATCCTTTAATGCCTTGCCCGGCTTAAACTTAGGAGCCTTTGAAGCCTTAATCTTCATTTCAGCACCTGTCTGAGGGTTTCTACCAACTCTAGCTGCTCTCTTAGCTACTTCGAATGTACCGAAGCCAACTAACTGAACCTTCTGGCCCTTCTTGAGTTCCTTTGTAACTGCCTCTGTGAATGCCTTTAATGCTGCTTCAGCTGCCTTCTTGCTGATGCCTGACTTCTCAGCCATAACTGCTACTAATTCTGCTTTGTTCATTATTAAGTTCCTCCTTGTATTATTAATACTGGATATTTTATTATGTTGAGATTTCTCTCACTTTTTATTTATACTTTCTTTTTAAGCATTTGTCAATAAAAAATAACCAATTTATCCGCTTTTTTAATGATTTTTTCGTTAAAATGCTCCACAAATCTATGTTCCTTCGCCAAGCAGTTGTTAAACATACAATTAACAAGCGCTGTAAAGTGCCAAATTTACACGATTTTAGTCATTGCTGTTGTCTTCTTCATTGTCATCGTCGTTATTGTCTTCACCGCCATTATCATCGTCGTCATCGTCGCCGTTATCATCGTCATCATCGCCGTTGTCATCATCACCGTTGTCATCGTCGCCGTTGTCATCGTCGCCATTATCGTCATCATCGGTGTTATTATCGACAATCTTCTCAAGATTAATATCGATATACGCGGTCTTCGAATTAACGAACAATAATCTGCTCCACTCTTCATACCCGTCACAGGTACATACTATCCTGTACATACCGTATTTAAGCGATATTGCCTTAGAATAATCCACTACCTGCCCGTTAATCGTAAGCTTCGCATTAGGATCCGATACAAGGAAGGTTATTGCGCAGCGCTTAATTTCATTATTAACAAATTTCTGCAGGTTAACAAATGTAACCTTATTCTCTTCTATTGTAACCTCTGCAGAACCGCTCTGCTCATTATGCGCAACAAGTAAAGTATAGGTTCCGCAGCGCACATTAAATCTAAGATCCTTGGTTATCTCGCCTGCCATTAAGTTACCAAGCACGTAGTATCCGCCCTCAAACTCTGTCGTATTGGTAAACGCAAGCACACCGTGTCCCGTCGTTATCTGCACGGAATAGACAGTCTTCTCGTAACCGTAAACGGTTATCATCTCGTTACCGGTAAGCCTTGTTCTGTCTATTACCTCATCGCCCTTATATACAGGCGTATTTTCAGGTATATAGTACTTCTCGCCAAAGACAACAAGCATATCCTTATCGGGGTCTATCGAAAATTCCTCAACGTCATCATAGCGGAATACATCCGCAGATATCTTGCACTCAAGTATAAGCTGCTCGGATTCTTTAACCTTAAGCTCCACAACGTCACCCGGTATTAAGTCATGAACAGTCATATATGAACCGTATCTGCTTATAAAAGCGCTTCTTCCGGAGTAATTGAATACATATTTTCTGCTGGATTTGCCAATCTTTAAGAAATTAATAAGATGCATTTCTTCATTAATTCCTTCAAATACAAATAATGTCGGAAGTTCTTTCTCCTCCTCCTCATTATTCTTGGCATTACCCGATGATACAGGCGGAAGTCCGGTGCCGTTGCCACCGATTACAATTGTAGGCGTTTTTTTGCCACAACCGCCAAATAAGGAAAGAATAAGTACACATATAGAAAGCATAACTATAATTCTGTTACCGAAATGCTTCTTCATCATGACTCTCCTTTCCTTATCGATGCTTTATCATAGATTTAAAGACATGCTGTCTTAAAATCATTATTGTTATATATTACCTTAATCTCTACGTCGCCTGCTGCCCTTGCAATTTCAGCAAGTTCCTGGTTAATGCTTTTATCCTTATTGTCCATAAGAAGGATAAAAGGACGAAGTTCTCTCTCTAAGCAGAACTCAGACATCTGTCGTAAAAGCTCACCCATTTTCTTAACGTCATCCGAATTATAAGCAACTTTTGAAGGCTTAACTTCCGTCTTCTTATATATTCCCGCCATCTTAAAGGCCCGCATGAATAGATATCCCCAGGTATATGCAAAGTAAAATACTATCGGATACTTTACGCGTCGCTTCGGCTTCTTTTCGTTTAAAGCAAGGAATATATGCGGATGAACTATTTCATAATCCGCAGGGGTGCGTAGGTTCATATTCTTACGATAATCACCGTAATCCGCAAATATCTTAACGGTACCATTAGGCTTTACATGAGAAAAGTACGTCTTAAGCGCAGCAAAGTCCATCTCAAGCGAGCGCTTATATGTCATACACATATAGACGTTCTGCTGATACTTCTTAGGATAAAGATACTTAAATACCTTACCCTGACCTACCAGGATACTGTCGGTATTACGCCACTTTAAGTCCTTAAAATAGCTTGTCGGCTTATCATGTCTTAAAAACTTAAAATATGCCTTATTGGCAAGATAGAATATGATTCCGACAAGTATTATGATAAGTGCGATTATAACGCACACTTTAATAATCTGTTCCATAATCACCCTCCTAATAACCCGGACAGCATCTTGATTCAAGGAACATCTTAAAATGCCTGTCAAGTAAACTTATCGTAGTCATATCATCTTCTTCTATAGTAAAGTTAAATATATCCGTATTTTCCAATACACGCTTCTTGCTTGAAGTCTTAACAATCGGAACAAGTCCTCTCATGGTATGGAATCTTAACATAAGCTGTGCAACGGATACATTGTACTTGCGCGCAAGAATATTAAGTGTCGCATCGTTTGCAATCTCAGGAATCATACGACATAACGGGCTGTACGCCTGTACAACGATCCCTCGCTCTTTACAGTAATTAACAAGCTCTTCTTCCACATTGAAAGGATGAATCTCGTTCTGCACTACATGCGGAGTAATTGTCGCACCGTCTTTAATAAGTCTTTCAAGGTGACGCTGCCTTACGTTACATACACCGATACTTTTAACGATTCCTTCGCTATAGAGCTTTTCCATACACTTATATGCAGCTGTATAAAAGTTCGGCTCCGGCCAGTGAATGAGTAAAAGGTCAAGATACTCCAAGCCTGTCTTATCAAGCATCTCCTCGACATACTTTCTTATGTCTCCCTTGCCTTCCATCATCTGCCAGGAATCAATCTTACTGTCCACAAATAAATCGCTTCTCTTAAGTTCAGAGTGAGCTGCTAACGACTTATGAATGGCGCGCGCAAGCATTTCTTCCGTCTTATAACTCGGTGAAGTGTCAAAGCCATAGACTCCGTGAGTCAAAGCCTCTTCCACAACCTCTTCCATATCGGATTCTTTATTCATCTGGAAAGAACCGAGCATGATTTTCGGTATCTTAATTTCGTTACTTAATGAAATGGATTCCATTTTTTAACCGCTTTCTCTACTTTTCTTTCAACTTTTTCCATTGTAGTCTTCTTTTCCTTGAAGCTGTCGCGGAATGCCTTTAAGATATCGGCATCCTTATCCTTCTCGGTAAAGATCTCAAATACCTGCGGGCAGTCTGCATCAGGATTAATGAATGCATCGAGATTTGCATCGAATTCCTCCTTGTTATGAGCCGCAAAGTAATTAAAGTGACGGCTCTTAATCCAGCCCTCGGCATCTGTTGAATGCTCTGCAGCAATATGCCAGTTAATTGTCGGGATGAGCTTTTGTCCCATGAAATAATGGAATTCTGCCGCACCGTGGTTATTGATAAGGAATATTCTTACGTTCTTGCCGACATGCTTAATCTGCAATGCGTTCATATCGTAGAAAAAGCTCAAATCGCCGATTACAAGGAAGCAAAGCTTATCAGGGCTTGCAACGGACTGTCCCATAAATGTCGACATAGAACCGTCTATACCAAAAGCTCCCACGTTACTGTACGAAGTCATATTCGGGTTAACCGTGCAATATGACATAATTCTCGTCGCGTTTAAAATACCGAGATGCATAAGGCTTCCCGCCGGCATCTTCTCGGATAACTTCTTGATTGCATAAGAGTTAGAATACTCAAGTTCAGGGAACTTAGCATACTCAACATATTCGGCCCACTGTCTAAAATACATAAGGTCGTTGCCAACGCCCTCACCGTCGTCTTCACCATAATACTTAAAGAAATCATAAGGTGTACACTCGAATACCGTGGTAAGGCTTTTAACCACATCACAGATAACACCGTCTTCCGCAATTGACCAATGCTCGAATCTTCCGCATCTTGCACGAAGAAGGTCCTTAATTCTTGATACAAAGTTACCGCCTATGGTAATTACGATATCAGGAATAAATTCATCAAACTTCTCAAGCGGCATAACTTCGCATGCACCGTAGATACTAAGGCTTCCCTCAACCTCTACGTTGGAGATACGCTCTGTTGCGATAACGCAGTTGTACTTCTTTGCAAACTGCTCCATAAACCCATATTCCTCGCTTGTTGCAGGTGTTCTCTGACCGCATACAACAAGAATTTTCTTGGCTTCTCTAAGACGGTTCTTGCGATTCTCCCACATATCCTCGTCTCTTGCATACTCGATTCTCTCGATCTTGGTAACCTTAGGAAGTCCCTCTTCCTGGAACATACCGATTCCGCCCGATATCGGAACATTAATCTGAACCGGTCCCATTCCGTGGTGCTTAACCTCCAAGATTGCTTCATTTACAAGTCTCTGGCAATACCAGTCATCTTCAGGTGCTTCGATTAAAGGAAGATTTACACACTTCTTGCAGAAGTTTTTGAACATATCCACCTGGTCTATCATCTGGTTTTCCATCTGGCCCAATAATCTCGGGTTACGGTCGCAGGTAATTACAAGAAGCGGCACTTTTAAGTAGAAAGCTTCCGTTATACCCGGCATATAGTTTGACGCTGCAACTGATGATGTACATACGATTGCAACGATTTCATTTCCCAACTGCTGTGAAAGACCGATTGCAAAATAAGCTGCGGATCTCTCATCTACTACGGAGTAGCATGTAAAGAAAGGATCTTCTTCCACGGAATGTGATATCGGGATATCACGCGCTCCCGGTGAAAGAACCATATGATGAACTCCGTGCTCTTTTAATAGCTGTACGAGATACTGTACGTTCTTAATCTTCGAATACATTAGCTTATCCCCCTATTTATCAACTATGCTTTCAAGATATTTAACGGATTCTTCCCGTAAAAGTGCGAGTGCTTCCATTGCTCCGTCAAAATCTATCTCTTCGTCTATCGTTATTCCGTCATTAACATTACGAACCGGCTCTAAGATTCTTCGTCCGATATGAAGGGCATTTAACAAGTCATAGACTCTGTTATTAAATCCGCCCTTTGTCGTAAGCTCCGACAGGAACTGCTTTCTGAAAATAATGGAAAATACCGTTCCGTGGAACGAATTCGTTATTACATACTCCGCATCATGAATAAGCGTAAGAAACTCATTCGGTGTAACCGCGTGAAGTATGTCAACATTCGGTTCGTGAAGATCCATCTTAACACGGTTATGAAGATGAACTATCTTAAGATTCTTCTCCTTGGCAAGTTCCTTGGCATATGTAACCATATGATTCTGCGGATGAACCGAATAAATAAATATGTACTTCTGCTTAATTACTCTGTTCTTATTAACAAGCTCTTCCCATTTCTCAGGCGCAAGAAGAAGTGTCGGATCGATATCGCAGTGGATATCGTCTCTTCCGGTAAGCTCTTTTACATAATCCGCACCGCTCTTTTCACGAAGCGAGATCTTATCAAACTTACGGATTGCCTCTACATCCTCTTTCTTAAGCTTATAAGTTCCGAGCGATACGGCATAGGAATTCTTCATGGCCGAATCACCAATCTTCTCAAGAAGATAATTCCTGTCATTGCCGCTTATATCCATGTTCCAGACCTGATCGGAACCTGTTATTATCTCGTCGAAATCTGCTTCAAGCTTTGCTTCGTCGCCCTTATTGTAAGGCTTTGAAAGTTCAAGATACTTATCCGCAAATGCCCTAAACATTGCGGTCTTCTCTCTTACGTAAGGTACGCCCTTTAAAGTGTACTTCCAGCTTCTTAGCTTTTTCTTATTAAGGCCCCATAAAAGTCTGTACGCTTTTTCAACAAAAGGGCATCTGTAATCTATAACCTTGGTATCCATTCCGTAATCGCGCAAGGCTTCCTGCAGGCCATACGCCTGTAAAAGCGCACCATAATTAATTGCACGGTGGAATGTCAGAATACCTATGGTTTTTCTTTTCTTACTAACCGCCATTTTACTTAGTTCCTTTTCTTCTTTTATCAAGTCGCTTGGTTACGGCTATCGCCTTTTTAACAAGCTTTCTGTTAAGAAATTCCGTATCGCGCGGCTTATTACCCATTAATTCCGCAATTTTCTCCGCTACGGAAGAAGGGCATTCACCCTTATTAATCTTAATCAAATTATCGAGCACCGCCTTAATAAACTCAGGATCATGCGTCTTATCCCCTTCCATATGGGAAAGGAAAAACTTGTTGCACACATCCCTATGAAGTTCTGCCATGCTCGGCGCATACTCTTCGATTATCTCTATCATTTTAACATGGCTTTCTTCCGAGCCAAGTCTTGTCTTCTTATATTTCTCCGCATTATTCATAACAGAGTCCGGATTCTGGAAGTAATGATAATAAGGTGTCTTATCAAAAACTCCCTTCTTCCAGTTCTTCGCAGCCTTTGCAAGCCACAAACCGTCTTCGGCAATCGATACATTCTCGTCGAAAAGCACTAACTCGCCGGTTTCATTATAAAGCGAAGCCTTCTTATATATCTTGTTCCAGACGTAGTTGCCGTAGCTTACATATCCGCCGCCCACACCTACAAGCGAAAGCATTAGTTCAAGTATCTTGTCCTGTCCGCCTTCTCCAGTATAGCCTTCCTTAGACTGAACAAATGCAGTCTTATATATGTTATCCTTAGACCAGCCGAAATATCCCACATCTGCGTCTTCACCCGGAACATCCTTAACCATAGCTTTAAGCATGTTCTCATAGCAATTATTATCTATCCAGTCATCCGAATCGATGAAATGAATAAACTCGCCCGTTGATGCCTTGATTCCGTCATTTCGCGCTGCGGAAACTCCCGCGTTTTTCTTATCTATAATAACTACTCTTGAATCACTTGCCTTGATACTCTCAAGTACCTGTAACGAGTCATCGGTCGAACCGTCGTTAACAAGGATAAGCTCTATATTCTTATGCGTTGAATTAAGAACCGACTCCGTACAGTTACGCACATACTTCGCCGCATTATATACCGGCACTATTACGCTTATCTTAACATTTGCTATATCTCTTCCCATTATCTTATTTCCTTTGCGATTCTAGTCAAATCGTCTCTGTTATTAAGCGACGGATCTTTTAAAACGTCACTAAAAAGCTTATCAAGGACTTTTCCTATCGTAGTTCCCTTTTCAAATCCCATCTCTATAAGGTCTGAGCCGGAAAGTGCCATATCGACTACCTTGACGCATTCGTTTGCATCATAGATTGAATTAACTGTACTCGTCAGTTCATCCGCCAATATTTTCTCGGAATCACCCTTTACCTTAAGGCACGCAAGATAGTATTCCGCAATCTCGCGCCCATACAGGGCAAGAAACTTTCTTACTTCGTATCTATCGTTTTTCAATCTGTATGTCCTTAACGAAACGAGTTTTCTAACCGTCTCGAAAGTGTACTTATCCGTCTTAAGGCGCTTTAATATGTGATATGCAACCTGTCCTGCTTCTTCATCACTTTCCGCAGTCACATTTTCAAGTAAAAGCGCAAGTCTTACCTGCAGATTCGGCTCAGCATTCTTTAATCTAAGAAGAATCTTTTCAGCATCTTCTCTTTCAAAAAACGCATCAAGTTCAGGCATAAATATTCCTGTAAGTCCCGCCTTATAAGCCGCATATATCATCTCCGGATTGTCGGATAATAATGTCTTACTTAATTCAACATAAATCCTCTCCGCAGAGACATGTGCAAGGTTCTCATGGAGAAGCTTCATTGCATTAAAGGTACTATCCTCTATAGTAAACGAAAGCTTTGCGGCAAATCTTACCGCGCGAAGCATTCTTAACGCATCCTCGGTAAATCTCTTAACAGGATCCCCGACACAGCGAATTATATGATTCTTAAGATCTTCTTCACCGCCGTAAAGGTCCACAAGCCCCGACTTCTCGTTATATGCCATGGCATTAATCGTAAAGTCGCGCCTCATTAAATCTTCTTCAAGATTACCTGTAAACTTTACTTCCTTAGGATGCCTAAAATCTTCGTATTCACCATCGATTCTGTATGTTGTGACCTCGTAACTCTCACCGTTCATGCGAACCGTTACGGTTCCGTGCTCAATTCCGGTATCGATAGTCTTCTTAAAAAGCGCTTTTACCTCGGAAGGGCTTGCCGACGTCGTTATATCATAATCCTTAGGTTCTTCGCCAAGTAAGCTGTCACGAACGCAGCCGCCTACGGAATACGCTTCGTAGCCGGCCTGTTCCAAAACCTCAATTATTCTGTTGACGTCGTAAGGTAATCTCATTAATATGCCTTGCCCCAGATAACAAGTTTCTTAGCTTCCTTACCGCAGCATACGCACTTGCCGGAGATTTTCTCCTGGTCAAACGGCATACAACGGCTGGTTGCTCCTGTATCTTCCTTAATCTTATTCTCGCAAGCCTCATCCTCGCACCACATGGCACGAACGAATCCGGGCTTTGTATCTATTGTTCTCTTGAAATCTTCGTAATCGGTTACATCATAGATGCTCTCATCACGTCTAAGTCTTGCTCTCTCAAGCATATCGCTCTGCATATTACCCAAGATCTCCGCAAGCTTATTAGGAAGCTCATCAAGTGCTACGGTAATCTTCTCGTGTGTATCACGTCTTACAACTACGCATGAACCGTTCTCGATATCCTTAGGTCCAAGTTCGATACGTACAGGAATACCGCGCATCTCCTGCTCAGAGAACTTCCATCCCGGGCTCTTCTCGGAATCATCTATCTTAACTCTGAAGTGCTTACTTAATACCTGCTTGACTTCTCTTGCCTTGGTAAGAACGCCCTCGGCATCCTGTCTTACAGGAATAACCATAACCTGTATAGGTGCTACACGAGGCGGTAATACAAGTCCATCGTCATCGCCGTGTACCATTATGATAGCGCCTACAAGTCTTGTGGTTACGCCCCATGAAGTCTGATGTACATAGTGAAGCTTATTGTCTCTGTCCGTAAACTGAATTCCGAAAGCTTTTGCGAAGCCATCGCCGAAGTTATGGCTTGTACCTGCCTGTAATGCCTTACCGTCGTGCATCATAGACTCGATTGTATAAGTAGCTTCAGCACCGGCAAACTTCTCCTTGTCGGTCTTTCTTCCCTTAATAACAGGCATCGCAAGGAACTCCTCACAAAAAACTGCGTAAGTATCAAGCATAAGAATTGTTCTCTGCTCTGCCTCTTCTGCGGTTGCGTGTGCGGTATGACCTTCCTGCCATAAGAACTCTCTTGAACGAAGGAAAGGTCTTGTTGTCTTCTCCCATCTTACAACAGAGCACCACTGGTTATATACCTTAGGTAAGTCTCTGTATGACTGAATAGCATCCTTATAGAAATCGCAGAATAATGTCTCTGAAGTAGGACGTACACAGAGTCTCTCCTGTAACGGTTCGAGACCGCCGTGTGTAACCCAAGCAACTTCAGGTGCGAATCCTTCAATATGATCTTTTTCTTTCTGTAAAAGAGATTCAGGAATGAACATCGGCATGTATACGTTCTCTACGTCTACCGCTTTAAATCTCTTGTCGAGTTCGTTTCTTATGTTCTCCCAGATAGCAAAGCCGTACGGCTTAATAACCATACATCCCTTGATACTTGTATAATCGATAAGCTCAGCCTTCTTAACGACATCCGTATACCACTGAGCGAAGTCTTCCTCCATGGAAGTTATTGCTTCTACCATTTTCTTGTCTTTTGCCATGATTTATACCTCTTTATTAATAGTATTCTATATTAAATTGCCGAATGAAACGCTCTGTCACGCATATACTGCTTCACATTTCGCGCTCCTTCAACCTTGTCATAACATACGTTGTTATAATATACACACGCTTTACCGGCTTCCTTCGCCTGATAGAGTGCCTTGTCAGCCTCATTTCTAAGCTCCCAGAAGTCGACCTCGGGGACTACAGCCTCCGCAAAGGAAAGTCCCATGCTTACCGTCACGTATGGTAAAAAGTTACCCGGAGCATGCGGCATCTTGCGCTCTTCCACGGCTTTCTTACTCATAACCGCCATGTCGATTGCTTCCTTCTCCGTCAATCCGTTAAGAAGAATCAGAAACTCTTCGCCGCCGACTCTTGCAACATAGTCACAAGGTCTTACAACAACACTTGAAAGAGCCTCCGCAATCATTTTAATACACTCATCACCTTCACCGTGTCCGAAAGTATCGTTGAATTTCTTGAAGTTATCTATATCAAGCATTATAACAGCTGCGCTTAACCGCTCTCTTATGCTTTGCGGCCATACCTGCATAACTCTTCTCTCTAAGCCTCTTCTGTTAAGAAGTTTCGTCATCGGATCCGTCTCTGCCTGGTTCTTGGCAGAATTAATAACCGTCGCATCCGTCTCTTTACGCTGATATGCATGATAAAACTGAATCGAAATAATAGCGCAAAGAATCATTATAAGAAAAGCATTAACAAGATGTTCCGCACCGAGCGTAGAAAGACCGATATGCATTATAAGAAGCACGGTCTCAAACCCTAACGTCACCACAACTTCCTTGAACTCGAATAAAGGTACGAGCGCAAGCACTGCCATAAAGACTACAACTTCAAGCTGTGCTTCAAGTTCGTTCGGTGCAAATATACTTAAAAGCGCAATCGTCAAATACTGTATCAGCCAGAAAATTCTGTTGACTTCGCGTATTCTTCTTCTCTTACGCAACATTACGCTGCGATATGTAAGTAACATAAATATTAAATTGTTAACAGCATATATAATCATCAGCACCCAATCGGGCACTACAGTTATAGGTATGTATCCGCCTATAAGGTACTGTATCCACAGAATGGAAACAACCGCAAGTAAAACTGAAGAGGCCCAAAAGTCTCTTCTCATATTCTCAAATGCGATCCTATCCCGTGCACGTGCATTTGCGCGATTCTTAGTTGCCGTCAACGCCTGTTTTTGCATATGCCATCTCCCGAATAAATATAGTTACAGATACTATCATTTTATCATCTTAGTGAAGTATTCGCAAGGCATAAAGGCCTTCCCGATCGGGGTAATTGAAAAGTCCATAATCCTTGAATTTACGGGATGTACAAAGGATAGAGCGCATGAACAAAGTGCTACATTAACGCCCTCTACTTTAGTTCCGTATTTTCTGTCCGCGTATAACGGATATCCGTGCGCCGAAAACTGGACTCTTATCTGATGGTGACGTCCGGTATGAAGTGTTACAAGTACGAGGGTACAGTCTTCACCCTCGATTTTTAAGTTTTCAAGAACCTCATAGGAAAGCTCTGCCTTCTTACCTTCGGGATCTTTCTCGGAAACAACGGACGATACATTATTCTTCTTATCAAATCTAATATAATCCGTAAACTCACCGCTTTCCGTAAGCGTTCCGCAGGCAATGGCATAATAGCGCTTTTCTATATCGTGTTCTTTAAGATGCTTCGAAATAATCCCGGCTGCATTACTTGTCTTGGCAACCAAAAGAATGCCTTCTACAGGCTGGTCCAAGCGATGGACCAGTCCGATAAAAGGCTCTTCATGCTTTTTCACTCTGTAGTTTTTAAGAAGGCTTACCATGTCCTTCTGTCCGAGCTTTGCAGTCTCGGTCGCGATGCCCGCATCCTTTCTTACAACAAGGATGGCATCATCTTCATAGATAATCTCCATTATTAATTATCCTTATTGTCACTTGTGCAGTTAATAACTCCCGACTCTTTCTTGGTGCGCTTTTTTGCGGTATGCTTTCGGTCAAGCTTTATTATAAGCTTGATTAAAAGAATAAGTACAAGCACTCCTATTGCGATAAGTATGAAATACGGAATCGAAGTTACAAACCATACTCCGAAATCCACAAGCTTTTCGCATACATCGTGGAAGTTTGCCACAAAACCCTTACCTATACGCTCTGCAACTGTATCTTCGCGTACCGCCTCGATATCACGCACTTCGTATATTGTAAGATTGATTGTTGTATAGAGTACAAGATTATCATAAAGCTTCATTGTCGAAGTCACCGCGTTAATCTCATACTCGCAATCGGAAAGCTCGCTTTCTATCGTGATTATATCAGCTACGTCTTTAGCATCCTTAAGAAGCTCAAGAAGACGTTCTCTCTTTGTATTAAGCGTCTCGATTCTTGCTTTTACATCATAATACTGTAATGTTATATCTTCGGCGCTCTGAGACTTGCTTACCTTGGTTCCAAGCTCACTGTCTTCCGCAAGGAATTCCTCTACTCTTGCAGTCGGAATTCTTAATACAAGGCTCGCGGTTCTGTCACCGTAGCCGTATATGCTTGAATTCTCGATATAACCGCTAAACTCTTTAACCTTATTCTCAATATAAGCGTAAGACTTATCGAAGTCCTTGCTCTGATATTCCAATGAATATTTTAAAATAAGCTTCTGTGAATACTCACTGCTCTCAATGTTACCGTTTGTGCCGTTTGTACTGTTCTCCGAAGGATCATAATCATCATAAGAATTACTGTTATTAAAGCCTCCGTCATAATCGGCGCTCTTATTGCCTTCGTATGCGCTGTCATAACTTGCTCCACAAGCGGTAAAACCAATGGTTAATGCTGCACACATAACCAAAATCAAAATTTTCTTTTTCATAACTTTCCTGCTCCTTTTCAAATTATACTTTGAATCTGTAACCAACTCCCCAGATGGTCTCAATATACTGGAAAGATGTGCTATCTGCCTCTATCTTTTCTCTTATCTTCTTGATATGCACCGTTACGGTTGCAATATCGCTTCCCGCGGATTCCATTCCCCATATCTTAAGGAAAAGCTCGTCCTTGGTAAATACGTGATTAGGGTTTTCGGCAAGATATAATAAAAGCTCGAACTCCTTGGATGTGAATGACTTCTCAACATCGTTAACAAATACTCTGTGCGCCGTCTTATCGATCTTAAGTCCGTTAATCTTAATAATATCGTTCTTCTGCTCTTTTCCTACAAGCGACTCGTATCTTGCCACATGAGCTTTTACCCTTGCAACAAGTTCGCTCGGAGAAAACGGCTTAACCACATAGTCATCGGCGCCGTAGCCTAAACCCCTTATCTTATCTATATCGTCTTTTTTGGCTGAAACCATTATAATTGGGGTCTTCTTTACGCTTCTTAACTTGGAACATATCTCAAATCCGTCTGTTCCCGGAAGCATTACATCAAGTATGTATACGTCATAATCATTCGTCAGAGCTTTTTTAAGGCCTTCCGTACCGTCCGTCACTATGTCCGCGTCAAATCCCGCTATATGAAGGTAATCTCTCTCAAGCTCCGCTATCTCAAGTTCATCCTCAATTATAAGTACTTTACCCATTCTTCCCTCCGACATACTTCTTAAGAATAACGTGCATTGTCGTGCCTACGCCTTCTTTACTGGTTGCTATTATATTACCACCGTGATCTTCAAGAATCTTCTTAACTATTGATAGTCCGATTCCGGATCCCTTCGTCTTACCTCTCGACGAATCGCCTCTGTAGAATCTGTCGCATATTCGAGGCATATCTTTTTCTGCTATTCCTGCACCGTTATCCTCTACCTCGAGCATAACTGAATCGCCTATATCCTTAACTTTTAAAGCGATTTTCTTATCTTCTTTATCCATATATTTAACGGAATTACCGATAAGATTATGGATAACCTTGGAAAACTGAACAGGGTCAACCTTAACGGTTACATCATCGCTGCATCCGTATTCATAAGTAAATTCAAATCCACGCGTCGAAAGATCGTCACCCAGTTCTTCCGCGCAGTCATCAAGATACTTCTTAAGATTAAGCTCCTTAAAATCATACGGAATATGGTCCATATCAAGCTTATTATACATCGTAAGCTCGTTAATTAAAAGGTTCATCTCATTGGTCTTGTTATGAATGATTCTTATATACTTTTCCTGCATCTCCGGAGTCGTTGCAACACCATCCATTATACCCTCTACATAACCCTGAATGGAAGTCATCGGTGTCTTAAGGTCATGGCAGATATTACTTATAAACATTTTCTGCTGCTGCTCGGTATATACCTGCGCATCATGCGAAGCCTTAAGTTTACGTCTCATTTCTTCGAAATCGCGGCATAACTCCCCGATTTCATCAGTTCTTTGGGTAACTAACGTAAAATTAAGATCTCCCTTGGTAATTCTTTTGGCCGCAGCTTCTATATCTCTTATCGGCTTAATTACCATACCCTTCATCCAGATCATCCATACCGAATTCGCAACCAAAATAAGACCCAAAACAAAGATTATAATCATCAAGATACTTTCTTTCGTCTGTGGGTTGAAATGCGGACCGTATATCTGTCTCATTTCGTAGAATTCGTTTCTTGTTACCACAAGGGTAATAATAAATATCGCTAAAACAGGAATCGCCGTGACTCCCAAAAAAGAGAGCCACAGCGTGTTAAACCTTTTCTTTTCCATTTTTTCTTTGCTCCTAAAAAGCTAAAATTAAAGTTCTTTCTTTAATTCCTCAACCTTATCAAGCTTCTCCCACGGAAGATCTACATCAAGTCTTCCGAAATGTCCGTAGCTTGCGGTCTTCTTATAGATTGGTCTTCTTAAATCAAGTGTCTTAATAATTCCTGCCGGGCGAAGATCGAAATGCTTTCTTATAATCTCTACAATCTTAGCATCAGGAAGCTTTCCTGTTCCGTCTGTATCTACACGTACGGAAGTAGGCTGTGCTACACCGATTGCATAAGAAACCTGAATCTCCATACGGTCTGCATATCCTGCAGCTACGAGGTTTTTCGCAATGTATCTTGCCATATAAGATGCTGAACGGTCAACCTTGGTACAGTCCTTGCCCGAAAAAGCGCCGCCACCGTGACGTGCGAATCCGCCGTAGGTATCTACGATAATCTTTCTTCCCGTAAGTCCGCTGTCTCCCTGTGGCCCGCCGATTACGAAACGTCCCGTAGGATTAATGAAGAACTTTGTATGCTCATCGATTAATTCTTTCGGTAATACTTCGTCGAATACGTATTTCTTGATATCCTTATGAATCTGCTCCTGTGTTACTTCCGCAATATGCTGAGTGGATAATACCACAGCCTCAAGACGGAACGGCTTTCCGTTCTCATCATATTCAACGGATACCTGGCTCTTTCCGTCAGGACGAAGATAAGGTAAAGTACCGTTCTTTCTTACTTCCGCAAGCTTTCTTGTAAGCTTATGCGCAAGCGCAATCGAGTAAGGCATATATTCAGGAGTCTCGTTGGTAGCGTAACCGAACATCATACCCTGGTCACCCGCACCTATTGCTTCAATCTCGTCATCGCTCATTGTATGTTCTTTTGCTTCAAGCGCTTTATCAACACCCATTGCAATATCAGCAGACTGTTCATCAAGTGACACAATAACTCCACAGGTATTACCGTTAAAGCCTGCATCAGGTGAATTATAACCAATCTCATTTATTGTATCTCTTACTGTCTTCTGGATATCGACGTAAGCATTCGTTGTAATCTCTCCCATTACCATTACAAGTCCTGTTGTACATACGGTCTCACACGCAACACGGCTCATCGGGTCCTGCTTTATAAGTTCATCAAGTATTGCATCGGATATCTGGTCGCAGACTTTGTCAGGATGTCCTTCCGTTACCGATTCCGAAGTAAAAATCTTCTTTTCCATATATGAATCTCCTTTCAAATTGGGTAAAAAAAATCCGCTTATAATAAGCGGATTAAAATCATATTATTTAATCCTCTTATTGTTCGATAAATCGCTCAGGTAGGCACCTTCCTTAAAGGGGTTGCCGTGGCTTCACAGGTCCTATGTACCTCCACCACTCTGAATAAGAGTTCTCAAGTTGTACTTTGATATGATACAGCATACTGATTAATGTGTCAACAACTTCAAGAATTTTATCAAAAAGTGCTCACATTTATTGACATTTCCGACTTTAATTTTTATACTTTATTTTAGAGAGTTTCTAACATTTTTTTAGGGAGACGACCGTGAGCATTGTTAATATCAAAGACCTGGTTCCGGGAATGATTACCGAAGAGCCGGTCAAGACTAGATCGGGACAACTTATAGTTAACGAAGGCGTAACGCTTGATAGACGACTTATCGAGCGTCTTGATTTCTATTCCATTAAAGAGATCAAAGTCAAAGCTTCCGAACTTGACCAGAAGCAGATCGAGGAAGAAAAGGCTGCTGCTCTCCTCGCAGAAGAGACTGCAAGACGTCTTGCAGAAGAAGCTGCCGCCAAGGAAGCGGAGAATTTAAGAGCTGCCCAGATGGCTGCCATGGAAGCTGCCGCAAGAGAGGCCGAAGCGGCTAAGAAAGCCAAGGCTGATGAAGGAACCGGGTCCTTGGAGGATCTCTTCCGTAGGTCAAGTACCGCAACTTATACTCAGAAGGTAGTTATGTCTGACAAGTTCAAAGCTTTTCAGATTTCCTACTCTATGAATACAGCAAAGTTAAAGGATGCCTTTGATGCTTACCAGGAATCACACACTCTTGCTCCTAAGACTCTTATGATGGAGATTCTCGAAATTCTTAATGAGCAGAAGTTTAATACAATAGAATTATTTGATATGCTCCACAACATCAAAACCGTGGAGGATTCTATATATGCACACTGCATTAATGTTGCATACATTGCCCGTGTAATAGGCAAGTGGATGAAGCTCGATCACGATATTGTCGATGACCTTACAATTGCAGGTCTTTTCCATGATATCGGCAAGACTCTTGTTCCTAAGGACATCTTGGATAAGCCGGGTAAGCTTACTCCTCAGGAATATGAGATTGTTAAGATGCATTCCAAGATGGGATACGATCTTCTTATATCAAGCGGTCTTAATGCAAGAATTCTTAATGCAATTCTTAATCATCATGAACGTTGCGACGGTTCAGGATACCCTAACGGTATTGACGGTTCCAAGATAGATGATTTTACGATGATAATCGCAGTTGCGGATGTATACGACGCAATGACTTCAGCAAGAAGCTATCGCCATTCATTATGTCCTTTTAAGGTTATTGCAAACTTTGAGGATGAAGGTCTTCAGAAATATCGCCCATCGGTAATCTTAACTTTCCTTTCTAAGATTGCCAACAGCTATCAGAATAACCGCGTAAGATTATCGGATAATTCCATCGGTAACATTGTCTTACTTAACGATAAGCAGTTATCAAGACCGATCATTCAGCTTAACGATGGTTCGTTCATCGATCTGACCACAAGATCGGATCTATCAATTGAAGCAATTCTTTAATATATGTTTTTAAGGCCGTTTTAAACGGCCTTTTAATTCTGGTGGATTGTGCTAATATTGCCGACCATGATATCATTTACAAAGGTATGCAAATGCGTGTTCTAAGGCAACATACGTTAGAATAAAAAAATGAGGTTCTCAATGAACAAACGACGTGCACTTTTATTTTTAACTCTTTTAACGACTGGGTGTATCCTTATTTTTCTTGGCATTTTTTTCAAAGACAAAAAAGATGTCCCTCAGTACGATGTATTTGAAAGAATCTGGCATTCTCCTTGTATAAAATTCGAGAAATTTTCAGATGACGGCACACAATATGAACCTATAATTATAACTTCCGAAACACTAAACTTAAGAAACTTCTTTAGCTCATTATGCATTGTCGAAGGCGATACGCCAATCGGAGATGTACTATACAAAATAACTTTTAATTGCAAAGAAATCATGCTTAACGATGAAGAGATAATTATACTCGTCGGAAAGCAGGCTCTTTCTATCAATGGTGTAATCTATGTACCGGAAGACGGAGTTGCATACAAAGGCATCAAGGATGCTATTCATGGCAAATGGAAATATTTTGACAAGCAACGGTAATAAAGCTAATATGCCCCAAAAGTTAGATTCTTAAATCTAACTTTTGGGGCATTATAATATCAAGTATTTCTTTAATTAATTCTGCTCTTTTTCGATTATCTTCTTTACTCTCTCGGATATTAAGACTGCTGCCACAAGCTTTATTGCGTCAAACGGTATGAACGGAACAACACAAGTCATAAGCGCCTGTGTGAATCCAATTGCTCCCGTGCTCTTCGTATATATATGCACGAACCACAATGTTCCGTACAAGTAACATACAATAAGTCCGATTACAAGGGCCATTATATTAACCCATAACTTCGTATCTTCCTTAAATGTCAGAATAAGATATATCACTGCGGTAAGAATGAATCCCATTATATATCCGCCGGTAAGTCCGAAGAGTGCTCCAAGGCCTCCCTTAAATCCCGCAAACACAGGAATTCCGATTGCTCCCAAAAGAATATAAGTAACAATGGTTATTAGGCCTTTCTTTCCACCAAGGATTAAAAGCACAAAGAATATCGCAAACGTCTGCAACGTAAAAGGTACAGCCGTCGGAATCGATATAAACGCACAGATTGCAATAAACGCAACGCATATTCCCATCATCGCCAGATCTCTTACTTCTATTTTCTTCGTTTCTTCCTTGGTGTTACTCATTCACTTACCTCTTTTCGGCAATGAGTCCGTCACCTGATACGACAATCTCTATAGTATCGCCCTCCGAAACCTTATCTTCAAGAATAAGCTTAGCAGCCTCCGTCTCAACAGTTCGCTGGATATACCTTCTTAAAGGACGTGCGCCGTATGCCGGATCAAACCCATGCTCAATTATATATTCTTTCGCGTCTTCGCTTATATGAACTCTAAGTTCTTTGTCCGCGATTCGGTTGTTAATCTCTTTAACAATCAAATCGATTATAGCACCGATTTGTGTCCTAATCAAAGGCTTGAACATAATTATTTCATCAAGTCTGTTAATAAACTCCGGTCTGAATGTCGCATGAACACTCTGCATCACCAGCTCTCTCGCATCTTCACGGATATTTCCCGCATCATCTATTCCCTCAAGAAGATAGTCAGAACCAAGGTTTGAGGTCATTATAATAATGGTATTCTTAAAATCAACCGTTCTTCCCTGCGAATCGGTAATTCGTCCATCATCAAGCACCTGCAAAAGCACGTTAAATACATCCGGATGAGCTTTTTCTACCTCATCGAATAATACAACTGAATACGGTTTACGGCGAACCGCTTCGGTAAGCTGTCCACCCTCATCATATCCGACATATCCCGGAGGCGCTCCGATAAGACGGGATACGGAGTACTTCTCCATATACTCGCTCATATCGATTCGAACCATATTATTCTCATCGTCAAAAAGCGCTGCTGCCAGGGCTTTCGCAAGCTCAGTCTTACCTACACCGGTAGGACCCAGGAAGAGGAATGAGCCTATAGGCTTGCCCTGATCCTTAATGCCTGCCTTAGATCTTAGAATTGCTTCCGTAACTTTCGTTACGCCTTCATCCTGACCGATTACTCTCTTATGAAGTTCGCTATCAAGAGTAAGTATCTTGCTTCGTTCCGATTCGTTAAGCTTTGCAACCGGAATTCCCGTCCATCTTGAGATAATTCTCGCGATCTCTTCCTCGCTTACGCTCTCATGAAGAAGCTTAAAGTCCTTGCTTCCCATCTCTTCTTCCATCTGTTGCAATTCTTTCTGCAATTGCGGAAGCTTGCCGTACTGTAATTCAGCGGACTTTTCAAGATCGTATGACTGCTTTGCTTTCTCTATATCGCTTCTAGTCTTATCTATCTCTTCTCGAAGTGCGGAAATCTTCTCAACCGCGCTTTTCTCCTTATCCCAATCAAGCTTTGCGGCTGCGAATTCCTCTCTTAATTCGGATAATTCTTTCTGAAGATCGGTCAATCTATTCTTACTTAACTGATCGTCTTCTTTCTTTAACGCGGTTTCCTCTATCTCGAGCTGCATAATCTTTCTGTTCATCTCATCAAGACTTGCAGGCATCGAATTAAGCTCTGTCTTAATAAGCGCACAGGCTTCATCGACAAGGTCTATTGCTTTATCAGGCAGGAATCTGTCGGAGATATATCTATTGGAAAGTACGGCTGCGCTTACCAATGCGCCATCGTTAATCTTAACGCCATGGAAGACCTCATATCTTTCCTTAAGGCCTCTTAAGATTGAAATCGTATCTTCTACCGTCGGTTCATCCACCATAACAGGCTGGAATCTTCGCTCGAGCGCAGCATCCTTTTCTATGTACGTTCTGTATTCATCAAGCGTCGTAGCTCCGATACAGTGTAATTCACCTCTTGCAAGCATAGGCTTAAGTAGGTTTCCTGCATCCATTGCGCCGTCTGTCTTTCCTGCACCGACTATATTATGAAGCTCGTCAATAAAAAGGATTATTTGTCCTTCAGACGCTTTTACCTCATCAAGAACCGCTTTAAGGCGCTCTTCAAATTCACCTCTGTACTTGGCACCTGCAATAAGGCTTCCCATATCAAGCGCGAATAATTTCTTATCTTTAAGACCGTCAGGGACATCGCCTCTTGCAATTCGCTGTGCCAATCCCTCTACTACCGCAGTTTTACCGACTCCGGGTTCACCTATAAGTACCGGATTATTCTTGGTCTTTCTCGAAAGAATTCGTATAACGTTTCTAATCTCTGTATCTCTGCCGATTACAGGGTCGAGCTTCTGATCCTTGGCGCGCTCCACCATGTCATATCCGTACTTTTCAAGAGTATCGTATGTTGCTTCGGGATTGTCGCTTGTAACTCTCTGATTGCCTCTTATTGTCTGTAATGCCTGTAAGAAGCGCTCTCTTGTAAGACCGTATTCTTTAAAAAGCTCCTTCATTGTACGGTTCGGATGCTTAAGCATTGCAAGGAAGATGTGCTCAACGGAGACATATTCGTCGCCCATATTCTTGGCTTCATCTTCTGCAGTGATTAATGCTTTATTAAGATCCTGGCTCATATAAAGCTGTCCGCCGCCGGAAACTTTCGTATAGCCTTCAAGCTTCGTCTTCGCATTACCTGTAAAATGCGCAAGATTAATCTCCATCTTCTCTATCAGTTTCGGGATTATGCCCTCTTCCTGCGTAAGAAGCGCATATAACAAGTGCTCCTCGTCTATCTGCTGATTTCCGTATTCATATGCGAGTCGCTCGCATTCATTTATTGCCTCTATCGATTTCTGTGTAAACTTCTGTATATTCATAATCACACCCCATTTCTATATGTGTATCCTTTGAGTCAAATATAATATAGCGCGTCTTGTTAGCACTGTCAAGATGTGAGTGCTAATTTGTTTACACAATTTTTCTCACTACCTCCGCATGTTAGTTTTATAATATACTTTTTGAAAGCTATTAAGAAAACCATATAGTATAAGCATTATTCGCGGTGACTCCGCTGCTAAATTCGCACTTCGTCCGGGGACTAAACCAAGCGTTCGCCACAATGGAACTCGCTCATCTCGCGTCATCTCGCGAGATGGCTCAAACATCCATTGTGGCTCGCCAACCCCGACTCGTGCTTATTAAGCGCTGCGTCAATGCTCATTCTTGCTTATACTATATGGTTTTCTTTATGGCTAGCCGTAATGTATATACACGTGAAAGGTATATTGTATGCTAACTGAGCATTTGCATTGCGCACTTAGCGAACACAAGCAGGGATAGCAACGAGCTCAACTTGTTCGAGCAAGCTCGCACTGATGATGCGAGCTTAGCGAGTTTTGAGCGAGGCACGCGAGATTATCCCCGCGCAGTGTGAGGTTAGTGCAGTCAATAGCAGCTCAGGTGCATATAATATACCTTTCACGTGTATTTTTATTACAGTTTCAAAAATTATAATTTTAAAGTAAAAGTTCCTCGAACTTAGTCATAATTTCATCGAGTATCTCCATATTGGATAATGCCTTGGTCTTCGTATTGAAGTTCTTCTTATATATGAAGACCGGAGGCTTATTCTTGGCATTGAAGATCATCGCACCATCAAATGCTGCCAGGAATTCAGGAATAGCCTCAACCTTAATTCGCGCCTTCTCAAACATCGTAAGCGCGATTTCGCCTTCCTTCTCTTTCACATCCGCAATATAGCACTTATGAGCTCGAGCTTTTATAACTGCTACATCAAGAAGATTCATTACGGACTTCGGCGGCTCGCCGAATCTGTCAAGAAGCTCGTCCGTCATATCCTCCTTATCCTTATCATTCTCAATATTGGCAATTCTCTTATACATATCAAGCTTCTGATACTCGTTACCAATGTAATCCGCCGGTATATAAGCATCTGTCATAATATCAATCGATGTCTCGAAGCTTTCAACATAATCGGCGCCGGAAAGCATGCGAACCGCTTCATGAAGCATCTTGCAGTATAAGTCATATCCGACAGCTTCCATGTGTCCGCTTTGATCCGCGCCGAGGATATTGCCGGCGCCTCGAATCTCAAGGTCTTTTAATGCAATTCTTATTCCGGAACCAAGTTCCGTAAATTCCTTCATTGCATGAAGTCTCTTTTCCGCAACTTCTTTAAGAAGCCTGTCCTTCTTATACATAAGAAAAGCAAATGCCGTTCTGTTACTTCGGCCGACTCTTCCTCGAAGCTGATATAGCTGCGATAATCCGAAGTTCTCGGCATCTTCTATGATAATCGTATTGACATTGGAGATATCAAGACCCGTCTCAATTATTGTCGTTGAGACAAGTACATCTATCTCACCGTTAATGAAACTATACATAATATCTTCCAGTGCTCGCTCATTCATCTGTCCGTGCGCATATGCAACGTTTGCCTCAGGGCAAAGCGCGGCAATTCTATCCGCCACATCCTGAATTCCGCGAACCTTGTTAAAGACATAATATACCTGTCCGTTTCTTGCAAGCTCACGGTTAATGGCTTCTCTGACCATCTCTTCGTTATATTCCATAACATAGGTCTGAATCGGCATTCTGTCGGTCGGTGCTTCTTCAAGTACGCTCATATCACGAATTCCGACAAGTGACATATGAAGCGTTCGAGGAATAGGCGTTGCTGTTAAAGTAAGTACATCGATTCTATTCTTAAGGCTCTTAATCTTCTCTTTATGCGCTACGCCGAAACGCTGCTCTTCATCTATAATAAGAAGGCCCAAATCCTTATACTGAACATCCTTGGACAGTAATCTATGTGTACCGATTACAATATCGACATCGCCTTTTCTTAAGTCTTCCAAGGTCTTCTTTTGCTCTGAAGCTGTTCTAAATCGGCACAACAAATCAACCCGCACAGGGAAATCCTTCATTCTCTGCGCGAATGTATTATAATGCTGTTCTGCCAAAATTGTTGTTGGCACAAGATATACTACCTGCTTTGAATCCTGTACTGCCTTAAATGCCGCACGAAGTGCAATCTCGGTCTTGCCGAATCCTACGTCGCCGCAGATAAGTCTGTCCATCGCTTTGGAACTTTCCATATCGGATTTAACGGCTTCTATCGCGGATAGCTGTCCTTCAGTCTCTTCAAACGGGAAAGCTTCTTCGAACTCTTTCTGCCAGATACTGTCTCCCGAAAACTCAAAGCCCTTAACATTCTCACGGATGGCATATAATTTCACAAGATCTGCAGCTATATCCTTAACGGCAGAGCGAACGCGCTGCTTGGTATTACTCCATTCTTTTGACCCCAGGGTGTTGATCTTAGGCTTCTTGGCATCTGCTCCCGCATACTTTTGCAGAACATCGAGGTTATTGGCCTGTACATAGAGAACTCCGCCCTTATCATACTCAATCTTAATGTAGTCCTTAACGATCTTATCGACTTCTACCTTCTCAATACCGCGGTAGACACCGAGTCCGTGATTCTCATGAACCACATAGTCGCCTATCTTAAGATCGGAAAATTCCCTTATGTGCTCACCATCATGAGCAACCTTTTTCTTTCTTTTCTTATGCTCTTCACCGAAGATGTCGCTTTCGGTTATAACCGCAAAACCTATCTGCGGAAACTCAAAGCCTTTCTTGAGCTTTCCGTTATAGACGATTACCTCGCCTTCCTTAACAACTCTATCGATATCCGTTACGAAAGTTGCTACTATTCCTTCTTTTGTAATGTCGTCTGCAAGACGCTCTGCACGGCTTCTTGACGGTGATACGATGACCGTCTTATACGAAGCCTTCTTATAGCGCTTAAGATCTTTTATTAAAAGCTCAAAGCTTTTATTATATGCGCCTATAGACTTTGCATTGACGTTATATATATCCTTAGGCGTAAGTTCTTCCGCTGTCTGATCTAATGTACTTAATAATATAAGGAAATTGCGGGATAACTTTGCTGCAGTCTCCTTAACGCTTTTAAGTAAGTTCGCCTGTCCCGGAAGTATATAACCGCTTTCAAGTCGATTCTTCATACTTTCCGAATACTCAAGGAATACCGCGTTACCTTTTTCTATGGCTCTAACAGGCTCATCGACGAATATATCGGTGTTCTTAAGGTCCACGTAATCAAGGAAGGTTGCGGTTTCTTCGTAAAAGTACGTAAGGAAAGTCTCTGCTGTAACCATATCCGTTCCCGATTCAAGGCAGGCCTTAAGATCTTCTACCGTATTCAGGACACGTACCATCTCGTCGTGCCTCATGGCCTTTTTAAATTTCTCACTTAAACTCTTTCCTTCTTTTTCAATAACTTTAAGCCCTTTTTCAATTCTTTTTGCATCAAGAATAAGTTCCGTTGAAGGATAGATTTTAATCTCCTCTAAATCCTCAACCGAACGCTGGCTTTCTATGTCAAATCGTCTTATCGAATCTACCTGCGTATCCCACAGCTCTATTCTATAAGGAAGTTCTTCCGATATAGGATAGATATCGATAATACCGCCTCGAATTGCGAAGTCTCCCGGGCGCTCGACCTGATAATTCTTCTCATAGCCCATGGATACAAGCTTACGCTTAAAGTCCTCGACATCTATGTCTTCACCGCTTGCAACAGTAATCACATACTCATAGAATTCTTCAGGTTCAATAAGGCAATCCATCAGCGCATCAAATGTCGTAATGATAGTTAACCCCTTATCCTCGTTCATACGCTTTAATACGGAAAGTCTGTTGGTCGTAAGGAGATTACCTCTTACATCAGCCTGGTAGAAAAGCACATCCTTTGCAGGATAATACATAACCTCACGGTCATACATGCGATATTCATCCAGAAGCTCCCGCGCTTTTATCTCCGAATACGTAATTAATAACCGATTCTTCTTAGTCGACAATCCGTTAACAAGACACGGTTTTACGGCATCAATAGAGCCGGAGAGTTGAATTAACCCCCCGGTCTTCTTTCTTCTTTGTTCAATTATCTCATAGCTTAGTAAGTTCTTAAGCGGATTACCGAATATTCCCATCCTACTCTTCCTTCTTACCGTTATACATTGACATTGCGTCATCCGCGCGGTCTTCCGTAAGAAGCACCGTAGCTGCCGCGGCATCCGCAATGGCTTCATCTACCAAAGTACGCTCTGCCTTTGAAAAAGTGCTTAATACGTGGTCTGCCAAGTCCTGACCTTCCTTCTTGCCGCCGGCACCGATCTTCACTCTCTTAAATCCATCGGTTCCAAGGTGTGCGATAATGCTCTTAATTCCGTTATGTCCGCCTGCGCTGCCCTTTAATCTCACTCTTATGCGGCCCGGCTCAAGACTTATATCATCGAATAATACAATTACTTCTTTTACCGGATCGATCTTAAAGTACTCCGAAAGTGCACGAACCGCAATTCCGCTTTCATTCATGAATGTCTGCGGCTTACAGAGAATAACCTTTTCCGTTCCGATTAATCCCTGACCTATTAAAGCATTGCCCTTTTTCTCTTTTACCTTGATATCATACTTATCGGCCAGGTAATCGATTGTATCGAAGCCTAAGTTATGTCTTGTCTTCTCATATTTTTTCGTCGGATTACCGAGTCCTACAATTAAGTACATAGTTTTTCCCCTTTTAACATTGAAACGGGAGGCCGCCATAAGACGCCCTCCTTTGTTCCTTATAAATTACTATTATTATTGCATTTTTTAAGTTGCTTGTAAAGACTTAAGCCTTCTCTTTTACTGTCTTGTCATATGCCTCAAGAATCATAGCCTGTAATCTATTTCTTGTATCGGAATTAATCGGATGCGCTATATCTCTATAGTCCTCGCCCGTACCTCTTCTGCTAGGCATCGCGATGAATAATCCTTTTTCACCTTCAATTACTTTAATGTCGTGAACAACGAATTCATCATCAATCGTAATGGAAACAGCTGCCTTCATCTTTCCCTCTTTTTCAATAAGTCTTACTCTAATGTCTGTTATCTGCATTTCCAACCTCCTTATGATGTCGCGTCTCCCGCGCGTTTATAATCAGTATAACTTAAATTCGTGAAAAACTCTTGTTTTTTGTGTTAATCTTTACCACCTTTTTTTCACAATCTTGCATTTAATGATATTATGTATATAATGATTTAGGGGCATTAATTCTTTTCCCCGACAGATGATTATAGTGAGGTAATATATGTATCAGATGAATTTTGAGAAGCCCGCGCATGTCTATTTCATCGGCATCGGCGGCATCAGCATGAGCGGTCTTGCCAAGATCTTACTTGATCGAAATTTTAAAGTATCGGGCTCCGATTGGAATCACTCCGCACAGACGGATGCTTTGGAAGCCTTAGGTGCCGTTATTCATTACGGCGAACAGAAATACGAAAATATAACAAAAGACATAGATGTATTGGTATATACCGCTGCGGTTCACCCGGATAATCCTGAATTTGTCCGTGCAAAGGAACTTGAGATTCCAATGCTTACAAGAGCTGAGTTTCTCGGTGAGCTTATGGAATTATTTAAGCGCTCCGTTGCAATTTCCGGTACACACGGTAAAACAACCACAACAACAATGATTTCGGAAATCCTTATGAAGGGTGCAGCCGACCCTACCATATTAAACGGCGGCATCATCCGTTCGATTAATTCAAATACCAGAATAGGACATTCCGATATCCTTGTATCTGAAGCCTGTGAATACACCAATAGCTTCCATTCCTTCTATCCTATGTATTCAGTTGTTATGAATATAGAAGAAGATCACCTTGACTTCTTTAAGGATTTGGAAGATATAAGAAAGTCTTTCCTTCGTTTTATGGAGAATACCAAGAAGGACGGATATGTAATCGCAAACGGCGAGATTACCGCTTTAAATAAGCTTACGGAAAACCTTGACAGAAAAGTTATAACCTTCGGACTTAAACCTTCATTTGATTATTACGCAAGTGACATAACTACAAATGAAATGGGTCATGAGGAATACGACTTATATAAGGAAGATACTCTACTCGGTCACATCGTTCTTGCACTTCCGGGAATCTATAATGTATATAATTCCCTTGCAGCAGCAGCGACCACACTTACAATGGGCATTCCTTTCGAAGTTGTGGCAGACGGTCTTCTTTCCTGCGTAGGTTCAAAAAGAAGATTTGAAATAAAAGGCGATTGGAACGGCGTTACAATTCTTGACGATTATGCTCATCACCCGACGGAAATCGAATCTGCACTCGAAGCTGCCAGGACACTTAAGAAAAACCGCATAATCTGTGTATACCAGCCGCACACGTATACCAGAACAAAAGCGCTTTTCCCACAGTTTGTTGACGCACTTTCACATGCGGACATCGTTGTTTTGCCTGAAATATATGCCGCGAGAGAAACCGACAATCTTAATATAAGCAGTCGTGATATAGCTGATGCCCTTAACTTAAGAGGCATTGAAAGTTATTATTATAAAACCTTTGAAGAAGTTCAAAATTTTTTAAGAAAAAAATGTATCAACGGAGATCTGTTGATAACAATGGGCGCAGGAAACGTTGTAGATATAGGCGAAGCGCTTCTTAAAGAATAAGTTATCCACATTATCAACACCCGAAATGTTCATTTCGTAAATTTCGGGTGTTGATTTTATTTTAGGCTCAATCGATTGACAATTTTTAACAATCTATCCTGCAATGCCCTAACTTAATGCTTTTCTTTTTTTTGATAAATTGAAATTTAAATTTCTGACCTTCACTTATCCACATATCAACAATTTTGACAATTATTCTATCCCTTGATATCAGTGCATTTTCCCCTCTTTTATCTTGAAAAAATCTATGCTATAATTCATCTCACGTGACGGCAAAACCCGTCTCGCAACGAGTAAAAAGGAGAGCTAAAATATGGACGACATCGTACTGAAATCCGAATGCAGTGACAACTTCACACTAATATCGAACAACTTCATAGACTGTCTTATGCCTTCGGCCAACGGTGAGTACGTAAAGGTCTATCTCTACCTTTTAAGATGCTTCGGCGATCATACCAAAACCTTTAATATTGCCGGTGCTGCGGATACGTTCGAAAGCACAGAAAAAGATATATTTCGTGCCCTTAATTATTGGGAAAGAACCGGTCTTATAGGCCTTAATTACAACAAGGACCAACTTGTCGAGATAACACTTCTTAACACCAATAGTAAGAAGTCACCGGAACCTCCTACGGGTACCAGAGTCAACCGATCACAAGAGGCACCGTCATCGCCTGCCGTGCCGACTATGCAGGCAATTGATAATAAGCAAACCTTTAATGAGAAAACAAGCTTCACGGTAGAAGACTTAGAAGACTTTTGCAACAGAGAAGAAGTAGCGGATATAACCCTCGCGTTCGAGCACTATATGGGAAGACCTTTAGGGGCAAGCGAACTTCAGTCACTTCTTTGGTGGCACGAAGAATTGGGATTTGCAATTCCGCTTATAGAATATTTAATAGAATATTGTCTCTCACGAGGCCACAAGTCATTCCATTATATTGATGCAGTTGCCAAAGCCTGGGCCAACGAGAACATTAAGACAGTAGAGCAGGCAAAGAGATTAAACAACCTGTTTTCGACAGCCAACCACACGGTAATGAAATCGTTCGGCATATCAGGAAGAACTCTTACAGATCCGGAAATCGCCATTGTAACGAAATGGACTTCGGAATATGGCTTTTCAACAGACATAATAGCGGAGGCCTGCAACAGAACCATAATGCAGACTCACGATGCAAGCTTTGCTTATGCAGACTCAATCCTTAAAGGATGGCATACGGCGGGAGTTACCGGCATCGATGATATTGCAAAACTGGACGAGAAATTTAATGAGTCAAGGAAGACCGTAAAAGATAAAGTAACAAATGCTCCAAGTCACGCTTCGGCAAATAAGTTTAAAAACTTCTCAGAGCGTGATTACGACTTCAAACAATTAGAAGAAGAACTCGTAAACCGTAATTTAAACTAGTTTAACCATTCGATTAACCGGAGGAACTAAGATGCCTTTATCCAACAGTCAGTACGATTCGTTACAAAGAGAATACGATTCGCGTCGTATTTCCGCATATCATAGAGTTAAGAATCACAAAGAGGAGTTATATAAGAAAGAACCCGAAATTTTAAAAATAGACCAGTCGATAGCTTCTCTATCCATTAAGCACGCCGAGCGCCTCTTAGAAGGCGACTCGTCTGCAATCGTATCCTTAAAGAAATCAATATCAGAGCTCGAAACCAAAAGGTCCGCTTTAATGAATAACCTCGGTATAGATATGTCTTATATCGAGCCTGAATTTAAGTGCCCTGATTGCAGGGATACAGGGTTCATTAACGGTGTGCGTTGCCACTGCTTTAAGCAGGCTTCGATCGACCTTCTCTATCAGCAGTCTGAACTTAAGTCAGCTCTTTCGGAAGAGAATTTCGAGCACTTTAAGTATGAGCTTTTCCCGGATACTCCAATAGACGGCAAAAGCCCCGTTACTCCTTATCAGGCTATTAAAAACGGAGTTATAAAGTGCAGAAGCTTTATAGACAGCTTCGATGAAAAGCACGGAAATCTCTTCATTTTCGGACCTACGGGTGTCGGTAAGACTTTCCTTAGCAAGTGTGTGGCCAAGGAGCTTTTAGACAAGGGCAAGTCCGTTATTTATTTCAGTGCATTCAGATTATTTGACGTATTCAGAGAAAATGCGTATAATAAAAGTTCGGATGCACAAGATTCTTATCAGAACATTTTTAACTGCGATCTTCTTATCATAGACGATCTTGGAACCGAAGTTTCCAACAGCTACACGACAGCGCAGTTATTCTTATGCATTAACGAGAGAATTCTTAGACATAAGTCAACTGTAATCTCGACAAACCTTGACCTTGAGGGCTTGAGAGATACATATACAGAGAGAATATTCTCCCGAATTTCGAAGGATTATGATTTTATTCGTCTTGTCGGCAGCGACTTGCGTCTTAAGACAAGACAAGCATAAATTATATAGCTATTAGGAGGATTTATTTGCCATGCAGCAGGAACAGCACGACGAGCGCGATCTTAATACCGTCCCGGTGGGACCCCTTGGTATTATATCGATGAAGGGCGTTGAGTCCGGAGTTAAGATCGATGCTTACTTAAAGCGTTGGAGAGAAACCCGTAATCACGAGCATGAGAACGACATCACATTCAAGGGTTACGTTAAGGAATCATACCTTATTCCGGTTAAGACTCCTCGTTTCTCATCCGGTGAAGCTAAGGCTACAATCGGTGAGTCAGTACGCGGATATGATATTTTCATTATCTGCGATGTAACAAACTACAGCATTACCTACACAATAAGCGGTCACGAGAATCATATGTCTCCTGACGATCATTTCCAGGATGTTAAGCGTGTAATCGCAGCTATAAGCGGTAAGGCAAGAAGAATCAATGTTATTCTTCCTTTCCTTTATGAAAGCCGTCAGCACCGTCGTACAGCACGTGAGTCCTTAGACTGTGCAGTTGCATTACAGGAACTTGTAGCAATGGGTGTTGATTCCATAATCACATTCGATGCTCACGATCCTCGTGTACAGAATGCAATTCCGCTTCACAGCTTTGAATCTGTAGGAAGCTCATACCAGTTTATCAAGGGTATCTGCAAGAACGTTAAGGACGTTAAGTTCGATAACGATCACTTAATGATTATCTCCCCTGATGAAGGTGCTACGGGACGTGCCATCTATCTTGCCAACGTACTTGGCGTAGATATGGGTATGTTCTACAAGAGAAGAGATTACAGCCGTATCGTTGACGGACGTAATCCAATCGTTGCTCACGAATTCTTAGGAACTAACATTGAAGGCAAAGATGTATTCATCATCGATGATATGATTGCATCAGGCGATTCAATGATTGATACAGCAAGAGAATTAAAGAAGAGAAACGCAGGCCGTATCTTCGTTGTTGCAACATTCGGTCTTTTCACTGCCGGTATGGAGCGCTTCGATAAGGCCGTTCAGGAAGGTTTGATCTACAAAGTTGTAACCACAAACCTTGCTTATCAGCCACCTGAACTTCTTGCAAGAGACTATTATATTAGCTGCGATATGAGTAAGTACATTTCTTACCTTATCGATACTATTAACCATGATGCGTCAATAAGCGATCTTCTCGATCCGTACGAGAGAATCAAGAAGCTTGTCGACAAGTATTCTGCAGGCGAATATTAAATCAATAAAGTCAGGGCGACAGGATTACCTGCCGCCCTTAATTTTTGTCTTAATTTTCTTTTATTTCGCGCTTTTATATCTTGGCTGCCTTCTTTATCGATCTCTTATAGAAAAGCGCCGCAAGCGCCATATAAATGATTGTAACAGCAAGTATCTCAATATCAGGGTTTACAATCCTTCCGCCAAATATAATGAGCACTCCAAGAATCATCATTATAAACATATTAGGAAGAACATAAAGTGTTATTGCCGTACTTTGCTTAATGATCTCAATCTCGTTGGTCCATTCAAAGTTAGGATGACTTACGTTACAATTCATTCCGCAGGTTGCTGAATATATCGAAAGTACCGCTCCGCATACCGCGAACAGAATTATTTCGTATATCTTGGCATGGCATGCAATTGATAACGCAATATTACCAAGTACTTCAAGCGGAAGTGATAAGTATAACTGGAACAAGATCTTTCCCTTAACTATTGTAGATTTCTCAATCGGAAGACTCTGTAAAATCCAGTAGCTTTTACCTTCCATTGAGTATGAGCAAGCGGTTGTCGTTGCCATTCCCACAAAGAAATGAATGATTACAGGTATGATCGGGATTATCATCTCCTTGGTAACCGGAGCTCCTTCAACTGCTACATTGATTATCTTATCTACGCCGAATATTATAAGCGCCGCAACCATTAGGATTACAAGAACATGGCCAAGGCACATATTAACAAGATAGTTATTGGAGCTTAATAAGCGTCTAAACTCCTTATATGCAATTGCATTAACCGCGCTTTTTCTACCTATATGCTTAGCTTTGCCCTTCTTCTTTGAGGTGCTTACCGCCATAAGACGTGAATTAATCTGTCTATAGAACTTAGAAAGCACATATGCAAAAAGCTCATAAAATGCGATTGATACAACTACAAGAAGGATAAACTGAAGTACGGAATAATCGCTTACTGCCCCATCGAACCACTGTGCCGGGAAAAGATAGCGGTTAACTCCCGAATTAAACATATCAATCTTATCTATAACTGCAACAGAGTCTTTCGCTACGGTTGCATCAATTATATATCGAAGCGAAAAGCAGAATATACAGAAGGCGAATGTAAGAATTGTCTTAGCAGCCTGCTTAAACCTAAATTTTGTTCCCGCAGCAGATATAAGTGCGGAAAGAATCGATGCAAATACCATTGCAAATAGCTGAAGCATAAAAGTGCCGATGATCCAGACTATTATGCGCCACGCATCTATCGTCATGTATATCGCGTATCCCGCTATCATCGATGCCGATACAAGCAGTGAATACGGGAGGTTAAGAATATACATTCTTAAGAATCTCGTTCCGACTATCGATTTAACCGATAACGGCAACGACATCGTCATATCATAATCTTTAAATGCAAACAGATATCCATCAGCCTTAAAGAAAGTGAAGAAAAAGTTCATCGCAAAAAGGATTACGCCCACACTTGCAGGAACCGCATAAGCCATTCCCGAATAACCGCAAAGTGCGGAATAACCGCCTGCATATATTATGATCATAAGATATATACAGGTTATACCGATGATACCGCCTATCATCTTGCGCTTTTTCTTCTTGTCCTTTTCATGCTTAAGGATATTGAAGGTACTGTTTGCACGAATCATTGTTTTCAGTAAAACAGCACTCTTCTTAAACATGCTCAGTCACCTCCATGAAAAGATCCTCTAAGGACTTATCACCGAGTAACTCTTCCATATCACCGGTTATTACAATTCTGCCTTGCTTAATTATGGCAACGCGGTTACAGAGCTTTTCTGCAACATCAAGTACGTGTGTCGAGAAGAAAACCGCCTTTCCTTCGTTACACATATCATGCATTATGTTCTTAACCGTTAATGCTGCCTTAGGATCGAGTCCTACGAACGGCTCATCAAGGATAAGAAGCTTAGGCTCATGAATAAGTGCGGAGATAATCGCAACCTTCTGTCTCATTCCGTGTGAATACGAAGAAATAAGATCTCCAAGCGCATTTTCTATCTCAAACATCTTGGCATATTTATCGATTCTTCCATTTCTCTTAACATCATCAATATCGAAAATATCCGCAATAAAGTTAAGATACTGCATACCTGTAAGATGCTCGTAAAGATCAGGGTTATCAGGGATATATGCCATATCCTTCTTAGCTTCGATAGGCTCTTTCTTAATCGAATGTCCATCGATGTAGATTTCTCCGTCTTCAAAATCGAGGACACCTACAGTAGCCTTGATGGTCGTGCTTTTACCGGCACCGTTATGACCGATAAATCCAAAGATGTCTCCCGCAGAAACGGTGATATTTACATCGTCGCACGCTTTCTTGTCTCCTCCGTATGATTTGGAGAAATTCTTAATTTCCAGTAATTCCATAACTGCTCCTTTCATAAACCTTAAGGTTATTTATATAAAATAATCGAGTAAATCCGAAGGTTTCTCTATAAAGTACTCTCCGCCTGCCGCCAACTGCTCTTCCCTGGTTCTAAAGCCCCAGGATACTGCAAGACAGGGTAATCCGGCATTTGCAGCGGTTTTGATATCGACTTCAGAATCGCCTATATATACGGCATCTTCTTTTCTTGCGTTAAGCTCCTCGAGTGCTTTAAATACCGTATCCGGTGCAGGCTTCTTATTAACTCCGTGAGCCTCATCTTCACCGTATATACAGTCAATCGTATCGTAGAAAAGCTCTTCCTTCATGGCGCGCGCAGCCTCTATGTTCTTATTGGTTACGATAGCTGTCTTGATCCCGCGCTTTTTTAACTCGGATAAAACCTCAGGCATTCCTTCATAGATGCCGGTCTTAATCATGCTGTGAGCCTTATAATATGTAACGAACTCATCAAACATCTTATCAAAGTTCGGGGTATTCTCTCCGTCTTTTAATGACTTAATGAAAAGAACTTTTAACCCGTTTCCGACCATTCCGTTAACTTCGGAACGCGTAATCGGAGCTATTCCGTATTCTGTACGAATTACGTTAAGTGAATCCGTTATATCATCCAATGTATCAAGCAGTGTTCCGTCAAGATCAAAAACTGCCACACTTTTCTTATCAAGCATATCTATTCAATTCTCTTTCTGTTCTTGTAATATACAGGAATAAGGTCAAATTCCTTAATAATCTCCTTAACTCTGTCAAAGTTAATCGCAATGTTCTTGGCGTAATGCGCATCGGAACCTGTTGTTACATATCTTCCGCCGCAATGTGCATATAGACGCGCAAGCTCGCGAAGTGTATTAAAACCAACTTCCTTATCAAGGCGCCTTGTATTAAGTTCCAAGCACTTGTCATTCTCTATAAGAAAGTTGAATATCGAAGTAAGCGCTTCCTTATACTCAGATACGTATATTTCAGGATCATCATACTTTGCATATCTGCAGACATATTCAATATGCGCAAGTGTATCAAAACCTGAGTACTTTCTTATATTGGCATACATACAGTCAAAATACTTACTGTAAGCTTCTCTTTTATTAAAAGTTGTACTGTATGATGGCAATGCTATGTCATATCCGTCTACAACATGAATGGAACCTATTACCATATCAAAAGGATTCTCGTTAACTACTTTTGTAATCTTAGCAGTCTCGCTTTCCATAAGTCCCATTTCAACGCCGAGTAAGAATCTGTCATTTCTGTAAGGGCCATACTTTGCGAAGTACTCATCAGGTTCAAATTCGAACTTCATCGTACCTACAAGGCCATAGTCCATGTGCTCGGTTATTATAAATCCATACTCGCTTTCTCTTGCTTTATCAAGGACTTCTTCAATATACTGATGTCCGTCCGGAGAAAAAGGCAGCGTATGGATATGTGAATCAAATAAAACCATGTCTCCTCCATTGTGCGATTATCAAAATCTTAACATACTACGCACTTTTTAAGTATATCACTATTAAATTCCCTTGACAACTCGCCACGCGCGTTGTAAAATTGGTATGTTGTCGTAATAACGGCGTGTGGCTTATGCGCTGCGCGAGGGACAAAGAGGTGAGTGTGGTCCGGGGGACCACATGCTACGAACCGACCGAGCCGAAGGCGAGACGCAGGTTCGAATCCGACAACATATAACAAATCACTATTAACGGCGTGTGGCTCAGTTTGGTAGAGCGCTGCGTTCGGGACGCAGAGGTCGCAGGTTCGAATCCTGTCACGCCGATTAAAAAAGAAGATGTACCGTTGGTACATCTTCTTTTTTATTTTACGTTATATAATACGAACCTGCTCCTTCCAGTGTACCGACATTATAACTCCAATGATTTCGTCACCTTCTTCACACTTCCATTATATCTTCCATCCCACACCCAAGCACTCTTGATAGTGCCAGAAGTGTGGATGCCGCAGCTTTATTAATATCTTTTGCTTTTATCTCATACTGCTGCAATGTCCTTATATTAACTTCTGCCTTTTCCGACAGCTCTCTTTGCGAAAGTCCACGATTCTCTCTGATTTGCTGAAGCCTTGATGCCTTCTCCTCTGAAGCCATAATTTTATCCAAAACTTCCACGCACTTTTCTTCTGATGCCTCGTGAAGCGTTGAATAGAGTTTAAGTAACCTCTTCCCGTCAATTTTCTCGAATATCGTTTTAAAAGGCTTTCCGCTAAACCACTGATAAAATGCTATAATCCAACCGCACCAGAACTCCGGCGTTCTCGCGTAATCATCGTCGGGCTTTGCCAAATCACTATCGTCCCGAACTTTTGTAATAACATCCATAGCAAGTTCCGTTCCGGTTAATCCCGCAACATATCGAGGAACTCCCTTACCGAATCTGTCTGCAGCCCCCGTCGTAACAAACATAGTCAAAAAATCATCTATATCTTCGTTTCCGAAATTAACCGCATAATCCACCGCTTCTCCAAGATTATTCATCGCATCGGCAAGATACATTTCATCATATGCACGCATTACAACTTCACTTCCCCTCGAATAAGATCCTGTATAAAAGTCCCCGACAACGGATTCTTTTCCATTTCTATTAAATAAGCATTCCTTGCCTTTTCGTCGCGTTCTTTTCTTCTCGGATAATATTCCACACTTTTCACAGGAATTACTTCTGCGAATTCGATATTTCCAAATGCTTTTTCGCTTTTTAATACAAATTGTTCCCCAAGTTTGCCAAGATGCATAGCATATGAAAGCTGCTCTATTGAAATTGTATTATTCAAGAAGTCTCTTGCGAACGAAAAATATGAGTCGTCTGCTCTATATCCTACTATCACATCGTATTCTGCTATATCAATCGAATAATTCGCATTAAGCCAATCCTTCGCGCTACGCATAATCGGCATCATTGAGCGAAGCTCACGATTCTTAACCAATAATGTCAGCCAATGCAGAATGCTATACTTCTTATCGGAAAGATTAAGTATCTTAAGCTTATTAACATCTATCTTATATTTATTGACATATCCATCCATACCTTCGGTAACAGCCCATTCTTTGGCAAGCTCCAATTCCTTGGTGCAATAAAAGCCCTGACCGTAATCATTGTATTTCTTGCCCTTTTTAAGCTCCGGTGTCTTAACTATCTCAGGAGATCCATGATATATAATCATCGTCGCGCCTTCTTTCTATACTTCTGTAGAGTTACAGGTTTGCTTTCATATATTATACTTCCATAGAAGTATAGCGTCAAGACCGTAAATTAAACTGCGAAACCGATTGGTCCCGCAGTTTGTTTTTATCTTATCCCAATCATATCATATAACTTCTGTAACTTCGTTATATCATCATAACAGTTCTTAATATCCTCTCCGAAAAAGCTCGACGCAGAAGAATTATCAATCGTTAAAGTCTTAGATACTCCGTCAACAGTATAATTAAATGTGACCTTGCCTAAGTTCTTAATCATCGCAAGAATTACATATGCGCGGCTTGTCATGCCCTGTTCCGTCATGCTCTGCTTTGTAGACGCCACATCATTCTCAACATTAATTATCCACTCATACGGCTCTTCAGAAGACTTAAGTTCATTGGTATATGATCCTATAATCTCAGGAAGACCTATGGCTACGGCGCTTTTACCGTTAGCAGGCATATCGCCCATATATTCATGACTTGTATCATAAGCTGCTGCCACGCCGGATGTAATCGCTGTACCGTCATACCATATAACTCTGCCGTTTAATGTTATCTCTTTGGTATTCTCATCTATATCAACATATATTTCATAACTTCCCGCATTTTTTCCGAATAGACTTGTAAGGCTTTCGCTTAATTCAATACCATAGCCTTGCACAGTCTTATTTAACTTACTCTTATACGCGTGCTCCTCCCCGTCAGCAGCAATCGTAATCGCAAGCTTATTATCTCCCTGTTCTATAACCGAATACTTAATCGCAGCCATACTTACCGTATTGCCGATAATCTGTAATCTTACGAACAAGATTCCAATTATAAGAACTACCGCCGTGACGATACTTCCGACAAGTATCGCTATATTTCTCTTTCTGTTTTTCTTAAGAAAATCTATCTCTTTCGTATCTTTTGCGGATACTTCCGGTGCCTCTTCCTGTCCCTTCTTCATCGATTCCAATATTGCCTTACAGGATTCGCATTCCTTTATGTGTTCATTAACAACACCATTTGTTACATCTGCTGTAAGTCCGTCTATATATGAAGGCAAAAGGTCTTTAATCACTTCACAAGGTATATTACTCATTTTCCGTTACTTCCTTTCCGAGTTTTTCTTTTCCTCTGTAAAAAGTTACTCTCGCATAGTTTTCGTTCTTCCCGATAATCTCGCCTATCTCTGCAAACGAGAGCCCTCCGAAGACCCGTAGATATATGACTTCTTTATACGGTTCTCCCATATCATGTATTTTCTTTAAAAGTTCTACTCGGCTTACATTCCCTATTGCTTCTGCTTCCGCGGATTCCGTAGCAGCCTCGGTTTCATCCACATCTTCTAACACGGGATGTTTCCTTCGGTATGTCATAAGAACATTCTTTGCAATGGCGCATAGCCAGGTAGAGATCTTGCAGCTTTCATCATACTTATTGCTTGATTTTATGGCCTGATAAAACGTCTCCTGCGTAAGCTCTTCCGCAAGGCCTTCATCTCTTGTAAGAGATATCAGGTATTTATAGACCATACTCGCATACTCGCGGTATATTTCTTCAATCGGCTGCATCTTATCCCTCCTTTCTATACCATTAATGCAAATAATATCCGTTTCGTTACAAATTAATTATAATTATTTTTAAAAAACCTCTCAAGGCATATCCGATTCCGGTTTTACGCAAACTTAAAAAGCACCCGGTTTTAAGCCGGATGCTTTCTTAATGTTACTCTGTATGATAAATTTATCGCTCCATCTTTAAGCCCCATTGCATGAGCAAAATCGATATCTTCTTCTCTTCTGCTCTCAGGGCGCTTAAGCCCCATGCTGTAAGCAAACTCCAAAGCTGCTTTCTTTTCTTCAACTGTAAATGTTCTTTCCATAATCAATACCTCCTTAATTAATTACGAATAAAACCAAATGTTCTGACCCTTATGCTTCCGCAGGAACCGCGCGGTTATCAAGTGCTGCGTTTCTTACATAGATGGCAAGATTAACAAGCACAATACTTAAATTAATAAGGTATACGATTAACACGTAATTAAACTGTCCGTTAACTACCTTTGCGGCAATTCCTCCAAGATATCCCGTAATTATAAGCAATAAAAACGGAAGACTTGTTCCCTTTGCAGTTCTTGCCTTGTATGCCTTAATAACGTTTAAAGGCCAGGAAAGACCAAAACACACAAGCATAATTGTTTCAAAAATCGAACCCATTTTACATATCCTCTTTTCATGAAAAACTACTCAGGCTCCTGTCTTGGTGCCTCTTTTAAGCGAATAATACACCCGCCCAAAATTTCTTGCAATCATATGAAAGTTTTAATCTTAAATATCCTGCCGCTCACTTTTTTTACTTTCAAAAGGGGTGCTTTTGAAAAATAATTCTGTTATTATTACTATTAGAAAAGCTCAAAACGGAGGAGTCTATGAAAACACAGAGTAAAAGCTCTCTGCATCTGCAACAGTATATATTTAAGAATCAGCTTATCATGATTGTTATATTGTCGCTGATTCTCGGTACCGTCGGTATCTTCGTAAATCTCTACGAAGAGGCTTTGAGTCGTGACAAAAACCTTATAAACGTCGCAGAGACAATCGCGCATTCTGACACCGTAAAGGAAGCAATCGACTCCGGCGATACCGCGCTTTTAAACGAATATTTAAAGACAATAGAAAGAACGCTTACCGATATAGACGTAATCTCCGTTATCGGTCACAACGATACAAGACTCTATCATACCAATAAGGACTTGATCGGAACCACCTTCGACGGAACAAAACCTGATTTTATCGCTAACGGCGATTACTATTCCGTTAACGAATCCGGCCCATCCGGTATGCAACGAAGAACTTATGCCGCAATAAGAGATGATAAAGGCAACACCACGGGCTTCTTAATGACCATCATGCTTATGCAGAATATCCGCGCTAAGAGGCTTCGTACCATCGTAATCTTTGCGGCAACGATAATACTTGCAATAATCATCGAATTTCTCTTTTCCTTAAGAGTAGGAAAAAAGGTCCGCGACGCCCTTATGGGATACGAACCCGACACCTTCTCCACAATGTATAAGATAAGAGATAATATATTGGAATCACTCGAAGAAGGAATCGTAGCAGTAAACGAAACCAAAGAAATTGAATATATTAATAAAGCAGCCCTTTCAATGATAGATAAGACCCGGGTAAAAGCGCTTTTAACCGACACCATCGAAACCGGCCAGAAAGAATTTTCTCATCCGATCAACACTTTTGACGGAACAGACATTTTAATTGACCGAATTCCGGTTAGGAATAATAACCTTACAATCGGCGCAATCGGTATCTTACATAACAGAACCGAATACACGCGCCTTGCGGAAGATTTGGCCGGTACCAAATATCTGGTTGATTCAATGCGTGCCAATAACCATGATTTTACGAATAAGCTTCATGTTATATTGGGTTTACTTCAGATGGAAAACTATGACGAGGCAATGCATTATATAGAAGATATCACAATGGTTGAACGCGAGATTATCAGCGAGATAATGCATAAGATTCTGTCGCCTTCCGTTGCGGCGCTTTTAATAGGTAAAACCGCCCGTGCCGCTGAGCTTAACGTAAGATTTAAGTTCAATAAGGAAAGTTTCTATGACCCGGCAGAATTCTATATCCCGGACGATGTCCTTATAACCGTAATCGGCAATCTTATAGACAACGCACTTGACTCGATGAACGAAGTAACCGATGCAAAAGAACTGTATGTCGGCATATTCTCTAAAGAAAATGCGCTTTTAATAACGGTTGATGATACGGGATGCGGAATAAGCGAAGATAATCTTACGCGCATATTCGAAAACGGTTTTTCAACCAAAGGTGATGGCCACGGAACCGGCCTCTATCAGATCAAAAACCTGATAGAAGCATATAAAGGTACTATATCCGTTGAGTCAGAAGAAGGTACAGGCACTTCATTTACTGTTAGCTTTACAAAATAAGGAGTTAAAATGTACAAAGTTCTTATAGTAGAAGACGACCCGATGGTCGCAATGATTAACGAACAATACATAGAGAAAAACGAGCTCTTCCGCGTGGTTAACAAGGTTAATAACGGGGAAGAAGCTATTTCGTATCTTAAGGAAATTTCAGTAGATCTCATCATTATGGACGTATATATGCCGCGTTTAAGCGGTATCGAGACATTGCGCGAAATTCGCCGCCTCGATATTAATACGCCCGTTATTATGGTAACCGCAGCCAACGACGGCAAGACCTTCGAAGAAGCCATGACTCTCGGTGCCATAGATTACCTCGTAAAGCCTTTTGCTTACGAGCGTTTCAACATGGCCTTACTTCGTTTTAAAGAAAAAGACAGCGTTATTCATGAGGGAAAAGCTCTGAATCAGAACAATATCGATAAACTCCTCGGTGCATCGGAAAGTCACACAGGTCATGAATCACCTAAAGGAATACAGGACAGAACCAAGGATACTATTCTATCCTGCCTCGCAGGTGTTGAAGGTTTTTTAACCGGTGATGAAATATCAAAACGCACCGGACTTTCATCTGTCACGGTGCGCCGTTATATGAATCACTTAATTGAAGAAGGCGATGTTACCGGTATCATGAATTACGAAACCGGCGGTCGACCTTCAATGGAGTATAAGATTAGAAAATAAAAGCTTTTCTACTCATCTTCATCCTCACCTTCGCCTTCCAGAGGCTCTATATCATCCTCTTCAGGCTCTTCTTCCGGTTCCTCTTCATATACAGGGTCCGGTTCTTCCTGGCCAAGATACGGCAAGAAGCTTATAGGCTGAAGATCCTTATGGATAACCGTCATAAAATCATGCCAGATTTGCGCCGGATAAGTTGCGCCCTGAAGGTCGTCAAGTTTCTTCGGGGTATCATAGCCTACCCAGATACTAGTTGTAAAATAATACGAAAATCCCACAAACCATCCGTCCTTATTATCGTTGGTTGTTCCGGTCTTGCCTGCGCAAGGCATATTTGGAATTCCTTTGCCCTTAGCGGTACCCACCGTAAGAACTCCCGTCATACAGGAAGTCATCATTCGTGCCGCATTCGCATCGTATATTTCCTTTTCTATCTGCTCAGTAGATACGATTATATTACCTTCCGCATCGGTAATCTTGATAATACATGTCGGTGTTCTGTAATAACCGTCATTTTCAATAGTTGTATAAGCGGATGCCATTTCAAGCGGGGACACACCGTAAGTAAGTCCTCCGAGCGATGCCGGAAGATAGTAATCGCTTTTAACTATCTTATTAAACCTCATATTAAGAAGATACTGTAATCCGACTTCGGGCGTAAGCTCCTTAAAAAGCTGCCACGCAACGCTGTTACGTGACTTTTCTACCGCAGTCCTAATTGTCATCTCGCCAAGATATGACTTCTGCTTAGGTGCGTCTTCAGTCTTCTGATCCTTAACCATCGTATTAGGCGTCATTCCGCGCTCAAAAGAAGGCGTATATACTATAAGGGGCTTAATGGAACTTCCGGGCTGTCTGTAGCTTTGATATGCACGATTTAACGTATATCCCACGTACTCCTGCTTTCTTCCCCCGACAATCGCAACCACGCGACCGCTTCCGTTATCTATGCAGACGCCTGCACTCTGAAGCGTATATATTCCTTCATCATTGACTTCATCATATGCTTTAAGGTTCTCATCGATTGCCTTCTGCAATTCCTCCTGCTTCTCAAGATCTATCGAAGTATAGATTCTGTAGCCTGCGGTAAAAAGCGTAGCCTGGCACTCTTCATAAAGCGACTTATATGTCTCTTCATATGCCGTACGCTCAGCCTCGCTGTCAAAGCTGTTTCTAAACTCAAAACCTCTCGCTCTCATAAGCTCGCGCGTCGCACAGTAATATGTAAAGGTCTCAACATAATCATTTTTTAATCTTGCGGCATGCTTAAGGCTTATTACTTCACTTTTCGCCTCATCGTAACGCTTATCCGAGATAATTCCGTCGGAATGCATATTAAAAAGTATTCTGTCTCGTCTCTTATACGTATTGGCTATGTTATTAAACGGATCGTAATAATTGGGACTGTTCGGAATAGCGCAAAGAAAAGCTATCTGCGAAAGCGAAAGCGAATCCGCATGCTCACAGAAGTACCCCTGGCTTGCAGCTTCTATTCCGTAATAGCCGTTTGCAAAGTATGCGTTATTGATGTAAAACTCCAGTATCTGATTCTTCGTATACTTCTTCTCAAGTTCCATCGCAACGAACATCTCTTCGACCTTACGCTGCCAGGTCTTCTCATTGCTTAAGAATATCATTCTGGATAACTGCTGGGTAATTGTAGAACCACCCTGGGTTACTTCACCGTTTCTTAACGCTGCCAGCGCAGCACGGACAATCGCCTTAAAATCGATACCATGGTGGCTGTAGAACTTTTTATCTTCGATACTGATTATCGCATCCACGAAATCGGTAGGGATCTTATCAAAAGTCAGGTAATATACATCCTTCTCGGCCTTAACCGTTGAGATCAGTTGGCCTTTGGCATCATATACAAGGGAGGTCTGGTTAGCCTTAAATGTGTCGAGAGTAGCATTATTTACAAGGTTAACTGCATCATTTTTAAGCGCTTTAATAGTCTTGGCATAACCGCCGAGATAATAATATCCGACGAATCCCAAGATTATAACCATAAGCGCTATCTGTATTCTAACCGCAATCCAAAAGGCACGGTTCGGTTTCTTACTCTTTTTCTTCTTTCTCTTAGTCTTAGCCATTATATAGAAAAGCTCCGAATCTCTTAATCACTAATATTTTAGCATAGTGAAAGTGGGGATACAACAAATGAAAGTCTTAAAAAAACTTATATTAAACAGGCAAAAGCGCTACGGAAAAAAGGAGAAACCGTAGCGCTTTTTATTGGTATATGAAAAATTATGGGAGATTGCAATGTGTGGGGCTATACGCCCCTATATATTAATCGATGGAAATGAACTTAGCTTCTTCTTCCTCAGGCTCTTCCTCTTTCTTAGGAACAAGTAAGTCAAGGACTCCGTTGTCAAACTTAGCCTTAATGTCTTCCTGCTTAAGAGCCTCTCCTACATAGAAGCTTCTTGAAGAAGTTCCGCAGTAACGTTCACGGCGGATGTATCCGCTCTTCTCGTCACCCTCATTCTTCTCATCGTTATGTGTTGCGGTGATTGTAAGATATCCGTCCTTAAGTTCTGCCTTAAGATCGTCTTTCTTGTATCCCGGTAAGTCTATAAGCAATTCAAAAGAATTCTCATGCTCCTTAATATCTGTTCTCATAACCTGGCTTCCCGGAATGGTCATCATCGACTTTCTTGAAGTTGGTCTATTAAGACCATCAAATAAATCATCAAATAAATCCTCTCCAAAAATGCTTGGTAATAACATAATAAGTACCTCCTTTAATCTATCAGGTCCCGCACCATTGTGGGGCTTGTTTTCTTTTGATGGTCTTATCATATCACCTTATTAGCACTCTGTCAAGACGAGTGCTAATAATTTTATCTAAAATAATTATAAAATATTTATAAACTGTCAGACAGTTTTAAGAGGTAAACAAAACGGCCGCCTGATTAGGGCGGCCGTAATAAAACAGCGTCACGTGTAGGCCTTTGCTCGCGATTAAGGAAATCGCTCGCAAATCCGCTTTGCGGACAAGTTCCTAAAGGAACTTGGGCATCTACGAACAGAGTTTTCTTAATGAAAACTCTGTTCTATTTATTCAAATTTACCTTAGCGGCCTCGCTGTCAGGTGCGAAGATTCTTTCTGCCTGCTCCTGAGTAAGTGTTACTCCGAAGACTTCCTTATAATACTTAATTGTCTCTTCGATTATATCTACATCTTCGAACTTTTCAGGATATGCACACTTTGCAAGGTATAAAAGCGTAAGTGGTGTATCTACGCCCGGTGTAAAGCTTCTGTACATACCAAGAGGCATCTTGAAGCAATTCTTATTCTTAACTGCGTCAGTCTGTGTAAAGTCATATACGCCAAGCTTATTGTCATATAAGTCTTCAGGCATTGCCTGGTTAAAGTTTGTGATAAAGATTAATGACGGATTCCAGGCATAGATCTGCTCCATATTTACAGGAACGGAGTTGTCTGTTGTAATCTCTTCAGCTACGTTCTTAACGCCTATTGCATCAGCCCAGAACTGTCCGAAGAAACATGAACCCGATGTAATAACTGCGGTATCGTTGTAGTTAAATAAGAAGAATGCTCTTTCTCTCTCTTCGTCAGGTATATCTGCCACTCTTTCCTGAACGAAATTATACATTTCATCAGACTTTGCATTAACGATATCTACCTTATCGTTCTCAGGGAACATCTCACTAAGAAGCGCTATCCAGTTCTTCAAAGTCTCAATCGCATCGTAGTTCCACTTATTAACAGAGAATGCCACACCCGGGATGCCTGCTGCCTCAAGCTGATCATGTAATTCAGGTGTTGTTGTATTGTAGATAACGATGTCAGGATTAAGCTTCATAAGCTCTTCCATATTGATATCGGAACCTGTTGTGTACTCCGTCTTTGCATTAAGTATCTCAGGATAAAGCTCTGATAAGATACTGTTCTTGGCTGCGCTCATGCAGCTGTCCGGAATTCCGACAATCTTCTCTGCAGAATCAAAGAATACGCAAAGAACCGAAGGAAGCGGCCAGAGACCACATACAACAATACGATTGATTTCATTAGGAACCTCAACTTCATTGCCGAGATGATCTACGATAATGTGAGTAGTGCTTCCCTCATCACCTTCGCCGTTGTCATCAACGACATTATTATTGTTTTCATTGTTACTTGTTGTTTCGCTCTTTGAACATCCTACCGTTGTAAGAACAAGGCATAGGATGAGCATCAAGCTTAAGACTTTTCTTAACTTCATTTGTTTTCCCTCTCTTTAAAAGTTAATAATTTATATCTTTGAACGTATCGGCGAGAAATCGCTTACTACGTCTATGATATCACGTCTATATATCCTTCCGGAAAAGCTCTCCGTCGGCATATCTATGAATACGCACCCACTCGGTGCTATAGGCTTATACATAGGGTCCGCGATAACAATGTCCGCATCTTCTATATCCGCCTTTATATCTTCTTCATCCATGTGATGAATTACGGTAACCCCTTCACAGTCAAGTTCCGAAATAAGCTCTTTATCAGCATCAACCGCAATGATCGCTTTCACTTTATATCCTTTTTCAAGGAAAAGCTCTCTCGCAATGTCATGCGTAATTACTGCTTCTCCGATAACTGCTGCCACCTTGCCGTTGTCATCCGCATGTGTTACCTTAGGGCATTCTCTCGCTTCGATTTTGGCCTCTAATTCACATTTTATTATTTCCGCGCCTTTTCCCTCGATCGGAACCCCAATTACGTACGGAATGCCAAATTCCGCTTCCAAAAAGTGCGCAGTCTTGTATCCTGCTGCCGATGCAACAAGAATTACATCAGCTTCAGTTAACTTCTCTATATCGGATAAAGTAACTCCCATGCAGTAGTTACCCATAAA
>JAEENO010000035.1 GCA_016283755.1 Lachnospiraceae bacterium | reverse complement strand
CTATAAGGAAGTAAGACCCCATGAAGAGTACATGGTAGATAGGCTTAAGGTGTAAGTGCGGTAACGCATTCAGCTGATAAGTACTAATAGGTCGAGGGCTTCTTCAATAGCAATGAATAGCGACAGGTTGCTGTGTGCAGTTTTTAGGGTATATGTGGCCCAGTGGCTCAGTTGGTTAGAGCGTCGCCCTGTCACGGCGAAGGTCACGGGTTCGAGTCCCGTTTGGGTCGTTCAATGTAAGTTGATTCTTACATTTAATATGGAATCTTAGCTCAGCTGGGAGAGCATCTGCCTTACAAGCAGAGGGTCATAGGTTCGAGCCCTATAGGTTCCATTTTAAGCCGATGTGGCTCAATTGGCAGAGCAGCTGATTTGTAATCAGCAGGTTATCGGTTCGAGTCCGATCATCGGCTTTACAATTGAATATTAATTCATTGTATGGATGGGTTCCCGAGTGGCCAAAGGGGACAGACTGTAAATCTGCTGCAACTTGCTTCGGTGGTTCGAATCCACCCCCATCCATTTTGTTTTGCAAAAAATTAATATCGCGGGGTGGAGCAGTCTGGAAGCTCGTCGGGCTCATAACCCGAAGGTCATAGGTTCAAATCCTATTCCCGCAACTTAAATGCCCAGATAGCTCAGTAGGTAGAGCAGGGGACTGAAAATCCCCGTGTCACTGGTTCGATTCCGGTTCTGGGCATTATAATTTTAATGATTTGAGCGTAAGCTCTTTTTTTTATTGTTTAACGTCGGTACAATCCGGCGTTTTTATTATGTCATAACAGATATGAACAAATTGTAAATATATATTTACAAGGTGTTTACAAAATAATACCAATGTGTTAATATAATTTTTGCAACGAGGCCTAGTTAACTTTTTCATTTCACACTCACGCCCGAAGGCAAATGCATAGGATGAATAATTTTTCCAATGGATTGTCTTCGGGCGACTCTCTATGTTAATATATGAACATACGTTTAAATGAGATACACTTTATTTACAATTCTAACTGAATGTTAATACTGTGTTTATTTACATATGCTGCACTATAAATTATTATAATGACAGACATAACGAAAACTAAATGAAGAATACAACTTATAGAAAGGACAGACAATTTTATGAGAACCGAAGATTTTGTGAGCTACAAAAACAAAGTAGTCGATAACTGCAGTAAGGTTATCGTAGGCAAGGAGGAAGTAATAAGACAGATAATTGTTGCTTATCTTTGCGGAGGCCATGTACTTTTGGAGGATGTTCCCGGTACAGGAAAGACAATGCTCTTCAGAGCATTCAGTAAGACTGTTGGTGGAGATTTCAAGAGAATCCAGTTTACACCGGACTTACTTCCTTCAGATCTTACAGGTATTAACTTTTATAATCAGAAGAACGGTGAGTTCGAGTTTAGAAGAGGTCCGCTCTTTGCAAGTATGATTCTTGCAGACGAGATTAACCGTGCGACACCTCGTACACAGGCAGCGCTTCTTGAGTCAATGGAAGAACGACAGATAACAGTTGACGGAAGTACATATCCTATGCAGAGACCGTTTATGGTTATGGCAACCGAGAACCCGATCGAGTCCTACGGTACATTCCCGCTTCCTGAAGCTCAGGTTGACAGATTCTTTATGAGACTTTCAATGGGTTATATGGAGAGAGAGCAGGAAATCGGTGTAATCTCTCGTAAGTCGACAATCGATATTATCGAATCCTTAGAGCAGGTTGTAACACCTGAGGAGACACTTAGACTTCAGGAAGAGCTCCATGAAGTAACAATCGGTGAAGATGTAATGGGATATATAATGGATATCATCGAGAAGACCAGAACGGAAGCACTTTTAAGCAATGGTGTATCTACCAGAGGTGGTATAGCTCTTGTTAAGGCGGCTAAGGTTACAGCAGCGATGGAAGGAAGAGATTACGTTATTCCAGAAGATATCAAGAAGGAGACGGTAGCAGTACTTGCACACCGTGTTGCATCTGCTACAAGCTCATCTCTTAATGCAGAGAAGTATTTAAGAGAACTTGTAGAGAAGGTAATCGTTCCGCTCGAAGATTAATTGCTTAAAAAGGATATATAAGAAGAAGGATTATTATAGATGAATTGGACGTTTTTAATAGTATCGGCGATTCTGATTGTCATATTGGAACATAACTGGGCAAGTAAGAAGATGTGTAATCTTCGATATAATACTGAATCCACGACCATATTGGCGGAGAAGGATGAAGAAGTATGTATTGAATCGTCGATAGCGAATATATCGAAACTTCCGATTACTTATATACGTATTACAGAGAATCTCCCTGATAGGGCTGAGCTTATAGGTGGCAAGTATTATATTAAGGATCACTTAATATCTGTCGGTAATAAGCGTATAGCCAGACATCAGCTGGCATTAGCGCCGATGAAAGAGCTTGTCAGAAAAGAGAGGTTCAAGCTTAAGGAGCGAGGTGTATACGGATACGGAGATTATTCCGTTGAAACCGGAGATTTCTTGGGTGTCAAGACAATAACAGTATACGGATGTGTTCCGAAACATGTTGCGATACTTCCTTCTAAGATTGAGAACGAGAACGTAAGAGCAATAGTTGGAGGTTTCTTAGGTGATATATCGGTAAGACGTTTTATTATGGAAGACCCGATATTGACGGTAGGTTATAACGAGTATACGGGAAGAGAACCGTTACGAGATATATCCTGGACAAGAACCGCTGTTCAAGGCAAGATGATGGTTAAGAAGTATGATTATACCTCGGAGCTTCGAGTTATGATTCTTCTTAATATAGAAGGTGGAACGGTAGAAGAAGTTGAGAGATGTCTTGAGTTATCAAGAATGGCGATAGAAATCTTTGAACAAAAGCGCATACCGTACGGATTCAGAACCAACGGTATGTTGTTCGGACCTGAAGGAAGTATATCGTATGTTCCTGCAGGTGTCGGAAGCCAGCATTATATGACTATGATGTATGGACTTGCCGGAGCATTGCATGGATGTTGGTATTCCTTTGAATCATTGGTTAAAACGACACTTAAGGGAAGAGGAATTAACGAACATTATCTTGTGATTACGGTTCCGACCGATGCGAAGGCTACGGCCGTTATGAATGATTTGTCGCGAAGAACGGGAGCGGAATTATGTGTACTTGTCGGAAAGGAGGAAGAAGATGTATAGTATTGCATTTTTTAAGCTGCTTGCGGAACTTTCATTATATTTCTCCTTGATAGTGATGAGCCCTTATATGCTTCCGATAACCTTCACGCCGTACATCGCAATGACTATAATGGCACTCGGCCAGGGAGCCAATCTGTTTCTTGTTGAGCATGACAAGAGGAAGTATAGATACATAAGTCTTATATTCCCTGCATTGGGATTAATATCTGCGTGTTCAAGTGTATTAAGTTTTATATTGGCGCTTCCGGCCGCAGCATATACTGCATTTGTTATAATTATTCATCCCGATGTGCCGGATGAACATGACCTTATGCGTGAATTCAAGGTGTTGCTTCTTGTGGGCGGACTTGAGATGATTATTGCGGTAGCCGGCAATTATATAGCGGAGTTATCGCTTACGGAAAATATGCTTTTCCTTTCTAAAAGAGGGATTCCGCTTGTTGATGCCAAGACCACTGCTATGTATGCGCTTATTTTCGTAATTGCGATGGCAATAGCAGCAAGACTCGGAAGATTCGGTGCGGATTATTTTAAAGGATATACTCTTTTGCAGTGGTTAGAGTACGGAGTCGTTATTGTTCCCGTACTTGTGGTAAGTTATATAGCCGGTAAGTATTGGAAGGTAGTCCTTTCACCTGCCGGAAAAGCTATATCCGGATGGCTTTCGAATATCCGAATCAAGATAGACGCTAAGACATACGAGGTTGCAAGAAAAAGATTCTGGGCCAATAACGAAGAGGTTCAAAGACGCCTTGATGAATTTAATAAAGAACATATGGGATTTGAGGGAAGAGGACTCCCTACGCCAACGCCGGTCGATCAGCCCGGTGACCGGTATCGAGGCAGGGGAAAGCTTGTGCTTATTGATTTTATGCGTCCGGAGATTATCATATATGCAATAATTGCGATAACGTTGATAATACTGATTGCAGCACTTGTAAGAATGCAGCTTAGGAAGAACAATTACAGGCGTTATAAGCTGGAATACAATATGAGGTCCGTACGTGCGGAAAAGTCGAGTGATCTTAAGAAATATAGACGTGATACGGGTAACAGAGGCAAAGTGCGTAAGATTTATCGTGATTTCTTACATGTCACGCGTAAGAAGGGTATTAAGATAACAGATAAAATGACCTCGGAAGAAATCTTAAATACAATTAAATCGGTATTTGATGAGCAAAGTGCAGTTGCTCTTCGAGACGTATATATAATAGCAAGATACAATGAATATGCCGACATAAGCAACGAACAGGTACGTATTGCAAGAGAGGCATTGAAACAAATCTAATCAAGAGAGGCCAATATGATATTCTTTTCAATAATAGTAGTCATTGTAGTATTAGTTCTTGAATATACACTTTCCAGATCTTTTGTTGATAATATGGAATACAGATCTTCAATCGACAAGGTTTTGTATGAGCCGGGCGAGCAGATTGTCTTAAAGAGTGAGATTCGTAACTATAACAGAAGCTTTGTCCCGTTTGTGCGATTGCGCGAATATATTCCTGCCGAGTCACTTTTTGAAGAAGAGGATAAAAGCGTATATTACGGAACATATTGGGTGACAGTTGAAAAGACTGTGCCGATGAAGCCGAGGGAGAAGCTGAAAAAGCACGAAATCTTTACATTAAGCAAGAGAGGAAAATACGAGTTTGGTGACTATCAGCTTGGTGCAGGAGATATATTCGGTTGGCACGAGAGTACAATTTCCGGATGTGGTCCGCATTCTCTTGTTATAATGCCTCAGCGGGCGTCAAATCAGGATCTTATAAGAGTTGTTGAAGGATTTATAGGTGATATTTCGGTTCGACGATTCATAATGGAAGATCCGATTATTACGATAGGGTTCAATGATTATACCGGTCGAGAACCAATGAAAGATATTTCATGGACGAGAACGGCTGTGGCTAATAAGCTTCAGGTAAAAAAATATGATCATACGACAGATATTAACGTGACGGTCATGCTTAATTTTGACGGTGAAGGTGAGGATGATCTTGAGGAATGTATTAAAATAACCAGAATGGTTGTCGAGCAGTTTGAAGAAGCGCATATTCCGTATGGCTTTAGAACTAACGGATTTGTATTTGGACCAACCGGGTATTTTGATTCTGTGCCTAAGGGATTGGGCGAGACTCACCTTAAAGAGATATTATTCGGATTGGCAACGGCTAACTGTGACAGAGTATATTCTTTTTCCTCGCTTGTTGATAAGGCAATAGGCAAGCGACGACAGAATGAAAATTACTTTATTATTACAAGAGAACTCGATGATACAGGCCGGGAGGCTTTAAATAGACTTCAGAAGCATTGTGATGGCAAGATAGGAATTATAGTTGGCAAGGAGGAGAGGCAATGATCTTATATTATCTTAAGGTTCTGTCAGATTTGCTCCTGTATGCTGCTATGATTGAATCGAGCGGTTCTATTATCAGTAATACGGTAGTATTCATACCGGTTATCATGGTTATGTCACTTGGCCCGCTTGTGGCCAGGTATATATATGACAGGACGGGGAATGCACTTCGATACCTCGGAATAATACCGATTATTTCAGCTTTCTTTGCATCGGAGTTAACACTTTTTAACATCGTGGTATTAATACCGAGTGCTATATATCTGATAATTCTTGTGGCTAAGAAGAATCAGGAAATGGAGTATTATACGCATACCAAGCAGATGAGAATATTTGCTATGGTTGGTATTATTTACATATTATTCCAACATTTAATAACGGTAATATATGATAATGGTATACAACAGACACTTACCCCGTATCTATATTATCTAATGTTTTTTATACTTGGAGTAATCGTTGCACGTAAACTTAGATATAGACGTGATAATGCTAATGTGCGAAATGTCTTTGGGGTTGTCGGTATATTGGGGGCCTCATGCATTCTCATGGGGGTTTTCTTATCTTACAAGTATTTTGAAGAGAGCATACATGCCGGGATAAGGGAAGCGCTGATGTTTCTATTGATGCCGCTTGCCGGAATCTATGCTGCATATAACGATTTTCTCCAGAAGGTTAACGATATGGTGTTACCGGTTGCAACCGGCGACGCACAGAAGGCCAGTGTTGCTGAAATTGAAGAGGTTTTTTCGGGATATACTGAGCCAAACTATAACATTAATCTTCATATTCACGAGATAGTTGCCGTTTTGACTATTATAGCAATATCCTTATTATTCTTCTTTGCGGTCAGAGCATTTAATAATAGGAGAAAGCTTTCGGGCAGAGCAAACTTTGAAGAAGATGTAGTGGAAGATATTCGAAGGAAGAAGACCGTTCAGAGATTCTCCAATCGCGAGAAAGTAAGGAGGATATACAGGCGATTTCTTGCCATAATGAAGGGACGTGGTGTTACCATAAGCGAGAATATGACATCGGAGGAAGTTCTTAATCTTCTTACTGATAGAGTGGGTTATGATTCTGCAGTGGCATTACGTAACATCTATATTCATGCAAGATATAACGATTACGGAAATGTCAGAGAAGAGGATGTAAGGCTTGCAAAAGAGGCGCTAAAGAGACTTTCAATAGGTTAAAATAGTGAATCAATTACGAGATAATCGGGAGGTTTACTTTGAATAAGAGTACGATTAAAGATATAGGTATAGTGACCTTAATATTAATAGCATCGATAATAATACCGATAGCAACAAGAATATTGGTTAAGCCGGGACCTGTTAAGAAAATTAATATAGATGGAATAACCTATATGGATCTTATCGAAGCAAATAGAAATAATAAGGTTCTTGAGAGGCATGACTCCGTATCGATTAAAGTTGAAGTCATACAAGATGAGAATGCAAGTGCTGCTGCTAGGATAAGAGGAGCTAACTCCTTGTTTATATATTATGAATCCGATGGAGCTCCGTATTGCAAGGCAGATTTTACAGGATTCGGGTATGAATTTGACCGTACGGAAGGTGTAAACATTTATAATACCCGTTCTTATTTTGGAAAATATACGAAAGACGGAATTTACAATTTAGAATTGGAGCTTTCGTTCGTGAATCAGTTCGGAGGGCATGATCTTGACAGACGATTCTATTCATGCGGTTTGATAGAAAATCATATATTATACGGCGAGAAGATTGTGTCGGCTGTTGATAATAGTGACGGAACGTTAACGATTACAACCAATGCATTGATAGATGATATATATAGACACTTAGATGATGGAATACCAATAAGGCGTGTTAACGAGATTAATCCTTATGACGAACTTCCTAAGGAATGGAAAGGCGCAACGTTTGAATGCGAATATATTGTTGATAAGAAGACTCTTGAGCTTAAAGAACTTGTTGCAAGTCTATGTATAGGAGACGAAAAGACTGAATTATGGAAGGAGACGGTTGCTGTTAATGTCGGTCAGCCGGAGAATTATAAGGATTTGTCGCATCCAACCAGTGGTTGGTGTAGAATTACGGATTACGCACCCTCGCCTGGTGATATTATAGTTGAGATGTGGGCCGATAGAGCTCCGCGTTGCTATACATTGATATATGAAGGTCTAGATGAGAACCAGGCGATAGTTAGAACCGTATTTGCACAGTTTTCATATAAGCTGAATATAGTTGTTAATGAAGGATTTGAACTATATTTAGATCCTGAAGGTAAGGTGCCTTATAACAATGAGATTGGAGAGCCGCAGTCAACCACGGTTATATACGCACTTAAGAAAAGATAGGTTTATAGAAGTAACTTAGGTATTTGGGGGTAATATGTTCATTATTTTGATACTTGGCATTGCATTATTAATTTACTTGGAATTACAGATTCCCCAATCACTTATCAGAGGACTTAAGTATAAGGCATCAATAGATAAGATTTTGTATGAACCCGGTGAGGAGATTGTTTTAAGAAGCGAAGTATATAATTATAATAAAAGTTTCGTACCATTTGTGAGGCTTCGCGAGTATATACCGGCACAGGCACTTCTTGATGATGATGGACGCGGTGTATATTATGCGGAGAATTGGGTGACCGTTGAGAGAAAAGTTCCTATAAGGGCAAGAGAACGGCTTACAAAAAACGAGGTATTTACGATTAATTCTCGGGGAAGATACAGTTTTGGCGAGTATAAGCTTGGAGTAGGAGATATATTCGGATGGAACGAGGCGGAAATCTTGGGCAAAGGGCCACATTCATTTGCCGTCATGCCGGAGAGATCAAGAAATGCTGATTTGAGTGCGATAGTGTCCGGTTTTATCGGAGATATTTCCGTAATGAGGTTCATAATGGAAGATCCGATTCTTACGGTGGGATTTGGTGATTATACGGGACGGGAGCCCATGAAAGATATTTCATGGATGAGGACCGCCATGGCCGGCAGGCTTTTGGTTAAGAAGTACGATCATACCGGCGATATTAATGTAACGGTCCTGCTTAACTGTGATGGAGACGGTAACGAAGATCTTGAGGAGTGCTTCAGGATAACCAGAATGGTGGTAGAAAAGCTCGAAGTTGCTCATATTCCGTATGCTTTTAAGACTAACGGATTTCTTTTTGGACCGGTAAGTTATGTGACATATGTCCCTAAGGGTTTGGGAGAGGCACATCTTAGGGGGATACTGTATGGTTTATCAACGGCAATCTATGATAGAATGTCATCATTTACGACATTAGTTGATGATGTATTGGATAAGCGCGAACAGAATGAAAATTATATGGTTATAACGAGGGAACTTGATGCTGCGGGACATGCAGCATTAAGAAAACTTCAAAGGAGTTGTGATGGCAAGATAGGAATAATAGTCGGTAAGGAGGCGAAGAGGTGATTATATATTACTTTAAGTTGATATCGGACCTTTCTTTGTATGCGGCTATTATAACTTGTGGGCAGCAGATTTTTCATAGTACGATTTTATTTCAACCTTTAATTCTAACGCTCTCGTTAGGTCCTTTTATATCACGATATATTTCAGAGGAGCTGGGGGCGAAATATCGATATTTTGGCTTAGTGCCAATTGTCTCATCTTTTTTTGTTTCAGAATTTTCGCTTTCAAACATTCTAATAATAATACCGATTGCAATATATATGGCAGCACTTGTTATTAAGAAGGATCAGGAACTTGAATATTATTCATATGTTAAGCAGTCAAGAGTATTTGCTGTTATAGGAATAATATATTTGATGATTATGGGGTATTCCTTGATATTATATAATGGTACAACCATAGGTTCGCTAATGCCATATGCCTATTATGCAATCTTTTTTTCGCTTTCGGTGGTTATTGCGCGCAGTCTGCGATACGGAAATGGCAAGGTTGAAGGAAAAACAGCAATTCGTATGGTTGCCGGAGCAGTTTTTGTGTCCGGGGTATCGGTGGCTGTTAATTTCTTTGACCAATATATATACATGGGTATAAGAAGTATAGTTGCAGTGCTTTTAATTCCGTTTGTTATGCTTGTGCAATGGGTAGAAAAGGGGAAGCCTTGGGTATTCAGGCTTGAAGAAGTTGGATCCGAGGCAAGCGATGGTGCGGTTGGAGAATTGGCAGGAACCGCAGATTATTATAAGGATAATTTGAAGAAAGATTTTAATATTATCCCTGTTATAATTGTTGTTATTATACTTGCGATTGCAGTAATACTGTATTTTGCCATTAAAGTATTTAACAACAAGAGAGCTTTGAACCGTACGCGATTTAAGTCAGATGTGATTGAAGATGTTAAAAAAGTAAAAGTGAAACGCGAACCGCAGGGCAGCAATCGTATAAAAGTGAGAAGAATATATAGGCAGTTTATTTCAATTTTGCTTAAGCAGGGGATCGTGATAAGGGATAGTCTGACTTCGGAAGAGATACTTGAACTCTTAAACGGTATGGTTAGTTATGAAGCTGCAGAGGCGCTAAGAAATGTGTATATACGCGCACGGTATAACAATTATGCTGATGTTAAGGAGGAAGAAGTAAGAGTTGCACGGGAGGCATTGCGATTAATTTCAACTTATGCGGCGGCATACAATGCTCAGACGAAGGCATATACGGTTACGCATAATACATTAAAGAATCTTTCCGAGGCTTGTAAAATGGAGGATCTAAGATGGGGAGCAGAACACAAAGGATATTGATAGCAAGCGCACTTTTGCTGGTTTCTATTCTGATACCTGTGGCATCGCGACTTTATATAAAAAGTGTATACTATAATAAAGAGAATACAAAAGAAGCGGCAGTAGCTGAGGATATTACGTATGAGATGCTTGTAGAAGCCAATTCTCAAGAGTGTATTTTGGAGGACCATACGTCTATTCTTATGATAGTTAATGTTGTGCAAGAAGATAATGCGAGTACAGCAGCAAGAATAAGAGGGGCCAATCGTCTCGAAATCTATTATGAGTATGGTGGGAGTCCTTATTGTAAAGCGGATTTTACCGGATTCGGATACGGCTTTGACAGTACGGAAGGCGTTAATATAGCTAATACCTGCTCTTATTATGGAAATAAGGTTAAGAAAGGCGTTATGACTATGGAGGTCGAATTGTCGTTTCGTGATTGGAGAGGCGGTACGGGCCAAGGTAAGCGCTTTTACTCGTGCGGGTTAATCACCGATCATTCCTTGCAGGGAGAGAGAATAGTCTCCGTTACCGACAATGATGATGGAACACTTACGATTATAACAAATGCCGTGATGGATGATATCTATAGATATCTGGAAGATGGTATACCTATCCGTGAACCGGATGAAATCAATCCGTATGATGAGCTTCCCGATAAATGGAGGGGTGCAATCTACGAGTGCGAGTATATCGTAGAGAAAGAGACGCTTTTATTAAAGACACTTGTTGCAAAAGTAAGAACCGATGATGGCGTGACGGAGTTATGGAAAGAGTCTGTTATAAAAGATGGTATGCAACCGATAGCATATAGAGACTTGTGTAGATTCTGTACGGTTATGGAACATGAGATGTCAGATGTGGAAGTCAGCATGTCACAAATAGAGCTTACATCGTCATATCATTGTTATCGAGTGGTCTATGATGGTACTGATGAAAGTATGGCAATTGTAAGATCTGTATTATCGGTTTATAAGTATGATCTTAGGATAGTCGGATTGGAGGGTTATGATTGTTACGAGGATCCTGCAGGAAAGGTTCCGTATGTATATGACAGAGACTCGAAAGAAAAATGTACAACAATCTATGCCATTAAGAAAAGTAAATAAAAGCGTATAAATTGGAAAGGACCTGCCGAAAATAAGCGGCAAGCCCTTTCTTCTCGTTTATGTAAATGTAATTGATTATTGTTCAATTAAGTCGTTCGGAAGATACTGATATAACTGTTCTTCGAGAGCAGACATCTTGATAGGCTTGGATAAGTAGTCCGTGAACCCTTCCTTTAAGTATTCTTCCTTGGCACCGGAAATTGCATTGGCGGTAAGCATGATAACCGGCGTTGTCTTATTAAGTGAGGCTTCGTTAACCTTCATCTTTCTGTAGGTCTCGATACCGTCCATTTCAGGCATCATGTGATCTAAGAAGATTATGTCATACTTAAACTGAGTGATAAGATTAAGGCATTCTTCACCGGAAACAGCGGTATCGATGCTTATATTAGTGTCTTTAAGAAGAGATTTGAATACCTTAAGGTTCATCTCTACATCATCAACCACAAGAATACTTGCGGAAGGAGCACGTAACGAATTCTTAGGACGTGTAATATTAACTGCCGTTACGCCGAGCGATAAGTTGCCCATCGGAGTCTCGTTGACAATCTCTTGCGGAATGGTGCAGGAGAATGTTGAACCGACACCATAAGTACTTTCAAAGGTAATTGTACCGTTCATAAGCTCTACGAGGTTATGGGTGATTGCAAGTCCAAGACCGGTGCCTTCGACATTTCTGTTCTTGACCTGATCGAGACGCTGGAACGATGAGAAAAGCTCTTCTTTGTCTGAATCTTTAATACCGATACCCGTATCGATAACGGAGAATGTAAGCAGGAACAGTCCGTCAGGAGTTTTTCCGCCGCTGACTTTTAATGTAACACCACCTCTGTCGGTATATTTGATACCGTTAGTCAATAGATTCATAAGAATCTGTCGGATTCTGACTTCGTCTCCCTTAAGAGTGGAAGGAATTGACGGATCTGCCAGTATCTTAAAATCGAGATCTTTTTTCCTTGCACGTTCTATGACCAGGTTATACGCATCGTTAAGAAGTGAAGCAGGGTGATATTCTATAGGAATAATATCAAGCTTGTTGCTTTCGATCTTGGAATAATCGAGTATATCGTTAATAAGCGCAAGCAAATTTTGACCTGCATGCTCAATATCGGTTGCGTATTCGAGAATGTTAGTATCGGTTGACTCTCGAAGAATCATTTCGTTCATACCGAGAACCGCATTGATAGGAGTTCTTATCTCGTGCGACATATTGGCAAGGAACTGAGCCTTGGCATGACTTGATTCAAGGGCAAGGTCACGTTCTGCGATTTTATGTCTGTAGTCCAAGATAGCATCCAATATTGAAGCAAAGACAAGAGACATAAGGCCTACGCAAAGCAAGATACCGGAGAAGTTAAGCGCTCTGCTTAAGTAGATATATAATTGTGCAAGGCCACAGATAAGTGCAATAAGGAAACCTATTGCGGTAATTTTATAGGTTCTTATGTTGCCGTTGGTAATATCAATAATCATTGTGATTATTGCCGCCAACATGAAAAGAATGATAAACACTGCAGTAGAAAAGATGCTTTCTTCATAAGGAACGATGCTTGTAAGTCTAAGAATTGTACATACTGCGAAGTTAATAAGGGAAAGTAAAGCTACGGCTACATGACATTTTATATATCTGTTTTTCTGAATAGCACACACAAAAAGCGAACCTGCAGAAGGAAAGAGCATAATCATCAGGAACGGGATATCTGATGCCATCGACATATTAGGGAAGATAAGCTGTCTTAAGTTAAGGTTTGTAAGAATCCAAGTTGCAGTTATAATCTGCAGTATTCCGAGAAGTCCGATCGCATGGAGGCGATGACGGAAGAAAAATGAGAATACAGCATAGAATAAGCAAAGAATTCCACATACAAGTAATGCAGAGAACGAAATGATCTCAAACCAATGCTCGTTAATCTCTGCAAGCCAGAAATCTCCCTTCTGTCCGTAAGATACCGAAGTAAAGATACCTGAATATCTGGTATCGGACGTAAGTTCCACTCTCAAAGTCTTACCGATATAGTGAGGTAAGATTTCAAGGAATACATAAGCTGAAGGAGAGCTTGTTCCAAAATGAGGATTATTGAGTGTACTGTAGTGGTATACCTGCTTGCCGTCAATATAGAAAGTCAAATCTTCATGCTGTGATTTAAAGCATAAGAAGTAATAAGGCTTGATTGTAGAGGGGAGATATTTCTCCATAACAAGAGCCTCACCGCGAGGTACGTCGAAAGAACAAGGGACTTCTGTTGCCAGCCTCTTTCCGTTAGGAAGAGTTGCATACCAGTCATTGTCGAATGTCCTGACAGAGTATTCGTCATATGTCATCTCATGTGGAAGCAATGCCTGAGTAATAGCCACGAAAAGAGCAATCGAACAGGCTAAGCTTATAAGAATTGCGATACAAATATTAAAAAGCTTAGATAGATTCTTGTCCATAATACCTCCGAAGTACGTCAATAATGCATATATGATAGTATTTTATAATCAAATTGACGTGGTGAAAAAGTGAAATATCGGTGAATTATTACTTCCTTATATATATAATAAATCATACGCTAAAAAGTGCAACAAAAAAACTCACGGAGGGGACCGTGAGTTTTTTTGAATGAGAAAGTTTAAAAGGGATAGGGAAAATCCGTTCCTTTCGGAACAGACTAGTTTCGGAATTAGTATCTTTCCGATACAATGCTATAATACAGGGTAAAAGTGTTCAAACAAGGTAAAAAATGTGAAAGAAATATGTTTTTGTACAATAACGAGAGGCGTTTTTTGGTAGGTTTGATTAAAAAACAAAGAAATCGTAAAGATTTGTTGACAAAGTGTACTGTTTCGGAGTAAGTTTAAAGGTATGGTAGTAGATGATAAAAGAATCAGAATCATAACGGGTTACTACGGTAGCGGCAAGACGGAATTCGCCGTAAATTACGCATATAAGATGGCTCGCGAGGTGAAAAGACCTGCGATTGCAGATCTTGATATCGTTAATGTATATTTCAGATCCCGCGAGAAGACTAAAGAGATGGAGGAGGCAGGAATAGAGGTCATCTCTTCTTCTGTTGTCGAGGACAACTGCGATATGCCGGCTTTATCAAGCCGTATTACGGTGCCGTTTCTTGATAAAAGCTATGACTACATAATCGACTTAGGCGGTAGTGAAGTCGGAGCCAAGGTGCTCGGAAGATTCGGAGATTTAATAGATAAGAATGAAGTTGACTTCTTTATGGTAGTCAATATTTTTAGGCCCGAGACAGGTAACGAAGATGAGATCATTCACCAGATGAGGTTACTTGAGCAGATGTCCGGATTTAAGATTACGGGACTTGTCAATAACTCGAATCTTATTCATGAGACACGCGTGGAAGATATTCTCGAGGGCGATGCTTACCTTAGAAAAGTAAGCGAATTAACTAAGATACCGATTCGCTATACGACTTGTATGGTGGATGAGGTGCAGCAATATAGCGCACTTATAGATAAAGTAGGCGGGGAGTTTTTCCCTATGAGCTACAATATGAGAACTATATGGATGTAAGGAGTAAGGAGGCAAATGATGGGTAAGTTTCATTTAACTATCAGGGAAGACCGCTGCAAGGGTTGCGAGCTTTGCGTTTCCGTATGCCCTAAGGGCGTATTGGCAATCAACAAGGATAAGCCTAATGCCGCAGGATATTTCCCGGCAGCAGTTGTAAATGAAGGCGAATGCGTCGGATGTACAAGCTGCGTAAAGATGTGCCCGGATGTGGCAATCAGGATTGAAAAAGAAGACTAAGGAGGTAGATAGTTACTATGGCGAAAGTTTTATTAAAAGGAAATGAAGCCGTCGTTCGTGCTGCTATCGAGGCCGGTTGTAAGTATTTCTTCGGCTATCCGATTACACCACAGAACGAAATTCCGGAGTATTTCTCCAAGGAATTACCAAAGATTGGGGGAGCATTTGTTCAGGGTGAATCTGAAGTAGCTTCCATTAATATGTTATATGGAGCAGCTGCAGCAGGTGCAAGAGCTATGACATCATCGTCATCACCGGGAATTGCACTTATGCAGGAAGGTATTGGATACATCAGCAAGGCAGAATTGCCGGCTGTTATTGTTAATATGATGCGTGGTGGCCCTGGCCTCGGCGGAATTCAGCCGTCACAGTCAGACTATCACATGTGCGTTAAGGGTGGATCGAACGGTGACTATCATAACATCGTTCTTGCACCGGGTAACGTTCAGGAATTGGTAGACATGGTTCAGGAAGCATTTGATATTGCAGATCAGTATGGAATGCTTGTAATCGTTCTTGCGGACGGACTTATCGGCCAGATGATGGAGCCGGTTGAGTTAAGAAAGCCGAAGGAGCGTCCTATCCAGCCTAAGACATGGGCATTAACAGGCCCTAACGGCGGTAAGCCGCACAGAATTTACAACTTGAAGTTACAGGCTCCTGATCTTGAGCAGGATAACATTGACCTCTTCAAGAAGTATGCTGTTATCGAGAAGAATGAAGCACGTTATGAAGACTATATGATGGAGGATGCTGAGTACGCATTCGCTTCCTATGGTACTGCAAGCCGTGTTGTTCGTACAGCAGTAGATAAGTTAAGAGCAGAGGGATACAAGGTAGGTCTTGTTCGTCCTCAGACATTGTGGCCATTCCCTTATGAAGCATTCCAGAGAAAGAACGTTAAGAAGTATCTTGACGTAGAGCTTAATATGGGACAGATGATCGATGATGTTGCTATCGCTTGCGGCGACAAGAACATGATCGAATTCTTCGGACACACAGGTGGTGTACTTATCACTGTTGACGAAGTATGCGAGTTTGCGAAGAAAGTCATGGGAGGTGCAAAATAATGTCAGTTGTATTTGAGCGTTCAAAAGGTCTTGCAGACGTTAAGACACATTATTGCCCTGGTTGCTCTCATGGTATCGTTCATCGTATCCTTGCAGAGAGCCTTGAAGAGATGGGCTTATTGGATGAAGCAATCTGTATGTCCCCTGTAGGATGTGCAGTACTTGCTCTTGATTATTTCGAGTTTGATGGTATTCAGGCTGCACACGGAAGAGCTCCGGCTACAGCTACAGGTGTTAAGAGAGTACATCCTGATAAGACAGTTATTACTTACCAGGGTGACGGAGACTTAGCATCCATCGGTATGTGTGAGATTATTCATGCAGCGGCTCGTGGTGAGAAGATTACAACAATCTTTATTAATAACGGTATCTACGGTATGACAGGTGGACAGATGGCACCTACAACATTACCGGGTATGAAGGCAACAACAGCACAGCTTGGTCGTGATGTAAGCCTCAACGGATATCCTATCCGTGTAGCAGAGCTTATTTCCACGCTTGATGGTGCTAAGTATGTTGAGAGAGTTGCAGTATGTAGCCCTGCAGAAGTTAACAAGGCTAAGGCTGCAATTAAGAAAGCGTTGGAAGTACAGAAGGCAGGTCTTGGATTCTCATTCGTAGAGGTTCTTTGCGCATGTCCTACCAACTGGGGTAAGACACCTGTTGATGCATTAGAGTTCGTTAAGAACGAAATGATTCCTTACTATCCGCTTGGAGTTAAGAAAGATACTACAAAGGAGGGACAGTAAACATGAGCAAGATTGATCGTATTTTCTGTGCCGGCTTCGGCGGACAGGGCGTTATGAGTATGGGTCAGTTATTGGCTTATGCAGCAATGCTTGAAGAGAAGGAAGTTACATGGTGCCCTTCTTACGGACCTGAGATGCGAGGAGGAGAAGCTAACTGTTCAGTTACAATCTCCGACGAGAGAATCGGTTCTCCGCTTATCAACAACGATGCTACAGTAGGTGTATTTATGAACGGTGCTGCTTATACCAAGTTTAAGAACAAAGTAGAAGCAGGCGGAAAGATCTTCATGAACTCCGACCTTATCGATGATGATAACCCAAGAACAGACGTTACATATTACAAGATTCCTGTTAACTCAATAGCAACAAGACTTGGCAAGATTCAGCTTGCTAACATGGTTATGCTTGGTGCTGTTAACGATCAGGCACATCTTGTTAATCAGGATATGTTACTTGAAGCATTCAAGAAGGTATTCGGAGCTGCTAAGGAAAAGTATATCCCTATCAATAAGGAAGCTTTGGCAGAAGGTGCTAAGGCTGCACAGGAGATGTTTAGAAAATGATTAAACATCAAGTTTAATCATTTTCGTACATGCGACAGCTCGCAGAGCTGTTGTCCCGCGTAGCGGGATTTAACTGCGGTCTTCTTATACCGCAGTTAAACCAAAAAATGATTAAACATCAAGTTTAATAAGACTTTAAGTGCGGAGACACTGCGTGCCTCCGTACTTTTGACCTTAATAAATATAATGTATTTGGGGTAATGAAAGGATTTTAACATGAAAACAGTTAAAGAAGTATTGGCATTCTGTAAAGAGAATGACGTAAGAATGATCGATTTTAAGATGATCGACATTAGCGGTAAGTGGAGACAGCTTGCGATTCCGGTAGAGAGATTTACCGAAGATACAATGAAGTACGGTATCGGATTCGATGGCAGCAGTTATGGCTTTGCTCCGGTAGAAAGCTCCGATATGGTATTCGTTCCTAATATCGAGTCAGCTAAGCTTGATCCTTTTATGGAAGTTAAGACCGTTACCATGACAGGTGATGTTATGATAATCGATCAGAAGGATTCTAACCGTCCGTTCGATCAGTATCCGAGAAACGTTGCCAAGGCAGCGGTTCAGTATATGAAGGATACAGGAATTGCAGACGAGATGCTCGTAGGACCTGAATTTGAGTTCTATATTTTCGATCATGCATCATTTAACGTAGATCATAACGAGGCTCATTTCCACATCGACACCGATGAAGCACATTGGAACATGGGAATCGATGATGAGCAGAATCTCGCTTATCATACACCGTATCAGGGAGGATATCATCTTGATCTTCCTTATGATATTACGTACAATCTTCGTTCCAGAATCTGCATGATGATGCAGGATTGGGGAATCGATGTTAAGTATCAGCACCATGAAGTAGGCGGCCCGGGCCAGGTTGAGATCGAGGTTGAACTTGCGGACCTTCTTACAATGGCTGATAACACAATGATTACAAAGTACTTAATCAAGAATGAAGCAATCGCTGAAGGCAAGACAGCAACCTTCCTTCCTAAGCCTCTTTATAAGGAAGCAGGTTCAGGACTTCATGTACATATGCTTCTTAAGAAGAACGGCAAGCCGATCTTCTATGATAAGAACGGATACTCATTATTAAGTGAGACAGCACTTTACTTTATCGGTGGACTTTGCAAGCACGCGCGTGCACTTTGCGCATTCCTTAATCCTTCAACACAGTCCTACAAGAGACTTGTTCCGGGATTTGAGGCACCGGTTACAATCGGATATGCAACAGCTAACCGTTCATCTGTTGTAAGAATTCCTGCATATGCTAAGGATCCTGAGCATAAGAGATTCGAGCTTCGTAACGGTGATGCTACATGCAACCCTTACTATGCATATTCCGCAATCCTTATGGCAGGTCTTGACGGTATTAAGAATAAGATCAATCCTGAAGGCAAGTGGGGTCCTTACGACTACAACTTATTCGATCTTTCCGAGAGAGAGAAGAAGAAGATCCAGTCACTTCCTACATCTGTAGAGGAAGCACTTGATTGCTTAAAGAAGGATCATGATTTCTTAACAGTAGGCGGAGTATTCCCTGAGAAGTTGCTTGAAATCTGGGATAAGATGAAGAGAGAAGAGGCTCGCGAAGTTAACGAGACTCCAAACCCTGCAGAGTTTATTAAGTATTTCGATTGCTAATAGTTGCAAATGTAACGAAGTAATTCGTGTTAACAATGTTGACTTTATAAAAATGCAGTGCTATAATTTAAGACGCGTTTAGAAGAGAGTAATAACTCGTATCAAAGTGGCTATTGATTATCAGTAGCCACTTTTTTTCTCAAAAAGGACTTTTTTCCGGATTTGGGTGGGAATTTTAGGATATATAAAGGAGAAAACGTAATGAAAATCGGAATCGGTAACGACCACGCAGCATATGATATGAAGCTTGAGATTAAGAAGTATCTCGAGGAGAAAGGTCATGAAGTTATAGACTTCGGATGCCATTCAACAGAGCGTGCCAACTACCCTGAGTTTGGTGAGAAGGTAGGACGCGCGGTAGCTGCAAAAGAGGTAGACTGCGGAGTACTTATCTGCGGAACGGGAATCGGAATCTCTATGGCAGCTAATAAAGTCAAGGGAGTTCGTGCAGCGGTTGTATCGGAGCCGGTATCCGCACGTCTTACAAAAGAGCATAATGACGCGAACATTATTGCGTTTGGTGCAAGAATCGTAGGAGTAGAACTTGCGAAAGCAATCGTTGACGCATATCTTGGCGCCACATTCCAGGGCGGACGCCATGCAGAGCGCGTACAGATGCTCATGGATATAGAGAATAAATAATTACATATATAAAAGGAAAAACATAAGGAGGAGAAGGCTGTGGCAGCAATTAATGTAAAGAGCGAGATTAAGCCGTTAAAGAAAGTGCTGTTACATCGTCCGGGGAACGAACTTCTTAATCTTACACCTGATACATTGGAGCGTCTCTTATTTGATGACATTCCGTTTTTGAAGGTGGCACAGGAAGAACATGACGCGTTTGCCAATATTCTTCGCGAGAACGGCGTTGAGGTCGTATATCTTGAAGATTTGGCTGCTGAAGTAGTAGCATCTTCCGATGAATTAAGAGACAAGTTCTTATATCAGTGGATTGATGAAGCAGGCATTAAGGATCCGTACTGGCAGAAGAAAATATACGATTTTATGATCAACTATGCCGGTGGCGATGCTAAGAAGCTTATCTTAAAGTCTATGGAAGGCATCTGTTTAAAAGAAATACAGTATAACAGAAGCGAATTCTTAGAGACAATGATGATAGACGACAGCGAGCTTATTATAGATCCGATGCCGAACTTGTACTTTACGAGAGATCCGTTCGCATGTATCGGTAACGGCGTAAGTCTTAATAAGATGTATTCTATAACAAGATGCAGAGAGACCATCTACGGCGAGTATATCTTTAAGTATCATAAGGATTATAAGGATCAGGCTGATCTTTATTATAACCGTTACAATCCGTACAGTATTGAAGGCGGAGATATCTTAAATATTAGCGACAAGGTATTGGCTGTAGGTATCTCACAGAGAACCAACCCGGCAGCAATTGAGAAGCTTGCCAAGAATATCTTTGCCGATAAGAATTCGACAATTAAGACTGTACTCGGTTTTGATATTCCAAAAGCTCGAGCTTTTATGCATCTTGATACGGTATTTACTCAGATTGACGTGGATAAGTTCACTATTCATCCGGGAATCTTGGGACCGCTTACCGTATATGAGATTACACCGGGTGAGGGCAGTGAAGAACTTAAGGTTACAAGAGTAGACAGCGACCTTGAGCATATCCTTGCTAAGCACTTAGGTGTTCCAAAGGTTGATCTTATCAAGTGCGGCGGTGACGACAGAATCGCAGCAGAGCGCGAACAGTGGAACGATGGCTCCAATACACTTTGTATTGCACCGGGAGTAATCGTGGTATATCAGCGTAACGTAGTAACCAATGAGCTTTTGAGACAGAAGGGTCTTAAAGTTCTTGAGATTCCGTCCGCGGAGCTTTCAAGAGGACGCGGAGGCCCACGCTGCATGAGCATGCCGCTTGTAAGAGAGGATTAGAAGAAGCACATTCTTCTATTTTAGTAATAAGTATTAAGTTAAAAACGGGGTAGCCCCGCGAAATATATTATTTTAACCACAAAGGAGATTATAACCATGGGAGTTAATTTAAGAGGAAGAAACTTTTTAAAATTATTGGATTTCACACCTGCAGAGATTCGTTATCTTTTAGACCTTTCCAAGAACTTTAAGGATTTAAAGAGAACAGGTACACCTCACAGATACTTAGAGGGTAAGAATATCGTATTATTATTCGAGAAGACATCAACAAGAACAAGATGCTCATTCGAAGTTGCAGGTATGGACCTCGGTATGGGCGTAACATATCTTGATCCGGGTTCATCACAGATGGGCAAGAAGGAGTCAATTGCTGATACAGCACGCGTTCTCGGAAGAATGTATGACGGTATTGAGTACAGAGGTTTCTCACAGGATCTCGTTACAGAGCTTGCAGATTATGCAGGCATTCCTGTATGGAACGGACTTACAGATCAGTTCCATCCTACACAGATGTTAGCAGATCTTCTTACAATCGAAGAGAAGCTTGGCCATCTTAAGGGCGTTAATTTCGTATACATGGGCGATGCCAGAAACAACATGGGTAACTCTTTAATGGTTGCTTGCGCTAAGATGGGACTTAACTTCACAGCATGTGCTCCTAAGGCATTATGGCCTGCAGAGGATCTTGTTAAGGAATGCAAGAAGATCGCTAAGGAGAACGACTGTACAGTAACATTAACAGAAGATGTTAAGAAGGGTACCAAGAACGCAGATGTTATCTATACAGATATCTGGGTATCAATGGGCGAGCCTGATTCCGTATGGGCTGACAGAATTAAGATTCTTAAGCCTTATCAGGTAAATAAGGAAGTTATGAAGAATGCTAAGGATACTGCAATCTTCATGCACTGCTTACCTTCATTCCATGACACCAAGACAACTATCGGCGCTGATATCGCTAAGAAGTTTAAGATTAAAGAGATGGAAGTAACAGACGAAGTATTCGAAAGCAAGCAGTCGGTAGTATTTGATGAGGCTGAGAACAGAATGCATACAATTAAGGCAGTTATGTATGCAACATTAAAGTAATAAAAGATTTATACGCCGGGCTTCGAGATTCCGGAGCCCGGTGTTTTTGTCTTTTTGGAGGAGATATTTTATAATGGAACAGAAGAAAATCGTTCTTGCTTTAGGCGGTAACGCACTTGGCAATAATGCAGAGGAACAGCTTGAACTTGTTAAGATTACCGCTAAGACAATAGTGGATTTAATCGAGCAGGGACATAAGATAGTAATAGGTCACGGCAACGGACCGCAGGTTGGAATGATTAACCTTGCAATGGAGCATTCAGCATTAAACGGCGGAGGAACACCGGCCATGCCGTTCCCTGAGTGCGGGGCAATGAGTCAGGGATATATCGGATATCATTTACAGCAGGCAATCCAGCAGGAATTAAAGAGCCGCGGTATTAAGAAGGAAGTTGCATGCCTTGTTACACAGGTTGTTGTAGATCCTGAAGATCCGGCATTTAAGAAGCCGACCAAGCCTATCGGAGCTTTTATGACAAAGGAAGCTGCCGAGAAGATCGAAGCAGAAAAAGGTTATACATTTGTTGAAGATGCCGGAAGAGGTTACAGAAGAGTAGTTCCGTCACCGCAGCCTAAGAGAATCGTCGAGATTGGGGTAGTCAACAAGCTTGTTGATGACGATGTCGTTGTTATTACCGTTGGTGGCGGCGGAATCCCGGTTATAGAGACTTCTGAGGGTCTTAAGGGAACCGCAGCGGTTATTGATAAGGATAAGTCCTGTGCACGTCTTGCAGAAGATTTAAATGCAGATATGCTTGTAATTCTTACCGCAGTAGACAGAGTATGCATTAACTTTAATAAGCCGGACCAGACGGAGCTTGCGTCAATCAGTCTTGATGAATGCAAGAAGTACATTGAAGAAGGTCATTTTGCGCCGGGTTCAATGCTTCCTAAGGTAGAAGCTTGCATGAACTTTGTAGGATCAGGAAAAGGCAGAGAAGCACTTATTACTTCTCTTGAAAAGGCGGGACTTGCCATGAAGGGCGAGACCGGTACCAAGATAGTAGGTTGATTCATAAAAGCATTAGTGAGGATACAGAGGTAACAAATGCAGAATAAGAAGAGCTTTTTTGGTAATTATAAATATTGCGAAGGCTGTCATCAGCTGCTTGAGTCAAATTACGAGTTTGATATGTGCCCTTCCTGCATAGAGCAGGAGGTCTTTAAGCAGGTAAGAGACTATATACGTAATAACGAAGTGACCGAATACGAAGTTGCGGAGCGTTTTCAGCTTCCGATAGAACGCGTTAAGGCATGGATAAGAGAAGGACGTATACAGTATCAGGATAAGCCGGGTGAAAAAGCGCTGGGCCAAAGATGCGCAAGATGCGGTGTCCTTATTCTTCAGGGTGAGTTCTGCCCAAAGTGTCTCAAATTCCTACGTACACCTAAAGGAACACTGGTACATAACCCGCTTATGGATGAGGAATCAAAGATGCGATTCTTAAATAATAAGCAAGATTAAAATATGATAAGTAAGATTGAAATAAATATTACAAAAGTATTGCAAATACTCAAAAAAACGGCACGAACAATGTAACAATTGTTTGTGCTTTTTTACTAATCGGAGGCGGTGAAGGGGGTATTAAAAATTTTTTTCGGACACACAAAATACAAAATTATAGAAATACAAAATTATTCAAATCGAAGTGCTGTTTTGGAGAAAGCTATTAAATAAGGGGTTTTGTCTAATTTTACCAAACGGCTTTTTCGGGGTAAAAAGTCTGTCAAGCCACAAGATATGGGCATTTGTGTAGTTTTCACAATCTTGACAAATATAGAGATTTTTTGTATATTATGTAAAGCGGTCGACATATTTTCTTCTTTGTGTCGATCGGAAAAAGATTTTAACAAGAATAGTCTTGTTAAGATATAATTTAAGGAGGAAGAATTATATGAAGAAGAAACTTGTAGCGATTCTTCTTGTAGCAGCAATGGTACTTTCATTAGTAGCTTGTGGCGATAAGAAGACATCAGACGGCGGAAGCGGCAGCAACGCCAGCGATTCCGGCAGCAACGATGCCGGTAAGAAGTACACATACTTCAGCACAACGGGTACAATCAACACATTAAACCCGTGTGATTGGCAGTTAAACAATGAGAGCACTTGTATGGGCCTTTGCTCATCAAGTCTTTATGACTGGAGAATCGATTTCGATTCATCAACAGAGTGGGCATATGTTCCTGAGATGGCAACAGCATTACCTGAGGACGTAACAACAGAGTACGCAGGCCAGTATGGAATCCCTGCAGATTGCACACAGGGACGCGCTTGGAAGGTTACTCTTCGTCAGGATGCTTGCTGGAATGACGGAACGCCGATTACATCTGCAGACTTCATCTATTCAATGCAGACAATCCTTGATCCAAACGCTAAGGCTTATCGTTCTAACAGCTATACAGACGGTCAGTTCGCACTTGCAGGAGCTAAGAAATATGCAACAGGTTCTTTCGGCGAAGCAGTTGGAAGAGGCAAGACAATGGCAGACGTTGTTAAGGAAGCTGACGGAACATATACAATCGACGGACATCAGGTATTCTTCGCTTGGAACGCAGCTCTTTCATTATTAAGCGGTTCCGGCCTTAAGAAGTATGAACAGTATGTTCAGCCTGAAATCGCTGAGTACTTCGACAGCTTAGTAGACGGAAGAGGTGTTATGCCTCTTACAGAAGAAGTTTACAACAAGTTGTTCGAGTTCACATCTTCGGATGCATGGGGAAATGAGACAGAAGAAGATCTTATTAACTACTTCTACTATGATGATCCTGCAACAGCAGGTACATGGGAAGAAGTTGGATTCCTTGCTCCTGATGATTACACAATCGTTTGGATTACTTGCAACGCTTTAACAGAGTTCTATTCAGTATATGGATTAGATATCACATTAATTAAGAAGGATCTCTTCGAAGCTAACAAGACAGATGCCGGCGGACTTACAAAGTCTACATATGGTACAAGCGTTGAGACATATGCATCTTATGGTCCTTATTACATGGATGAGTACCAGGAAGGTAAGCATATTCACTTTACAAGAAACGAAAAGTGGTTCGGTTATACAGACGGAAACCATGAAGGTATGTATCAGACAACTGATGTTGATTACCAGATGATTGATGAGCACACAACAATACTTAACCTCTTCTTACAGGGTAAGTTAGATGACACAGGCTTAACATCAGATGATATTCCTGATTACGGTACATCCGAATTTACTATTTACACACCTGAATCCTACACTGCTACATATGCTTGGAACACAGATTTCGACGTATTAAAGAGCCGTGAGGAAGAGAATGTTAACAAGACAATCTTCACATATCTTGAGTGGAGAAAGGCATTCTCACTTGCAATCGACAGACAGGCATTCTGCAAGACATGTACAGCAGGATATCAGCCTGCATTCGGTATCGTTAACAACTTATATGTATATGATCCTGAGACAATGGCATCATATCGTTCATCAGAGCCTGCTAAGAAGACACTTTGCGAAGTATATGATGCAGCTAGTATCGATGAGTTAACAGGTTACAATGTTGACGAAGCCAGACAGTTACTTCAGGCAGCTTATGATAAGTGTTATGCAGACGGCAACATCGATGATGATGATGTAGTAGAAGTTAACTATCATATCTATGGTACAGACGCTACATATCAGAGATTCGTAGACTTCTGTGAAGCAGCTATGTTAAAGGCAGCTGAGGGAACATCTCTTGAGAACAGAATTAAGTTCAACCTCGTTGAAGATAAGGATTACTACAATTCAGCTAAGGCCGGTCTTTGCGACCTTATCCGTGAGAACTGGGGTGGTGCAGCAATGAACCCATTCACAATGCTTGAGGTATATTGTACAGATACAAGCAATGAGTACGGTTTCGATTATATGCACTATGAGGCTACAATTACAGTTAATGGCGAGACAAAGACTCAGTCAGTTAACGCTTGGTATGATGAATTATGTAACGGTATCTATTCTGACGCAGATCCGGAAGTAAGACTTCAGATCATGGCAGGCGTTGAGAAGGCACTTCTTCTTAACTACCACATCGCACCTGTTGCAGCTTACACATCTGCAGAAATGGTATCACAGAGAATCATCCTTCCTACAGATCACTGGATCAACCAGCTTATCAATTGGGGTTCATTTGCTAGAGATTTCAAGTACACAATGGATGATGCTGAGTGGGAAGCTTACTGCAAGGAGCAGGGCAACGAATTATCATACAAGTAAATTCTTGTAATTAATAATTTGTAAATTTTTATTTAATAGCAGATGTGCGGCTGCGTAAGCAGCCGCATCACCTGCGAATTTTGTGTTTTAATAGGATATAAGATAGGATATATATCCGGAAGAACTTCTGGTCGTAATGATATATTTATTGATGGGAGAAGACAAATGTTTAGATATATAATGAGACGTATTGGACTCGCAATCGTCAGCATGTTTATAATTATGACAATGCTCTTCGTACTCGTTAAGATGCTCCCGAACCCGGTTCCGGACGGAATGGGTGGTCAGGGTAGAGCACTTGTTGAAATGCGTAGAGCTTGGGGATACTATGATCCGATATGGACACAGTATTTGATTTTCTTAAAGAGAGTATTTACGGAATTTAACTGGGGATTCTGTACAACAGTCGGAACATTCCTCCAGCCTGTTACAGAGTACCTTGTATCTAAGGTTCCGTTTACAGTTTATATTAATGTATTTGCAGAAGCTATATCAATACCGCTTGGTATTTTCTTCGGTATGATGGCTGCTATATTCAAGAATAAATGGCAGGACCAGGTTATTAATGTATTTATTATGATATTTATCTCTGTTCCTTCATTCGTATATGCATTCCTTTTACAGTATTTCGTTGGATTTAAGCTTGGCTTATGTCCACTTGTATTAAAGAGCGGATTTGACTTCTTCTCATGGGAGATGTTCCATTCCGCAATTATGCCGATTCTTGCTTTGTCATTCGGACCGATAGCATCTTACATGCGTCTTATCCGTGCGGAGCTTTCTGAGGTATTAACAGCAGATTATATGTTACTTGCAAGAACAAAGGGACTTACGAGATGGCAGGCTACATTTAGGCATGCGTTCCGTAACTCAATTATTCCGATTGTTCCTCATTTCCTTTGGGGATTTATCGGAATCCTCGGTGGTTCAATCTTGATTGAGAGGATTTTCTCGGTACCGGGAATCGGTGGCGTATATATAACTGCGCTTAATAAGAAAGACTATGATGTATTCATGTGCTTATCAATGTTCTGGGTTGTTATAGGTTTGTTCGGCGGAATTTTGGCAGATATGAGTTATGGTCTTATCGATCCTAGAATCCGTATGGGAGGTGGCAAGACTAATGATTACTAATGAGAATAATATGGAGAGAATTCCTGCTGAGAAGTTTGAGTTCGTCCAGTTAAACGATAAAATCTATGATAAGAAGCTTGAGACAAGGCCAATAGGCTTCTTCCAGGATGCATTGATTAGATTTTCACAGAACCGTGGTTCTGTAATATGCGCAATCATTCTTTTGATTCTTCTTTTATATGCTATTTTTGGACCGATGATTTCCAACTATTCTCTTGATGAAAAGGATGGTTATTATCAGTACGTTCTTCCTAAGATGAGTGATAAGATTGATCTTGGATTCTGGAACGGATGTACAACCAAGGAATATAACCAGGCGACATATGATTATCTTACTGCTATTCCGGGTGCTGTTAGAGAAGATTTGGGTTCCAGAATCGGTATTGTTGCCAACAGAGAAGCAACATTATATAAGGTAAAAGTTGATACTTACGCAAGAAGAGGATTCTATGAACTTCTTCTTTCAACCGATCAGGTTGAAGCCGCACGTAAGTATGAGCAGGAGACAGGAATTCAGTTATTCTATCCGTTGATTGACAGAAGTCAGATTACATGTCAGCCGTATTCAGATGATCCTAACGCTTGGTTTAAGACTAATGCCAAGGGTGTTGCTGAAAGAGATGCCAACGGACAGCTTATTGATATATTCCTTAAGGATGATGGCACAACACCTTATTCTTATGGTGATGGTTATAAGTACTTTAAGCCAACTCAGGGTGGTAACCAGTATCTTGCAAGAGTACTTTACAGCGATTGGTATTATTATACCAAGGGCAAGACAGCTTGCTTCTGGTTTGGTGCAGATGAGTATGGTTATGATATCTTTACACGTCTTGCGTCCGGTGCAAGATTATCATTCCTTATTTCTATAACATCTGCTATTATCGACCTTATTATCGGTATTATTATCGGTGCTTGTGAAGGCTACTACGGCGGTTGGTTCGACCTTTTGGTTGAAAGAATTAAGGAGATTATATCCGAAGTTCCTTCCATCGTATTTATTACTTTGGCACAGATTTACTTTGCAAGAAAGATGGGCGGATTATTCGTATTCTGGGTAACTCTTGTAGTATTCGGCTGGATGGGTATATCCGGTACAGTAAGAGCTCAGTTCTATAGATTTAAAGGAATGGAGTATGTAATGGCATCCCGTACATTAGGAGCGAAGGATAGAAGACTTATCTTCCGCCATATTTTACCTAACGCATCCGGTTTTATTATTACATCTACAATCCTTTCAATCCCGGGTGTTATCTTCACCGAGTCCAGTATGTCATTCCTTGGAATCGTTAACCTTAACTCCAAGCATTTGACATCTGTTGGTGCAATCCTTGCTAACGGACAGACAACATTGACGACATATCCTCATTGCTTGTTCTTCCCGGCAATATTCATTTCCATCTTGTTGGTTTGCTTCAACATCTTTGGTAATGGTTTACGTGATGCATTCAACCCTGCACTTCGTGGTTCTAATTAATTAGGAGGATATCATGGGAAAAATATTAGAGGTTAAGAATTTACGTGTGTCCTTCCGTACTAACGGTGGTACCGTGAAGGCAGTACGTGATATTTCATTTGATTTATATGAAGGCGAGACACTTGCTATTGTAGGTGAGTCCGGTTCCGGAAAGTCTGTTACAGCTAAGTCTATTTTAGGTATTAATGCTGCTAACACAATTCATGAAGGCGGAGAGATTATCTACAATGGTGAAGATCTCTTAAAGTACAGCGAAGAGGAATTCAATAAGGTTCGTGGTAATGAGATTTCCATGATCTTCCAGGATCCGTTATCTTCACTCGACCCGATTATGACAATCGGTAAGCAGATGACAGAAGCTACACTTCTTAATAATAAGGCAAGAAAGAAGTATGCCAAGAAGGATCTTAAGTTCTATCATGCTAATCTTGAGAAGTATATGCGCGCTGCAGGTTGCAACGATACAGCATTAACTCAGGAGAATGTCGCTAAGGCATTAAAGGCTGCAAATGATGAGAAGATTGCTGCTAAGCAGACTGTAGTTGATGAATTAAAGAAGAATCTTCCTACATATGAAAAGGAAGTACTTGTTAAGAACGAAGTTAAGGCAGCTAACAAACACCTTATTAAGGTTGTTGAAGACTCTATAGACAGAGTTTCTCTTAATAAGAACAGCTTCGCATATACATTCAGAACATCTATAAACGTTAATACAGATCGTTATTTCCTCGGACTCCATAGAAATCCTAAGGAAGAGGCTCGTGTAGCCAAGGAAACTGCAAAGTATGAGGAGAAGATTGCTAAGAATAAGATCGCTCCTAAGGTAGTTCCTGCAAATCTTGTAGATATGGGAATTACTAAGGAGAACATACTTCGTTGCATTAATTCGTTAATTACAAGTTATGAAGATGAGTTGTCAGGTAAGATTACCGTTGATTACAATGAGGAAGCTAAGCGTATGCTTGAGCACCTTAAGAAGTTAGAAGAAGAAAGAGACAGAGTCATTACCAAGGCTGAAGCTAAGGAAATGGCAATTAAGATTATGGGCGATGTTGGAATCAAGGAAGCTGAGAAGAGATTCGATCAGTTCCCTCATGAGTTCTCCGGTGGTATGAGACAGCGTATCGTTATTGCGATTGCAATTGCAGCTAACCCTAGAATTCTTATTTGCGACGAGCCGACAACAGCGCTTGACGTTACAATTCAGTCTCAGATTCTTGAGCTTATTAATGACGTTAAGGCTAAGAAGAATATTTCTGTATTATTCATTACACATGACTTGGGCGTTGTTGCTAATATGGCAGACAAGGTTGCAGTTATGTATGCAGGTAAGATAGTTGAGTATGGTACTGTAGAGGAAATCTTCTATGAGCCGAAGCATCCGTACACATGGGCATTACTTTCTTCAATGCCATCACTTGATACCAAGGAGAAGCTTGAAGCAATCCCTGGTACACCGCCTAACATGATTTATCCGCCTGTAGGTGATGCATTTGCAGATCGTAATAAGTATGCATTAAAGATTGATTACGAGAAGCAGCCGCCGTTCTTCAAAGTATCTGACACACATTATGCAGCTACTTGGTTATTACATCCGGATGCACCGAAGGTTGATGTACCGAAGGTAATCACAGATCGTATCGAAAGAATGAAAGAAATGGGGGCTAAGGCATAATCATGGGAAATAATGAAAACATCTTAGAGGTACAGCACCTTAAGCAGTACTTCGGTAAGTATGACTTCAAAGCAGTTGATGATGTCAGCTTCTCATTGAAGAAGGGAGAAGTTCTTGGTATAGTAGGCGAGTCAGGTTGTGGCAAGACTACAACAGGTCGTTCAATTATCAAGTTGTTCCCGGCAACATCAGGTAATGTATATTTTAAGGGCCAGAGAATTGTAGCAGGTACACGTATGTATACCGATGCTATTAAGGAAGAGACTGCAGCATCTAAGGAGCGTATCGCTCAGTTACAGGCTGCAGGCAAGTCCGATGAAGTTGCAAAAGAAAAAGAACATTTAAAGAAGTTTATCGCAGAGCAGAAGGAAGAGATTAAGAAAGCTAAGGACGATACCAAGAACTGTGTAAGAAAGTATCGTGAGCGTGTATCTGCGGAATTAAGAGAGGAATATAACGCGAAGATCGCATCTGCTGTATCTGAGAGCGAGAAGTCCGAACTTAGGAAGGAATTAAGCAAGAAGCTTGATGAAGTTTCCAAAGAGAACGTTGTTACCAAGATGCAGATGATCTTCCAGGATCCTATTGCATCCCTTGATCCTCGTATGACAATCAGAGAGATTATCGCTGAAGGCCTTAGAATCCAGGGAATTAAGGACGAGAAGTATATCGACGAGAGAGTATATGAGATGCTTGAGAAGGTAGGTCTTGTACGTGAGCATGCAGGACGTTATCCTCACGAGTTCTCCGGTGGACAGAGACAACGTATCGGTATTGCGAGAGCAATTGTTATGAATCCGGAACTTATTATTGCCGACGAGCCTGTATCTGCTCTTGACGTTTCTATTCAGGCACAGGTTATTAACCTTCTTAATGACCTTAGAGAAGAGATGGGACTTACAATTATGTTCATCGCCCATGACTTATCGGTAGTTAAGTATTTCTCTAATCGTATCATGGTTATGTACTTTGGTAAGGTAGTAGAGATTGCTGATTCGGATGATTTATTTGCACATCCGTTCCATCCGTATACAAAGTCATTACTTTCTGCTATTCCGCTTGCTGATCCTCAGTACGAGAAGAGAAGAAAGCGTATAACTTATAAGCCTGCTGAGGCTCATGACTATTCAGTAGAAGGACCGACATTAAGAGAAGTATCTCCGGGACACTTCGTAAGCTGCAATACAGCTGAGTTTGAAGCTATGAAGGCTGAATTGGAGAAATAATGGATTTTTTCAAAAGAAATAAGAGCAGTATAATAGGATTTATTATAACCCTGGTAGTATCACTTGCAGCGGTATACTTTTTCTATACGTATCAGAAAGATTATCATGGTACGGCGATTAAAGATACTTATGCGATGCTAAGCAATGCATTCTTTGCAGTAGGCGTAATCTTCCTCGGATTTGGTGCTTTAATACTTATATCTATGGCGGGAACGTTTATCGGTGTTAAGTATGTATTTAAGCAGGCAGCCCAGATGTATGCGCAGTTCTTTTTAGGTAGATTTAAAAAGATTGATTATATAGCATTTAAGGCTGAAGAGGAAGCAAAGATAGACGCTAAGTCGAAGAGAGCCGGTAAATGGAACGCATTGATTGTGGGTGCTATTAATCTTGCGATTTCACTTATTTTTCTACGTTTATACTATTCAATATAATCATAGGACCGTCGCTTTATAAAAGCGACGGTCTTTTTTTATAAAACTATAGCATTTTATCTTAATTGGTGTTATTATCTACTAATGTAGAATAATATTGATGGACAGAGTAGGAACGACGCGTCAAGTGTCAATGGATGGGAAGTCGCCATTGAACGAAGGAATAATCCGCGGTGTCGTATCCGCATTCCACTGCCACGAAAGTGTAAGTGTAAACTTCTTTACGTGGCATGCCACGAAAGGAGTTTTTTTAATGAAAAAGAAGTTTGATGTAAGAATGCTTGCATTATGCGGTATGCTTGCCGCAGTATGCGTAGTGCTTGGTTACCTGGCACGTATCACTGATTTCCAGTCTGTTAAGGTATCTTTTGAAGGATTGCCGGTTTTAATTGCAGCTTTATTGTACGGACCCCTTGCCGGAATGGCAGTAGGCGGTATCGGTCTTGCAATTACGCAGTGTTCGGGATATCCGATTACGGTGACAACACCTTTATGGATATTGCCGTATCTTATTTCGGGACTTGTGGTTGGTTTAATCGCAATGAAGAAGAGATATACTTATTCGATGATCGATTATTTCTGGATTATTACTGTTAGTGAAGTAATAGTAACGGCGTTTAACAGTTTAGGTCTTTATGTTGCTAGTAATATCGAAGGCTGGTTTTATCCGGGAATAATATTAGGCAATCTTGCCGTAAGATTACTTATTATGGTAGCGAAGATTTTAATCTATTCATTTATCGTGCCGAATCTTATTAAAGTAATTAAAAGAGTTGACAGCAAACAATATCAGTAGATAGGTTTATTAAGGAGAGTCTCATATGAGAAGAAGAGTTATATCGGTCTTAATACTAGTATCGTTAGTGCTTGTTATGATTCCAGGATGCGGAGAGAAGGAGAAGACTATCGAGAATACTGTCAAAAAGAATAATTATGCCGTTAATAGCGCATATGATGTCGATAATATGCTTACGATTAAGGGAGTAACAATATCGCTCACCGATGAGGCAGAGAAGTATGATACTCATAAGCAGAACGGATACGCATATAGGATTCCGGAGATATTGCTCGATCTTGATGGTATTCAGCCATATGAATGGGATGAATACGGATATGAGGTTGATTATTTCCCGGAAGAAACAATGGTTAAGTATTATAAGTACGTTGACGGTGAATATGACGAATCCGAAGAAGATGCCATTCGTGATGAGATACTTGCTGAAGCTATGCCGATATACGGCTTCTTTAGATATGATGATATAGCTGATAAGTCAGCAATGGATGAAGATTTTAGCGATTTTAAGGCAGCTTTTAAAGATATAGAGGAATTAGCCTCAATAGATACAGATACATTCTATTTCGGATGTAATCGTGAGTATAACAGAGAAGGTTTAACAGATACGGATATTGAGAATCTCAATGCTTTGATAGCCGCATTTGATGAAATCAAAAATTCTGTATGTCTCTTCCCACCTACAGAATTAATAGATGATTTTAAGGTAGATCTTTCTGCTTTTAATTGTGTTGATCTTGATGGTAATGAAATAGATCAATCGATTTTTGCTGATTATGATGTCACGATGATTAATTGCTGGACGACCTGGTGCACCTATTGCATAGATGAAATGCCTGAACTTGCTGTCCTTAACAGCATGCTTCCTGAGAATTACAATGTTATAACAATATGCTTTGATGCGGATGAGCAGGGAGAACTTGCTAAGAGCTTACTTATGCAGACAGGGGCATCGGCAATTACGACACTTGTAGCAAATGAGGAATTAAATGATAAAGTCGGTGCATATTTGGTTGGTTTCCCGACAACATTCTTTGTTAATAAGTCAGGCAAAATTATAGGAAGCCTCGAGATAGGTGCGCCTACGGGAGCGGAATCAATTTCAAAAGCATATCTTGAACTGATTAACAAAGCATATGAGGATGTTAAATAGTGAAGAAAACATATATAAGAATTGCTTTGCTTATTCTTTCGGCAGTGTTTATAGTGCTTGGGTTTTATAGAGGTGAGACGGCCGAAATCTTAAGAAAAGCTGTTATGATTTGCTTACAGTGTATAGGGATAGGTTAAGTATATGAGCGAGAAGAAAGTAAGCAGAGAAATTAAGAGAAATTTCATACAGCTTATGGCAGCCGCATTACTTAACGGATATGCAATAGGGTTTAAGGAAGGCAAAATATTTAAGGGGGCAACGAAGAAGATTTGTGTGCCTGTACTTAATTGCTATTCTTGCCCGGGAGCTCTTGGTGCTTGCCCTATTGGCTCGATGCAGTCAATCTTTTGCGGTAACGGCTCGCGAGTGAGCTTTTATATATTGGGTGTACTTATGCTCTTTGGAGTGCTTCTCGGAAGAGGAGTCTGCGGATTTTTGTGCCCTTTCGGATTAATACAGGGACTTATATATAAGATACCTTTCATAAAGAAGAATATGCCGAGGAAAACGGATTCTATACTTCGATATGTTAAATATCTTATACTGATTCTGTTTGTAGTATTACTTCCGATATTTGCGCGTAATCAGTACGGTATAGGAACGACCTGGTTCTGTAAGTACATATGCCCGGCCGGTACGCTTGAAGCAGGTGTTCCGCTACTTATTATGAATGCTTCCTTAAGAAGTACGATAGGCGGATTGTTTTACTGGAAGATATCGATTCTTCTTGTAATAATTCTTGCCTCACTTGTGACTTACAGGCCGTTTTGTAAGTACCTATGTCCGCTTGGAGCATTTTACGGATTATTCTCGAAAGTCTCGATTATGAGGCTTGAACTTGATAAAAGCGCTTGTACGAATTGCAAAGCATGCGAGATAAAGTGCGATATGCAGGTAGAGATTACGAAAAATATCAACTCCGCAGAATGTATTCAATGTGGAAAATGTACGGATGTGTGTCCAAACGGTGCAATTAAGCGTGTGTTTGGCTTGAAATAACATAATAATAAGTGTATAATCACGATAGATTTGACTGACGCCGAAATTTTATTGAGGCGGAAGACGGATAAATAAGTTGTGAAATTTATTGGCATAACTGCGTCTTCCTTTGTCGGGAAGGCGCTTTTTTATTAGGTGATGTATTAGAAGAAAGGGTGAGCATATGGAAACAAGAGTTGCATGTCTTTCGATAATTGTTGAGAATTCGGATTCGGTTACGGAGTTAAACGAGATATTACATGAAAGCGGTAAGTATATCATTGGGCGAATGGGAATTCCGTATAAGGAGAAAGGTGTAAATATTATATCTATAGCAATGGATGCGCCGCAGGATGTGATTAATTCGATGTCGGGTAGAATAGGACGTCTTGACGGAGTAACGTCTAAGGTTGCATATTCAAATGTTATTACAAAGGCATAGGGTTTAGCTATGGTTGAGAAAAAGAGTATTAAGATATTAAGAACAGTGCTTCTTATTATACTGCCGATTGCAACGGCGATTATTGCGCTTATGATAGGAAGAATAGCGATAAGTCCAAAGGATGTATTTCTTATTCTTACGGGACAAGGTGATATGGTTGAGACGGTATCGAGAATGACGGTAATTTCTTTCCGCCTTCCAAGAATAATCCTGGCGCTTTTTGTAGGTGCCGGCCTATCAGTTGCGGGATGCGCTTTTCAGGGATTATTCGCAAATCCCCTTGCAACTCCGGATACATTAGGAGTCGCAAGCGGCGCGTCGTTTGGTGCAGCTGTAGCAATATTACTTGGTTTTAATGCGATTCCGGTGCAGATAAGTTCGTTTATATTCGGCATATTGGCGGTCGTGCTTACAGTCCTTTGTGGAAGAGGTAAGGGCAAGGGAATGACAATGATAATCTTATCGGGAATTATGATAGGTTCTCTATTCTCTGCACTTATATCTTTTGTTAAGTATGTTGCGGATGCGGAGTCACAGTTACCGGCCATTACCTACTGGCTTATGGGTTCGCTTGCGTCAACCGATTATAAGAGCTTAATAGTAGGCGTTCCGCCTATATTAATCGGTATTCTTATATTATTCATATTAAGATGGAGAATGAACCTTCTTCCTCTTACGGAAGATGAGATTAAGTCGTCGGGCACCAATGTATTGGCGCTTAGAGCTGCGACTGTATTGGCGGCAACAGCTATAACTGCGGCGTCTGTATCAATGTGCGGCCAGGTGGGCTGGATTGGACTTCTTGTTCCGCATATGGTAAGAATGCGTCTCGGAAGTAATTTTAAGACGGTTGTTCCTGCATCCATAAGTATAGGCGCGGTGTTCCTTATTATTGTTGATACGGTTGCAAGATCTTTAACCGCATCGGAAATACCGATATCAATCCTTACTGCGATTATCGGTGCTCCGTTCTTTATATATCTTATGAGAAGGGGAGGTAGTTTCAGATGAGATTTGAAGTAAAAAACGCATCCTTTTCATATAAGAATGACAGAAAGATATTCGAAGACGTTAATTTCTCTGTTGATTCGGGAGATATAGTTGCAATCTTAGGCCCTAACGGTGCGGGTAAAACCACACTTCTTAAGTGTATCCTGGGAATACTTAAGCTTGAATCCGGTGAGGCGTTGCTTGACGGTAAGGACGTAAGGCGAATGCAGGAGCGAGAGCTTTTTAAAAGGGTTTCTTATGTGCCGCAGGCGAAGAATACGACGGCAGCTTATACCGTAAGAGATACGGTACTTATCGGACTTGCGGCTGAGTTATCGGTATTTAAGTCACCGGGTGAAGCCGAAGAAGAGAGAGTCCGTAAGGTTCTAAAAGAGCTTAACATAGAGCATTTAATCGATAAAAAGTGCAATAAGATTTCAGGTGGTGAGCTTCAGATGGTTTTGATTGCAAGAGCATTAATTTCGGAACCTGAGGTGTTAATCTTAGACGAACCTGAGTCAAACCTTGACTTTAGAAATCAGCTAATCGTACTTGATACATTGACCAAGTTATCAAAACGCGGAATAGCATGTATATTCAATACGCATTATCCGTCACACGCCTTGCAGCGCGCCAATAAAGCGATAATTTTGTCCGAAGGACATACGGTATGCGGCGATTGCGAAAGCACGATAACTGCGGAGGCGATTGAAAAAGCGTTTAATGTCAAGGCAACAATCAATGAGTACAGTGACGGCGGGAATACTATTAAAACGGTAGTGCCGATAAGCGTTATCAGATAGAGGTAGATATGATCAAAATAGCAATTTACGGAAAAGGTGGAATAGGTAAGTCGACGACGGTTTCAAATATAGCGGTGGCATTGGCTGAGCGCGGTATGTCTGTTATGCAGATAGGATGCGATCCTAAGGCTGATTCAACGACGTTATTAAGAGGTAACGAGCATATGGAAACCGTGCTGGATCTTGTTCGATCCAAGAAGGATTTTGAACTGTCCGATATGGTTCGCGTGGGATATAAAGGCGTTGTCTGCGTGGAAGCGGGTGGACCGACACCGGGCTTGGGATGCGCGGGACGAGGTATTATTGCCGCCCTGGAAAAGCTCGAAGAGAAGAAGGCTTACGAGGTATATAAGCCTGATGTTGTATTATACGATGTTCTGGGCGACGTTGTGTGCGGAGGCTTCTCGATGCCTATGCGCGGTGGATACGCGGATAAGGTATTCGTTGTAACTTCCGGCGAAAACATGGCTATATATGCTGCAGCCAATATTGCTATGGCGGTAGCGAACTTTAAGGACAGAGGTTATGCGACGCTTGGCGGAATTATCTTAAATAAGCGCAATGTTAAAGATGAAGAAGAAAAGGTAGAGACATTGGCTTCGGATATAGATTCCAAGATTGTGGGAACATTAAGCCGTTCAGATACTGTTACCGAAGCAGAAAGCTTAGGAAAGACCGTAATGGAGGCGTTCCCTGATAGCGAGATGGCTTGTGAATACAGGAAACTTGCTGATAGTATTATGGAGGTCATGAATGCTTAAAAGAATCGGCGATAACGGTAATTCGGGTATTAACCTTGATAAGGTGTGCGTGAAGATTGGCGATGCCTCCTTTAGTGCGCTTTTCCCGGGAGGGCTTGAGTATTCGGCACCGGTACGTGGTGTCTGGAATATAGTTCATGTCGGTATGCTTATGCCTGAAGCACACGAGGTATTTGTCTGCGGTTCAAGCTGCCTTAGAGGTGTTGTATTAACTGCTGCAGAAATGAATGCAATGGACAGATTCTCGACAGTTAATATAAGAGAAGAGAATCTTTTTGACGGTTCGCTTGAAGACTTGATAGTCGACGGCGTATCGGATGTAATAGATAAGCTTTCCCCTAAGCCTCGGGTAATTCAGGTATATACGAACTGCATTCATCATTTTGCGGGAATAGATTTCGATAACGTGTATGATAGATTGGAGGAGCGTAATCCGGATACGATGTTCATGCGCTGTTATATGAATCCGATCATGCGTAAGTCGGGTCTTGCGCCGGATCCTTTGATGCGTAAGCAGCTATATTCTCTTCTTAAGAAGGATGAAAAGGATGAAAAGCTCATAGCTTTAATAGGAAACGATTACAGATTAAGTGACGATTCCGAGTTACGCGAGCTTATTAATAAATCGGACTATAGACTCATAGAGATACACGACACGAAGACGGTTAAAGAATATCAGCAGATGGCGAAGGCGTCGCATTATATTACGACGTATCTTCCTGCGGTTCCTGCGGGACAGTCGATTGTGGCAAGAATAGGCGGCACGCACCATCATCTTCCGATATCGTATGATTATGAAGAGATAAGAGCAGAGCTTAAAGAGATAGAGAAGATTCTCTTTGATGATGATAAAGACCATCTCGATTACGCGGCGAAGGAAGCTGAGTGCGAGGCTTATCTTAAAAAAGCTCTTGCCGCAGTAGGCTCAATGCCGATTGCAATTGATTATACGGTGGCGCCAAGACCTCTATCAATAGCGAAGCTTCTTCTTGACAGAGGATTTAAGGTGGAGCGCGTATATGCGGATGCATTCACGAAAGAAGAGGAAAGCGCTTTTACATATCTTAAGGAAAACTATCCGGAGCTTGAAATCATTGCGGTAAGCAGATATGAGATGCGATATGTTAAAGAAGGTACACCGGATAAATATCTTGCCATAGGACAGAAGGCTGCATATTTCAGCAATACGAGACACTTCGTAAATGAAATCTTGGGAAGCGGTCACTATGGATATGAGGCGATAAAAGCGCTGGCGCAGGATATGATTACGGCGGTTAATACATTAAGTGATATGGAGAATATCGTTTTCATTAAAGGATGGGGGTGCGAGGAAAGCGTATGCGGCAGACAGCAACAATAATATCAACGTATTCGGCCGATACCTTCGGCGTATGTTCCATGCTTTATGAGCTTGGCGGTATGGTTATTATGCATGACGCAAGCGGTTGCAACTCAACATATACCACACATGATGAGCCTAGATGGACTACAATGGATAGCATGGTATATGTATCTGCTATAACCGAGATGGAAGCCATTATGGGCGATGAAGAGAAATTTATAGGTGACGTATGTACTGCTGCAGAAGATCTTCATCCTAAGTTTATCGCGATATGCGGAACGCCGATTCCTACTATGATAGGCTTTGACTTTGAGGCGGTGGCTCGTGTTATAGAGGCAAGAACCGGAATAATGACTTTCGGATTTGCAACGACCGGAATGAAGACGTATACGGAAGGCGCTGCGGAAGCATTATACGGCCTGACTAAAAGATTGTGCGGAAGCGCGGATAAAAGCTCCGACAAAGAGGGTACAGGGTATGCAATGCACGGCCGCAAAGTGGCGGTACTGGGAGTAACGCCGCTGGATTTCTCGATTAACGGAGAGGATAAGGCAATTGAAAAGTTCATAACCGACAGTGGTTTTGATTTTATGGGTAACTACTGCATGGGAGTTACTTTATCCGATATAGAGAAGTTAACTGAAGCTGATGTAATTCTTGTTGCATCGGCAGCAGGATACAAGACTGCGCACTTTTTGGAAGCGGAATTTGGCA
>JAEENO010000034.1 GCA_016283755.1 Lachnospiraceae bacterium | reverse complement strand
TCGCATATCAATCAAGTGAACATCAGGCAACGGGTTCTTATAGAATCTCTCGTTTAACTCGTAAAGCTTATATTCACCCTGCTTCGCCCTATAAAAGCTCTCCATCGAAGGTGTTGCGGAGCCTAAGATAAGCATACCGCCCGATTGACGGAGTCTCTCTCTCGCAACGGGAATCGCATGATACCTTGGAATCTGATCGCTTTTATACGCACCTTCATGCTCTTCATCTATTACTATAAGTCCTATGTTCTTAAACGGAGTAAAAAGCGCACTCCTTGGACCTATCATAATATCCACTTCACCGTTTTCCACACGCGAAATCTGGTCAAATCGCTCTCCGTCGGATAGCTTCGAATGAAGTACAGCAATTCTTTCACCGAAACGTCTGTAATAGCGAATCAACGTCTGATATGTAAGTGCAATCTCCGGGATAAGTAAGATTACCTGCTTACCGTCACGAATTACTGCATCCATAATTTCCATATAGACTTCGGTCTTACCGGAACCCGTAACTCCCTTAATAAGGCTTACATTATTCTTACCCGACTTATAATCCTCAATTATCGAATCAACGATTGCTTTCTGCGAATCATTAAGCTTAATATACAAATTACGCTCAACCCCATTAGGTAATACTTCTCTGTATTCTCGCTTCTTGTCTACGGTTATTATCCCTTTTTCGGAAAGATTTCTTATAACAGGTGTCGTAACATGAAGCTTCTTGGTTATAATGTCACGAGGTATAACCGAGTCATCCTTTAAGGCCTCAAGTAAGCGAAGTTTGGCGACTGCATGCTTCTTCTTGGCCTCTCCTATTTCATTGGCAAGTATATCGTCATCAGCTTTACGATATATGTACTCTTTTTCTTTAACAACTCCCGGCTTCTTTAGTGGAAGACAAGTTCTTAAAGCCTGATTTAATGTTCCGCCGAATTGCTCGGCCATGAATTCACTAAGTTTAATGAGTTCACCGTATATTCCACAATCGGGAAGTACAGAATCTATCGCTTTAAGTGTAATACCTTCTTCAACGTTTGCTTCCGACTTAAGTCCTATTACAAGGCCTTTCTTCAAAGAATTGCCTCGTCCGAAAGGAATCATAACCTGATCGCCGATCTTGATTATATCAAGAAGCGCTGCCGGTACCTCATAAGTAAAAGGCCTATTCAGTTTCTCGATTGATATATCAACTATGATATCGGCAAACAGTGCCATTTATGCCTCCTAAAGAGCGCTTGATACAAGCTCTCTGTCATCCATAGGGTATTTCTTACCCTTTATTTCCTGATAATCTTCATGTCCCTTACCCGCGATTATTATTACATCCCCGGTCTTCGCAGTCTTGATAGCGTAGCTAACAGCTTCTCTTCTATCCGGAATCATAATATACTTTCCATCTGTTTTCTTGATTCCCGTCTCGATATCCTGCATGATAAGAAGCGGTTCTTCATCTCTCGGATTATCGGATGTAATAATAGTCATATCAGAGAGTTTTCCGGATACTTCACCCATCTCGAATCTTCTAAGTTTCGATCTGTTGCCTCCGCATCCGAATACGGTAACGAGACGTCCCGGCTCATAATCTTTCAAGGTTGAAAGCAAGCTTTCAAGTGCCATTGCGTTATGTGCATAATCGATCAATACGGTAAAGTCACCTGTATTCTCAACCTTTTCTATTCTTCCTCTTACCTTGGCAACCTTTAATGCGGCCTTTGTCTTGTCTATATCTGCTTTTAAGCTGTCACAAATCGCAAGAGCGGTAAGTGAATTATATACGCTGAACATTCCCGGCAAATCAATTACAAAGTGATCATTAACCTTGCCCTTAACATCATATTCAACGCCCAAATATCCCGGCTTATGAATAAGTCTGATATTATCTGCCTTGTAATCTGCGTCGTTTTCTACCGCAAAAGTGCTTACATCGCAAGTGCAGTCTTTCAATACATTCTTATAATTCTCATCGTCCGCATTAACTATAGCGTGACGGCACTTTTTAAATAAAAGACCTTTGCATGCCATATATTCTTCAAATGAAGCATGTTCGTTAGGACCGATGTGGTCAGGTGAAATATTGGTAAAGATACCGAGCTCAAACATGAAGCCGTCAACTCTGTGCATCATAAGTCCCTGCGAGGAAACTTCCATAACGCAGTACTTTATACCGTTATCAACCATTTTTCTAAAGTATGACTGTAACACGAATGATTCAGGTGTAGTATTAACCGCCGGAATATGCTCGTCACCGATTATCGCTTCTATCGTACCGATAAGTCCGGTCTTAATGCCGATTGATTCGAGTACTGACTTAACCATATATGTGGTTGTGGTCTTTCCCTTGGTTCCGGTAACACCTATAACCTTAAGTTCATCTGCCGGATAATCAAAAAAAGCTGCAGAAAGCTCCGCCAGTGCTATTCTCGCATCATTTACGCGAAGCACCGTCACATTCTCCTGCACCTTAACATCTTTTGTTACTACGATTACCTTGGCACCTTTTGAAATTACATCATCTATATAATCGTGACCGTCAAATGCGGCACCACTTATACAGACGAAAATATCGCCTTCTCCGACCTTTCTTGAGTCATAGCAAAGATTCTCTATCTCTATATCAAGTTCACCCTTAATTACCGAATAATCAAGGCGCGAAACCATATCTTTCAATTTCTTCATATCTATCTCCGATTATAACCATTTTTAATAAAACCCCTCCCGCACCTTACGGTGCGGGAGCGGACGCAGGACTGTAAGCCGGGTTCTGTCGTGAATGATCATCTATCTAGTATGACTGTTACCAGCCACATCAAGCGACCTACCTGAAGCTCGGCGGGCAACCTGATAACGCTTCGATGCGGTCTTGCTTCGGATGGGGTTTACACAGCCTCGCCTGTTACCAGACAAGCGGTGGTCTCTTACACCACCATTCCACCCTTACCGGTTTCCCGGCGGTTTATTTTCTGTTGCACTATCCTTAGGGTTTCCCCCACCGGCCGTTAGCCGGCATCCTGCCCTGTGAAGCCCGGACTTTCCTCGTCTGCGGTCTTTCGACACTTGCAGCCGCGATCATTTATCCTGCATATCTCTTGCACTTGTGCAAGAGAGCCCGTCGGCTTTGAGACATCAAAGAAATCCGACGGATTTCTACCTCTTCAATGTAATAAGGTGTCACGCAGTGACGGAACCTTATTACCACGACGCACCCTCTATGCGCGCAGCGCATTTAAATGGGTGCGTCTTCCCGTTCTATACGTTGAAGCACGAACCCCCAATAAACTCTCTAAAGAGCGAATTGCGATTAATATCTTCCGATGGTACAGGTAAGATATAATCAAGGAACTTAAGTAATCTCTTAGCTTCTACATACTCCGGATCCTCAGGTGTGATCTGGAATAATAACGGCTGTACGTAAGGCTTGATTACTGCAAGCTCATAGAGGAATGATGAGTTAAACATTACATCAGCAGATTCCTGGAATGGGAATATGTACTTATTCTCTCCTCTTCTTACGGAATCCCACATAGCGATTGTATCCTTTGCGGATGTCGCACGTGTTCTGTTATCTCTTACAATTCTACGAAGCAATCTTCCGTCTGTTGCGGAAAGATTGTTATGCTCATCTATATTAAGCTGTGTAAGAGCTGAAATATAAATCTTAAACTTATCCTTAGCTTCGATTGAGTATGAAAGCTTATCGTTAAGTCCGTGGATACCTTCGATTACAAGTACATCCCCATGGCCCATTGTAAGATAGTTGCCTCTGTACTCTCTCTTACCTGTCTTAAAGTTAAATGTAGGCATATCAACAGTCTCACCGCGAATAAGCGCCTGCATATCTTCATTAAACTTCTCTACATCGATAGCTTCCAAGCACTCGAAATCGTAGTTACCATTCTCATCCTTCGGGCAGAACTGTCTGTCACAGTAATAGTTATCGATTCCGATAGGATGCGGCTTCATACCGAGTGATGTAAGCTGAACGGATAATCTGTAAGAGAATGATGTCTTACCTGATGAAGAAGGACCTGCGATCATAACGAACTTCTTGCCGCCTTCAACTATCTGCTCTGCAATCTGACCAATCTTCTTCTCCATTAAAGCTTCCTGTACAAGGATAAGCTGCTGCATCTTGCCGCTTGAAATGGCATTGTTCATCTCACCGATATTACCAACGCCAAGCATTGCGCCCCAATCCTCAGCCTCATGAAGTACATTGAATAACTTCATTGAAGGATTAAAGTCTGCAACCTTGTTAGGATCTTCCTTCGGGAATCTTAAGAGGAAGCCCTTCTCAAAAGGAACAAGTTCAAACTCTGTAAGATATCCTGTACTTGGAAGCATGTATCCATAGTAGTAATCAAGATAATTACCAAGCTTATATACATTAACGCTTGATGATGAACGATAGCGGAATAAGTTACCCTTATTCTTCATACCGAGTTCTTCGAACATCTTCATAGCTTCATCGGTCTTCATTGTCTCTTTCTCAATTATAAGATCTTCAGATACTGCCTTTCTCATATCGGCATCAACCTTATCAAGGAAGTCCTTGGTAAACTCGAACTTTTCTTCAGCCTCACAATAGAAACCGTGATTGAAAGCATACATAATTCTTACATGAAGATCCTTATTTACATGATAAAGTGATCTATTCATAAGCATTGTTACGCTTCTTCTATACGCTCTTCTTCCGTCTTCCTCGTTAAGGGTAATGAAACCTACCTCACCCTCACCCGGAATCTTCTTGTTAAGCTCCTGTAATTTACCTGCATACTTTGCAAGGGCAATCTTGTACTCGTACTTATCCTGAACTTTCTCGGCAAGCTCAAGGAAGGTTGCGCCCTCTTCCATGGTATAGTTTTCATTTAAAACTTTGATATTCATCTGTCCCATAACAAAAATGTCCTTTCTTTCAAGGTATTACTCGAAGTACTTAAGTGCCAGCTCATTTAATGCGGCTGCTTCTTTTACTTCGGCTAATCGTTTAACTCTTTCATCGCTGTCACTTGCATTATTAAGTGATTCAACTATGCCCTCTATACTCTTTTTCTCTTTCTCAAGATACATCCTTAGCACTTCATTCTTATTTTCAAGAAGATGCTGACCGTACTTGTCGTACAATCCCACCGCCATATCATCGTCGTCGGATGCTTTTACACCCTTATAGACGTAACGCCCCATCGGATAGAACTTTCCGTCTTCAAGCACCATATCTTCCGCCTCGCATACGAAACCCATATCTCTCACACTTTTACGGAAGTATAATAATTCCGACTGCGGTTGTAAGATAAGCTCTTTAATTCCGAATAACTTGTCGCTTATCTTGGGAAGATCATCTTCAAGAATTCTTACAATAAGTCGGCCGCCCATTCCCGCAATGACTATCGCCTCCGCTTCACCTGGAAGCAGCATTTTAAGTCCGTCGGAAAGCCTTATCTTGACCTTATCGGCCACACCGCTCATCTCAATATTAATTCCTGCCGCAGCCAAAGGTCCTTCATTAATATCCATTGCAAGTGCCGAGGTAAAAGCTCTCTCCTTTAC
>JAEENO010000033.1 GCA_016283755.1 Lachnospiraceae bacterium | reverse complement strand
CGTGTTGCAGGTAGGCAGGATATCTCTTACCATGCTGTTAACCGCTGTCTTATAGAAGAGATTTCCCGCAAAGAACTCCCTTCTGTCTTTGAAATCTGCGATTTCTCCATCGAATAAAAGTGCGCACTTGTCGGCGTACTGCGCGGCAAATTCCACGTCATGTGACACCATAAGTATTGATTTACCGCTATTCTTAAGATTGTTAAGAATTGCCGCGAACTCGATTTTAAAGCCGGGATCCATGCCCTTTGTCGGCTCATCTATCAAAAGTAAATCAGGATTTAAGATAAGTGCTTTTGCCAGTGCCAGGCGTTGCATCTGGCCGCCTGATAAGTCGTATGGATGAAGTTTTCTTAATTCCTGTAAGTTAAATCTCGTCAGAGCTTCGCTTGCCTTAATTGCGTCACCCGGCAGAAGCTTATGATCGTACATTGACTCGATTTCTTCTTCTACCGTAACCTCGGTGAACATAGCCATAGGGTTTTGCGGCATATATACAACCTCTCCGTATCCTGTAGGGAGAGCTTTTACTTTCTTATTCTTATATATGAATCTACCGTCGGTTATTACTGCTTCGTTAAGAAGAGATTTCAAAATCGTGCTTTTCCCCGCTCCATTGCCGCCCAATAGGCAAATAAATTCACCTTTATTGATGGTTAAGTCGACGTTACGAAGTACGTACGGTTTCTCCTTATAACCTGCTGCAAGTTCTTTGATGGAAAGAAGCTCTTCTGCGGAGCCTGATCGGTTTGTATCCGCAGCGCTTGAAGCCTCATCAGGCTCAATATTTCCTAATGAAACCGTGTCTTTTCCCTTGAAACTTTCGAATTCCTTATTGAACCATTCGCGGCCTTCTCTTATGGTAAGAGGGCATCCTTCTCTTAACTTAGATACTGCCCTATATAATCTTACCTGCGCCGGAAGTCCGTTTCTTAGCCCATTGTCGCTTTCACAAGCGGAAAGATACTCGGAAACATCTCTTGGATTTCCGGCTTTTTCAACCTTTCCCGCTCTCATTACTATAACCCGGTCTGCAAGCTCATATATTTCTTCAAGCCTCTGCTCGGTTATAACTATGGTTGTGCCGAATTCTTCGTTAATGCGTCTTAATACATTGATAAGCTTAATGGCAGACAGTGGATCCAGCATTGCCGTAGGCTCATCAAGAAGAAGTATCTGTGGATTGGTTGTCATTGCAGCAGCTAAAGTTACAAGCTGCTTTTCTCCTCCTGATAATTCGCTTGTCTTCTTAAGGAAAAGTTCTTCCAGACCAAAGTAATGCGCAGTTTCAGCGATTATGCGTCTTATCTTGCCGTTGTCTTCGCCTAAGTTTTCCATGATGAAGGCAAGTTCTGAATATACTCTGTCCGTGATTATCGAAATCTCCGGGTTTTGTCCTACGTATCCGATAAGAGAGACTCTGTCCCTTGCAGACAGCTCTTCTTCATTAACTCCGTTAATATATACCTTACCGGTTCTTTCTCCGTACGGGGCAAGAGTAGATTTAATCTGGCGCATAAGTGTCGTCTTGCCACTTCCCGATTCGCCGATTATAAGCGCAATGCTTCCCTTTTCTATGGATAGATTAATGTCCTTAAGTGTAGGGGCATCCACTTTCTCATATGTAAATGTAAGGTTTTCTAATCTTATGCTTTCCATTGTCTTACCTCGTTTATCGTATCTCGTCCTTCTTAAGAAGGGTTGGAAGTAATCCGTATATGAATAATCCTGCTGCCACTATCAAAAGTTCCGTATTTCCGGCCTTAAACTCGTACTTTGGATAGAAGAAAGTTGACATTCTTCCGCTTATAACTTCTACAAAAAGCAACATACCGACAATAACTTCTATTATAACCGCAAACATATCTCTTCTTTTAAAGCGGAATCTGTGGTAATTGGTTCTTTTACCTACTCCGTAGCCTCTGTCTTCCATTACTTCGCCCTTATATATGGATTCCTCCAGTGATTTGGATATAAGAGTGCTTATGTCTTCCATGCGCGCTCTTACACCGCTTTTACCCATTCCAAGCGATGCCATTCTTATATTCTTATAATCTTCCCTAAGGTAGGGAATCGTTCTGAAAACCTGCGACAGCATAAGTGCCACCGTTGGCGCGATGCGCCCGAATAAATAGATAAACTCGTCTTCCGTCATGATGCGTCCATAGAGCAGGCACCATTTAATGACGGTTACGATATATACACCCATATGAACACCAAAGTTAATAGCTTCAAGGGTTACTCTGTTACCGTTAAGGTAGAATAGAATTGTCTCTCCATCGTGATATGCAAGCATATTAACAGCTGCGCAAAGTGCCACAACTATTGCGTCAAGCGGCAACTTCCTTAAATAATCTGCTGTTCCGTCCATGTAGATTACGCAGACAGAAGCTGCTATATAGCCTGCTGCTATTAGATATGTGTTGAATGTCCACATCTGGATCCCGAGTAATATTATAAAATATATAAGTACCGGGAGCGGATGCAGTTTACGTAACTTATTCATATGCCCTTCCTTACTGCGGTACATCCTGTCCGAATACGAGTGTATAGAACCACCATATCTCATCGCCTTCATTTAAGAAGACGTTAGATGCGCCGGTTCTTGAATATACATTGTTTACAAGGAATACCCATCCCGAGGAAATTCCCCCGTCAAACTCGTACAAGTGGTTAATTCCTCGAATATATGCCGTATTAAATGCTGTGCCCGATGCTTCCATCTGGATATCGTTCTCCTGACAGAATATATATAGTGCGTCATAGACGTTTGCATTCTCCGGAACTTTGACCGGAACTTTCGTAGCGATATGTCCGTTATCTCCCGTATACTGAATCTTATTCTCGTGGCCGTTAGCACGTAATGCTTCCCCGTCCGCAAGAAGTGTCGCATCTATTGTCATATATACGGTTATGAATTTTACCGGTTCTTCGTTATCGTCGTCTTCATCTTCGTTCGGCTCGTCGTCGTCGCCACCGTTATCCTTTCCGGCGTCGTCGCTGTTTCCGCGGTTATCTCCGGAATCGTCGCTGTCGGAATTGCCGTTGTCGTCGCCTGTATCTTCCGAGTTATGACCGTTATCATCTCCGCCTTCGTTATCCACGGGTTCATCCGTATCGCCGGTGTTATCCACGTTATCGTCCGTATTATCGGTAGCATTGTCCCCTTCACGGTTTTCTTCCGCAACTACGGTATTCTCCCTCTCAGGCGCTTTTATATTAAACTTAACAACTATGGATATCGCGGTAACTACAAGGATTGCAAGTACCAGTATCCTTCGAATCTTCTTCTCTTTCATGTCAATACTCCAACAAAAAAGACACCTACGTATTATCTCGAGTGACAGGCCCAAGGCAACCTCGTGGCACCCGGAAGCTTCCCCTTAGTGCTGCTTTGTTCCCAACCTGACACGGTTCGGAGATTTCCGCCGCACAAGACCCGAAGCCTGCCGCTCCAGATAACATCTGTAGATGTCATATGCAAAGAACAGTATACAACGCGCGCGCCCCAATGTCAATTTAATCTTACGGCTTGGCGCTTTTATACCATTATTCTTCTGCCGCTGCCTTCTTAATCCTGAGTTCCTTAAAAAACTCGGAGAGCATCTTGCTTGATTCTTCTTCCATTACACCCTTCGTTAATTCCACCTGATGGTTAAACTCCTTCATATCAAGAAGGTTAATAACCGAACCCGCACAGCCTGCTTTCTTATTCATAGAGCCTATAACGACACGGTCGATTCTTGCCTGTACGATTGCACCCGCGCACATCTGACATGGCTCAAGGGTTATATACATGGTGCAGCCCTCTAATCTCCAGTCTCCGAGCTTTTTCGTGGCTTTCTTGATCGCTATAAGCTCGGCATGCGCAAGGGTAGACTTGTCAGTATTGCGGCGATTATAGCCACGCGCAATTATCTTATCGTCGCACACTATGACGCAGCCTATCGGGACTTCATCGAGGGCATATGCCTTCTTCGCCTCGGCCAGCGCTTTTTTCATAAATTTCTCGTCTTTACTAATCATTAGTTATGCAAACTCCGCTATTGGTGATATAATGGTCTTAACGAATGTTAATGGGTATGTCCCCATTATACCTAAAGGGGTAGTATTATGCAAATCTTAGGGTTTAACAAAACGACACTTCTGGACTATCCGGAGCACGTGGCATCAACCATTTTTACGGGCGGCTGTAACTTCAGATGCCCGTTTTGTCAGAACGGCGATCTTGTCCTTAATCCGGGCTCTATCGAGGGCGAAGACGAGAATAAGGTCTTAGCCTATCTTAAAAAGCACAAGAACATGCTTGACGGTGTATGTATTACGGGCGGTGAGCCTACGTTACAGCATGATCTTTACGACTTTATTACCCGTATAAAAGCGCTCGGCCTTATGGTTAAGCTTGATACAAACGGTTATAACCCTGCTGCCCTTAAGAAATTAATTGACGATAAGCTTGTTGATTATGTGGCAATGGACATTAAGAATTCCAAGGAAAAATACGCCATGACAACGGGTGTTGCAGACCTTGATATTAATATAATCGATAAATCGGTCGAAATCTTACTTTCCGGTTCGACGCATTATGAATTTAGAACCACGGTTGTAAAAGAATTACATACCATGGACGATTTCAAGAAAATCGGCGAATGGATTAAGGGGGCACCTTCTTACTTCTTACAGTGCTACCGCGATTCTGACCGCGTTATATCACCGGGATTTACAGCCTACGGAAAGGGCGAATTAGAGTCTTTCCGAGAGCTTTTACTAAAATATATACCTTGCGTGGAATTGAGAGGACTTGACTAATGGAATACGACAACACAAGGTTTCATCAGCAATACGAGACCGAAAGATTATTGCTTAAGATACTGGACGAAAAGTACGCTAACGACGTTCTCGCCTTCTTAAACGAGGGCTCTTCAGCTTTTGATGAATACGAAAGCGAGAAGGCTTCGGACTTTTATACGACTTCTTTCCAGCAGCGTGTCCTGAAGGTCGAATACAATATGGCCATTAATAAAAGCGCTGTCCGCTTCTATGTATTTAAAAAAGAAGACCCTTATAGAATTATCGGCACGGTTTCTTTTTCATTCGTAAGGCAGTCTCCGTTTCATTCAGCGATGATAGGATATAAGTTCTTACCGTCCGAGTGGCATAAGGGTTATGCCCTGGAGGCTCTATCGGCAGCACTATACATTGCACGCCCTATTCTTGAACTTATGCGTGTGGAAGCTTTTGTTCTGCCTGAGAACAGGCCAAGTCAGAAGCTTTTATCAAGGGCGGGCTTCTCGCTTGAAGGTACTGCCAACAAGGTTTTGGAGGTTAACGGAATAAGACGCGACCATTTACAGTATTCCTACCTTTACAAAACCGATTCTTTGTAATAAGATATATAAAGGATTGTTGCGAGAATCGGAACAGTCCTTAATATTGTCTATAATTATATTTATATAAGAGAGGATATTTACTATGGAAAAAAAGAATCTTGACTGGGGTAGTCTTCCGTTTGGTTATATGCCAACAGATTACCGTTTCGTGGCTAATTACATTGACGGACAGGGCTGGGATGAGGGTCAGCTCATTACAGATCCTAACATCACTTTAAATGAGTGCGCAGGTATCTTCCAGTACTGCCAGGCTTGTTTCGAAGGCTTAAAGGCTTATACAACAGAAGATGGCAGCATCGTATGCTTCCGTCCTGATATGAACGCAGAGCGTATGAAGAACTCTTGCGAGAGATTAAGAATGCCTGTATTCCCTGTTGATAAGTATGTTAAGGCTTGCGAGGAAGTTGTTAAGGCTAATGCTGCTTGGGTTCCTCCTTTCGGATCCGGCGCATCCCTTTACCTTCGTCCTTTCATGATCGCAACAAGCGAAGTACTTGGTGTTAAGGCTGCTAAGAACTATCAGTTCCGTATCCTTGCAACTCCTGTAGGTCCTTACTTCAAGGGTGGCGCTAAGCCAATCTGCATCAGAGTATCCGATCTTGATCGTGCTGCACCTCGCGGAACAGGTCACATCAAGGCAGGTCTTAACTATGCTATGTCCCTTTACAACATCGAAGATGCTCACGACAAGGGATTTGCTGAGAACCTTTACCTTGATCCTGCTACAAGAACAAAGGTTGAGGAGACAGGTGGTGCTAACTTCCTCTTCGTTAAGAAGGATGGCACTTTGGTTACTCCTAAGTCCGATTCTATCTTACCTTCAATCACACGTCGTTCTCTTTGCTATGTAGCTGAGAACATGCTCGGTATGAAGGTTGAGCACAGAGAGGTTTTCCTTTCTGAAGTTTCAGAATTCGCTGAGGCAGGTCTTTGCGGTACAGCTGCTGTTATCTCTCCTATCGGAAAGATCAACGATCACGGCAAGGAAATCTGCTTACCAAGCGGTATGGATCATATGGGTCCTGTACTCCAGAAGTTATATGACACCTTAACAGGTATTCAGTCAGGTAAGATTGAAGGCCCTGCAGGTTGGGTACATAAGATTATGTAATATATCCTTTTTAAGGATTAAGAAAGAGCCTTGGAATTTCCAAGGCTCTTATTATATGCAACTGTTTTCAAAAAAGCTTACATTTTGTTAATCCACATTACTAATCCTCCTATTATTATCCCACCTATTATATAAAAACTCCACACCATGAATGTTTCACCAAAGCTTCGCTCAACAAAGCTGCTTGCAGCCATTCCTATAACCGGAATCAACTGTCCGTATATACTCTTTACTTCGATTAATATTGGCACAAGCAAAACAGCAAATCCCCCCCAAAGCGACTATAGTGTTTTTAACAACTGATGAATTATCTTCAAAAATCAGTGGTATCACATTAATACAAAACTACTCTTTTTTAATCTTTTCATTTACCAATATAGTTAACGCAATCATACTGATAATACCAACAGATGTAACAATTAAAGAATTCCATTCCATTGGAACTATTTCAATATGTCTCATTAAAGTAACAAAAATAAATAAAATTATCCCTAAACTAAAACAATATTTCCCACATAACAAATTTGCTCTTTTCCAATTTTCTTTATTTTTCATTGATAAAGAAGTCCTCATTCCTGAATAACTATTAATATCGCCATTAGCTATTTTTTTCCACCATGGATATGAAACAATCATTAAAACCGGTATGATATAATCTATGACCATAAAGAAATACTTCATGCTAAATCACCTCCACTTGTCTAATTACTCCTAATTGTTCTAACTTGCTACATGTATCCAATATTGAGCAAATAAACGCTGCCTTCTTGTATTTCAAATATTTTTCATCATTCTTATATTTCTCATACAATTCATCTGCAATCTCTGCAACTTTATATCCTTTCAATAATAAAGATATAATATCTTTTGCCTCAGAATCAACAAATCCAACCCTATCCTTATTCAAATTTAGCTCAAAGCTATTCTTATCTTCACTTATACTAACAGTGCCCAAAAACTCGCTTTTGCTATTCAAATCCCATTGGTTAGATTGATTTAAAATACTAACTCCTGTATCAAAACCTTTTGATTTTGAAATTTTATATAAAAGCGTATAAAGATATGTTGCACCCATTGAATCATATATATCTTTCATCTTACCTTTAAACTTAATTTCATCAAAATTATTATTAAATTTGCCCGTTAATTCTGTCAGTAACTCCAACTGAAATTCATATGGTAACCTCTCTTTGATTACACAATTTATTCTATAATTATATTTTTGAGAATACTCTTCTAGAAACTCATTAAAAAAAACATGCTTTGCATCGCCAATGCATTGACAAAAAATGATAGATTGCCCTCCATCTTTAAGGTGTTTGTCCAATTGCTCGACTATTTGCTTTAATACTATTAATCCATCTTCTCCTCCAGCACCACATATTGGGTACTCCACATCATCTATCATTGGAATAAAAGGTGGATTTGCATAAATAAAATCAAACTTTTCGTCAACTTTTATTACTGTATATAAATCTCCTAATCTAACATCAATTAAATCGTTTAATTCATTCAACGCTACATTAAACTTAGTCACATTCACTGTAGCTGGATTGATTTCAACTGAAATTACTTTTTTAGCAGATCTAGCAGCTAATAATCCTTGAATCCCCGTTCCACTGCATAAATCTAAAACAACACTATTCCTTTTAAATTGAATATTTTCTGCCAATCTCAGACTATCTATACCAATATACACATCTGTATTTCTATTTATGCATGTATTGAAGTGTGGATTAATTTCTGTTAGAATTTTAATTCCTTGATAAACTAAAACTATCAGATTATTAGTTTTTACAAAGCCTTCATCATAATACCAAATCCCGCTTTCAACCATATTATCTATAGACTCTTTCCCAAGTTCTTTACTCAACTCAGATAAGTTGGCCGGAATTCCCATATACAATAATTTTATACTTTCTTGATTTGGAATTTTCAAATATTCCAGAACAGATAACATGCCGTCAAAGTCAAACCACGGATCTGTAAAATCCCATATACCTCTAATGTTTTTCAATATATATATGTAGTCTATTTTATCAAGAATATCATTAAGATTGTTTACATATTTTTCATCCATGTGTATCACGGCAAGCACCTCCTCTACATCATTTTGTCATATAGAGTTAAATCTATATTTTTACAAATTTCTTTTTCTAATGTACATGTTTTTTTGAAACCAATATTTTTTAATATATTTAGAATATAATCCTGTTTTTCATCAGTATAGTAAAACCTAATTTTATTATACTTATCGGCAAACAATCCACTCGAATACTCTAATAATTCTTTTATAATATTTTCCACATCATTTTCTTCTATACTCTTATCCATAACAATCGCCGAAAAAGAAACAACAGATATCCCTGTATTAAATGGAGCAACTGCTATAATTACATCTGCAATTATTTTACCATCCTTCAATTTTATTATGTTAAACTCTTCTCCGTTAAACTGTCTTGCTCTTAAATTTTGCAAACTATAATTATCCGGATAAGTCATATCAATAAAATTAAATTTATTATTTCCATTTTCAAGTATGAATTTAGATACCTCTCTGTACTCTTTTTCTCCAACCAACATACAACCATGTTCAGTCAGCGGCTCCTCTTCAACGATTTCCACAATTCCAAGAGCTTCAAGCTGATATATTAAATCTTGATAGTCACTACGTAATTCTACTTCCTCAACACCATCAAATTTTAGTTGCTTCAAAAAATCTTCAAAATCAACTATACCCTCCTGTTGTATTAACAATCTAGCAGTTGTATTCAAATAGATTAATTGGCTCGTAGATAATGTCATCAAGGACAGTGTCCCGTCTTGTTCATCTCTTATTTTAAAATCATTTTTATTAATCCTAAATTTCATAATAAGTCATTCTCCTGTACTATCTGCACAAAATTTATGGTTTGATACCATCAACAATATCAAATACTATCTTTTCTCCAGAATATGGTGCTGGCTCAAAATCGTCTAAATCATATATACATTGGATTTTATCTATATATTTAACAATTTCTTTGTTTTTCCAAATTAAATCATAACCATTATCCCAATAAGTTTTTAATGTGTATTTCTTACAATTTCCTACTACTATTGGTAAGTATGTTGTAACCGTAATATCTCCATTCGATTTAACTTCCATACAATAGGTTTGTAACCCATATTCCGCATTAAATGGCATTCTCCTCATATGGTCTAACGGATCACCCCACTCAACATTCATTCTATTTGCATACTCTCTCTTTTTACTTTTCACTTTCTCGACAAAATAGAAATACTCTGTATTACTCAGCAATAAATTTCTCCCTATACTCCTACCTCTTCCTGATGGCAAGAAAGGCATCATTCTTACATCATTAACCCCCAATTCATAACATAAGTCTATATATTCATCAACAGTTTTATAATTTAATTTATTAGGCACTAGTGATGTTGCTAATCTATTAACACCACAAACTTTAACATTTTTAATTGCATTTACAGCTCTATTAAAAGACCCTTTTACACCACGAAATGTATCATGCTGATAGCAATCTTTGCCATCTAAACTAATTTGTATATGAGAAACACCTGAATCCACTAGTCTTTTAGCAGTTTCAAAATCCATTTTATATCCATTAGATACCATACTGATTTTAGTTACATTTCCTCTCAATGTACCTATTATATCAAAAATGTTTTCTCGGCACAGAGTTTCTCCCCCACATAGGCAGACATTATGTGGGTGGAGTTCTGCAATTTGATTCGCAACATCTATTATCTCTTTATCACTTAACTCATCAGGTACACTACGCCCACTATTATTGAAGCAATGAACACATTTTAAATTGCATTTTTGTGTAATATCTAACGATACCATTATCGGGCCTGTAAGTTTACTAAGCATAGAGTATTCTCTTTTAAAATAGTTATCAAATGCTAACTCCATTAAATCTCCCCCTATACCTATTTATTGTAATTCCAATTAGCCCCTATGTTAGCATTTACAGCTCCATTAGCATTAGCAACCACTAAAGCATTTGTTGTTGAATATACATTTGCAAACAATATCGCATTTGCTGCAACACCAACATTGGGAAATACTGCTACTACAGTAGGAATAACCAAAACCCCTCTAGGTTTAATCCCGTCTCTTTGAATACTTGGCTTTTCATAATTTGATTTTACTGACAAGTCAAATACCTCCTAACTTTTTTATAACTTAACAATCAATTATACTGTCTGCCATTTCATATAATTGCTTGTTATGTGTTATTAAGATAATTTTCTTCTCGTGCTTTAACACATTTAAACTACGCATAAGCAAATTTATAGATTCTACACTCATATCTGAACTAGGTTCGTCAAGAATTAATATCTCATTTTTACCCATTATATTTTTTATATATACAACAAATTGTCTCTCTCCATCAGACATTTCCAAAATATTTTTATGCCATATATCCTTTAAACAAATAAGTTCATCAAAACAAAACTTATTCATAATATGTTCAACAGATTCAAAGTTTAGATTTAAATAATCTTCAACACTAATGTTCGGTACTCTTTCATTTTGTAGCATAATATCGACTTTTCTTCTGAGTTCATAAATATCTATATCGCTTATATTTTTATCGTTTATTTTAACTACATTTTCACTGTACAATAGACCAATTATTCTATATATAAGTGTTGTTTTTCCAGAACCATTCGCCCCTCTTACTACATATATTCCGTTTCTATCTATGTTTATATACTTTCCACTAAGTTTTATCTGAATTTTATTGATTTCATCAATAATGGCAGTTCCGTTTTCCTCTTGTTCAATTAGCAACAATTTGTTAATTCTATCAACAGAAACTTTATACTCTTGATATTCTTTCCCCCATTGAAAATAATATTTAATTATTGCTATTGTGCTAGAAAAGAAAATGCTCATTATACTAAATTCTCCAATAGAAAGATTTCCATCTATAACCTGAAACCCACCATACAGAAAAATTATTGCCTGAAAAATCAAACTAATAAGAGAATCCAAAGACATAAACAATGCCGATACTTTTATATATTTAAATAAGCTATCGAAAAATCGTCTATAACTTTCTACCAATTTTATAGCTATATTTTCATATAACGAATGAGCTCTTATTTCCCTACTTAGTTCATAATTTTCATTCATTGAATTAAAAAATATATTCTGTTCTTCTTTGTATCTTTTTCCGTATACATACAAACTTTTAAAAACAATCCTGTATACTATGGCATAAACAAAAATGCACGACAGTATTATATACAAAACTGTCATTTTCATAGTTGCAATGATTATAAATATCAATAATAACTGCAATCCATTGACAATTGCCAGTAAAATATTATCAAAGAAAAAACCTCCTACTACAGCTGAATCACTGTTAACTCTTTGGTTCAAATATACCGGATTATACTCCTCAAATCTTCTAATAGGTATTTTTTGTATGTAATCTATCACATACTTATTTATTTTGAACGATACATTATTTTTTGCTTTTACACTAGCGAGTTCATATAAGTATGCTAACACAGTCCCTAAAATTCCTATTATAATTATTACCCCTGAATATTTGATAATGCCGTCTTTCTTTATTCCCGTTATTAATAAATTCAAAAAATTACCACTCAATATAGGTATAAGCGAATTCACACACACAGATACCAATTGTATTAACACTAACAAAACTATTGCTATTTTTTTATTTTTTAGTTCAATTTTTAATACCTTTAATATATCCACTATAATTTCACACCTATTTAAAAAACCTTATAAAGGCTAATCTGAATTTGAGAAACTAAAATAAATAACGCTGACTTGAAAGTGAGCCACCGAGGGTGCGGACAAAAATCTGGACTTTAACGAAAGGAGTTGTCTGCCAAATGTACTCACTTGAGCCAAAAACAAGCAGCCGTTGAAATGTATTTAAAATTGAATAGTTATAGAAAGACTTTTTTCAACTATTGTTTTATCTAAGTAATCTGCTTCCCACTTAGAATAATAATCAACAACCTTTGTCAAACTATCTCTTAATAACGATATTACACAATATATCAATATTATCCCGACACACTCTGCAATTCCTTTTCCATCTTCTCGAATCGCAATGATTGCAAAATCCAAAAACAATTTCCAAATATACATAACAATTGCAGGTGTGAACCCTAGTAGGATCTTTAATATAACATTTGTATAAAATCTATAGGAAGACCCCCTTTTGCATATAGTTAAGACCATGATAATATTCCTGATCAAACTATTTTGAACTTTTTTATTACACATTTTCCCCATTATTTAACCATCAATTATATTTTATCTTATACATTATAGTCATAGAACCTACCAGTTTTTTAATATCTATTTGTGAATTCTGTCCCCTTTAAACCGCATCAAAAAAAGAACCGCGCAAACACATATTTTCAATTAATATGTAGAAAACACAGTTCCTTTATTATTACTTTTTTATGGCAATATATCCTAATTATTCTTCTTCCGGAAGGTCGGATGTGCAATGCGGGCACTTTGTTGCTGCGATTGCAATCTTCATCTTGCAGTAAGGGCATTCCTTCTCGGTTGGTTCTTTTTCCTCTTCCTTCTTTGTTCTATCCTTCATCTTATTGATAGCTCGAATTATGCAGAACACAATTATCGCCATAAGTAAGAAATTAAGAACAGCGGTAATAAACTTACCATAATAAAGAACACTGTCTCCTGTAAGAGTTACACACCACTCGTCAAAGTTAAGACCGCCAAAGATACCGATAACCGGCGTTATGATATCATTTACAAGCGAATTAACTATCGCAGTAAAAGCTCCGCCTATAATGATACCGACTGCCATGTCGATTACGCTTCCGCGCTTGATAAACTCCTTAAATTCCGCAAAAAACTTCTTCATAATAGCCTCCTTATGTAAGTTAATAATTTAAGATAATAATTTCCTGACGCTCTCGTCATCTAATCGCGAAATATTAAGCATTTCGTCTGCCGATACGAGTAAGCCGTTTCTACCTGCCTCTTTAACCTTATATAAGGCTTTATCCGCTCCGGCTACGAAATCCCAGAGCTTACTGTTAGCCGTAGGTCTTCCGAAGAAAGCTCCCTGACTTATGGTGACACGGTTAAGCCCGGTCTTACTCTTAACATGCTCTATATTATATTCCGCGATTCGTTGTCTTATCTCCTCCGATATTGCACTGACTTCACTGTATTCCTTGTTAATGAAGATTACCGTGAATTCGTCGCCGCCGTATCGTCCGGCGAATACGCCAAGGTGACGCTTAGCTGCATCGATTGCATACGCAACCTTCTTAATTACCTCGTCACCCGGCTGATGACCGTATGTATCGTTATATTCCTTAAAGTAGTCGATATCGATTATCTCTACTGCAAAACTCTGTCCCTTTTCGATTGCTTCATGGAACTTGACTTCCGAAAGCTCATTGATCTTGGCTCTGTTATTGATACCCGTTAAAGGATCGGTTTCCGACTTTGCTCGAAGCGCTTCCTTCTCCTGCTCCAACTTCATCCGCTCAAATTTGTCTTCCTCTAACTTAAGCTTGGCAGTAAGTGTCTGCGCATTGGATTCATCAAGTTCATGCTGCTGAGCTTTGACCATCTCATAGAAGTCACCGGTTGCAGCGAAATAATTATTCCACATTTCTTTCTTGTCATAATAAGCAATCTTCTGCTCAAGACTCTTTAATGCGAAGTATGGTGAATTCGTATTCTTTGCAAGCTCGTCTATATTCTTGATAACCTCGATAAATTCATCGTCTTTACCGATCTCGCGTAAGAAAATACTGTAGGTCATAAGGTCATCAAATGCTTCAAGAATAGCCTGCTTAATTCCGTTATAGCTGCTTACAGTTGCAATTGCCTTATCACGTCCTTCTGTATCGCCCTCAAGATGGCACAACTGCGCCTCAATCATGTACATATAGATATCGACATCGGCATTTTCCGGAACAAAAACGCTTCGCGCTTTTTCAAAAGCCTCACGCGCACCCTTTGCATCTTTGAGCGGAATAAGGCACTGTGCAAGATTAAGCTGAAGTACCGCCTTATCGGTATCGGAAAGCGACTCACTATCGGGATCTTCTTCAAGAGACATCGCTATCCATACAGCTTCCTCAAAGCACGCCTTCGCCTTATCATAACTGCCGAACTTCATGTACATGACACCGATATTGACACCCAAAAAGGCAAGTATATTACCGATATTATACTTACTTGCAGCAACCTTGCCTTTAATGTAATAGTCCATTGCAGTACGTATTTCGCCCATACCGGAATAGATAACACCCAGGATCGAGAACGTACGCGCATAGAGGCGAACCTGCCCCGTCTCCTCAAGAAGCGACTGGATTCGTGTAATCTTCTCCAAGGCCTCGGCCGCATCACCATTATAATAAGACAAAAATCCCTCATTAAATACAGCATAAGCATAAAGCGCCTTGTCTTTCGCTCCATAGCCCGAAATCTCAAGGAGCTCTTCTGCCATCTTCATTGCAAGATCAAATTCATTCCGATCTCTTCGCTCGATAATTTCGATCTTCTTCTGAATTTCCTCATCATAAATATTCCTGTAATCCCAAGCCATAACAACAATCCTTTACCATTATGCTTAATGTAGATTCTTCAAATTATATATTTCATCCGCAAGCGCCGCGAACTGCTGTAAGCTAAGCGCTTCGCCTCTTATATTCTCATTATCAAATAATCTTATCAGTATACCTTTAAGCTCTTCCTTCGATACCGGAATTCCACCGTTACTAAGACCGTTAACCAGCGTCTTACGTCTCTGATTGAAGGATGCCCTTATAATTCGAAACAAAAGCGCCTCATCCTTGACATTGACCTTAGGCTCTTCGCACTTATCAAGTCTTATTACCGCGGAACCTACGTTAGGACGCGGAATAAAGCAGTTAGGCGGTACTTCCGCCATAATCTTAGGGTCAGAATAATACTGGACTGCCAAGGATAATGCTCCGTATTCCTTAGAACCCGGGCCCGTCTTCATTCTGTCCGCAACTTCCTTTTGAACCATAATGGTTATGCTCTTAAGCGGTACCTTTGATTCAAAAAGCCCCATTATTATAGGTGTTGTAATGTAATATGGCAAATTGGCAACAACCTTAACGGGCTTACCGTTATTGCGCTTCTCGGCAAGTGCTTTTATATCAAGCTTAAGCACATCTTCATTGATTACTTCCACGTTATCATATGCAGAAAGGGTATCGTTAAGGATAGGAATCAGGTTCTTATCTATCTCAACCGCAATGACTTCGCGTGCTCTTTCGCATAAGTACTGCGTCATCGTACCGATTCCCGGACCTATCTCAATTACAAGATCATCCTTCGTAATCTCTGCTGCGTCCATTATCTTCTCAAGCACATGCGTATCTATTAAAAAGTTCTGACCGAACTTTTTCTGGAAATTAAAATTGTATTTCTTAAGAATATCTATCGTATTGCCCGGTATTCCCAAGTTTGCCATGTATCTGCTCCTGTTCTTATGAACCGAAATACTCCGATTCATTGTTATTAATTATATTAAAGTTTTGTGTTTAACTCGTGTTTATTCATTGTCTTTACAGACTTTATCGAACAATTTAAAGGCGTTAGCGCGGGTTGTTTTAATTACTTCTTCAGCGGTTGTGCTCTTTAATTCGGCGATTTTTGCCGCAACGTGTGTAAGGTAAGATGAATTATTTCTCTCGCCTCTATGCGGTGCAGGTGCCATATACGGACTGTCTGTCTCAAGAAGAATGCTTGTTAACGGGATATCTTCCACGACATTAACTAATGTCTTCGCGTTTTTAAAGGTTACTACGCCGCCTACTCCTATGTAAAATCCCATTTTCACATATTCACGGGCCATCTCAACAGAACCCGAATAGCAGTGTATTACTCCGCGAAGATTACCGTCTGACTCTTCCTTAATTATATCGAAAGTATCCTTGGCGGCTTCTCTTGAATGCACGATTATCGGAAGGTTAAGAGCTTTTGCCAGAGCTATCTGCTTTTTAAAAATCTCTCGCTGGAAGGCTTGAACATCCTCTTCCTTATCCCAGTAGTAATCAAGGCCGATTTCTCCTATTGCGACCGCCTTAGGCTTATCCGCGAGGGTGCGGAGTGTCTCTATGGTATCATCGTTAAAGTCCTTATACTCGGACGGATGGATTCCGACCGCTGCGTATACATCCTTATACTCTTCGGAAAAGCGCACGGACGCATAGGTTCCGCGCATTGTCGCTCCTACATTTATAATAGGCGAAACTCCCCCCGCAATTATCTGCGGAAGGAGTGTGGCTCTATCGTTATCAAATTGTTCGTCGTCATAATGCGCATGAGTCTCGAATATCTTCATATCTTCTAACCTATCTCGGAACCCGGCTTAACGTCCTTTTCTGTTGTCATAAGACTTAAATTGCCTTCATCGTCTTCTGCGCAAAGTATCATGCCCTGTGATTCGTAACCCGCAATCATCTTAGGCTCGAGGTTCGTAAGCACCATTACACGCTTGCCCACCATATCTTCAGGCTTGTACCACTGCTTAATTCCCGATAAGATCTGTCTCTTCTCGCTACCTATCTGAACTATGGATTTAAGAAGCTTCTTGCTCTTCGGTACTTCTTCGCACTCTAAGATTAAACCTACCTGGAACTGAAGCTTCGCAAAGTCATCATACATAATGGCAGGCTTCTTCTCGATATCTACGCCTTTAACATCTTCGGACTTAGCTTCTTCAGTATCTTCCGGATGCATTTCTGCTACCTTGGCAAGGACTTCTTCCTCGTCGAATCTTGCAAAGAGAATCTCCGGTGCATCGGTAACCTTATTGCCGGATGGATAAAGGCCGAACTGATTGAGTGTCTCGTAATCGCGCTTTTCTACATTAAGCTGTGCCAGGATTCTGTCACATGTCTCAGGCATAAAGCTTCTAAGTAAGTTTGCGCCGATTGAAATACCTTCTACGAGGTTATAAAGCACGGTTGCAAGGCGGTCACGCTTTGCTTCATCCTTGGCAAGTGCCCACGGCATTGTCTCATCGATATACTTATTGCATCTTCTAAAGATTCCGAATAATTCGTTTAATGCGTCTGCCGTATGGAATACTTCCATCTTGGCTTCTACCTTATCACGAATTGAGGTAATTGTTGCCTTGAATTCGTCATCAGGGTCTTCTGCTACGTTCTTATTCTCAACAACTCCGCCAAAGTACTTGTTACTCATGGAGATGGTCCTATTTACGAGGTTACCGAGGGTATTGGCAAGCTCGGAGTTGATGCGCTCTACCATTAATTCCCAGGTGATAACTCCGTCGTTATCAAACGGCATCTCGTGTAATAAGAAGAATCTAACCGCATCTACGCCGAATACTTCTGCAAGCTCGTCCGCATAGATTACGTTACCCTTGGATTTACTCATCTTGTTACCGTTAACAAGAAGCCACGGATGTCCGAATATCTGCTTCGGAAGCGGCACATCAAGCGCCATTAAGAAGATCGGCCAATAGATTGTATGGAATCTGATGATATCCTTACCGATTACGTGAAGGTCTGCAGGCCAGTTCTTCTTGAAAAGCTCGGAATTGTTGCCGTCTACGTCATATCCTATCTTGGTTATGTAGTTGGTTAAGGCATCAAGCCATACATATACTACATGCTTAGGATCAAAAGGTACCTGAACGCCCCATGTAAAGGTTGTTCTCGATACGCACAGATCCTGTAAGCCCGGAAGAAGGAAGTTATTCATCATCTCGTTCTTTCTTGATACCGGGTATATAAAGTCCGGATGCTCGTTCATGTACTGAATGAGTCTGTCCGCATATTTACTCATCTTGAAGAAATACGCTTCTTCCTTGGCAGGTGCTACTTCTCTGCCGCAGTCAGGACATTTACCGTCAACAAGCTGGCTCTCTGTCCAGAATGACTCGCACGGTGTGCAGTAGAGTCCCTCGTACTCGCTTTTATATATATCGCCCTGATCATAGAGTTTACGGAATATCTTCTGTACCTGTTTCTCATGATCTTCGTCCGTTGTACGGATAAAGTTCGAATATGAGCTGTTCATAAGATCCCAGATATCCTTAACCATGGCTGCCTTCTCATCTACATACTCCTTCGGAGTCATGCCTGCTGCTTCAGCCTTCTGCTGGATCTTCTGTCCGTGTTCATCCGTTCCTGTCTGGAAATATACGTCATATCCCTGCTCACGCTTAAAGCGTGCTATGGCATCGGTAAGTACGATCTCATAGGTGTTGCCGATGTGCGGCTTACCTGATGTGTATGCTATCGCGGTTGTGATATAGTATTTTCCCTTCTTACAATTCTCGCACATATTCTCGCCTTCTTTTCTATATTATAATCAACCTATTATACAACAAAATAAGGCGCTTTTCAACAAAGCGCCTTAAGTATTGCGTAGTCTTCCGCTATTTTCTCTTTCTTACGAGCCAGAAATGGTTCTTTCCGTCTCCCGTATCCTCGGAATTCGTTATCTCTGTTCCTATCATCTTGGTATCGCCTGCTCCCTTTTTACCGCCGTTTCCTGCAATCCTATCACTAAGCTCGCTTAATATCAATGACTGGAGGCTCATCGCATTCGCAATCTTATCTTTATTAAATGCCATCTTAACGAAATACTCTTCTCCGGCAGGAAGCGGACCGATATCGTTGATAAAGTCCTTTACATATTTCCAGCCATGCTTTTCAAAAAGCACTTCCCAGTCAGGGTTATTAATGATGTCTTGATACTCAGGTTCTTCGATTTCAATCTCTTCTTCGTCGTCTTCGTGGTATTTCTCAATATGGATTTCTTCTATATTACTAAGATCTACATCGAAGAAATGCGCTACCTTTTTACCCAAAGCTTCGAACTTCTCGTAATCCTCTCCGAACTCTGCCTTAAAATCCAGATTTGCGACTTCGTTCGCAATTCTTGATTCATATTCTTTGATTTTCTCCATTATATCTTCCATTTCAGTTCGATATGACTTCTGGATGTCTTTGATTTCCTGCAATCTGGCCTCTTCTTCCTTAATCTTTCTATCAAAGGCTTCGTATATTGCACGATCATCCTTATTAAGGAGCGCTTTTACCTCATCAATCTTAAAGCCTGCTTTTTGCAGGTTCTTAATCTTAACGAATGTAACCGCCTGATTTTCATCATAATAGCGATACCCTGTCCACTCGTCTACTTTAACCGGTTTCAATAGATTCTCATGATCGTAGTATCTTAATGTCTGCGGATTGCATCCGACAAGCTTGGCAAATTCCTTGATTGTCATATCATCTCTCCTTTCGAAACCGTTATATCATTATAGTGAACTGTAAGGTCAATATCTTTTTTAAAATTAAAATAATCGCCCACTGTCCGCTAATAGTGGGCGATTATTTAATATAATAATCATCTAACTATAGGACACACCGTCTATCAGTAGTGCCCTCGTATGTATAATATCATAAAGTTCTTATTAAGTCAAACCAAGGTATCTCTTTACAATATTTTTCAACATGTTACATCATAAATGTCATTGCGCAATAGCCTGCGTAGATTAAGAGGAGCAATGCGCCCTGCCATCTGTATGCACGCTTCTTGATTATGATCGGCACGAATAAAAGCGCCATAACTCCGAATCCTAGCGGCATATCAATCATAAACGTCTGGCTTGATACTTCGTATCCTCTTATTGCAGCAGGGATACCAAGTACAAGAAGAAGGTCTAAGATGTTAGCGCCGAGGATATTACCGATACCGACGCTACCGTAGCCCTTGATTAAACTTACAATTGATGTCATAAGCTCAGGAAGTGAAGTTCCGAGCGCTATGAATGTTACCGCGATTACTCTCTCCGGTACGCCAAGGGCTTCCGCGATTATTACCCCGTTATCTACAAGGAACTGAGCTCCGAAATATAGCGCAACAGCTGAGATTACAAGCATAATTATCGGAATAAGAATGCTGCCTTCCGGCTTCTCTTCATCATCTTCCTCATCACCCGGGAACTTAATGTTGAGAAGTGCATATACAACAAACGCGAGGCAAAGAAGGATTCCGGGAATCATGTAGAGGCCACCGAGAACGAAAGACACCACATTAACTATAATCATCGTAACAAAGAAGAATGCGGCACGCCATTTAAGCGGCTTAACATTAACATCCTTAGTCGGTCGAATAAGCTGTGCAAGTCCCGCAATAAGTGTTGTATTGCAGATGATTGAACCGATCGAATTACCTGCTGTTATCGCAACAGATCCCTGAATTGCAGCCGTTGTCGATACCAATACTTCAGGAAGCGTGGTTCCGAGCGACACAATCGTCGCGCCGACAACTATCTGCGGAATTCCAAGCTTACGCGCGATAGCAACCGCAGCGTCTACAAGCTTATCTCCACCTACGCATATTAGCACAAGGCCTAAGATAAATAAACCTACAACTTTAACCATTTCCATTATTTTGTTTCCTCCGATGTCTTCTTTTCTTTCTTATTCTCTATAAAATATATAATCACACTTAAAATGATAAATACCGCAATTATCGCTACCGTTATCGGTATCAGATATTCTCCGTTTAATAAAAGTTCGAAGCCGGTCTTTAATGTAAGAACTCCGAATATTGCGAAGATTACATATGCCAGTACATTCAAGAATCCTGTCGGCATCTTGTTTTTCACAAGAAGTCCGACCGCCATTCCTACCATATCTGCCGCGAATAATCCAATTGAGCACGCAAGCCATACGATTATAGCTTTTTCCATACCTTCGTTTGCTCCGAATGTTATCGCCGTAAGCTGCGTCTTATCACCGAGCTCTGCCACAAAGAATGTACAGAATACTGCGATTGCTGCAACCTTGAACTTGCCCTTTCCTTCCGCCTCTTCTTCATCGTCATCTTTCTTTAATGAAGTAAGCGCGAAGAACAGAAACGCTGCACCGGCAATCAGCTTAATAAGCCAATCCGGAACGAATTCACTGACCAGGCCGCCCGCCAAGACCGCAAGTCCGTTAAGTACGAGCACTGCCGCCGCAGTTCCTATTACTATGTCTTTCACCTTATACCGCGATGTCATCGCAACCAGCATAAGCTGCGTCTTATCTCCCATCTCCGCGATAAATTCGGTTAGAAGTATTTTTAAAAAAAGCATATTAACACTCCTATATGATTCAAAAAAAAGACCCACATACACCTTGTGTTGGTGTACATGAGTCTCATTCTTTACGATTTGCCAGGCCCTCATCGGGCTGGGATTGTTGACAAACCACGCGTAATCGCGCGAATTACTCCCTCAATTGTCACTTCAACTATCTTAACTTGATTCTACATAAAAGTCAAGCAGTTTTCATACATCAGACCTCTCTAGGACTTCTTTCCTCCGCCTACTACGGGACTTACATCCATGCCCCTTCTAATACCATAAGCCATAAGTATCTTAAACACATAATGCTTCTCTTCATCAGGTAAGTCTATCTTTTCCAAAAACTCATCATAATTTGAAATTACGTGCTCGAGCCATTCGTCACTGCATTTATCCGTAAATATACGCATCTCCGGAGTGTCCTTGCCGGAGAATCCAAGGAAATAGCTCTCAACATCACTTATTGTTGCAGTTGGCAAAAACTCTTGTATCTCAGGCAGCTTCAATAGTTCTGTCAACACATCTTCCGGTAAAAGTAAGGAAAGAGCAGATTCTCTATCTTCTATCCGTGCCTCCTCGGCATCAACTCTTGCTTTCTCTTCCGCAAAGACATAATAGTAATCTTCTTCTTTAAATCCTTTCATACGATAACAGGCATTATTTATAAATAAATATGATTCCGATTCATATGAGCAAATCCACATCTGCGATTCAGAAAGATCCTTGTTCTTAATTTTGAAGTCGTACAGCAGTGCGCAGTATGTACAAAATCCCGGGCTCTTGATCTCTTTATACTTTATAGTCTTCAATGACTCCAGCAATTTCACGCTTTCATCATGCGGTATATCAACCTTATAATGTCCATGATCAGCTTCAAAGGCTATACTTTCTACAGATTCCAAGTCCATAGAAAGCGGCATAACAGCCCAGGCTTCGGCAGAACGAACTCTAACTGCTGCTATAATTGCAACTACAACAACCACTGCGCCCAGAATTATCAGGGCTTTCTTAATTATCTCTTTCTTATACTCTTTCATGCCCAATCCTCCCCAACCAACAAATTAACATTTGTTTAGTTACAAATATATCATACTACGGGCTTGGCGCTTTTTCAAGAAGAATGTCCTGCTGCCTGTACATCTCCCGACGCCGTCTGCACAAATTGTTCATATAATGTTAATTTTCTATTGCGTTTTATTTAAGTTTCTGTTAACATAAGATAGTTATATGATGGCTATAAGCAATTTTTAATGCCATCATTCTGGGAAATGGAGGGTATATAATAATGAAGGTAACCAAAAAAATTGCGCTTTTACTTGTTATTACACTTATTACAAGCTTATTAAGCTCTGCCTGCGGTAATTCTAAAGAAGCAAATACCGACACAACTCCCGTGGTTGCGGAAAATAACACCGACGGAAACATTGACGACAATAATAGCGAAAACTCCGCTAATAATACGGAATATGACGATAGTTACCTTGGCGAACCTCTTCCTCCTAGATATATGTATGGTGGCGAGTGGGATTTTCTGCCTCAAGAACCTATAGATATACCTAAGCTTTCCGAAATGGAATATGTAAGACCTGACATTGATGGCTTGCTCGCTTCTTATGATACCTATCTTAGCAAGATTCCGGAATATAGCGATATCGCTTCACTTATAAAAGACTTTCACGAAACGGTATCTATACATTACAGAAATTTCAATACAATGTACCGCCTCGCTTATCTTAGATACTCTTATAATATGAAAGATGAATACTACACTTCGGAATACGAATATCTGGCAGAACAAGCACCTTTTGTACATGATAAATTCGCTCTTATCATGGCCGCTCTCACCGAATCGCCATTTAGCAAAGAATTGGAAGAAAAATACTTTAGTGACGACTTCGAGTATTACAAGGGTTACAGCGGTGCCAGTGCAAAATATCTGGAACTTTTGAACCAAGAGCAGAAACTTACCAACGAATACTATGCTCTTAGCGCTGACAAAGGATACTCTGATTATAACGGAATCGCAGATATATACCTTAGACTTATCAAAGTTCGTCACGAAATCGCTGTAGAATGCGGATATGACAATTATCTTGAATATGCTTACGTCGAGTCATATGGTAAAGATTACACCACTGAAGACGCAAGGAATTTCTTAAAGTACATAAAAGATTATATCTATCCTATAAGAGGCCTGCTTACGGGAGGGGATATTCCTGACTTCTCGGATAAAGATATCATAACTATGCTCGGGGAATCCACAAAGGAAATGGGCGGTCCTATATGGGATGCATATCGCTATTTAAGAAAATACGAATTATACCAGTTTGGAACAAATTCCAATAGTATGAACGGCAGCTACGAAATGTATCTTTCCGACTATGAAATTCCTATTATCTTTTTATGTAACAAGGGCTTTTCAAGCCTAAGCCACGAATTTGGACACTTTACCGACGAATTGTATAATTATGGTGCTTATGCGGATTATGATACATCAGAGGTAAGTTCGCAGACAATGGAGTTCCTCACTATAGCCTATTCACCAAGCATTACGGAAGACGCCAAAGCAAAATATCAAAAAGCTCTGATTACAGAAGCTCTTGATGATATCATATACTGGGCTGCAGATACCTTATTCGAGATGGATATATATACCGCCGATCCGGATACGCTTACAATAAACGACATAGAATGCATTTATTATAAATCACATATAGCATACGGATTCGGACCGAATAAGAAAGATTGGGTCTATAGGTCTCACTTTATAGATTACGCTCTCTACATGATTAACTATGCAACCTCCGCAATGGCGGCAGTTCAAATAATGCGAATGGAATGTGAAAATAAAGGCGCGGGAGTAGATGGCTTTATACACTTTATAAGCCAGGACAAAGGAGACGGATTCAACACAATTCTTAAAAAAGCAGGCCTTGCAAGTCCTTTCGAAGAGGAAACCTTCATTAAAACCGCGGAATTCATAAAATCATACAAGTAATAATTCAAACCCGGCTCGGGAAATCCCGAGCCGGCTATTCTTTAGTACCATCTACTATCTATAATACCCCGTTACTTTATGATATTGCTCCTTGCCCTCATACATTTCCTGTTCTGCCTTAGGGACAAGCTCAAGTATAGGAGCATTTCCATTAATATTTAATTCATATATTTGTTGATATCTGTTCATTTTTAGTTTACAATTTGCTTACTGGGATATATATATGGATATATAAAGGGGAAAAACGTATTTTGTCTCAGAAAAACTCGAAGCAGGAGTGTCACATGAAACGAAAAAATTATATCACCTGTTTATTAATGGCCATCTTACTGGTTTTGTCTGCTTCTTTACTTTCAAGTTGCGGAAATGATTCGGATTATACTGCAAAAGACTTAGTCGTATCAGAAGATTCTTCTTCATTACTGCATATTATCTTGGTCTTATAGACAAGCCTGACTTTGCTAAGGAATGGAACCTCTATGATAGTGATTATGACCATTTAAAGGAAAAAAGGAAAAAGAAAGGTAATTAAGGGAACACAAAACATGTGTAAATTCATTATCAAGCGAATCTTTCTTATGATTCTAACGCTGATTATTATTATGGCGATGCTTATTCCTCTTATTCTGCTGATGCCGGCGAAAGGATATGCATGGCATCCGGAGAGTCCGGAAATATTCATCGAAGTCTGCGTCTACTATTTCAAGCAAATATTTCTGCAATTCAACTTTGGTATAAAGCAAGGAACTTATCAAGACGTTGCAGGATGGATTGCGGAACAAATGCCGTATACATTGTATGTAACAATACCTGCTCTTATCATATCGCTTCCATTAGGCACTTTTTTCGGAGCGCTTGCAGCGTTATACAAGAACAGATGGCAAGACCAGATAATAAATGTCGTAATAACGCTTCTTGTGTCGGTTCCGGAATTTGTAACCGGAATGATGATCCAATATTTTATCGGCTTTAAATTGAATATGTTTCCGCTTATATTTGGTTATGGTGACAACTTCTTTTCGTGGGAGCTTTTCAGAACGGCGATTATGCCGATTATAGCTCTCATCTTGCCGCCTATGGCAACTTGCATGCGTTATATTCGTGGTGAACTATCAGAATCGCTTACCTCTGAATATGTATTACTCGCAAGAGTAAAAGGTCTTACCAGAAGGCAAACTCTTATAAGACACGCATTTCGTAACTCGATGATGCCGCTGCTTCCTATGTATCAATCCTGCATTATTGCGGTATTTACCGGTTCTTTTTTCGTTGAGCGTATCTTTTCTATACCGGGTATAGGAAGAACTTTTATCTATTCAATGATTGAAGGTTGGCAGGATGTATTCTTATGTCTTGCGATGTTCTACACAATACTGACGCTTGTTGCCGGTCTTGTTACCGATGTAGGCTACGGATTAATTGATCCGAGAATAAGAATCGGTGCAAAGAAAACAGCACTATAATTAAGGAGAAGGTTTATGAAAGCCCTGCAGATACCTGCAGGGCTGCCTTTCCTGATGCGATTGTATTTCTCAAATCTCTGATTGGCATAATTATGCTGCGCTGTAAATAATAAATATATCTTCTAGAAGCTTGTGTCAGAAAGTAGTTCTGCTATTTACAATAGTTTAAAAAATGTTCAAAAACAAATCCGAATTGTCTGAAAAAATTCATTTCGCGTTTATTGTATAAATTCTAATAATCGTCTACATTAATTTTTATGAGAGTTATATCTATTTTATAAAAGTTCAGGAGGACAATTAACAATGAATAAGGGAAAAACAGCACTTTTACTTGTGCTAACTTTAATAGTGGGTCTATTAAGCTCCGCTTGTAACTTGAATTCAGCTTCTACCAAACCGGAACCTCGCTATCACTATGGCAGTACATTAGACTTCATCGATAACGAAGAAATTGAAATGGTCAAACTCTCCGAAATGGAATATGTAAGACCTGACAACGAAGAAGTAAAACAGATAATAAGCGAATTAGAATCTCTTATTGCAGAATGCTACCGCTACAAAAGCGCGGAAGAGTTTCTCAAAGACTATTATCCTATTATGACTCGCATGAGAAAAATAAACGCAATGTATCATCTTACCTATTTCCGTCGGGATCTTGATCAAACTGATTCCTATTATCAAAAAGAGTTCGAATATTGCCTGGAGGTATACTCTTCCATCTCGCAAAAAGAATGGGAGCTTATGTCTTATCTTGCTGACACTTCCTATAGTGAAGATCTTGAAACGTTACTTTTCGGAAAGGGCTTTTTTGACCAATATACTTCAACTCTTAATTATACCGATAACGCCTGGTCTTACTATGATCAAATCCAAGCATTAGGTAACGATTTTCTTTTTCTGACAAAAGAACAAAAGACAACTTATAACGGCGAAACTAAAACTCTCAATGAATGGCTTGAATCAGATTCCGAAGATGTAACGCTTAACGCAGTATGCGCATATATCGAGCAATACCATGACAACGCTGCTGCCATTTATATAAATATTCTTAAGGCAAGCAGAAATTTCGCAAAAGAAATAGGCTACAAGAATTACGCTGATTACATATATGACATTAGTTATAATAAAGATTACACTGCCGAAGAAATAGAGTCCTTTAATAAATACATTAAAACTTATCTTGTCCCGATTGCTAAACAGATTTACCAAAAGTCTCCGGGAATTCTAGCAGATATCAAATTTGAAAGATATCCATTCCCGAAAGATACCGACCCTACAAAATTCTTATCTTCGGCTTGCAGAAAAATGGGTGGTCTCATAGAAGAAGTATGTAATTTTACAACAACGTATGAATTATATGACTATTCATTTACTCCGACCAAACGTGCCATAGGATATAACTTATACATTCCATATTATGAGACGTCCGTTATACTTATTAACCCTTCAAAATATGATGTAGTAAATACCTTGTCGCATGAATTCGGACATAGTGTCGACAATTATTATAATTATGGTAATCTCTCAGATAGTTTAGACGAAATGTACTCGCAAGCTATGGAATACCTTACCATAAAATACACTGATGTCTTCTCAGAAGATAATAAAAAAGAAAGTATAGACTTTGAGCTTTCATCTCTTCTTTTAGGCAATATACTGGATGCCGCAGCACTTGCGGCATTTGAAAATGCTGCTTATAAGTTGGACCCTGACGAAGTAACTCCGGAGATGTTAGACGAATTATATCTTCAAATCTATAATGATTATGGATTGGAATACATTTACCCGGAAGAGATTCAAGCAAAATGCTGGATATATCGTCATCATCTCTTTAATTTTCCTTTCTATACAATCAAGTACCCTACTTCTGCTATAGCAAGCTTGGAAATATGTGCACTTGAAGAAGAAGAACAGGGAAAAGGGGTTGCTACTTACGAAGAAAGCATTAAGCTTACAAGTGGAAGAACCTTTAAGGAGTTTTTTGACGAAAGCTCGCTCGATAATCCGCTAGAAGAAGAAACTATTAAAAATATCGCAGAGTTTCTTAAGAAAATACTGGAATTAGAATAGATTTAGCATTAATAGAAGGGTTTATAAGAAAGAAATTGCAAAAGCCCTGCAGATATCTGCAGGGCTTGGCTTTACTCTTAGTATTCTTTAGCCGGCGAAGATGACGTTCTCGAATATCTCCTGGATTTCTACTCCGTCAATAAGGTACGGCCATTCGTTTTTGGTAATGTTGAATCTTACAATTCTTCCGTCGCTTAACTTAGCATCCACGAAAGTTGCTGCGTCGGTTCTGTATGCATATACGTGATCTCCAACCTTAAGGTCATAGTCACCTACTTCATTACCGTCTTCGTCTACTATCTTAAAGCTCATTTCCTTCTTAGCCGTGTAATCAAGGCGTGAATCAAATGTATAATACTTATCATCCGATACAGGGCTTCCGTCTTCTCCGACTTTATAGGACTTTGAGATATAACAGGTTCCGAATACTTCTCTTCTTATCGCAAGCTGCATATCGTTAGGGTCTGAAATAACGCCCTGAATCCACTTATATCCTGCGCTTTGATCGACTACATACATAGGATCTGATATACCACCGTCAATCTCTACTCTGTCGCTTGCACCGTTCTTTGTTATCTCTACAATATTGATATTAGCGTAATCGTTGAGTTCTATGCACTCAAGATATGCGTATACCTTGCCGGTAGGAGCTTTTATAAGGAAAGAATTGATTATAAAGGTATATAAGCTGTCATCCTTAATGTCCTTCTCCTGTCCGTTTACAATGACAGGTACCGATATTGCGGCCTCATACAATGTCGGGAAGATCGGTGAAATCTTAATTGTATCCAATTCACCGTCATCGTCGATATCCATCGTATACTCATCAAATGGTGAAATCTCTACGGCATAGCTTGTCGGCGCATTGGCAAAGTACTTCTCATCTAAGATATCCTTATTATCTTCGAAGCTGAGTTTAACGGTTACCTGACCTACCGAATACGGTGCGATATCATATGGATTAAACAATACCGTAATTCCGTCGTAATCAATCATAAAAAGCTGCGGAACTTCGTTGTTCTTCTGCTCCTTAAATGAAAGATCGGATATAAACATATCGATTGAATCCGCGTACTTTTTCTTGATCGCTTCTGCGATTCTCTCATATGCCTTGTCTAAATCCTTCACAACATCCGTAAACTCAATAAGCTCGCCTGTCTTGGTATCATAATTATCAGGTAATGTTGCATAATAACTGTGAGCTCCGCCTGAATACGCTTCATACTGCTGTGCTATTGCGAGAACGCTCTCGTCCGCACGACGGACATGATAGTTTTCCTTAATGGTATATACCATAGAATAATCTGTGTTATCCGGATCGAAGTCGTTAATCGCCGCTTCCTTGGTATCTTCGAAAATGGACTTAACGTTAGCGATAACGCCGTCCGCAAGGTTCTCTAAGGTTTCGTTCAATGCGGGATACTTCTCTGCATCTTCAGGATTAAGATGAAGTACTTCGTATTCCATATATGCGATGTAACCGCTATATGTCTCGGTATACTTATACTCACCATCGCTTCCTTTTTCCTTATAAAGCTTAAGAATGGAAAGTTCCTCTGCTTCGTTGTTATCATCTTCGTTATCGTCTGTAACGTCTGACTGCTGCCCGTTACTTGTGTTACCGGTATTGTCGGCTGTCTTATCAGCCTTAGAACATGCGGTAAATACCGACATAATCATGACAATTGTAAGTAACAGTGCTAAAACTCTTCTTTTCATAATTCATCTCTCCCTTTGATTATAATGTTACCTTATATATAATTATTTAAAACTTTTCCTAATTATTAAAAATGACCCATGTATACCCCACTCGGTACACATGAGTCTCATTCTTTACGATTTGCCAGACCCTCATCAGGTCAGGTTGTTGACAAACCACGTATTGCTACGCGAATTACTCCCTCAATTGTCACTTTAGATAGTGTATCGTGATATCGATAAAAAGTCAAGTTAATTTCCCGGCCACCGAAATATAGACAAATTATGAACATTCATTTATAATTTGTTTATAATTATGTTGACATTTGTTAATTTTCCGTTTACAATTAGCTTTACTAGGATATATAAAGGGCTAACGCCCTCGTAAATTAATTAGGCGCGCGAGATTTTCATAACTTATGGTGACAAGTGTATCATATAATGGCAACATGCAATAAACAGAAAAGTGCTCTTTTTGCCGCGTATTGTGTGCATTTCAAAATTTGTTCACAATATTTATAAAATCTTCCCGCCCTGTTTGTTGAATTGTATGTACAATTAAAATATACTTATCGCAGGCATAAGGGAAGTTAGATGATTGCGCAATCGGATAATAATGCCTAAGAACCAGCATAACATTGGAGGACTAAAAGTATGAAGAAACGTTTTATATCAATTGTATTGACACTGGCACTATGCCTATCCGGAATGTTTGTTCCGGCAAATGCTGCCGCAAAAGAGCAAGAAACATATGCGGATTTATTGGGGTTAAGAATAAAACACCCCGGCATTAGTTTTGAGCGTCAAGTTGAAGCTATGGGTGCAGTAGCTTACGAGGCCTCTGAACAGCCGTTTCCGAGCAAATTCGATCTAAGAGATTATGGCCTTGTTACTCCGGTCAAGAAGCAAAAAGGCGGCACTTGCTGGGTATTCTCCTCAGTAGCATCGCTTGAAAGTAACGCCCTAATGATGGGACTGGGCGAATATGATTTCTCGGAATATCACTTGGGATACTTCACAATGCATATCTTTGAAGACCAAGACGAATCCATCGCGGGAGAAGGAATAGATCTTCGTGACGAATGGTATTACTACGGTGGCGACTCTTTTGATGTTGCTTGTACACTTATGAAGGGATATGGTCCTGTGTCAGAGGACGTATGTCCTATTGAGAATATTACGGAACCTCTTACAATGGATTATGCTTATCAGTATAATCTCATTGATTTTAATGGCGTCTACACAGTACCTATGAATAATAGAGGCGCCATAAAAGAACTCATTACAAGATATGGCGCATGTACTTCTTATGTATGCGGTGAATCATGGACGATGCCTGAATACTTTAACGAAGAAACAAATGCTGCATATCTTCCTATGTGGACGGATGATTTAAAGCAACCCGATCATGCGGTTACAATCGTAGGATGGGACGATAATTACAGCAAGAAAAACTTTGTATCAGAACCTGAAGGTGACGGCGCATGGATTATCAAGAATAGCTGGGGGGATAGCTGGGGAGATAGCGGTTATCTCTATCTTTCTTATTATGATGTTATAATGGCTACGAACTTTAGTATTGCTGCGCTAACTGCAGCACCGCTACATTCAAGCGATTACAGATATCAGTATGACGGCTGTTTTGGGTATGGGGTTGACGATGATATTTACGGTATTGCAATGACCGTTACCGCAAAGGAAAATCAGACTCTTACTGCAATAGCCATATACCCTAGTGCGTTTGGTGATATGCCTTTTACTCCGGTCACCGGCAATATCAAAATATATACAAATGTAGAAAATGAAAAAGCAATAGAAAACGGCAATTGTATGTATACGCAAGATATCTCAATCACCAATGCAGGATATCAAAAAGTTGATTTATCCGAAGGATTAAATCTAGATAAAGGAGAAAAGTACTGGATAACTGTTAATTTCAATGAAAAAGTATCATATGCAATAGATGAGTCTTGGGAATATGAAGATGAAGAAGAAATCTATTACAGCCAAGCCAATATCGGAGAGACCTTCGGTAACAGAGGTACCGGAGAATGGATTGATTTTGCCACATTGAAAGATCCCGCTAACCTTTGTATCAAAGCTCTGGTAAGAAACGGCCACGACAAAATGGTTATTCACGTAGATAAGATTCCTTTCGCTAAACCGACGTTCTATCTTCTTAACAACGAAGAAGCAAAGGTTACGGTTACCTGGAAAGGTATCGACGGTGTAGAAGGATATAAGATTTATCGTAAAATCAAGGGTGCCGAAGACAATTTCACTCTTCTTGCAACTGTAGATAATAAGACGACCAAGTACGCTGACACCGCCCTTACAATCGGTACCGATTACACATATAAGGTAGTGCCTTACGCCGGCGGTTATGAAGGAAAATCTTTCGAGAAAACAATAAGAGCAACGATTGCAGCTCCTTGGATTACAGGATTAACAAATGATAAGAAAGGTCAAGTTAAAATATCCATACAAAATGTTAAAGATGCCAAGAGCTACAGCGTATACCGTTTAATCGGCAATACCTATAAGTACATAGGTAATACAAAAAGTACTACTTTCATTGATAAATTCGATGCTAAGTACGGCGCTTATGAAAAGGGCGCAACATACAGTTACAAATTAACTGTTAAGAGAGGCAACCGCACAAGTGCTTTATCGGCAACCAAGAGCATCACTGTTACAAAGTAATTATACAAAACGCACCTAGGGACGGTCCTTAGGTGCGTTTTCTCACTTTTCCGGTCAGTTTAAAATACGTATGCCCGTTAATTAACAAATTACCTTACAGAAGCTCTTCTTGCCCTTCTTAAGCAAGAATTCTTCCGAAAAAGCGCTTTTTTCATAGGCTTTCTTGATATCGTCAACCTTGTCACCGTTAACGGTTACGCCGCCCTGCTCTACCGCACGACGTGCCTCGCTTCTTGATGCACAAAGTCCTGTTGATACGAGAAGCTGCATTATATCTACAACTCCGTCTCTAAAGTCTTCTTCCTTTAAAGCTACTGCCGGAACGTTGCTCATGTCTCCGCCGCCCGCAAACAGTGCTCTTGCACCATCCTGAGCTTTTTTAGCTTCTTCCTCACCGTGAACCATTGCGGTAAGCTCGAATGCGAGAAGTTCTTTCTTCTCGTTGATTCTCGAAGGATCCCACTTCTCGATTTCCTTAATCTCGTCAATCGGAATAAAGGTAAGCATCTTGATGCACTTATCTACATCGGCATCGCCGACGTTTCTCCAGTACTGGTAGAAATCGAACGGGGATGTCTTGTTAGGGTCGAGCCATACTGCATTGCCTGCTGTCTTACCCATCTTCTTGCCCTGTGAATCGGTAAGAAGGGTAATGGTCATACAATGTGCATCCTTCCCGAGCTTACGTCTTATAAGCTCTGTTCCGCCGAGCATGTTGGACCACTGATCGTCGCCACCAAACTGGAAGTTACAGTTATGGTGCTGGAACATGTAATAGAAGTCGTACGACTGCATAATCATATAGTTAAACTCGAGGAAGCTTAAGCCCTTCTCCATTCTCTGCTTGTAGCACTCGGCACGAAGCATGTTGTTAACGGAGAAGTGCGGACCTACTTCTCTGAGTAACTCCACATAGTTAAGGTTTAATAACCAGTCTGCATTATTAAGCATGATTGCCTTGTCGTCGGAGAAATCGATAAATCTCTCCATCTGACGCTTAAAGCATGCTGCATTGTGATCGATATCCTCGCGGGTAAGCATTTTTCTCATATCGGTACGTCCCGACGGATCGCCGATCATTGTTGTTCCGCCACCGATTAACGCGATCGGCTTATTGCCTGCCTGCTGTAATCTCTTCATAAGGGTAAGCGCCATAAAGTGACCTGCGGTTAAACTATCTGCCGTGCAGTCAAAGCCTATATAGAATGTCGCTTTTCCTTCGTTAATTAAATCATGGACCTGTTTCTCGTCCGTTACCTGCGCAATTAATCCTCGCGCCTGTAATTCCTCATAAATCTGCATTTTCTTTTCCTCCTGCATTGTGTTTTGGCAAAAGAAAAATCCTTTTGCCATATTAGACAAAAGGACGAATTATCTTCGTGTTACCACCTTTTTTCACATATATCTCGCGGTATATGCCTTATTGTGTACGTGACACTTCGCTGTAACGGGCTCCCCGTCCAAGCCTACACAGTTTCCCTTCGGTTGGCTGCTCCAAGATGTATTCACCGATAGTAAGATTAAGCCTCGCACCACCCGGCTTCTCTCTGGAATCTATCGTTATCGGCTACTTGTTCTTTTCATAGCATTTAACATAATGAGATTATATGTAATCCAATTAAGAAAGTCAAGCGTATCTTTACATAGTTTTATATAGTAAAAGCGCCCCGCCATTAAGCTTTATATATTATCTTTCGCGCGTATAACCTGTCTCCTCATAATAGATACGCTTATTCCCATACATTTCCTTCTCTGCTTTAGATACAAGAGAAAGAATAGGCATATCTTCATATGCAAAACCAACCGATGCTATTTTGTTATTATCGTCTATCAGCGCTTTTAACTTCACTGCCAATTCTCTGAAAATCTCAAACTCTACCCCGTCTGTTAATACCACAAACTCATCGCCGCTTATTCTGCATATCTCGCAATTATTCTTATATACTTCTCTCAAGATATCCGCAAAATGCTTGATATACTCGTCTCCCGCTGCATGGCCCTTCGTGTCGTTAATGTATTTAAGCGAATTAAGATCGCAGAATACTATTCCGATATTCTTACAACCTTCATACTTTTCTACAAGTTCTTCATATCCGCGGCGATTCTTAAGCCCTGTGAGAACATCTTGCACCGAGAGCTTTTGTATAAGCTGCTCTTTGAACTTTGCTTCTAAGACTTCTTCTTTCTGGGCAAATATAAAGACTGCAGTACACGCTATTCCACTTAAGACATATGAAAAGTCATAATCTACAAAAATCAACGCGGACACTACTGTAACAACCGGCACAGCAGCATAGAGACATATCGCAAAAAGGTAAGATTTTTCTATCTCTTTTATGTCCTTAATAATCATTATCCATATGATAACAACTGATATAAAAGGAAGATATGCTCTGGTATCTCGCCATGGTCCATTGATGTAATTTCCGCATTCATCTACATAGAAAAGCTTGCCGCTGATTGTTCCTATCAATGCAAATATGATGTTTACAACGCTGATTCCGCCGATAATCCACGCAAATACAAGAGTCTCTTTTTTCTTTTTATTAATAACCAGTACGATATAATAAGCATATATCGCCAAAAGGATATCTATCATTACGAAAGAAAGGAAATAAACCGTGTACAACAGGAGCCTGCTGTTTTCGCTTCCTTCTATAGCATAGCTTAACATATCTATAATAAGAGCAATTATTTCCGTTCCAAGAAACGACAAATAAACCCGGGTTTTCCGAGTTTTCTCTGATATTCTATATCCCGCACCAAACATAATCATTATTGCAAATATTGCACTTACAGCCTCAGCTGTTATTATTATTGCATTTCTCATAATGAAACTAATTACTCAATGACACCTTGTTAAATAATTGCTATTATCAACAGAATACCTGTACTTTCGCTTTCTGTCAACAGTATTACATATTCTTATCACATAAAAAAGGAAGACCACGACGGTCTTCCTTTAGTAATTCTTCTATTCTCTCTATCCTGCTGCCTCTACATAGTGCTTAGCCTGTACATTCCATAATTCATAGTACTTGCCTCTATTATTCTCCAACAACTCCTCATGAGTTCCCGTTTCAACAATCTCTCCCTTATCAAATACCATTATCTCATCACAGAATCTGCACGATGATAATCTATGGCTTATGTAAATCGCTGTTCTATCACCTACTATCGAATTAAGATGCGAATAGATATCCGCCTCTGCTATAGGATCGAGCGCCGCCGTCGGCTCGTCAAGGATAAGGAACGGACCGTCTTTATATAAAGCCCTTGCAATTGCAACCTTCTGCTCCTCTCCTCCTGAAAGTTCTACTCCGCTTTCTCCGTAATTCTTATATATTAAAGTATTGATTCCGTTAGGCATAGTCGATAATCGCTCTGAAAATCCGGCATCATTTAATGCTTTCGTAACTCTCTTTACATCGTACTTATCTGTTCCCGCGACATTATCTGCAATAGGCTGTGACATAAGCACATAATCCTGAAATACAACAGAGAATATATCTATATAATCCTTATAGTCGTATTTCTTAATATCTATTCCGTTAAGAAGAATCTCTCCCTCCTGCGGATCGTAAAGTCTACACAATAACTTAATAAATGTCGTCTTGCCGGAACCATTCTCGCCTACTACCGCAAGACGTTTTCCAACTTTAAACCTAACATTGACATGTCTTAATGCCCACGTATCTGTTCCCGGATATTTAAACGACACATCTTTAAACTCCACATCATAATTACGGTCGGCTCTCTTCTCTGTTGTAAGAGATCCTTTATACATATGATTGGGCTTATCCAGATATTTAAAGCAATTCTCTAAAAACGGTGCATTATTCCTTATATCGGATACACTCGTTACAAAATCTGCCATATATAAGGAAAACTGTGTAGCAGCACCTACATATCGCATAATTGAGCCTATTCCGAACGCACCAGCTATCGCTTTAAGACAAGTGAATAAGTATACACATCCTGTAAGTATAGCAGAAAGTCCCTGGGCAGTTCCTATGCATATTCCACCCTTCCCCTTGGCAAGCTTCGCGAAAGGACCGTTAATTGAAAAAGCATTATACTCGTCATTATTGAAATAGTAATTCATGATTCTGCTCTGGTCATACATTCTGACATCGACATCTCTTTTTGACCTGCTAAAAAAACCGAAATATCCGAATATCCTGTTACCGAGCGTAGCACTTTCTGCCAATTTAGCGCTACATGCATCACAATAACCGACAAGCTTACCTGCAATCACACTTAGTCCTATCATTAATGCAAAGAATAAAAGCATAAATAAAGGGGTATTAAGGAATTGCAATGATGGATTACCGGCGGGAGCTTTTATAAAAAACAGGCTTATTGTTAATGAAAAAGCGCCTATAATTCCGGTTATTGATCTCGTAAGTCCTGAAAATGTACGAATTACATTTTCAAATCCCCAGCCTGCCCAATTCTCAGCCTGAGAAATCTTTGATAACAAATCAAAGGTCTCTTGATTTGATACGTCTTCATAATCCATATCAAAGGCTTTATTAATATATAATCGCCTGTAATTAAATAAAAATACCTCACGATACTTAGTCTTCATATGCTTAAGTATCGCTCCGACTATAGATAATCCTCCGCTTATTGTAACCGTAAGTATAACAAGCTTCCATAAGTATTCCGGTCTCTTATCTGATGAGAGTTCATTTAGTATGAGTGACGAAAAATAAATAACTACATAAGGCGTCAACGCATTTAATATATCTGCCGAAAACATTGCCGGAAAAAACTTCCGCTCTATTGTGTGCGCAGCTTTGATTGCTCTTACAAACAGCTTAAGTCCTTCAAACAATGACTTTGCATTCTTTTCTTCCATACTAGAAATCCCTCCCCTCTCTATAATATCTACTCTGAACCTCGAATAATTCCGCATAAGCTCCGTTAAGCTTCATCAGTTCGTCATGGGTTCCTTCTTCTTTAATTATACCGTCACCTATAAAGATAATTCTGTCGCAGAACCTGGTTGATGCCAATCTATGCGAAACAAATACAGAAGACTTATTCTTGGTCATCTCATTATATTTCATATAGATATCGTTTTCTGCAAGCGGATCTAATGCTGCAGTAGGCTCGTCCAGTATTAGTAACGGTGCATTACGATAAAGCGCTCTCGCAAGTAAGAGTCTCTGCGTCTGTCCTCCTGAAAGTTCAACTCCGTCGTCCCAGACTTTATGTCCGAGCTTTGTGTCAATTCCATCTTTCAATTCTTCTATCTTCTCTGTAAGGCCCGCCAATTGCAAAACATCTCTAACTCTATCCCTATCTATTTCTTCCATCTCCTGCGATATATTTTCCGCAACGGATATATCTATAACTTCTGATGTCTGAAACACCGTAGAAAACAGCTTATAATACTCTCTTCGATTAAACTCTCGTATATCAATCCCGTTAAGAAGCACTTTTCCTTCGGTAGGATCTAAAAGTCCGCACATAATCTTAATCAAAGTAGTTTTTCCCGCTCCGTTAAGTCCTACAACCGCAAGCTTTTCTCCCGGCTTTAAAATCAAATTGATTTGCTTAATGGTATAATCTTTCGCGTCTTCATACTTGAAACTTACCTCTTCAAGCTTAATCTCATACCCTTCCGCAACTTCCGGTATAGAAACTCCCCCTTCGAATCTATAGACTTCAGGATAATCAAGGAACTCGCGCACAGAACTAATATCGAGGCTTTCTTTGTATGCTGTCGAAAACTCCTTAAGTATATCTGATGTCCATGCTGTAAATCCGCTTACTGCAGTAAAATACAGAAGAAACTCCGGTACGCTTATACTTCCATGTAATACCATATTAATAAGATAGATGTATGCTATAACGTTTCTTAGTATGCTTAACAGACAATCGCAAATGCTGCCTATCATCTTGTAGCCTTCCACTTTGCTGTAAAACGCTTCATACGCCTTAATAAGCCCCGCATATATATCTTTTATCCAGGAAGAAAGGCCGAATATCCTTACATCTTTTGCAAATTCAGTGTCATACGCCATTCCTTTGATATAAATTATCTTATCAAACAGTTCTGATTCTTCATCTCGATGATTATATCTCCATGCATCTGTCTTTCGCGAAACAAGATAACTTATAATAGATGTAACAATAACAACTCCCATCAGTACGATATTTACATTTGATAAAAGCGCAAGGTATATTGCAAATCCCATCAGGTTGGTAAGAATGGATGTCATTGTCGTATATATATGCTCGGTTGCCCTCTGGTTACTGTACGTTGCATCCATCGCTTTTCCTTTTAAATCCTTGAATTGCATCTTAAGCGTATTAATATATGATGTTGTATTAGCCTTGGTATTAATCCGTTCAATAAGAACACTTCTTGCAGAGATTCGTCCGTATAAGCATAATTCCGCTAAGTATCCCTTTGCCGTTTTCAATACAAGAAGTGCTCCTGCAAATACCGCAATAGTGATTATCAGTTCAGTTATCGGAACCTTATTCTCTACCTTCTCTATAACATATGGTGCCACATATAATTCTGTAAGATTTAATGCTACAGTAAGCCCCGCAATAACAATTGAATATATTACTATACTTTTTGAAACCTTGTTAGCAATAGAAATCATAAACCGCATATTACTAAAAAGATTATATTTCGGCCGCGTATTATTCTCTTTCGCCATTTTTAAGCCCCCCTCTTCAAGTATAAGTATAACAAAGCGATTCGTCTTTTTTCTCTTTGGGGACGAATCGCTTATTTTCGGTGACAAATTGTATATTACTTTTGCGGAATAAGTATTTCCGTAGTAAAAGCTCCTTCTTCGGAGTTTCGGCTTAAGTACCCTCCGAGTCGCTCTATAATATTATCTATTCTAACAAGACCAAGGCCATGTCCTTCTCCCTTGGTTGTCTTAAATACTTTTCCAACTTTCTCAAGCTTACCTACTGCAGTAAAATTGGTAAACGATATATATAACTGCGTATTCTTCATATTCATATATATTCGAATCATGCGCTTATCTTCCGGTAACTTCATGCTTGCTTCTATTGCATTATCAAATAGATTTCCGATTATTACGCAAAGATCGATATCCGGTGTGGTCAGTTTAAGCGGAATATGCGCATCTGCATGCACTTCTATCCCTTTACTTTTAGCTAAAGATATCTTACTGTTAAGGATTGCATCCGCCATCGGATTACCTGTCTTAACAACCATATCTACCGTTGAAAGGTCTCTGTCAAGTTCATCAAGATACGCTTTGATTGCCTCTATATCACCTGTAGATGCATACGCTTTTAACACCTGAATATGATTTCTGTAATCATGTCTCCAGCCTCGCATCTTTTTATACATGTTGTCAACTTCTACATAATGTGTATTAATAAGCTCGCGCTGATATGCATCGATGCGCTCCTCTTCCCTTTTCTTAAACAAACTCATTTTTTACACCCTGTCTATTATTGCCCTATTTAAGCCATCATATACTCCACGCGGAAGCGGAATCTCTTCTCCGGTACTTAAAACTGCTTCCGTTCTTGTAATTCGCCTTATATAGTTAAGGTTAATGATGTACGACCGGCCAAGTTTGTAAAACCTATCGTCAAGCTCTTTTGCAAACGCTTGAAGTGTCTGCTTATTGGTTATGTCCTGCTTTCCGTGTATTGTTATGTAGTTTTGCCGCACTTCCACATATTTAATCTCATTTATTGGAATAACATATATTTCCCCGGCGTTCTTAATAATAATCTCTTTCTCATTTTTCTTAAGATTCTCAACCGCCCTGTCAAGAACTTTGAATAACTGATCCTTTTTTACGGGCTTAAGCAAATAATGAAGCGCTGCAACGTCGTAACCGTCTGCAATATAATCGGAATAACCTGTTATAAATACAATTTGTACGGTATCGTTTCCGCTCCTTATCTTCTTTGCCATGGTTACTCCATCAATTTCACCCATTTCAACGTCAAGAAGAAGGATATCATAATCCTTCTCCTCATCGTAATGAAACAAAAACTCTTCGGCAGAACCAAACGTATTAATCTTAACACTTCTGTCTTCTGCCCATGATGTAGCCATCTGCTTCACATATTCTATATCTGCTTGGTTGTCATCACAAATTGCAATCTTAAGAAATTCTTCTTTCATGTAAGTTCTATCTCATCTTCGCAAGTACGGCTTCTTCGAGCTGCTTACATGCTCTTTCTACGGTTGTTCTCGGACAGGCTATGTTAAAGCGCGCGAAATTCTCGCCTTCAGGTCCGAACATATCTCCATCGTCCACCCAGATTTTAACTTTTTTAACCATGAACTCTTTTAACTCATCGTTAGTCATTGCAAGGCCTGACATATCTACCCATACAAGATATGTTCCTTCAAGGTCGCACATCGTAAGCTCAGGGATATGCTCCTCAATATATGCCTTCATATAATCGCGGTTTCCTTCGATGGTTTTCTTAAGTCCCTTAAGCCAGCTCTCGCCGCTCTCATATGCTGCGGTACATGCCGCAATTCCCATAGGGCTAAGCATTCCGATCGACATTCTTTCGGTCTCCGCAGCAAATGCTTCTCTTAAGTCTCTATTGAATATTACTATATTCGATGTCTGTAACCCCGCTAAGTTAAAGGTCTTAGAAGGTGCCGTACAGGTAATTGTGTATTCTCTTGCTTTCTCATTAATCATTGCAAACGGCAGGTGCTTTTTTCCATCAAGAACAAAGTCGCAATGAATCTCATCGGAAACTACGATTACGCCATATTTCTCGCACACTTCTGCGATTGCGCTAAGCTCTTCTTTAGTCCATACACGGCCTACAGGGTTATGAGGGTTGCAGAGAATGAACATCTTGACGTTATTCTCTACTATCTTACGCTCAAAGTCCTCGATATCCATTATATAACGGCCTTCGACATTCATAAGCGGGTTGTTAACAATTCTTCTGCCGTTCTTCTCAATCATCATTGAGAATGGATAATAGACAGGTCTCTGAATAATAATTGCATCTCCGGGCTGTGTAAAAGCTCTGACCGCTACACCTACTGCTGTTACCACTCCCGGTGTCGTTACTATCTGCTCTTTTGCAAATTCAAAGTCATAGCGTCTCTTAAACCAGTTAGTAACTGCTGCATAGTAACTGTCAGGCTGAAAACTGTATCCGTAAACGTTCTTTGTAACAATTCTTTTAAGAGCTTTTCTAACTTCCTTCGGACACTCAAAATCCATATCGGCAACCCACATCGGGATTGTTCCTTCAGGCTTTCCTTCAACTGCCATAAGGTCCCATTTAACGGAGTTGGTTCCGAGGCGATTAATCTCTTTCTTAAAATTCATAAACCTGTCGTCTCCTTACTATACCAGTTTTTTCTTTGCGACAAGCCACTTGCCGGAAAGAAGATATATCATAAATGTGATTGAACTAAGTCCCCAGGTAAGAGGATATGCCCAGAATACAACCGATATATTCGGGATGTACCGGGTAATTATCGTAATATATGTAACTCTGACCACACACCAGAACGCAAGCATTACTACCATTGGGACAATGGACTTACCTGCTCCACGCATAATTGCCGCGGATGCATGTGAAAACGCAAGTAAACAGAAGAACAATGATGTCGTTCTTGCCCACTGTACACCGAATGCTATAGTCTCAGGTGTCGAAGAGAACCACGCTATCATTCCCGGACAGAATACATACATTACAAATCCTAAAAGCTCTGCACAGGTTACCGCGCTGATTATTCCGAATAACGCACCTTTCTTGGCTCTGTCGAGTCGATTGGCTCCGATATTCTGCCCGGTAAAAGTGGTAAGTGCCATACAAAAGCTCGTTATCGGTAAGAATACGAATCCTTCAAGCTTAGAGTACGATCCGCAACCTGCCATTGCAAGCTTACCGAAACTGTTGATATTGGACTGAACTATTATATTAGCAAATCCAATTACCGCGTTCTGTACTCCCGACGGAATTCCTACCTTAAGAATCGGGCGCACAAGTTCTCTATGGATTCTAATCTTCTTAATGTGTACTCTGAAGATATCGTCGCTATGCATAAGCTTACCGAATATAAGGACGAAGCTTATAGCATGTGACAAGCAGGTCGCTATTGCTGCTCCTGCGATTCCCCACTTAAATACTGCAACGAATAAAAGGTCGAGTACTACATTGGATACAGATGATACAATTAAATATATAAGCGGATGCTTCGAATCGCCTACTGCCTGAAATACTCCGGAACAAGCATTATACATTACATGGAATAAAGAACCCGCAAAGTAAATTCTAAAATAAATGATGGAATTCGGTAATACATCAGCAGGTGTATTCATCCACCTTAATATCTGCGGAGAAAATCCAATACCTATTCCGGTAAGGATAACTCCCGCTATAATTCCGAGCGCCATCGTCGTATGTACAGCGTTCTGGACCTTGTCCTTATCGCCCGCTCCAAATGCCTGCGATACAATAACGCCCGCACCGGCAAACAGTCCAAAAATAAATCCTACCATCATAAAGATGAAGGATCCGGAAGAACTAACCGATGCAAGTGCCTCGTCTCCTACATATCTTCCGACGATAAGCGCATCAATAGTATTGTAAAGCTGCTGAAACAGATTACTGCAAAAAACAGGTATTGCAAATCGTACCATCTTAGTCGCAATAGGTCCTTCTGTCATCAAAACAGCGCTTCCCTTATTACCAAAAGCCATCTTAATAAAACCCCCATATTCCATTTTATCGCATCTAAATAAAGCATAACACACTTTAATAATAGTTTAAAGGGATGAGGATAAAATAAAAACTATTTAAAGGCATAAAAAAAGTTCCGATTATTCGGAACTTTGAAAAGGTGCCACCCGGATTTGAACCGGGGATAGAGGTGTTGCAGACCTTTGCCTTACCACTTGGCTATGGCACCACATATTAGAAGGAGGGGCCCAACAAAGTTGGGAGGATTCCTTATAATTACGTCGCGCTCTATCGCGTAAGCGATTTTAAATGCGCGACTTCCCCACTCGTAGTGAGAAGCGAATGTGCGTCTTCCCCACACAAGCCGTAACTTGTCGGTTAGACAGAACAACCACAATTTTGATTATATATAATAAACCTCATCGCGTCAAGCATTTTTGAAACTCCCCAAGTAGGGCTTGAACCTACGACACCTCGGTTAACAGCCGAGTGCTCTACCACTGAGCTATTGAGGAATATAAGGTATATACCTTAAAAACTGCACACAGTATGCAGCATGCTGCGAAGCAGGGTGCTGCCACGACGCATTCATCGACGTAGTCGATTCTGGATATGCGTCTTCCAATTCATCGCTATTCATTGCATTTGAAGAAGCCCTCGACCTATTAGTACTTATCAGCTGAATGCGTTACCGCACTTACACCTTAAGCCTATCTACCATGTACTCTTCATGGGGTCTTACTTCCTTATAGGAATGGGATATCTCATCTTGAGGGGGGCTTCACGCTTAGATGCCTTCAGCGTTTATCCCGTCCAGGCTTGGCTACTCTGCTATGCCGTTGGTCGACAACAGATACACCAGTGGCCCGTCCACCCCGGTCCTCTCGTACTAGGGGCAGCTCCTCTCAAATATCCTTCGCCCGCGCCGGATAGGGACCGAACTGTCTCACGACGTTCTGAACCCAGCTCGCGTACCGCTTTAATGGGCGAACAGCCCAACCCTTGGAACCTGCTACAGCTCCAGGATGCGATGAGCCGACATCG
>JAEENO010000032.1 GCA_016283755.1 Lachnospiraceae bacterium | reverse complement strand
TAGGCGTAAATGATGAGGGAGGTTTATTATGGAGTGGAAGAAGACAAGACTTGATGAGGCAAGAAAGTATATTGATGATATTATAAAGGCGATTCCTGATGAAGAGGATAAGCGTGGCGCTTATGTGCATTTATACGGTGTCGGTCTTATGGCATCACTTCTCGCATTAAAGAGAGGGTATTCACGTGAGATAGCTGAGATGGCTGAGGTTTCAGGAATGCTTCATGACCTTCTTACATATGTTGACCGCAGTGCAGATGGCGACGATCATGCACATGGTTGCGCAGAATATGCGAAAGAACATGTTCTCGATAAGCTTACACTTTTTAATGATGAAGAAAAGCAGATGATGTATAACGGTATATATAATCACAGTGATAAACATGTAAAGGGTTACTATTTCGATGAACTTATAAAAGATGCCGACGCAGCACAGCATACACTTCGAAATCCAATGGAAGATTTTTGGTATGAAAGACCACGAATTAAGCAGGTCGTAGATGAGCTGGTTGAATAATCTTGCGGGAGAAAAATAAGTGGTCAATTATCGTATTTTGTTCGGATAAAAACACATTTTTATAAAGCTTTTCTGGTAGAATGGGAGAATCAAATGTGATGGAGGATACGCCTATGACCAGAGAAGAATTGGATATTACTAAAGAAGAACGAGATGAGCTTGGAGAAATCGCCAATATCAGTATAGGCAATGCAGCAACTACATTGAGTTTGATGGTTAATCATACGGTTACCATTACAACTCCTAATATTACAATAGTTAACAGAAGCGAAGCTCTCGATGACTATGAGAAGACATGTATATTCGTACAGATTCATTATGTACAGGGTTTATCCGGTAATAATGTATTTATATTAAAGGAAAGCGACGTTGTATGTCTTACCGATCTTATGATGGGAGGCCCGGGAACTACGGAGGGCGTCGTGGGAGAGATGGAGATAAGTGCTATTTCCGAAGCGATGAATCAGATGATGGGTACTGCAGCTACATCTATGGCAACAATGCTTGATACGGCTGTTGATATAAGCACGCCTGAAGTTTCTGCAATCGACGTCGAAAGTGTTAAGAAATTTGAGAAGATGTTTGAATTTAAGCAGGACCAGCTTGTCAAGATTAAGTTCGATATGGAAGTAGAGAACCTTATTAAGTCTACTATGGTTCAGATGTTCCCGCTCGAATTTGCTAAGGAAATGTGTGATATATTCAGAAAAAACGAGAAAGAAGATAACTAGGACAGCAATTAAATTAAACGGGAGAATAATATGAAAGTTAAAAAGCTCAGAATCACTACTTGGATATTGGTTTTAAGTATTGCTATTCTTTTGGCAACGAATGCATCTCTTGGTATTATCTCATCTGTTAAGACGCAATCGTCTGTAAGAGAGATGATGAGACAGAGAATGCTTGATATTTCTACACTTGCGGCAGCAGCAATAGATGGAGACGCGCTTGAATCAGTAACTGAGGCAGATCCTTCAAACCCTGCATATGCAAGAATATATTATGCCTTAAGCGTAGTGCTTAACAGTGTCGAGTGTGAATACTGTTATGCAGTTAAGCAGGTTGGCCCGGATGAGTTTGTATACACCATAGACTCAGATCCTGAAGACCCTGCGGGATTCGGTGATGAGATTGAATATGCGGATGCACTTGCATCGGCAGCAAACGGTACCGGCGCTGTAGATGAAGAGCCGTATTCAGATCAGTGGGGCGAGCATTATACCGCATATGCACCTGTTTTTAATTCTTCAGGCAAGGTTGCCGGAATTATCGCAACGGATTTCAGTGCCGACTGGTATAGAGAGCAGATGTTTACTCATGTACGCACGACTATTATAGTAAGCGTAATTACAACTATATTAGGATTATTCTTATTCATTATTATAATCGGCAAGCTTAGAAAAGGCTTCAGAACTCTTAATGATAAGATATGCGATCTTGCGGACGGTTCAGGTGATCTCAGTAAGCATGTTAATATCTCGACAGGCGATGAGTTTGAAGTAATTGCTGATAACTTGAATACATTCATAGACCAGTTGGGCGGTGTTGTTGCCGGAGTTAAGAACAGTGTAGATGGTTACATAGCGTCGTCAAGCGAGTTATCATCTATTGCAAAGCAGGCAACGGTTACCATGAACGACCTATCGGATGCAATATCGGGGGTATCAGAAAGTGCCAATAAGCAGGCAACAGATGTATCAAGGGCTTCGGATAATGTTGCTACAATATCCGGAAAGCTTAGTACAATGCATGAAGCAATAGATAAGGCTGAAGATATAACAAAGAATATGAGCATTAACTCAAGTGAAGTATCGGATAGTTTCGATGTTCTTATCGATGCGATTAAGAAGTCGATGGCGGAACTTGAAGAAGTTACCAAGGGAATGAGTACGGTTGGTGCGTCCGTAGATGATGTTATAGAGGCAGCTAATGTAATTAATGAAATTGCAAGTCAGACCAATCTCCTGTCACTTAACGCATCTATTGAGGCTGCGCGTGCAGGAGAGGCAGGACGTGGATTTGCTGTTGTAGCTGAGGAAATCGGAAGCCTTGCTATTCAGTCCAATGATTCTGCTGCATCAATTAAGCAGATAATGGATGAACTCAAAGGGCAGACAACCAAAGCAATCGATCTTGTAAGGCAGCTTAATGAGGTTATGTCTCAGCAGGAAGGTACAAGTAAGTATTCCAAGGAGCATCTTGACACATTGTTCGAAAACATTGATAATACAAGGGAAACCTTTGATACTATAAGACATGATGTTGATGGCATCCAGGAAGCATGTAATGCACTTAATGCTTCAATTGAGAACTTGTCGTCGATTTCCAAGGAGAATGCATCATCTGCAGATGTTACCGCTGATTCTGTTGCTAAGATAGGCTGCATTGTAGAGGATGTATACGACAAAGCTGATAAGATCAAGGGCTTCTCTGATGAGCTTGGAAATACAGTCAGCAATTATCACGTATAAGATAATGTGTTTTAAGGCGAATCGGAAAAGGTTCGCCTTATCTTTTTATAAGAAAGAGAGCAGAATATATGGATTTTAAGCAGATTGAATCATTTGTAGCGGTAGCGGAGACCGGAAGTTTTACTAAAGCAGCTAAGGTAATGAATGTATCACAGCCTTCCATAAGTCTTCATATACAGAATCTTGAGGCTGAGTTAAAAGCGCAGTTACTTATAAGAGATACCAAGAAAATAAAGCTTACCGAGCGAGGCTCCGAGTTTTATGATTGTGCGAAGAACATGCTTCGATTAAAAGAACGCTTGCTTCGCGATTGGGAAGACGAAGATAAAGGTCTTATTCGTCTTGGAGCATCATCGATTCCTTCAGGATATATATTGCCTGAGGTTTTGTCCACATATCAGAGATTACATCCGAATATCCATGTAAGCATCTCGCAGACAGATTCTGAAGGTGTAGTAAAAGGTTTAACTGCACATGATTATGAGATTGGCCTTGTGGGAATGAATTTGACGGATGATGAGCTTAAATGTGTGCCGTTTTATTATGACAAGTTCGTTCTTATAACACCGCCTACGGTTAATTATAAGCCTTTATACGAGAACTATAGGTTATCGGGAAGCAGTGAGATATTAACCAAGATACTTCGCGAGCGCCCGGTAATCTTCCGTGAAGAAGGTTCGGGTTCACAGAAGACTACATCTAAGATTTTACGGGAACTCAATCTTTTGGAAGCAGATCTTAATATAACAGCCCGCCTTAACGATACCGAAGCTATTAAGAAGATGGTAGAAGGCGGACTTGGAGTTGCGATTCTTTCTGCTAAGGCTGTAGAAAACGAAGTAAATAACGGCGAAGTATATGCCTTTGACCTTCATATAAAAGAGGCTGAAAGAACACTTAATGTAATAACATACAAGCATGATAAGCTTAAGAAACACGAAGAAGACTTCATAGCATTCTTGAAGCAGTATTACGAATATACATACAGAAATTAAGGAAAAAGCGTGAGACGAAAATCTCACGCTTTTAATATTATTCTTGATTCTTTAGGTAAAAGATTGCAAGTTGAGTTCTGTCTCTTAAGCTCAGTTTTTCCAATATTGTTGAAAGATAGTTTCTTACAGTGCCTTCCGAAAGAAAGAGCTTTTGAGCGATTTCTTTATTGGAGAAGCCCTCTGCTACAAGCTGGATTACTTCGTATTCTTTTTCTGTTATACCGTATGACTCATAATTAAGTGAATCATCGGAGACAGAAGGTTTATCAGTATCTTTATTCATAAGCGATGGGAGCTTATCGATTATCGCACCGCCGAATACGCTTTGCCCGTTTATGGCTGCGTTTAATGCGGTGGGAAGAGATTTATAATCCTGCTTTAAAAGATATCCCTTTACGCCGAGTTTTAAGGCTTTAACGATATATTCGTCGTCTGAAAAAGTCGTTAAAAACAGAATTACAGCATCCTTATGCGCACGTAATATTTCTTCCGCAGCTTCAAGACCGTTCATATCATTCATACGAATGTCCATAAGCAGAAGGTCGGGAGTTAGTTCGTTATATAGACGAACGGCTTCACGACCGCTTTTGCCTTTTCCGACTATTTCAAATTCCTGTTCGGAAGAAATTATCATTTCCAAAGACATAGTTATAAGTTCATCATCATCTACAAGTAAGATTCTTTTCTTTTCCATAGTTTATTCCTTTTTAAACGGTAATCGTACAAATACGGTAAAGCCTTTGTCGGTGTAAAAACATGCGTCGCCACCGATAGATGTGGCACGGTTTTTAATATTATAAAGTCCTATACCTTCGTAATTATCTGAAGCGATTGCATCTTTAACTTTGGAAGGTATAGTTCCGTTATCCGATACGGATAAAGTGCAGAAGTTATAATTCTTATGCAGAATAACCGATACACAGTCGCCGTTAGAGTGTTTTATTATATTTGTAACGGCCTCTTTCAAAATACCTATTAAAGTAAGTTTGATATTAGCAGGCATATTTTCTTCAATATCAAGGTCAAAGGTAAGTTTGTAGTCCTTTAATTCGCTTGTTATCTCTTCAAAATTTTTACCAAGATCTATTGAGTCATCGCGGAGGTCATGCACCGATGAACGCATCTTTTCCATTGATTCATCCAAGGTATTCGACAAGAGTTCAAGTTTTGGAGCAAGATTTTCATCTTTATTAACTGTAGATATGGCACCTAGAAGCAGTATTGCGCGGGATAGGAGATGTCCTACGTTATCATGTATTTCACGTGCAATTCTGTTTCGCTCTGCCAAAGTCGCGAGATGTACCTGCTGATCTTGTTCTGATAAAAGCATTCGGTTCTTGTCACGAAGTGTATATTCAAGCTCTTTGCTGTCATCTCTTGTTTTATAAAGTGTGGCTTTATATTCGCATAATTTGGAATACATTATTAAAGAGATGCAAGTAAATCCCGATAGTAATGCAATTGAAAGAAGGAATATGAGTTTGGTCGGGAAATTGACTATAATCACGTATAGAGCTGCACTTACAAAAGGAATTGCGGTCAGCAGGCCATAAACGATTTTATTATTAAAAAGGAGACTGCATTCAAGTATAAGAAAAATGCAAACAGACATTACAACCGAATGGGTTGTAATGCCGTTTGCATTAACTACTATTGTAAGTCCTGTAGCCGCAAGGGCACGAATTATTACATCAGACAGCATATTGTTCCTTTTTCTTTGAAATTACAAGACCTGCTGCAAAGAATACCAATGCAAATAATAATTCTATACAAAGATAGGTTAAAAACTTAGTGCATATGATATTGCTTGCAGGTGTGTTATTTATAAATACAATAGCCTTATTATACCAGTAAAGCGGCAGGAACTGGGCAAGTTTTAAGATCATCGGTGACATAAACTGTGTATCAACGAATGTACCGCATAAAAAGCACATTGATAAAACAATCATATTGGAGAGCATATTTATGATGCTTTCGTCCGAAGTAATTGCACTTATGAAATATGCGAGCCCAAGTCCGATAAACATTAAGGTAAAAGTGTTCATCGAATAAAGCGCTATCTTGTCGTACGTCGTATCTCTGTTTAATACAACTGCGGCAAGAATTGTAAGACCGGTAAGAGCGATTCCTATCAAAAGTATTGCACCGATAATTCCTGCATTTCTTTTTCCAAACCGCATTCCGCTTACCGCGATACGGTTACGAATATCTTTCTCTTTCATAAAGAGAAGACAGGTGCTTATGGAGATAGCAAGCATCATAAGAAGGCTGTAACCGTTAAATGTAAATATACCTCTAAAGTATGAGCGGTGATATTCTTCTTTATTATCTGCCAAAGTAACGGTTGTATTGCTTAAATCAAGCATTTTCTCGTTTGTTAACTTAACAGCTTCATCCTTGGAATATCCACAATGTAAGTATATCACAATATTATTTAAATATGTATCGATCTTCTTTGTAAGAAGATATTCGGAAGAGTTTGTTCCCGGTGAAATATACTCTATGGCATCTTTAAACTCACCGTTTTTAACTTTTTCCTCAAATCCCGAAGGGATTATTATTGCGTAATCGTAGATATTAAACCGTATGTTGTCGTTAATTACTCTAAGATCGTCGGTTTTCGCTTTCTTTAAATCTTGAGTTTTATCTATATATTCGGTAAGACCGCGGCTTAGGGCGGAATTATCATTATCTATGATAACTACATCAAGCTTTGTTTCTTCAAATATCGTTTCGGTAGAAGAAGATGAACCCCAGGCAGTCATGTCTCCGAATACGATGAAGATTACAAAATATATGGAGATGTTTAATAAAACGGCCTTAAGCGATTTCATTGTTGCTTTAAAGACTGGCATATTTTCTCCTCCTTAAAGATATAGTGCTTATAATAAGGCATATCACGATGATGATAAGCATAGTACCTATATCAAGATAGTATTCGTGAATCTTGCCGTATGTGGCAAGGACATAAAGGCTATCTGTCAAAAGCGCTGCAGGATTAAGTCTGTTTACTATAGGGCAGTTGCTTTCAATAATCTGCTTTATCTGGAGCCACATAAGTCCGCTTAAAAACGAGCAGACCATTGAGTAAATAATAGGAAGTGAAACTCTTAAGCGCTCATTATTGCATAAGGCTCCGATAAGTACGCCTGAAGCTATTCCGACTGCACTTCCTATAGTTGTAATAAGTGCTATGTTTAAAAGCGGTGCGCCCAAAGCTATTCCGAGTACGTATTCAATGTAGAGAACCGTAACGATATTGGATAATGACTGGAAAGTAAGCCCTGCCAGCATTCCTGCAAGGATAGCCGTAAGCTTGCCGGAAGGAGAGCATTCAAAACGTTTTCCGTGTTCGCTTTTATCTGCACAGATTACCTCAAGCATTGCGGTACTGATCCATGAACCGAAAAGTGATGCCATAGCGAGAAGTGAATAAAAATACTGTATATACGGAGATGTGTTGCAACCAAAGTCATGTTCTTCGATAATGTTTAAATTTTGCGATATCATCTGAACTGCGGATTCCATATTCTCCGGATGATCACGCATGATGTCTTCCAAAACAGTCTTTTTATTTTCATATTCACGGACAATTTCGTTAAGAATAGTAGCATCGTAGCCGTTGAAAGGTACTATTGTTTCTATACCGGAATCCGCTATAAGATAGAAACCTGATATAGATCCTTTATTCATGGCATTTATAGCTTTTTCTTTTGAAGTATAGGTTGTTGCGTTAAGTAATTTCACATCGCCGTCCGTCTCTTTTGACAATTCGTCAATAACAGAGATAAATGGTGAGTCTTCAGAAGTAGTGCTTACAATGCCGATATCAATTGTGGACATTGAATCCGGGTCGTCTGAGATAAGGTTTCCGAATCCCAGGAAAAAGGCCGTAGCGAGAACAAGCGGAAACAGGAAGTTCCAACCGATTATCCATCTTTGTCCGGCAAGCATCTTTAACTGATATGTGTAAAGTCTTCCAAACATTAATCTCTAAGCTCCTTTCCCGTAATCTCCAAGAATACATCGTTTAAAGTAGGAAGTTCGGTAGTTACATGACCGAACGGGATATTGTTTTCTGTAAGGTAACTTAAGATATGAACGAGATTATGCTCGCCACCGTTACACTTAATAATAATGTCGTTGTCGTCTTCACTGATTTTATAGACGTGACGAATTTCCTTTAAATCTTCCATAATCTTCTCGGTTTTATTCGGAAGACCGATTCTTATGGTTTCACGATTCATAAGAGAAGATTTAAGCTCTGCGGAAGTTCCGTTTGCAACGTTTTTACCTCGATCCATTATAACGATGCGGCTGCAAAGTTCTTCGACTTCTTCCATGTAGTGTGAAGTATAGATAATTGTCGCGCCGTCTTTATTCATCTTCTTTATGCCTTCGAGTATTGCGTTTCGGCTTTGAGGATCGACTGCGACGGTCGGCTCATCGAAGATTATAAGTTTAGGCTTATGAGCGATTCCGCAGGCAATGTTAAGACGTCTTAAAAGACCGCCGGAAAGCTTTTTCGGCTTTTGCTTTGCGTAATCCGTAAGACCTGTGAACTCCAAAGCTTCTTTTACATACTGTTTACGAAGGTTTTTATCGTTTATGTATAATCCGCAAAAGAAGTCAATGTTTTCATATACGGTTAGGGTATTTATTACCGCAACGTTTTGCATTACTACACCGATTTGGCGCTTTAAGTCATATGCGGAAGGCGTCATTTCTTTTCCGAAGACTGTAATTTCTCCTTTGTCGAACTGTAAGAGCGAGAGAAGGCAGTTTATGGTTGTGGTTTTACCTGATCCGTTTGGACCGAGGAGACCAACGATTTCTCCTTCTTCAATGTGGAGGGAAAAGTGGTCGACCGCCACATTATCTCCGTATCTTTTAACAAGATTATCTATTGATACAACATATTCACTCATAACTAACTCCTTTGTTGAATTTATTTATTGTTCGTAGATTATAATATAACATTAAAGTGGGTGATAGTAGTGAGTACAGTCATAACTTTAAATGACAAATGTCATAAAAAACCGGAAGCTTAAAAGATAAGCTTCCGGCATGGAATCATTGATTATTTTTTATTTCGCATTTTAAGTTTAAGCAGTGCCACGGCCTTTCTGGCATCTGTGAGTGTAGTGGAATTCTCACCTACGACATTGGTTTCTATGCCTTCAGCACTTTTATTAATATCAACGATTGTATCCATATATTGATTGGTTACGACGAAAGCACCTTGAACGCCGACGAAGGTAACTCCGACTAACGGGATATTACGCTCACCGATAGAATTAATCGCAGAGGCAAAATCTATATTTGAATTGCCCCAGCTGTCGCATGATACGATAGCACCGTCAGCACGCATGGATTCAACCATAGCGCCTACGCGGTAGCCGGTATATTCCTTACTTACATTATCCTGCGGGATTCCCGCAACGATAATGCCCATGTAATCTATATCTGTATCTTCCGATAATACTTCATTTAAAGGGTCTCTGAAGTGATGAAGTGTTGTTTCTTTCGTGGATGGTCCGATTCCCATAAGCTACCTCCTTAGTAAAGTGCACGGAGCGCGCCGTCTCTGTATTCATTAGGAGTCAACATTATAGGTGAGCCTTCCGAATCAATGATAGAGCGACCGCCGTTAAAACCTGAAGGTTCTTGTGGCATATAATGTGTATCATACATGGCACCTTGACCTGATACAAGCTTTACCAGCACGACCTTTTTAGCATCAGTCCTTATCTTATCATTAAAGGTATGCTTTTCTGTTGCATCCTGACTTTTCATATTCTTTAAAAGAGCACGGATATTCTGGCAGTAATCGTCGATAGCTTTGTGTACACTGTCGGGACCGGATCTTGAAAAACCGGCCTTACTCTGTAACTTACAATCAAAGACTATTATATAATCATTATCTCCGGGGGTTCCGGGCTTATTAAAGATAACCTGCTCATCCAGGAATCCGTCTGAGTTACCGAAAGCGCAGACCTGGTTACCGTCTTCATCGGAACCGGCTATAAGTCCGTACACGCCTGTTAAAGTGCGGGTAATCCCTGATCCGAGCTTTCCTAAAGCTTTCGTACTTATAGGGAAAATATCCATTATCGAATCAACGTGAGTATGCCTTGCAGTAGGTTCAATAATTCTTATATCGATTGATTTAATTAATTCGTTGTATGTCAAATATTCCTTATAATCTGTAGGAATTATAAGGTCATATGTGTTTTCTTTTTTAATAAGTTTAAATTCCTCACCAAACATTACATCTTCAACATGAAAGGACTGGATGGTGAGAGTGCGTAAGATAGTTTCTTTTTCCATAATATACCTTCATTGAATAAAGAAAGCCGCAAAGGGAAAGCCCCTTTGCGGCCATAATCTTTATACCTTTGCGTTATACTCATAAGGAAGTGGAACAACACTACCAGGGGAGTCAAGAACCTCCAACTGATGTAAAGCTTCCTTAACGATAGCATACTGCATTTCATTATCGTGCGGAGCACCTGCGTTTGCTCCCATAGGAACGAGTGGTGCTACGGCACGAGGTGTTCCGGTCTGTTTAACAACAGGCGGAAGTGCCGCAATAATTACAGTAGGGATACCAATCTCCTCAATTGCTCTCTGCACCAATACTGCAGAGCGGTGACAAGTACCTCAGCCTGCGGTAAGAACGACTGCATCTACATTGTGATCTTTGAAGATGCGGGCAATAGCAGGACCGGTTTCGTTCTTAAACTTCTCCTGATTGCCGCCGCCGCCCATGAAACCGATATGAATATCGGACACTTCTTTAATTACACCGTCACGAGCAAGCTCGAAAAGTCTGTCGATAGGGAACATACAGTTGATATCCTTGTTAACATCACTGTTATCATATCCACCGTGTGAAACCATAAGGTCGGAGCTTTTCATCTTGTCCGGATAAATCTCACGGAATGTAAAGTCACCTGCGAGATTGAATCTCTTATCGCCCTTGAAATGAACGCCTGCTGCTGTAGCGATGGCAACTTTCATTTCGTTTAAAGGCTTTGTTACAGGTGCCCATACAGGAGGCGGTGTAACCGGAACGTATATTTCGGACTGAAGTCCCTTAAATACGTTATTAGCCATGGCTTATTCTCCTTTCCGGTTCGATTCACTCATCGAATCCATTATAGATTGTCTTTTCATTTGATTACTTAAATAGGTTTCATTTACTTCATCGCTTAACTGCTCGATAAAGCTCATGTTAAAACCTACTTCCTGACCGCATTTTATTGGATAGTCTGTGATGAGCATCCTTAAAGGAATCTCTAAATATCCCAAGCGGCCTTTTAAATCTATTCCTACGGAACCGTCAGTTACTTTAACGATGACGCCTTCCATATAGATTATTTTATCTCCGTATTGCATAGGCAAGTTACGAGTACTTCTCGCGTCTCTTATCGCTCATAGGAAGAGAAGTCTCATTCTTTACAAGCTCGATCGGCTTACCTGTTACGTTGCTGATAAGTTCGATGTTGTTGTCCTTAACTGCAGGATTCCATTTTCTTTCGGCAGGTTTAACTTCTTCGCCGTTCATGCGGGCCTTAAGCATGCATAAAGCACGGATTGCATCTTCAGGACAAAGGGTATTGTTAGCAAGAACTTCGTTCTCGATACCGCCTTCGGACTTGTTGTTATCAACCATGGAAACCATGTACTTGTTACCAACAACCAAAGCACCCTGGTTAGCGCAGAATGATAATCCCACAACCGGGATACCGCGCATACCGATCTGCTCGATATGACTTGCGAAGTCGATATGGTTATTACCGAAACCTTCTGTTGTAACGAATGCACCGTCAACTTCCAAAGCTTCACATGTCATACCTACACGGCGTGATACGTAGAACTTCTCGGCGTTGATCTGAGGTGAACCGACAAGAACAACACCGCAAAGGTCAACTTCCTTATCGTATAAGCACTCAAGTACGAGTGGTTCTCTCCAGTAGTGTCTGGACATTTCCTTACTTGCAGGTCCGATACATGTAAGAGCGTGGATACATCCGTCTAAAACTTCAAGCGGCGATACCACAACAGGTACGTTACCTAAGTCTACGTTAGGACGGGCACCCAATACACCTACAGGCTCCTGAGGGAGAAGCAGGTTATCATGCATAGCACCCTGGCCCATGATTTCCTTAACGATAACGACTTTCTTCTTGCCCGGACGACGATACTGTTCGAAAGTCTCTTTATTTACTATTAATGATTCGTCATCGAGTTCCTTTAATGCGGCACGAATCTCTGCAGTGATAACATCAGAAGCAGAGTGTGCTGCCAAAGGTCCCGGACGCTCCATGTTAGTACCGGCTTTAATTGTAACCTGAGTCTTAATGAAGATGTCCCCCATGTCAGGCGCACCCGGACGGTTCCACATGATATTTTCGTCAAGGTAACCTTCGGATGAACCGAATTCACCGATCTGAACTCCGTTATCGTCGGTACCTGTTACCATCATGATAACTCCGTCTAAAACTCTTGTTATACCGGAACCTAATTCAGAGCCTTTTTCCTTAACGGCGATAGGCTGAACGTCCATAATTGTTTCTGAATAGGTATGATATTTGTCAGGAGTGATAATCTCAATCTTAAGGTCGTGAACTAACTCCTGTGAAGCAATTGCTTCTTGTTCGATTCCTTCACGAATCGTAAGGACAGTGCCATTGATCTCAGTCTTTGGACCTCTTCTTACTTCTGTAATCTTATAATGGTGTCTTGTAAGAGAACGAAGAAGCTTAGGCTCGCCTGTGACTGCAGAGCTTGTAGCAGCAGCGCAGGAAGCGGCTTTTGAACTCATACCCATCGGCATTTCGATGTGGATGTCGCGTCCTTCGCCAATCTGGATCTTAAGTGTGCCGTTAAACATCGGTTTACTCATATCTACAGGGCCTTCTGCGGTAGAAGCGGACTCTGTGGCAGCTTCTTTAACTTCCTGAACTTTATCAATCTTATCTGCTGTTATAGGTGTTAAAGAATCATATGTGTCCTTTAAAGTTGAACCCATAACCTGACCGATTGTTAAAGCGCCGTCAAGATTAAGAAGTCCTGAGTCTACAAGGTCCGGGAAAATTGCCGGGTCTTCGAGATCATGGTTTGAAAGAACAGTGCCTGACTCTCTGCGGCAACAGAGTACGGCAGGGTCGTTTTTATGCTCGTTAGCATATTCCAAACTTATTGACATAATGTCCTCCTTTCTTAATTTTCTGATACAGGAAATGGTATCTCTATGTTAATATTTTTTCCTGACTTGATGTCAATGCGAAGGATTCCGTCAGAACCTAAATCATATACTGCATGGAAATCTTCGCCGCCGTTATCGGCTTTTGCAGGAGCAACAGGAGCTTCTCCCGCAACTTTCTTTGACTTGGTAAGGTGACGCATACGCTCTAAGCCTACCGTATCAAATATATGGTCAATCTGATGATGAACCGTCAAATTCATTGTAGGAGCTGAACCCATAACTGTGTTGGTACAGTCTGAACAGTTACCTATAAGTATATCGGTGCAGCCTGCCTTCTTAAAGTTAAGACACTTCTGTGCCTGGCCCGGACAGTTACCCGGATTCTCACACTTTAACGTACCCTTAACGTCCATAGCCTGCTTACAACTCTGTACAAGTACAACTTCAGCATTCATTTTCTTGGCAATGTCACGCATTCTTTCTTCGTTACCACCGCAAGCACAAACCAAAAGTCCTAACTTTGCGCCCTTTAAATCTTCGAAAGGTTTGGTAACAATGATGCCGCCTGTGGTCTTGGTGATAGGAGTATCAAGAGTGGTAGGTTTTCCTGTAAAAGGTCCTCCCATGATGATTTCACCGTAATCTCCGTCGATACCGCCGGCGCGTTCAATTAATTCGCCGACTGTGGTTCCAATCGGAACATCGAAGAATACTCTTGAATGTGTACCGCCTTTAAGCTTACCTGCAACTGTTAAGTTCTTGGTAATAACAGGGCGACGAAGCTTAACTGCTTCATATACACGCTGTACTGTCTCGATATTGATAACAACGGAATCTGCTGCGGACGGAAGATCTGTAGGAGCAAGAAGCTTACCTAAGACTTCACGAACGATAGCCCGCTCTTCGCCCATAGGATATAAATCCGGGAGAAGATGATAAGAGATTCCGTCTTCTTCTTTACATAACTTCTTTAAGATTTCGATTTCTTCTTTGTGCTTTTCCTTGATGGCGATAATACCCTTAGCTGCATTGCATAACTTCATTACGATCTTAAGACCTTCGATAATCTTCGAAGGGTCCTCATGAAGCTGCTTCATGTTATGCTCTAAGAGAGGCTCACATTCAGCTGCGTTAACAAGAATGTATCCGCCCTTAAGGTCGATATTGCATTTAACTGCAGTAGGAAAGCCTGCGCCACCCATACCTACAAGACCTGATGCCTCGAGAAGCTCCTTATCGGTCTTGCCTAAAAGCTCGACAAATTCGTCTTTCTCGGCATTCGGCTCCTTTGCATCTATAATTATTGCGGTATCGGTAACTTCGCTTACGATTCCATTATAAGGTGAGTGGATCGGTGCGCCTAAGCCTGTAGGACTCGCAATTAACTGCCCGCGCTTAACACTGTCCATTTCCTTAACGCATGCGGCACAAGGTGCGCCGATATGCTGCTTTAATAAGATAGTATATTTCATTAGGTTATCCTCCCTATTGTATTTGGCGGAAGTATGTGGGAATCGAACCCACCAAGGATAGTTAAGTACCCCTCACACGGTTTTGAAGACCGGGGAGACCACCAGTGTCTCAGCTACTCCCATATATATCCATAGATCAACATTAGCAAATGGCTATAAGTTATTATCTTGTTAGTTGACCTTATTAGTGTTATTATATAGGTCGAGACCATACTAATGCAGTTTATATTATTATAGGTAATTATGGGGGATTAAGCAATTGGCATAATGCTATTTTGCGTGAACTTTTATACGTGTTTAATATGTATAATTGATACATGTATAAGTATAGTCAATTAATCAATAGAGATTTATTATAACGGAGGGTTTTACTATGTTTAAGGAGCCGAGAAATCTTGACTACAGCTATGCGCTTAAGACGATTGATTCGCATACGGTAGGAGAGTACACAAGAATTATATACGATGGTTTCCCTGCACTTAAGGGAGATACCATGATGGAGAAAAAGCACGACCTCCAGAAGAACTATGATTTTCTTCGTACCGCGCTTATGCTTGAGCCGAGAGGACACCGTGATATGTTCGGTGCAGTTCTTACAGAGCCTTGCAATAAGGAAGCTGATTTTGGCGTTATCTTCCTTGATTCCGGCGGATGTCTTAATATGTGTGGTCATGGTTCGATAGGTGTTGCATCAATGGTGGTTGAGACCGGTATGGTACAGGTAACAGAGCCTTATACAGAGGTTACGCTCGATACGCCTTCAGGATTAATTAAGACCAAGGTTCATGTAGTTAATAAAAAAGCAGTTGACGTTACTATAACGAATGTACCTGCATTTCTTTATAAGAAAGACATCGTGCTTAATATCGCACCGTACGGTGATATCCATATGGATGTATCTTTCGGAGGTTCGTTCTTTGCACTTGTTGATGCTGATAAGATTAATGTTGCAATCGATCCTTCCAATGCAGAAGAGTTATCAAAGCTCGGAATGAAGATCCTTGAAGAAGTCAATAAGAAAGAGACATTTAAGCATCCGACACTTGATATCGATACGGTTGATCTTACAGAGTTTTATACACATAAGTGTAGTAGCGATGCAAACATGAAGAACTGTGTAGTATTCGGCGGAGCACAGATTGACAGAAGTCCGTGCGGAACCGGTACATCAGCTAAAATTGCAACGCTTTTTGCGAAGGGCGAATTGAAGAAGAACGAGAAGTTCGTGTATGAATCTATTACGGGTTCTAAGTTCATCGGTGAAGTTATAGATGAAGCAACAGTGGGAGATTATAAGGCGATTATCCCGCAGATAACGGGAAGTGCTTATATAACAGGCCTTAACACTTGGTTCATCGACGAAGACGATCCATTAAAGTACGGATTCATGATGTAAATAATATAAAACAGCGTAATATCCGGGCGGGAGAGGGACTCCCGCCTTTTTACTTGACAAATTAAAATTTGGTGATAGAATAAATAAGTTGCGATTAAAGAAAAATAGTTTTTTATTGCGGGGAAATGAGATTTCCGCATGAAAGGATTAGTGATTTTTAATGAAGAAGAAAATAGTGGCTTTTGCGCTTTTATTTTGTATGCTTTTTACTGCATCTGCTAAGGCAAGCGCAAGTACTGCTTCAGGTAACGCAGAAAAGTCGACCGGTAATGTATACGGTCAGTCATACATAATTTTTGGTGAAGATCTTAGCGACGATCAGAAGAAGACAGTTCTTAATCTTCTCGGCGTAGTTGAAGAAGAACTTCCGCAGTACAAGATTCTTACGGTAAGCAATAAGGAAGAACATAAGTATCTTGATGCATTTGTGGACAAGGATAAGATTGGTACCAAGGCATTTTCATCGGTTAAGTTTATTCCGAAGGCTCCGGGTACAGGACTTAAGATTACAACTCATAACATTGATTATTGTACGGTATCAATGTATCAGAATGCTCTTATAACAGCAGGCGTTCAGGATGCCGAAGTTGTTATCGCTGCACCTTTTGAGTTATCGGGTACCGCAGCACTTATCGGAATCGTTAAGGCATATTGTGATATGACGGGCGCAGAACTTGATGAGCAGGTACTTATGGTAGCAACCAATGAGCTTGTTCTTACGGGTAAGCTTGGAACATACCTTGGAGATACGGATAAGGTTGCCGAGTTTATAGCATATGCAAAGCAGCTTGTTGTATCAGAAGATCTTGAAAGCGAAGAAGAAATAAGAGACGCCGTTAAGGAAGCGGCCGGGGAATTTGACATGGAGCTTACCGAAGCGCAGGTAACACAGGTTGTAGACCTTCTTAGAAAGATTGCGGTTATGGATATAGATCCGCATGCACTTGCTCAGCAGGCAAGCGATATGTATAACGCACTTAAGGCAATGGGCATAGACCTCGATAAGATGGATGCTAAATCAATAATCGACCTTATCAAGAACTTTTTCCAGGAAATACTCGATTTCCTTACAAGTCTTTTTAATTAATAGGATTATGAAATGAAAACGCCGCAGATATTCTCTGCGGCGTTTTTTTTATTATTGATGGAAGATTAGATTTCTCCTACCTTTTTGTTAAGCATAAGAACGATTGACGTTACAAGGAATCCTGCGGAACAAAAGGCGAGAAGGAATGAGCTGCCAAGTCCCTGTAAGATTGCGCCCGCAATAACCGATGCTATCGGAATCAGACCCTGTGATAAGATGCCTAAGATACTTGTAACTTTGCTTAGTTTATCTTTATCGACAACTCTCATAAGGACCGTACTTATCGGGATATTGATAAACGAAAGTATGAATCCCACAACGAGAATGCCGAGAGATAATATTATGAGAAATGCATTAATCGACTTGTTATTTGCAACGAATATAACATAACTTAAAGTGAGGCCGACTATGAGTAAGGCTTCGACAAAAAGTCTTCCGGCAACTTTTTTGCCGCACTTATCTTCCTGCTTTTTACCGCTTAATATAACGGATGCAACAAGGGAGGTTAACCCCATTAATACACTGAAGACTGAAATCCACATCTCAGGCTTTATAAAGCTTTTAAAAAGATATGTCGGAGCATTTGCAATGTCGGTCTTTACAAAGTAAGGCAAAAAGTTACTTGTGATAGGTGCAAAGAAGAAGTTGATGAAAAGAATTGCTAACACAAGCGCAAGTATTGCTTTACGGGATGTTAAGTATACGAAGCCTTCCTTCATATCTGAAAGCGCAAGCTTAACAGTCATTTTGTCGTCTGATTTTACGAAGTCATATCTTATGAACATCTCGGATACTCCGGATAATATGAAGCATATGCCGACAATCATGAATAATACCTGGATAGGAAGTAATGTATAAAGAATTCCCGCAAGGATTATTCCAAGGATTCCCTCTGCAGAGCTTTTAATGGCAAAGTATGAATTGGCCTGCTGTAACTTATCTTCAGGAACGATGTGAGGAAGCAGCGCGCCTGATGCCGGGTTAAATATACCGCTTACGCCGTTACCTACAATACCGATTGCAAATAAAATGATAAGGTGTGCCATGCTGCTTCTAAAAAGTATCATAAGTATTGTTGCGGCTATTATGAGGGCGCCCTTCATATAATCGCACGTGAACATGATTTTTGCTTTATTGAATCTGTCGCCGAGTACTCCGCCTACGGGGGTTAAAAGAAGCAGTATCGCTCCGCAAAGTGCAAGGTAAAGTCCTTGCAAGAATGCATTATTGTTTGTTATCTCAAGTATATAGAAGCTTACTGCAAAGCTGTATAAAAGCGCTCCGAGCTCGGATACGAGTGCGCCGAAAAACACGAGCCTGAAATTCCTGTTTGAAAATACGTTGCTCATAACATCTCTCCTTTTTAACGAAATTTATGTTCGGTTAACCTTATGAGGCAATTATATTAATGACAGCCGCGTATGTAAATAGAATTTTGCTATCAGGTTAGAATAATGACTTGACAGGTTGAAAATGGAGTGTGTCGGTGGCTTTTTGATATTTGAAGCATACTTGTAGACAGAGTTTAAAAATGATATGATACTTTTGGTATTTTACGGAGGATATTATGTTGGGAAATTATAGTTTAATGATGTTTGTAATTGTGTGCCCGGCAGTTTTCTTGGCGGGATTTGTAGATGCGATTGCGGGCGGCGGCGGAATGATATCGCTTCCTGCTTATATGATGAAGATAGGTGCGCATAATGCGGTCGCGACGAATAAGATGTCGTCTGCGATAGGAACTGCGGTATCAACCTACAGATATTGTAAGAACGGTTATATAGACTGGATGCTTGCAATACCTACGGTTATTCTTTCATTTATCGGTTCCGTTATAGGAGCAAATCTCGTTCTTATGACGGGCGATATGGCAATTAAGATAGTGCTTCTTTGCACATTGCCGATAATAACATTTCTTGTATTCAAGAATAAGGATCTTAAGCCAATCAATAAGTTTAATCTTACAAGAAAAGGCGTACTTATCTGGGGAAGTGTGTTGAGTTTTATAGTCGGAATATATGACGGCTTCTATGGCCCTGGCACAGGAACTTTTTTACTGTTAGGCTTTACGCTTATATTGGGACTTGATGTTAAGACCGCATCCGGTAATGTGAAGTTATGCAATCTAACATCCAATGTTGCGGCACTTGCAACATTCCTTATTCATGGGCAGGTACTTATACTTCTTGGTGCTACGGCAGCAGTATTTTCAATAGCGGGACATTATACGGGTTCAAGCCTTGTTATGAAGAACGGAATAAGAATCGTTCGCCCGATAATGCTTATTGTTATTTCGATATTGTACATTAAGATATGCTATGAAGCGTTTTTTTAGAAAGGAAATATAAATGGAAATTTACGGAACAATGGGGCCTTCATGTAAGAATGCGGAGGTACTTTATAAGTTAATCGGAAACGGAATGACGGGAATTAGACTTAATCTATCCCATGCCATGCTTCCGGACTTCATGGAAGGATTGGAAGAGTTACATAAGGCTTGCAAATTATCCGGTAAGGATATTGATATCATGGCAGATATCGAAGGCCCGGAGCTTAGAATCGGCGCATTAAAGAATGAAATGAATCTTACCGAAGGCTCATATGTCTTATTTGCAACGGAAGAAGATGAGAATACGATTCCTGTTATGAAGGAATTACTTGAGTATATTGATAAAGAGACGGAAGTTTTACTTGATGATGGTAAGATACTTCTTAACCGTGACGGCAATGCATTTAAGGTTATGCGAGGCGGAGTGCTTTCTTCAAGAAAGAGTATCAAGCTTGTCCATAAAGAGATTAAGCGCGATACCTTAACGGTTAACGACTTTAAGAATATAAGCGCTTTTAAGAAGCATAATGTAACGAAGGTTATGCTCCCGTTTGTTCGTAATAAGGATGATATAAAAGCTCTTCGCTCCGCACTTGATACGGCGGATTGTCATGACGTTAAGATCTATGCGAAAATTGAGAACGAAGAAGGCGTTGCAAATCTTGACGGAATAATTGAAGAGTGTGATTGTATAGTAATTGCAAGAGGCGATCTTGGTAATGCGTACGGACTTACGAAGCTTCCTATAATTCAGGAAGAAATCGTTAAAAAGTGCGTAATGGCAAAGCGCGAGTTCCTTATAGTTACGGATATGCTTGCATCCATGTGTGAAAGCAAGATTCCGACACGTGCTGAGACTTCGGATATATATAGAGCGGTTATGGAAGGCGCAAGTGCATTAATGCTTACCAACGAGACTGCGATAGGTAAGAATCCGACCGATGCAATGAGGGTAATGAAGGAAACTGTCGAAGAGACATTAAAGTATAAGAATAACTAGGTAGATTATGGATATTTTCTCTTATATGCGAGAACAGAATAGTAAGTCCGACTCACCGCTTGCGGGAAGATTACGCCCGCGAACGATAGAGGAAGTCGTGGGACAGGAGCATATCATTGGTAAGGATAAGCTCCTTTATCGTGCGATTAAAGCGGATAAGTTATCGTCTGTCATATTCTACGGACCTCCGGGAACCGGTAAGACAACACTTGCGCGCGTTATTGCCAATACTACATCAGCGGACTTTAAGCAGATTAATGCCACATCCGCGGGCAAGAAGGACATGGAAGAGGTTGTTGCAATTGCGAAGGATAACCTCGGCATGTACGGTAAGAAGACGATCCTATTTATCGATGAGATTCATAGATTTAACAAAGCTCAGCAGGATTATCTTCTTCCGTTCGTTGAAGACGGAACGATAATATTAATTGGTGCAACAACCGAGAATCCTTATTTTGAGGTGAACGGAGCGCTTTTATCCCGTTCCATTATATTTGAACTTAAGAAATTAACGTCTGATGATATAAAAGTTCTTATTCGCCGCGCTATAGAGGATACGGAGCGCGGTATGGGTGCATATAACGCGGTTATAGATGATGATGCGGTAGAATTTTTGGCAGATATGTCATCGGGTGACGCAAGGTCCGCACTTAATGCCGTAGAACTTGGCGTATTAACGACGGAACGCTCTTCTGACGGCAAGATTCATATAACTATGGATGTGGCATCGGAATGTATTCAGAAGCGCGCATTAAAGTATGATAAAGATGGAGACAATCATTACGATACGATATCGGCTTTCATTAAAAGTATGAGAGGCTCGGACCCTGATGCCGCAACTTATTATCTTGCAAAGATGCTTACTGCAGGCGAGGATATTAAGTTTATCGCACGTCGTATTATGATTTGCGCAGCGGAGGATGTGGGACTTGCAGACCCTAATGCTTTACAGGTTGCGGTGGCAGCAGCATTGGCAGTGGAACGTGTGGGCATGCCTGAATCGCAGATTATTCTTTCGGAGGCAGTAAACTATGTAGCAACGGCACCGAAGAGTAATTCCTGTGTAAATGCGATATTTAAGGCAAATGACATAGTAGCCAATAATCCTAACGAGAAAGTACCGACGCATTTACAGGATCATCACTATGGTGGCGCGGACAAATTAGGTCACGGCATAGGATATAAGTATGCGCATGATTTCCCGAATCATTACGTAGAGCAGCAGTACTTACCTGACGGGCTGACGAATGAAGTAATCTTCGAGCCGGGAAGTATAGGATACGAAAAAGAAATAATAGAATATTTTAATAAGATTAAAGGAAAAGATAAGAATTAATTGCGAATTGGCTTGAAGTAACGCTAATAAAGTGTTTTAATAGTAAATACACGGTAATACATATTTTCGGGACACCGAAACTATTATTTATGGGGGATTTAATATGAATTACGAAACAATGTCCAAGGAAGAACTCCTTAAGGAGAAGGCAAGTCTTGAAGAGTTTTACAAGAAGTATCAGCAGATGGGCCTTACACTTAACATGGCACGTGGTAAGCCTTCAACAGCACAGCTTGATCTTTCATCACCTATCTTAGATGTACTTACAAGCAAATCGGATTTCAAGTCTGTTGACGGTGATGTACGTAACTATGGTGTGTTAAGCGGTATTACAGAAGCCAAAGAGCTTATGAGTAAGGTTATGGAGTGCGGAATGGATGAGATTATCATCGGTGGTAACGCATCCCTTACTCTTATGTATGATTCAATCTGCCGTGCTTATACACATGGTGTACTTGGTTCAACACCTTGGTGCAAGCTTGATAAGGTTAAGTTCTTATGTCCTGTACCGGGATATGACAGACATTTTACTATAACAGAGCATTTCGGAATCGAAATGATCAATATTCCTATGACACCTACCGGTCCTGACATGGATATGGTAGAAAAGTACGTTAATAACGATGCTTCGGTTAAGGGTATCTGGTGCGTACCTAAGTATTCCAATCCTCAGGGTATTACATATTCTGACGAGACGGTTAAGAGATTCGCTAATCTTAAGCCTGCAGCAGAAGACTTCAGAATCTATTGGGACAATGCTTATGCAGAGCATCATCTCTATGCGGATAAGCAGGACAAGCTCCTTCCTATTATGGAAGAGTGCAAGAAGGCAGGCAATCCTGATATGGTATATGAGTTTGCATCTACATCCAAGATGTCACTTGCGGGCGCTGGTATCTCTGCTATAGCAGCATCCAAGAAGAATATCGATGATATCTTGAAGCTTATGAATGCACAGGCAATTTCTTACGACAAGGTTAATATGCTTCGTCACGTAAGATTCTTTAAGGATATCAACGGACTTCGTGCTCATATGATGAAGCAGGCAGATCTTCTTCGTCCGAAGTTTGAGATGCTTCTTGAAATGTTCGATAAGGAATTAAAGGGTATCGGAGCAGGTTCTTACCTTAGACCGCTCGGCGGATATTTCATTACTTATCAGACAGTTGATGGATGTGCAAAGAGAGTAGTCGAGCTCTGTAAGGAAGCAGGAATGGTTATGACAGGCGCAGGTGCTCCTTTCCCATATAAGAAGGACCCTAACGATAATATCATTCGTATCGCTCCGTCACTTCCACCAGTAGAAGAGCTTAAGACAGCGGGTGAGTTATTCATCATCTGTGTAAAGCTTGCTACAGTAGAGAAGTTACTTGCAGGCAAGTAAGGTCTATTAATAATGTTATGTATAATCAACCGCGGATTCTGTAGGGTTCGCGGTTGATTTTTGAATATATCGTACGAAAGATAGGAAATGTTTTTTTATGATAACAGTCGGGGACTTGATTGAAAAAGAACGCGCCAGAGTGGGGGTATCACGAGATAAACTCGCATCCGGAATATGCACACAGCAGGCATTATATCGCGTTGGAGTAGAGGATTCGGTTACGGATGTGTTAACCTTTGAAATATTGTTTGAAAGAATGGGCCAATCTGTGGATAGCCTTGAGTATATATTATCACGGGAAGAGTATGATAAAATCTTAATGCGTGATGAGATAGAAGATAGGATAATGTGCGGAAATGCTGTTGATGCAAAGAGCATGCTTGATAAGTATAAGTTATTATATGGAGAATTAGAAGGCGCCGAGGAGATGTATTATTATAGGACGTTGGCGGCTATTGAATTATATTGTGGTGATAATATATTTGAATATAAAGAAGGTCTTCAGTATATATCAAAGGCTATAAAACTGACTTTAAATGGTGTGAATCGCTATAATTATACAGAATACCTTTATTCAACATATGAAGTTGAAAATATACTGATGTATATTAAGGCATTATGTATGACGGGAAAAGTTAAGAAAGGTGTAGATTTACTGATTGAGTGTTTTGTTTATTTGGCAGGAAAATGGAGCGATGAAACCCTTAAAGTTAGGGTATTGCCTAAATGTGTATATCTAATGGTGGAGTATGGGGAAAGTATTATAGAGAATGAGACGTTAGTAACTTATTTGGAAAAAGGAATAGGTCTGTTACGAGCAAATAGCATAATATATATGTTAAAACCACTTGTTGAGAAATTGATTGAGAGTTATAAGAGAGTCGGAGACAGAGATAAAGTGGATTATTGGATGTCATATTTTAATCTGCTTTATGAATTATATAATGAATACGATAACGGAAGAAGACAGGATGCCTTATTCTATAGGTGGACGACAGCTTCATATTTTCTTGAGTCAGAGGTAATAAGAGATGAGCGTATGGCACAGGGTATGACACAAATGGAGCTTGCAGATGGAATATATAAGAATATTGCATCAGTGTCTAATATAGAAAAAGGAAAAAGCTCACCTAATAAGAATAAATATAAGGCAATAGTTGAAAAACTGTCAATTAATAAAGAGCGAATCAGTGGTTTTGTAATCGCAGATTCCTTGAAAAGAATACGGCAGATAGCAGAAATTAAGGAAATGACTGCAAGAGGGGAAACGGCTAAAGTTCTTGAATTAACGGAGGAAAGACCTGACCAAAGTGAGAAAGAAAAGCGCTTGTTTAAAGCATATAGGGGCATTGTTCAATATGAAGGGGTGACTGATAAGAATATAAAACTTGAGGCGATGAAAGAAAATGTTAAGGGAATATATGACCTTGAAAGGGAAGAGTATATAAGACGACCATTTCAGGCAGAGATGGATATAATAACGGCATACCTTGCAAATCTCAGACAGATAGATGGAGCCAATACTGATATCATAGCAGATAAGTTATTGAAGTTATACAAAGATACAAAAGTGGATTTGAGGTACTGTTATAGACAGTATACATCAGTATACTTGTTAGGAATCGGCAAAGACAAAAAGAGTAAAATAAATAACCCTAATAAGGCAGAACACGATTTTATTCAATATTGTGTTGATACGGGTAAAGGATCAGCATTAGTTGGGTTGAATTGGTGGACAGGATACTATAATTCATCCGATGAAAGTAGTAGAAAAGAGTATCTATATAAGGGATTTATGTATGCGAAGCTGTATAAATATAAATATGCACACAGTTTGGAAAGCTATTTTTACAGATTATATCCACCTGATGGTGTATAAGCGGGTAGTGGAAGTGGATCGGGGATTGTAGGCTCATCATCGCCATTAACGTAGTAATATGTATTAGAATAGACAAGAGTTTTGAGGTCTATTTGGGATGCGAATAGTGTGATAATTGTAATTATAGTTAATGTGATGGTAGTAAGTATGATGCGCTTTAAACTCATGTTAGTAACCTCCTGTTATCTTTGCTTCAGAGCAATGCTACCAAATAAGTATAGTTTTGTATATACATTTTCGCGTTAAAAAATTTCAACCGAAAATGTATATACACTGTTTTTTATGAAGCGTAGCATTTATAGTATCTGCAGATAATAAAGAACGAAATCTAATTATTCTATACAATAGTTAGTCTCGGGAGGGAAGGAGGAAAAGCAATGAAAAAGAAATACACTAAACCTGTAATAAGAATTATTACAATTAGTGTCGATGGTGGTCATGGGTCAAAGAAGTGTCAGGGAAGATGCCATAAGGGTGGAAGTTAATCTTTATAAGTCAAATCAGACTGATGTTTAACCGGTAGCTAAATATCAGTCTGATACTTTGTGTGCTAGAGAATACTAAGTACTGGAGATAACGCAGTGAAATATAATATTGATAACTATGTGTATGATTCTCAAAATAATATAATATATCCTAACACTGTGAATGAAGATGATTTGAATGATATCTTAGATGACAGTAGAATGGACGAAGAATACAGCGCAGAACTTAATAGGCTGGAGAAAAGTGTTGATAAAAATTGCAATTTGAACGATAGATTTATTGAAACGGCGGGAATTGTTTTAACATATAATTGCAATTTTAGATGTAATTATTGTAGTCAATCATCGGCCTGTGGAGATTTAAATCTGTTGTCAGATTTTGATATAAAGGCCTTTGTCAACGAATTATTGAGAAGAAAGAAACTTGAGAATTTAGTTCTAGGCAAGAACGAAGGGATACAAATATATCTTACAGGTGGGGGAGAGCCTACATTCGACTGGGATAGATTTATAAATTCTGTTAGAATAATAGAAAATTGTTGTTCAAACGAAAATGTTAAATTTATGCTGGAGATGACTTCCAATGGTTTTTGGAATGATAATCAATTGGAATTTATTATTAATCATTTTAACAGAGTGTATATTTCGTATGATGGTATCCCTGTTTTACAGAATAGAAACAGAATCAGCATTAATGAAGATAAGACCTCACAAACTGTAGAAAATAGTATCAAAAGATTAATTGGCGAAGGAATTAGGACGACAATAAGGACTACTATATGGCAATATGATATTGCATACTTAGAGGAAATATATGAATATATTGAGTCGAAGTTTGAAGGACTATATTCTTGGGAGATTAACCCGGTTACTGCAGCAGGACGTGCGGTCGGCGGTGTTAAGAGAATAAAGGATTTAAATCAGTATAGTTTTGTTGAGAAATTTATAAAACTTAAGGATAAGGATACAGCTTTAAAGATAACAACGCCTTTATTATCCGAGGAAAAAACGGGCTTTTCTTGTGGTGGAGTAGGCTGTTTTGCAACAGGATTGTGGTTGTTTCCTGACGGCAGAATTACGACCTGTGTTGATGATAATAAGAATGTACCGGTTGTAGGCAAAATTCAAAATGGTGTAATCCATTTTTATAAAGAATATGAAGATCCTTTGTTGGAAATGGGAATAAAAAAATACAAGGAATGTAAGGAATGCTTTGCGTTTATTGTTTGTGCCGGTGGCTGTCCACTAAAGCATATACGCGAAAAATTATATAATACAGGAGAAATGCAATGGGAATGTGAAATGCAAAAACAATACTGGCTTAAGATAATAGAATCGGTAATGAAAAATGATAAGCCTTATATTGGATGGAAAAAGAATAAAATGTTAACAGGCAAGGGGTTTGAGTATTATGTTTTAGAAGAGGTGCATGAATAAGATGGGTAATGGTTTTCTATATAAATTGCCGGATGGCATAAAAAAGACAATCTGCGATGATAAAACATATATATTTCGTGAAAACAGTCAGACTGCAATGGAATTAACTGATAGCGCTAAGGATATATATGAAATTCTATCCAGACTGACTGATAAAGGAATTCCGATTGCAGTTAGCGTAATCGCAGAGGAATTGAGTAAAACTTATGATATTAATGAAATGGAAGTCAAAAGCGTCGAGGCAGATATTATTGATGTTCTTACAGTATTGTCATCTGCCGGTTACTTATTGAAAATGTGATTTTGAAAGGGTAAACATGCGTTATTCTAGATTAAGTAATTTTAATTATATAGTTAACAATTGGTTTAAGTGGGATAAAAAAGGAACTGTATTGTGCTTTTTTAAGATTCCTATTGCAGTATTAATGCCGTTGACAGGCTCACTTTTACTTAAGTGGATGGTTCGGGGGATAGAGAATAAGATAGAGGTTTCGGTTTTTGTAACAAATTTATTATTATTTTTTGGGGCCTGGGTTATTTTCAATGTGATTAGTATTGTCATAGAAAAATGGGAAGAAGTTTTTCAATACAGGATTAGTTCAAGCTATGCAATTGAATTAATTGATAAGTTAATGAAGATAGACTATGAGGTTCTTGAGCAATATGAAACCCGAGATAAGTATCAAAGATGTAAGAAATTTGCTTTTGAAGGATCAAGATCTGATGGAGCATGGGCAGCGGTTAGACTTATAGGACTGATAACAAGTATCTTAGGTATTGTAGCGTATGGTGCATTATTCGCAAATGTCAATTGGGTTATATTATTAATTGTTTTTATTACTTGTGCATTGGAGTTTTTTACTTATCATAAAACAATTGAATACGGTAATGTAACAGCAAACGAAATGACAAAATACGAACTTGTTTTTTATTATTTGTTTTGTCAGGCAAGTGATGAAACTGTAGCCAAGGACATACGGTTAAATAATTGTGAAAAATGGCTTATAGGACATATGCGCGAAGCTGCAAACGGGTATGCTGCGACTCTCGCAAGATATACGGGAAAGGCTAATTCTTTGACAGCATTACAGTCGTTTGCCACGTTGATAAGAGATTTAGGCATTACATTAATTCTTTTATTGTCGATTAAGAATGGTAGTATTGAATTGGATGAGTTTGTTTTCTATTTTACGCTTATTACAGGTTTTTCAGAATGGCTTAATGGAATATCAGGTCATATAAGTAGTCTGGGAAGGATATGCGTAGAATGTGATCATTACAGAGAGTTTATGGAGTTGCCTGAGTTTTCAGATTGTGAAGAAGGGGAAGTGTTGACTGGTATAGAGAGTATAGATTTAAAAGATGTTAGTTATGCATACGATGGGGAGAATTATGTTTTGAAAAACATAAATTTAAGTTTAAGTAAGGGGGATAGCCTTGCCATTGTCGGTGAAAACGGTGCAGGAAAAACCACTTTAATTAAAATTATAAGTGGGCTCTACAAGCCGACACAAGGTGAAGTATTAATAAATAATAAGCCGATAGGAGCATATACTCGAGCAAGTGTGTATAGCGAGATAACAGCTCTTTTTCAGGATTATATATTGTTGCCAATGGGGATTGAGGAGAATATAGTAGCTGGTGATAAGCGGGATGCAAAAAGGATAGCTGAAGCATTGGAAAAGGTGGAACTTAGTGAAAAAAAAGACAGCATCACTGATTATTCGGGAGGAGAAGTACAAAGAATCCTATTGGCACGCGCTTTTTATAAAAACGCAACGTTATTATTACTTGATGAACCTACGGCTGCCTTAGATCCATTGGCGGAGGAGCGATTGTATGTAAAGTATAATGAGATGAGCAAGGATAAAATATCGTTGTTCGTTTCACATAGACTTAATTCAACTAGATTTTGCAACAAGATTATTTTTATGAGAGAGGGATGTATTGTAGAGGAAGGAACTCATAAAGAATTGCTTGAAGCAAAAGGCAATTATGCAAAAATGTATAATATTCAAGGGTATTATTATATGAATCAAGAGGAAGAGGCATTGGCATGAAAAAGTGGATATGTTTGAAGCGTTTGAACAGAGATATTAAAAAAATGAGAAAGAGAGCGTGGAGTGATTCGATAATTTATTCTGTATTAAATGGAATTCATCCGTATTTATATCTAATTTTATCTGTTTATATATTAGATGCTTTTTCGCGTAATGCTGATGCTAATAATAAGCTTTTCGTAGTTATTGCTATAATATTGCTAAATGCATTGGTAATTCTTGTTGAAGGATGCTTTAGTAATTATTGTAGCGATCATGCGGATGCATGCAGTATGCTTGAAAAGAATCAATTAACTGAAAAACTAATTAATGTATCATATGAGGTTTTTACGGATAGCGAATTCTTAAAGAACGTAGATGAAATCAGAAGTGAAACCAGTACCAGAGACGGGCTTTATTCGGATTATTATTATACTGTTCAATGCATTGTATCTTCGGTGACGGGGATTTTGAGCGCATTAATTGCTTTTATCAAAATAAGAGATTTAATAACCGGCGATGCTATTATGATTTGCATTGTGTTTCTTGTTGTGGTTATTGCAGCAATTATTTTTACATTGTTAAAGACTTATACTTATAAACGCGAGCGTTCAGTACGGGATGAGTATAACGAAATCGATGGAATATACGAAGAATATAGGGATAAAGTTGCGCATTATAAAACTGGAAAAGAAATAAGAATTTTTAAAATGCAAAAGCTTATTAAAACGGAAGCCACCGGGAAGCTATTAAAAGAAGGGTATTCTTTACAAAAAAGTATATTGAAGTATGATTCTATTGCCGAAATATTAGGCTTTTTGGTATTTGCATGTATAACGTTGGGAATATACTATACAATAGGATATAAGGCGTTGAGTGGGATAATTTCTGTCGGCGAAATGGTATTAATTATTGGAGCTGCGTCAAATTTAGTCGATTCTATAAAAGATTTTAGCGGTAATATAGGTGAACTTGAAGATTATAATGAAAGAGCACAGATGTATTATGAAGTAATAGATGCGATTCCACCAAAAGAGTTAAAAACAGATAATAATGAATGCAACTTTAATACCATTTGTTTCGATAAGGTTACATATTCATACCCTGATGCAGATAAAGAAGCAATTAATAACGTTTCGTTTACTATCAAGAAGGGTGAGCGTATAGCCGTTGTTGGCGAAAATGGTTCGGGGAAAACTACTCTTATAAAACTATTATGTGGTTTGATTAAGCCTAAGTCCGGTTCAATAAAGATAGATGGAATAGATTATACAGAATTCGGAGAAAAAGAATATCAAGAAAACTTTGCTGTTGTTTTTCAGGATTTTAATATTTTTTCACTACCAATAGGTGAAAATGTGGCAGTGTCAGCTGATTATAATGAAGAGGAGGTTCGAGATGCCATAAATAAAGTGGGCTTCCCGAGTAAGTATGCTTTAAATGCATATGCTTATAAAGATTGTGATGCGGATGGTATCGAACTATCAGGTGGTGAGGCACAAAAGTTGGCACTTGCACGAGCCTTAATTAAGGAAAAGGCAAAAATTGTAGTACTTGATGAACCTACATCTGCAATGGATCCATTTGCAGAAATGAATTTGTATAGGAATTTTAACGATTATGTTGCAGGAAAAAGCGCAATATATATTTCACATAGGCTTTCATCATGCAGATTTTGTGATAGAATATTGGTAATAGATAAGGGAAAACTTGTTCAGCAGGGCACGCATGAAGAATTATTATGTGATACATGCGGTAAGTATTACGAATTATGGAATACACAGGCAAAGTATTGGAGTGTTGAAGAAGCAGTATAAGACATTGATAAGCATATGAATTGTGAATAATTGATTTAAGGCAAGGCGTATTACGTCTTGCCTTGAGTTTTAGAAATAGAGGAGAGAAGGTATTATGAAACCGTTTGATAGTATTAAGAAGTATCCTGTTAAGTACGCGCTATTGTTTTTGGCAGCTGCGGTAAGCACGGTAATACAGATTATATTGCCGATTCAGATGTCGAAGCTTTCTAAGGATGTATTTAACAGCGAGATAGGGAGTCTGTTAAAGTGCTTCTATATTATCCTGGCACTTGCAATATTGAAATTTGCCGTTGATTTTCTGTTCGGACATCTTGATTATTGGCTTTCCAACCAATGTGGGGTAGATTATAAGAGCGAATACATCTATAGATACCTTAGAAAAGAATATGGGAAGATAAAGGACAATGATTTCCTTTATCTCGCAGAAAAAATCAATAACGATAGCGGTATTTGTATGGATTATTATGCAGAGCAGATTCCATATATTGTCTGTAGGGTTTTAAAGACAATAATAATTATAGTTATTCTTTGTTATAACAATATAACACTTGGATTATTGGCAGTATTAAGTATAGCGGTAACATTTATAATATATGCATTATCGAAGAAGCAGCGTTATAAGCTGGAAAAAAGGCGATCCGAGGCGTTTTTTAGATACGCTTCTTTTATAGGAAGACGTATGACGCAGGTTTTGGATATAAAGTTCGGTGCTCATTATGAGGTTGTCAGGAAATCATTCGAGGAAGTTGGATACACATTTGTAAGAAATGCGGTGCCGGTTTTGAATTTCAAGAATGGAATCTCGCTTTTAGGTGTAACAGTTAATACTACATTTCTTGCAAGTTTCTTTCTTGTAGCCAAGCTTAAATTCGGCAGTGAGGGAAGTGCTGCATTAACGAGTGTTATAGTTCTTACATTATTCTACTTCCAGCAGATAATTGAAGATACATCATACTTCTTAAGCTTTGGCGGAATAAGGCAGCAATATCTGGTATCAAAGAATCGTCTAGCCGAGCTTATGCAGGTTGAAGATGATGTGGACGGCGAGGTTATACCAAAAGAGATTGCAGAAATGTCAGTTAATGGTATTAAGTTCGGATTTGACGATAGAAGGCTCTTTGATAATAAGACGCTTACATTTGATAAAGGAAAAGTCTATGGAATCGTGGGTAGTAACGGTACAGGAAAGAGTACGATGCTTTTACTGTTGCTTGGAATACTAAAGCCTGAAAGCGGTAACATTAAATGGGGCGGAATAGATATTACCAAGATTAACAGAAGCGAAGTATTAAAGAAGAATATCGCTGTTATGTCACAATCACCGATTATGCTTGGTAAGACTATAAGAGAGAATATATTTGAAGACAGCGGAAAGTCGGAGATTGCAGATGAGAAGCTTAAGAAGATGCTGGAGTTTGCAATGAAGAAAGACCGGGGTCTTGATTATGAGGTGGGATCTAACGGTAAGAATCTAAGCGGTGGTGAATGTCAGAAAGTCGCGATTGTAAGAACTTTTATCAAGGATGCCGAAGTGGTAATCTTAGATGAGCCTACCAATGCGCTTGATAAGGGCAGCATAGAACTTCTTGGTGAAATACTGGCAGATCAGAAGAAGAATAGAATTATCATTATGGTTACCCATGATGAAGAGATACTTAAGGCCTGCGATGTGGTATATAAGCTTGAGAAGATATAGTATCTGTTATTAATAGCATAGACGAAATATAATTTGATATTACTAAAATAAGGTGTATAATGTAATAGTACGTGCCGCAAGGTGCGTACTATTTCATTTAAGAAAGAATGTTTTTGTTTTAACAAGAAGGAGAAAAAATGAATCTTACATTATTAACAGACCTCTATGAGCTGACCATGATGCAGGGTTATTACAAGACGAAGAATGACAGCAGAGTTGTGTTCGATGCATTCTTCCGTGAGAACCCTTTTAAAGGCGGCTACTCTATTATGGCAGGTCTTGAACAGGTAATCGATTACGTTAAGAACTTAAGATTTGATGAGGAGGATATTGAGTATCTTCGTTCGCTTCATATCTTCGAGGAGGATTTCCTCGATTATCTTAAGGACTTTAAGTTCTCGGGAGATATCTATGCGATTCCGGAAGGCTCAATCATATTCCCGAGAGAGCCACTCGTTAAGGTAATCGCACCTGTTATGGAAGCACAGCTTCTTGAAACGGCATTACTTAATATAGTTAATCATCAGTGCCTCGTTGCAACCAAGGCTTCACGTGTATGTGATGCGGCTGAAGGTGACGGCGTAATGGAATTTGGACTTAGACGTGCTCAAGGTCCTGATGCCGGAACTTACGGCGCACGTGCTGCAGTTATAGGCGGATGTAACGGTACATCCAATGTCCTGGCAGGTAAGCTCTTTAACGTACCTGTTAAAGGAACACATGCACATAGCTGGATTATGAGCTTCCCGGATGAATATACCGCATTTAAGAAGTATGCGGATCTTTACCCGGATGCATGTATCTTACTTATCGATACATATGATACCATTAAGAGCGGTCTTCCTAATGCAATCCGTGTATTTAAGGAAATGAAGGAAGCAGGAATAAAGCCTAAGCTTTACGGAATCAGAATGGATAGCGGTGACCTTGCATATCTCAGTAAGAAGGTACGTAAGATGCTTGATGAAGCAGGATTCCCGGATGCGGTAATATCTGCATCGAACGATTTGGATGAGCACTTGATTGCTTCATTAAAGCGTCAGGGAGCAACCATTACCTCCTGGGGTGTAGGAACTCATCTTATTACCGCTAAGGATAATCCTTCATTCGGTGGTGTATATAAGCTTGCCGCAATTGAAAAGGATGGCAAGTTCGAGCCGAAGATTAAGTTATCCGAGAATACCGAGAAGGTAACCAATCCGGGTAACAAGACTATCTATAGAATCTATACCAAGGATCAGCATAAGATTGAAGCTGATGTTATCTGCTTTGCGGATGAGAAGATCAACGAGAATGAAGATCTTAATCTTTTCTCGCCTACATCTCCTTGGAAGAGAACAAAGTACGAGGCAGGCACTTTTACGGTAAGAGAAATGCTTGTACCTATATTTAAGAACGGTGAGTGTGTATATACTTCTCCGTCAGTTATGGAGATTAGAGATATCTGCGCTAAGGAAAAGGATACGTTATGGGCTGAGTGCCGTCGTTTCGATAATCCTCATCAGACCTATGTAGACCTTTCACAGAAGCTTTACGATGTTAAGCAGGATCTTTTTAATCATTATCATACGATTAATATGTAATATGAACTGCTATGGATACTAATAAATTATGGGATCCATAGCAGTTTTTTAATTTGACAGTGATAGTTACAAGGAGTATAATTTCAAACGGTGAAAAATTATATAAGGAGGCACGTATCGTGACTTTATTTGGTGGAGTAATCTCCGTTGCGGGGGTTGCATTTTTAATGTTATCGGTTTTCGTGGTTGCAGCTGTAGGATATTCCCTCGGACGCATCACAATTAAGGGAGTATCGCTCGGAACAGCAGGTGTGTTCATTGTAGCTTTACTCTACGGCGCTTTTTTCTCAGAGAATTTAAACGGCGCGCTTATGCTCGGTGAGGCTAGTTATACAAGCAATGCCTTGAAGATTATTGAGAATATCGGTCTTATTCTCTTTGTTACATCTGTAGGCTTCATTGCAGGCCCTAACTTCTTCGCAGATTTTAAGAAGAACTTTAAGTCTTACATTTTACTTGGTCTTATCATTATCCTTGCAGGCGGACTTACTTGTGTAGGCTGTTACTTCGTAGGTGTAGGTGCAGAGAGTAATCCTAAGGAATTTGTAGCAATGCTTGTAGGTATTCTTTCGGGATCACTTACATCAACTCCTGCATTTTCTGCAGCTAAGGCAACAGTACTTCCTGAGTTTGAAGATGCTGTAACCGTAGGTCACGGTATTGCTTATCTTTTCGGTGTTATCGGTGTTGTATTATTCGTACAGCTTGTTCCGAAGCTTACCAAGGCTAACATGGAAGAAGAGAGAAGAAAGATTCAGGCAGTCGCTAAGGGTGATGTTAAGGAATATAAGGGCAAGTTGTTTACAATGGATAAGTTCGGTCTTATGGCATTTGCACTTGCAGCAGTTCTTGGTATCCTCGTAGGAGCAATCAAGATTCCGCTTTCAAGCAAGGGCCTTAGCGGAACAACATTCTCACTTACAACAACAGGTGGTGCACTTCTTGTTGCGCTTTTATTCGGACATTTCGGACATATCGGTGCGCTTAACCTTAAGATTGAAAAGCGCGTACTTGAACTCTTCCGTGAGCTCGGTCTTATGCTTTTCCTTATCGGTGCCGGTATTGCCGGTGGTGCAAAGTTCGTTGCTTACTTCAAGGCAATCTACTTTGTATACGGTGTTGTAATGACAATCGTTCCTATGATTATCGGATACTTCTTCGCTAAGTTCGTATTGAAGCTTAACCTTCTTAACAACTTAGGTTCAATCACAGGCGGTATGACATCAACTCCTGCACTTGGCACACTTATTAACGTAGCAGGTACCGACGATGTTGCGTCAGCTTATGCTGCAACATATCCTTTTGCACTTATTACTGTAGTTCTTGTATCACAGTTTATAATTATCTTGTTATAAGTATTCGTAAACAGAATATGGTTATATTGCATAGAGAGCATCGAAATGATGCTCTCTTTTTAAAATTAGGCGACGATAGCAAAATAGAAAAAATAAATATATTTTTGTAAAATATACTTGACATAATTCCATAAGGGCAGTATAGTGATAATGTAATCAAGAGAGATTGCGAAAGACGTTTCAAAGTCTTTCTTGGTTACAAGCGCGCGAAGTATTTATTGTTAATGAATTTTCGATTTTATATATTACGGAGGAATTTAGTTATGCAGTTTGTTTCAATTTTTTTGATTATGGGAATTATGGTAGGTCTTCTTATAAGTGCGGTACTTGTTATTTTTGCAAATAAGGATAAGCATATTAAGACAGAGTATGATGAGAGACAGAAGATTGCTAAGGGTAAGAGTTATACATATGGATTCTATACAATACTTATCAGCGAAGTTTTGGTTTTTTGCCTTTCAATTGAAGGATATCCTAACATACATATCCCGGGTGCATATTATCATATGTTCTCACTCTTTTTAGGCCTTACGGTTGTATGTGTACATGATATATGGTGCGGATGCTACTGGGGTTTGAACAATAATATCAAAAGATATAACGGTATATTTTTATTCGCTCTTTTACTTAACCTTTTAATTTGCATAGCACCTTATTTGGTAAATCATGAAGTTAGAATAAGAACAATAGCCGGAATGGAGTGTTATGATCTTCCTTATGCAAATATAATGTGCAGCGTTTTTATTATCATCGTCGGAATTGCCGGTTTAATAAGACGTCTTACAACTAAGAAAGAGGAGGAGTAGTATATGAAGAATTTAAGACTTAAGGCTGCTCGCGCCGGAATGGATCTTTCACAGGAACAGCTTGCTGAGATGTGTAATGTATCAAGACAGACGATAAGCTCAATAGAAAAGGGAGATTATAATCCTACGATTAACTTATGTATTGCGATATGCAAGGCTTTACATAAGACACTGGATGAGCTTTTCTGGGAAGAATAAATAATGTAAGCGGAGTCTTTACAGAGGCTCCGCTTTGTTATAATCTTATAGAAGAGAAGTTTAAATAAGGGGAGTACGGGCAAATGAGTACTTATGCAGTGGCAGATCCACATGGAAATTTCGAGCTTTTTAAGAAAGGGCTTGAAAAAATAGGATTCAGTAAAGATGATACGGTGTATGTGTTAGGCGATGTTATTGATAAAGGCCCTGATTGTATGGGACTTATGCAATACATTATGGATACCGGGAATATCGAATTTATCATGGGTAATCATGAGCACATGATGCTTAATACCATAGATCATAACGGAGAAGACAGACGTGACGGCCCTGATGCCGAGAGATGGATTGTTCGTAACAACGGAATCTTAAGCTATAACAAGTATATAGCGCTTCCTATAGAAAAGCGCAAAGCGATGATTGAGTGGCTTCTTTCAAGACCGCTCATAAAAGAACTTGATATTATGACTAAGTCCGGAGAGGTGCAGCGCTTTGTGCTTTCGCATTCATATTATATCCCGGGGTATGCGGATGTTCCGTGTAAGGATATTGATTATGATGCGGCTTTTGACATCATGTGGCTTTCGATGTTTCGTGACGGTACGACGCATTGTGACAGATCGGTTTTCGATGCCAATAAGGATAAGATTTTTATAACCGGGCATGTAGGAGTCCAAAGAGTGAGGGATGAGTATACGTCTCTTGATTCGCTTCATATGTATCGTGACGGTAATTTCATAGATATAGACGGCGGATTATCCGCGCAGGATGCGATAGTTAATAACGGAATGATATTTTTAAGGCTTGAAGATATGGAAGAATTCATATTACCGTTGCATGAAGTGTAGAGAATAAAGTAGGGAAGAGAATGAAATATATGACTTTTAATTCGTCATGCCCGTATGCAGGCATGGCGAATATGCTGGAAAAATACGGGATAGATGTTGAGGACTATGAAATTGCGTTAGAGATGAAACTGCCTCTTTTTGTAGACAAAAACGAGGACGGATATGTTACAGGCCCGATGATTCAGGAGAAAAAGTGGTTTGATATATTCCTTAATAGGTATGGTTTCGAATTACTTGAAGAGAGCGTTGATAAAGCTAAGGTTTTTGATTATTTGTGCTCAAAAGAAACTGCAATGCTTGGAGTAAAATTTGATAACGGGCGTAATCAATATCATGCTCTTGTTTATGTTGGATTCGAAGACGGTAAGCTTGTATTTATCAATAATAAGCATGAAGGCAGCGATGAGCCGGAAAGAGTAACTTTTGACAAAAATGAGTTAGAGGAATGTATAAGAGATGTTACAGTTGTAGCCACGTTAGAGCCTTGCGAAAAGCGCGATGTGGATATAACGCCATTTTTAAAGGATTCTATAGAAAAGCTCAATTCTTTACAGAAGGACTTTGTTGATTTTTGTAATAAGCCACATACAAATAAGGAGTTATTGGAAAACGAAAGGGGACTTTTTAGACCGATACTGCTTGATGGTCCGACCATGATGAAGTTATATGGGCAAGAAGAATTGTATGAAGACATGTGTGTATTGCAAAGAGCATTTATTGATGTAGCTTTTAAGAACAAGTCGGATAATACGCTATTAAATTCATGCTTTGATATGAAGTTGATGGATACGGTATTTGATCGTTGGAAACAACTAATAAATGAAGCATTGGATTGAGGATATAATATGGAATCAAAATCGGAAAAGACAAATGTAATGCGGATTCTTGATGGGAAGAAGATTGCATACGAAAGTCATACATATGAGCCTGATGCGACAAAGACCGGAGAAGAGATTGCGGGGATATTGAATGAAGACCCGGACAAGGTCTTTAAGACATTAGTTACACAAGGTAAAAGCGGTGTCTATTACGTTTTCGTTGTGCCTGTAAGAGAAGAATTAGACTTGAAGAAAGCGGCTAAGGCAGCAGGTGAGAAGTCTATAGATATGATTAAGCAAAAGGAATTATTGCCACTTACAGGATATGTTCATGGTGGATGTTCTCCGATTGGCATGAAGAAGCAATTTCCAACGTTTATTCATGAAACTGCCGCTGATTATGACAAGATATTCGTCAGTGCAGGTAAAGTCGGATTCCAGATAGAAATTGCCCCAAGTGACCTTATTAAGGTCACGGGATGTAAGTATTCAGATATTGTGTAAGATGTAGAGCTTAAAGGAAAGAATAAAGTTAAAGGAGAAGTAATTATGAGTAGAGTTAATTATGGAGCAAAGCCGATTATGTTACCGCAGCCGGTTCTTATTATCGGTACGTATGATGAAAACGGTAAGCCGAACGCGATGAATGCCGCGTGGGGCATTACAACGGATTTTCAAGAGATTACAATAAGTCTCGGAGACCATAAGACGACAGATAATCTTAAGGCAAGAAAAGCATTTACCGTAAGTATGGGAACGGAAGATCAGGTTGTGCCATGCGATTATGTAGGAATTGAATCGGGAAGAGATACGGAGAACAAATTTGAAAAGGCGGGATTCCACGCAACAAAAAGTGAATTCGTAGATGCACCGCTTATAGATGAACTTCCGATGGCTCTTGAATGCAAGGTAAAAAGCTTTGAAAACGGAATTCTTATCGGAGAGATAGTAAATGTATCCGCTGACGAAAGCGTAGTTACAGATGGAAAAGTCGACCTTAAAAAGCTTAAGCCTATTGCGTTCGATCCATGTAATAACGCATATGTAGTATTAGGTGAAAAAGTTGGAAATGCATTTGCGGATGGATTGAAGCTGAAATAGTATATATGTAATGAGCACCTGCCAATAAGGCGGGTGTTTTTTTATGCCTTGCCAAAACATTTGTTCGGTGTTATAATGACATAACAAACATGTGTTCGAGAATTCGGTTAAATGAAGCGAGGTAGTGTATTATGGAAGATAGATGCTATATTGCAATTGATATGAAATCATTTTATGCGTCGGTGGAGTGCGTGCATAGGGGCTTAGACCCGTTAAAAGCGCATTTGCTTGTTGCGGATGAGAGTCGTTCGGATAATACGATATGTCTTGCGGTATCACCGTCTTTGAAGGCAATAGGAGTACCATCGCGTCCGCGTCTGTTTGAAGCAAAGCAGGCAATTAAGCGTTACGAAAAGGATACCGGTAAGAAGGTGCCATATATAATCGCGGTTCCGAGAATGCGTGAATATGAGAAGGTTTCTGCGGATATATATTCTATCTATTTAAGATATGCTGCAACGGAGGACATTCATGTATACAGCATCGACGAGTGCTTTATAGATTGTACGCATTATCTGCATTTATATAAAAAAGAAGCGATGCGTACCGGCCAGAATCCTGCATATCTTATGGCAATGACCATTATTCGCGATGTCTTAAAGACTACGGGTATTACGGCAACGGTTGGAATCGGAACCAATCTATACCTTGCGAAAATAGCTATGGATATTGTTGCTAAAAAAGCTAAGCCCGATAAGGATGGCGTGAGAATTGCATTTCTTGATGAGAATACGTATAGAACTAAGCTGTGGGAGCATCGACCTATTACTGATTTCTGGCAGATAGGAAGGGGCAAGGCAAGGACATTAGAGAACAATTTCATATTTACCATGGGAGATATAGCAGAGCGAAGCCAATGGAATGAAGAGTGGTTTTATAAGATATTCGGCGTAGATGCGGAGATTCTGATCGATCATGCCTGGGGAATAGAGCCTGTCAGAATGTGTGATATTAAGAATTACAGAAGCGATAATCATTCGCTTTCCAACGGGCAGGTATTATCCAGGCCTTATGAATATAGCGAAGCGCGTAATGTTTTATGTGAGATGGTTGAATCGCTATGCTTTGATATGTATCAGAAAGGCATTGTATCCGGTAAGTTTGCATGGTATGTGGGGTATGATTATAAGAGTATGGAGAGCTGCCCTTCATATGATGGCCCTATAGTTATTGATTCGTACGGAAGGGTAAGTCCTAAGTATTCGAAAGGCGTAATAACTCTTGAACCTACGAATGTAGCTAAAGATGTTATTCCTATAGTTTTTGAGTCTTTTGATAAGCTGACGGATCACAGACTTTTATATAGGCGCCTTAATATAGCTGCATGCGATACAAAAGAAGACAGCGGAATAGTCCAGCTAAGCCTATTTACCGATGAAGAGGAAAAAAAGCGTGAGCAGAGATTATATGCCGCAATGAGTAAGGTGCGTACTCGCTATGGCGCCAATGCAGTATTAAAGGCAAATGATTTACTTAGCGGCGCGACATCGATTGAACGCAACAATCAAATCGGCGGTCACAGAGCGTAAAGTTAATTAAGGAAGGTATTACCAATGGAGAAAGAGGTATTCAGATACAGTGAGGTATTAAAGCGTGGGAAGCCGACACATGAAGACTTTGACAGCTTTATTATAAAGCATCCGAGAATGCCCCTTGAAAAGCGCGCTAAGATATTCTTACCATTTGATGCACTGAAAGGTTTTAGCGAGGAACTTGCATTAAGGGAGCAAAATAATTTATAATAGATGTATGCGTTCATTAAGAATCCGGAGGTAGTAAATGGAGAAGTTCATGATGTTCATTAACGGAACGGGCGGATTGATTCTTATGCTTGGCTTGATTGTTGTTTTAGTCGGTCTTTTCTGGTTTAAAAAGCACATGGAAGAGAAGAGAGCCAACAGCAATGTGCGAAGAACAATTAACAAAGATAAGAAAAAATAATTTTTAAATCTATCCGACATTTTGGAAATCCCAATCGTTATATAGATGTAAGGAGGTTTTATCCATGAAGAAAGCTGCATTACGTACGAATGCAGATTTCGAAGCATTATATGACAGGCATTGGAAATATGTCTACAGACTTTGCTTTACTTATATGAATAATGTAAGCGATGCCGAAGATGTAACGGAGGATGTTTTTGTAAAAGTTATAACCGGTGAGTATACGTTCAATGATGAGATACATGAACGTAAGTGGCTGACCGTTACGGCGATTAATCTATGCAAGGACAGACTTAGAAGTTACGGCCGAAAGAACATTGATTATGTGGAGGAATTGCCGGAAGTGCCTGATGAGACACCGCAAGGTACGGAAGATATAACTGATGCGGTTATGGCACTGCCGATTAAGTATAAGGAGATAATCTGGCTATATTATTATATGGGCTATCAATTGGATGAGATAGCCAAAATGCTTAAAAGACCCCCTTCGACAGTAAGAAATCAGATTAAAGATGCGAGAAATCTGTTGAAGAAAATCTTAGGAGGTGAGGCCGATGAGCGATAAGTTCGATGAGATCATTAAAGAACGCATTGACAGTATTGCGCCGGAGGATGGCGCCGGGGAGAGAATGCTGGAAAATATTAAGCGTAAAGCAGCTAATGGCAAGATTGACTCCGAAGAATCAAAGGTTATTCCGTGGAAGAAGATTGCAGCAGTATTAACACCGCTTGCGGCCTGTGTAGCAATTGTTATTGCGGTTGGAATATCCGGTAATAATCGTGGCGACAAAGTGATTAACAAGGCTTCTTTTATGGAAGACAGTATGGGATACGCAAATGAAGCTTGTAAAAGCTTAGGCTTAACGGAGAGCTCTGCGGAAGAAGTAAAGGATAATCTGGGAATTGAATTTACTATTCCCGAAGGTGCATATGATGCAGAATATTATATAACGGCAGAGAATGAAGCTACGGTCAGATTCTTGTATAACGGCCATGAATATGAGATTACGGCTTGTAAGAATGCTGAAGATGTAGATGGCAATGATGCCGAGGATGAACTTCTTTACGAGGTTAAGTGGACCGAGGGAGAAGTTACATATACCCTTATCAATTGGGATGGTGCAGATCCCGCCGATATTGATGCGGTGTATAATGAAACAAAGAGTGATGAGAATTAATTATAAGAGAGGTAACGTATTATGAAGAGATTGTTTGCAGGATTACTTGTATTGATGATGGTACTTTCACTTGTTGCATGCGGTGGCAACGGAGGAGCTGATAACGGTGGTGAGAACAAGCAGGAAGAGAAGAAAGAGCCTACCGTTGAAGAGATTGAACAGGCTATTATCGATGCGCTCGGTGACGGATATTACTGTGATACAGTAATTGATGAAGATATGATGCCGCTTACAATTATGGCAGATATTGATCTTACCAAGGTTGATTCTTATATCGGTAAGCAGAATGCAGTTTCAGCAGTATGTCATGATTGTATCGTAATCCTTAAATGTAAGGACGGATACGAGGATGAAGTGATCCACACTTTAAATGTTAACTACAGTGCAATTTGCGGTTATGTAAGACTTTATCCATTTGGAACAGTTAAGATTCAGAATGCAAGATTATATAAAATTGATAACTATGTAATCTTCATAATTGCAGGTGCAGATGCTGAGGGTGAAGATCCTACAGAACAGGAGATCGCAGAGCAGGTTGATTCCGAGTATGCTAAGATCGATGAGGCAATCAAGGGAGTGTTCGGTAAGTTAACAGATAACCTTGCAGAAGAAATTGAAGAAGAGTAGGTCTTATTGATAGGCGTCGGGGCTTTCTTACTTAAGGGGCTCCGGCGCCAATCGTGTAACACGTGTACGGAGGCATGGTATGCATAAGAAGATTATGACGGCATTATTCTGTCTTGTGCTTATTGGATGCTCGATTTGGGGCATTGCAGCACCGGATAGATTATATTCCGAGAATGAAAAGAGAATGCTTGCGAAGTTCCCGAGTATGGCAATTGATAGAATATTAAGCGGGAAGTTTTCAAGTGAGATAGAAAAATATATGGCAGACCAGTTTCCGGAGCGCGACGGCTGGGTAACCGTTAAGACTATAAAGGAATATGCCCTGGGTAAGCGTGACAGCGGCGGAGTGTATTTCGCAAAAGACGGGTACTTGATTGAAGTGGTATCAGAGTTTGACAATGACAATCTTGAGAAGCTCTGCTCATATTTTAAGGGAATTGAGGAGACCCTTTCCGGTAGAGGAATTCCTATGCGGCTTATGCTGGTTCCTACGGCGGGTGAGGTTTTATCTGATAAGCTTCCTAAGTTTGCACCGATGGCCTCGCAAGAAGAAGTTTTTGAATATATGAAGGATAAGGGATTTACGCTTGTAGATGTAACCCCTATATTAACAGACCATTCGAGCGAATATATATATTACAAGACCGATCATCACTGGACATCGCTTGGTGCTTACTATGCTTATGCAGAGTATATGAAGGCAATCGGAAGAACACCGCATGCCTTGGATGAATATACTAAGGAAGTGCTATCTGAGGACTTCAGGGGAACTACTTTTAACAAGGTTAATTATCCTTTTGCCCCTTATGATGTAATAGACGCTTACTATATAAGCGATAATCATAATGTGTATTATAATGACAGTACAGATTGCGATAATACCATGTATACGCGCTCATTCTTAAAAAGCGCAGATAAGTATGCTGTATTTCTTAATTCCAATCAGGCTTCAACCAAGATAGAGGGGAGCGGAGAAGGCAGAATCTTAATAATTAAGGATTCCTACGCTAACTGTTTTGCACAGTTCTTGCCTGAAGATTACGAAGAAGTACATATGATAGATCTTCGATTCTTTATCGGAGATTTGCAGGAATATATCGATAATAATGCAATCACTGAAGTGCTGGTATTATATAACATACCGAACTTTGCAGAGACAAAATTAAAATAATGAGGCGCACCATAAGGTGCGCTTCTTTATTACAGGGATTATTATAACGACAATGATAAAGCTTGGGACTCGGATTGGTAAAGTCTATTTACGTATATCCTTGGGCAGTTTACCGGTTATGGATTTAAAGGCCTGCGTAAACTTGCTCTGATTCTCATAGCCGACAAGTGATGCAATCTCGGAGATTGGTTTGTCGGTTGTAAGTAAAAGTTCTTTTGCACGGTGAATTCTATAGTTTTTCATGTATGTGGCTATAGGTTCACCGTATACTTTTTTGAAGACATTCTTAAGTGAAGTTGTATTGATATGGAACTTCGCTGATAATTCCTCCACGGTATATCTTGTTGTAAGGTCACGGGTTAAGAAATCGTGGACTTCATTAATTACCTGAATCTGCGTATCATACGAATCTTTTTCTTCGAATAATCCCTCAAACGGACAATCAATCTCAATCATACGTTCAATCATTTCGTGTAAAAGCTCTGAATACGCAGTTTCCGATGCCGTATAATATGTCTCACGACCTTCTCTGCGGTTAAGAATAAGTCCTGCATCTTTTAATACCTTAAGGTGATGAGAACATAATGAGTTGGTCATATCAAGAAGCGCTGCAATATTTACAACGCACTCTTCACAATGGCATAAAAGCCATAGAATCTCGGCTCTTTTGCTGTCTGATAGTATTTTAAATATCTCGGCTGCTTTCTCAAATGAGCAGTTCTCGGGAATACTTGCAGGCAGTGAATGCGGCAAATGACCGTGATCGTGAGGTAAATGATTGGACATAGCGTCTCCTTTCTATACGAAACAATCTGTTGCACTAATTATACTCCAAACGGAAAAATAATCCAATCGGAAATTAAAACATACCATTTGGAATGCTTTAATGCACTACTGTTGACTGGCATAGAATAATTCAATATACTTTGAATCATAAAGACAAAATATTAAGGAGGTTTTCTTATGAAGAAGACATATAGTATTGAAGTAGACTGCGCTAACTGCGCAAATCTTATGGAAGAAACAACCAAGAAGGTAGAGGGTGTAAGCAACGCAACCGTTAACTTCATGACTCAGAAGATGATAGTTGAATTTGCAGAAGGTGCTGATGAAAAGGCAACCATGAAAGAGGTTTTGCGGGCCTGCAAGAAGGTAGAGCCTGATTGCGAGATTGAACTTTAATTGACATTAATGGAGAAAACCCATGAATAAGAAGCAGAAAAAGATGCTTACGAGGATAATAATATCCGCAGTAATGCTTATTCTTATCAATGTACTTCCGGTAGATAAGCTTCCGGCTCCGGAGCTTATAATGACTATCGGCAAGCTTATATTCTACATTATAATCTATGTAATTATTGGATATGACATATTGCGCAAGGCATTTAAAGGAATCTTAAACAGAAGAGTATTCGATGAGAATTTCCTTATGGCGGTAGCGACAGTTGGAGCTTTTGCACTTGCAATAATAACAAAGTCCGGTGATTATAACGAAGCTGTTGCGGTTATGCTTTTCTATCAGACGGGTGAGCTTTTTCAGAGCTACGCTGTAGGTAAGAGCAGACGCAATATTAGCGAACTTATGGATATCCGACCGGATTACGCCAATATCGAGAAGGACGGAACTATTGAGAAGGTCGATCCTTCGGAAGTTGTGATTGGTACAATTATAGTTGTTAATCCGGGTGAAAAAGTTCCTATCGACGGTGTTGTAGAAGACGGTATATCTTCACTTAATACGAGCGCATTAACGGGCGAGAGCGTACCAAGAGACGTGAAACCGGGCGATGAGATAATAAGCGGATGTATTAACTTAAACGGAGTGTTAAGAATCCGCACAACCAAGGACTTCGGTGAGTCTACTGTATCTAAGATACTTGAATTGGTAGAGAATTCAAGCTCCAATAAGTCAAGATCCGAGAACTTTATATCAAGGTTTGCAAGAGTGTATACCCCGGTTGTATGTTACTTAGCATTAGCACTTTTCATTATACCGCCTGTATTTAATGTATTTATATTACACAACCCTGCTGATATATCAATCTGGTTATATAGAGCGCTGACATTCCTTGTTGTAAGCTGCCCTTGTGCACTTGTAATAAGTATTCCGCTTACGTTCTTTGCTGCAATAGGCGGTGCGGGACGTGAAGGAATTCTTGTTAAGGGTTCTAATTACCTTGAGGCACTTTCCAAAGCAAAGTACGTAGTCTTTGATAAGACGGGAACCTTGACACAGGGTGTATTTCAGGTTAATGATATTCATTGCTCCTGTGATAAATGCGGAGAGTTCTGCGGATGCGAGCACGGACACAACGAAAATGAAGATAAGAGAATCCTTGAATATGCAGCATTAGCCGAGATAGCAAGTTCTCATCCTATAAGTAACAGTTTGAAGCTCGCGTATGGTAAGGCGCTTGACATAAGTAGAGTTACCGATATCGAGGAAATCAGCGGCCACGGCATTAAAGCTCGCGTCGATGGAATCCCTGTTGCGGTCGGTAATGCGCGTCTTATGGAGCGCGAAGGATATGAGTATAAGAAGTGTAATCATCCGGGCACGATTGTACATGTTGCGATTGACGGTAAGTATGAAGGCCACATTCTTATATCGGATGTTATAAAAGCTCAATCCGCCAAGGCAATCGCAGAACTTAAGAATCTCGGAATTAAGAAGAACGTTATGCTTACAGGTGACGATAAGGTTATCGCAGAGCATACGGCCAAAGAGATTAAGATAGATGAATTCCACGCTAATCTTCTTCCTGCGGATAAGGTAAGTCGTGTGGAAGAACTTTTATCGAAGAAGAATGACAAGGAAACCTTATGTTTTGTAGGTGACGGAATAAATGATGCACCGGTACTTACCCGTGCGGATATCGGAATTGCGATGGGTGCGATGGGAAGCGATGCTGCGATAGAGGCAGCTGACGTAGTTTTAATGGACGACGACCCTATTAACGTACCTAAGGCAATAAGACTTGCAAAAAGAGCGCTTAGAATCGTATATGAAAATATAGGTTTCGCGCTTTTAATCAAGATTGGATGCCTGATGCTTGCGGCAATCGGTCTTGCGAATATGTGGCTTGCAATCTTTGCGGATGTCGGCGTAATGGTTTTATGTGTATTAAATGCAATGAGGGCACTTATCAAAGTTCGATAAAAAAATGTAATTAATTGAATTAAGACATACATCCGATACATATATATGCTAGAGTATATTTGTAGAGCAAAAGGAGGTGCCTATGGATATAGCAGCTTTATCGATGGCAATGTCATATTCGAAAACCATGTCGGATGTTGGAGTCGCTGTTTTGTCCAAGAATCTTGATACCATACAGGATGTTGGGGAAGCTATGATCTCTACTATGAATCAGGCTCCGGTATCGGAACTTTCGGTCAACCCTAATGTTGGCGCGAATATTGATATACGTGTATAGTAGCCATCACATAACGTAAAGAACCGCTTTTTTAAGCGGTTCTTTTTCTGTTTCCGTATATATTAAGACAATAAGAAAAACATATAAACTTATTAAAAAGACGGATGATTCTATTGCGAAATATTCAATAGAATAGTATTCTTATAGTGTTAGTTTTGATTTAAGGAGTGACATTTATGTCAGAAGAAAAGCTCTTTTGCAGTACAGGCGGATGCACCGCAAAGCTTGGCGCGGGAATCCTTGACAGGGTTTTGTCCCGTCTGCCTCGTGGAGATAAGGACCCGAATTTACTTATCGGATTCGACAGCAAGGATGATGCGGCCGTATATAAGCTTACGGATGACCTTGCTTTTGTACAGACACTTGATTTCTTTCCGCCTATGGTGGAAGACCCATATACATTTGGACAGATTGCCGCAACCAATGCATTAAGCGATATATATGCAATGGGTGGGGAAGTTAAGACCGCACTTAATATCGTATGTTTCCCGGAGACAATGGATCTTAACATCTTGGGAGAGATAATGCGAGGCGGCTCGGAAAAAGTTATAGAGGCAGGCGGTACGCTTGCGGGCGGACATTCGATAATGGATGCTTCCGTAAAATACGGTCTTTCCGTAACGGGAATCGTTAATCCGAAGAAAATACTTGCGAATAACGGAATTAAATGCGGTGATGCATTGATACTTACAAAGCCTCTGGGCGTTGGAATTATCTGTACCGCCAACCGTGTTAATGAAGCAAGTAAAGAAGCTATGGATAAGGCGGTTAAGTCAATGACCACGCTTAATAAATACGCTGCGGATGTTATAAGAGAATATGATGTTCACGGATGTACGGATGTTACAGGATTTGGTTTCCTTGGACACTTAAGAGAAATGCTTGATGGAAAGTATAGTGCAGTAATCCATTCGGATAATGTACCGAGATTTGATGAAGCTTTAAGTTATGCGGATGAATTTCTTCTTACTGCTGCGGGACAGCGTAATAGAAACTTTGCGGAAGGCAAGGTTAAATTTAACGGTGTACCTTTTGCGATGGAAGAACTGCTATTTGATCCGCAGACATCCGGCGGTCTTCTTATCGGTATAGAAAAAGATAAGGCCGATGAGCTTTTAGCGAAGCTTAATAAGGTGTGCCCAAGTGCTGCAATAGTTGGCGAAGTTATAGAGAAAAAAGATTTCGAAGTTGAAGTCATTAAATAGGAGGATAAAAAGATGATTAAAGTAAATGCTATTGGAGATGCTTGCCCGATTCCTGTTGTTAAGACAAAGGACGCAATCAAGAGTTTAAACGGTGCTGCAGGCGTTGTTGAGACAAGCGTAGATAACGAGATTGCGGTTCAGAATCTTACAAAGATGGCTAACCAGAAGGGTTATGCTGTTAAGTCGGAGAAGATTTCAGATAAGGAATATAAGGTAACAATGACAATCGGCGAAGGTGCAACGGCTGATGATATTAAGGAAGAGTGTCTTGTTACTGACACAGGCAGAAAGAAAAGACGTGTTGTTGTTATATCCAAGGATCATATGGGCGAAGGTGCAGAAGATCTCGGCAAGACTTTATTAAAGGGATTTATCTATGCCGTAAGTCAGCAGGATGAACTTCCTACAACAATTCTTTTCTATAACAGCGGCGCAAGCGTAACATGTGAGGGCTCCGTATCTATCGAAGACCTTAAGTCTATGGAAGCTCAGGGTGTAGAGATTCTTACATGCGGAACCTGCCTTAACTTCTACGGATTAACGGAGAAGCTTGCGGTCGGCGGTGTTACCAACATGTATGATATCGTAGAGAGAATGTCTAACGCCGATTTAATCATTAAGCCTTAATATGCAGTCGGGATTAAATAATGCGAGAGAAGAGATTACAGCTTATCATATCATTTGAATCAACCGCCAATGCAATGGCGGTTGAGCGCTTTTGCATGGAAAACGGACTTCCCGGGCGACTCATCCCTGTGCCGAAGGAAATAACCGCGGGATGCGGCCTTGCCTGGAAGGCTGATATTACGCAGAAAGATGAGCTTTTAAAAGCGTTTGCACGTGAGAATATCGGGTATGACGGCGTGTATGAATTGATGATTTAATTAATATGAGTACATATATAGGAATTGATATCGGGTCGACCTGCGCGAAAGCTGCAGTCCTTGGTGATAATAAAGAGATAGTATGTAAGATTATCCGCCCTACGGGTTGGAGCAGTATAAAGGTTGCGGAAGATATAATCGCAGAGTTAAAAGAGGCAGGAGTTGCAGTGGATACGGCCAAGATCGTTGCGACGGGGTATGGCCGCGTCAATGTCCCTTATGCTGATAAGACGGTTACTGAGATCAGTTGTCATGCACTTGGTGCGACGTATATATTCGGCGGAGAGAACCTGCTTGTCATAGATATAGGCGGACAGGATACCAAGATTATCGAGGCGGTGGATGGTAATGTGGCTGATTTCCTTATGAATGACAAGTGTTCTGCCGGAACAGGCAGATTTCTTGAAGTTATGGCAAATACTCTTTCTATGGAACCGCGCGATATGTGTGAGTTGGCAAGGCATGGTGCGGATACGACGATTAGTTCTCTTTGCACGGTATTTGCGGAGTCGGAAGTTATAGGACTTATAGGCCGCGGTGAGCATAAGGAGAATATAGCTTATGCGATTATAGAATCAATTGCCGATAAGGTTATAAGTCAGGCAACTCACATGCCTATAGTGAATAAGAGAATTGTCGTAACCGGTGGGCTTTGCGATTATGATTATCTTATTGAAGCGATTGGCCGTAAGCTCGGAACAGATGTAATAAGTAATGAGGATGCGCGCTATGCAGGTGCAATCGGTGCAGCGTTATTTGCTATGCGCCTCTAATATATGGGAGAAATTAATGAATAATCTCAATCTTCCGGAAGTTTTTGAGACTTTTTCGGAGCAAAGAAAGAATTCTTTTATTAAAGTTCGGGAATATAGGGATAAAGGGACGCCGATAGTTGGTGCATATTGTACGTACTTTCCGAAGGAACTTGTGACTGCGATAGGGGGTGTTGCGGTATCGCTTTGCGCAACTTCCGATGAGACAATAGGTTCCGCGGAAGAAGAGCTTCCGAAGAATCTATGTCCTTTAATCAAATCCAGTTACGGTTTTGCCAAGACCGATAAGTGTCCGTATTTTTATTTCTCAGATCTTGTGGTCGGAGAGACTACCTGTGATGGCAAGAAGAAGATGTATGAGTATATGCGCCGGTTTAAAGATGTGCATGTAATGCAGCTTCCGCAGAATCAGGAAGAAGAGAGTTTCAAATTATGGGTTTCCGAGATTAAGAAAATGGCGGCTCGCCTTGAGGATAAGTTCAGGGTAAAGATTACCGAAGACAGGTTAATAAGTGCGATTAAGCTTGAAAACGCAGTGCGTGAGGAGCTTATGGAAATCTCCGAACTTATGAAAGAGGATAGTCCTGTGCTTACAGGAACAGAACTTTTTAATATACTTAAGGGAAGCGAGTACAGATTCGATAAGGAAGAACTTGTTGAGGAGCTTAAGAGGATTAAGGAGAATCTAATCGAACAATCCCGGGTGATTACGGATGGGCTTAAGTCTTCATCCCGACCCATGAGAATTCTTCTTACCGGGTGCCCTATAGGCGGTGTATTTGATAAGGTTGTGCCGGTTATAGAATCTAACGGCGGTCTTGTTGTTGCGTATGAGAATTGCAATGGAATGAAGAATATCGCGAATCCGGTACTTTTGGAAGGCGACTTATATGAGAATATAGCAAGACGTTATCTTGATATAGGCTGCTCTGTCATGAGCCCCAATAAGAATCGTATGGACAGTATAGACTCGTTGATTGAGGAATATAAGGTTGATGGTATAATGGAGATTTTACTTCCTATGTGTCATACCTATAGTGTGGAATCCGGCTTTATCAGGGCTGCAGCAAAGAATCATAAGCTGCCGTTTATAAGTATTACAACAGATTATTCTTCTGCCGACAGTGAGCAGGTCAAACTCAGGATATCGGCATTTACGGAGATATTTAACGGTTAGTATGAATAGTAAAGAGAGAATTAAGACGATAGTTGAAGGCAGAAAGCCTGATCGTCCGCCTGTTATATGTCCCGGCGGAATGATGAATATGATAACGACGGAGTTACTTGAAAAAGGTGGCTTTGCGTTTAATGAGGTACATACAGATCCTGAGAAAATGGCAGCATTGTCGGAGTTTGCTTATCGCAATAAATGCTTTGAGAATGTCGGCGTTCCTTTTTGCATGACTGCAGAAGTAGAGGCTCTTGGTGCCGGGGTTGATATGGGATGTAATAATAGAGAGCCTCGCGTTGTGGGATATCCGCTAACTTCGTTGGAAGAATGGGAGAAGGTGCCATGCTTTGATGTATCGAAGGGGCGCTTTCAGGTTATTAAAGAAGCGATTAATATCTTGAGTAACAGACTTTCTGATGTACCGGTTATCGGTAATGTAACAGGCCCGGTAAGTGCCGCAACGTCTTTGATAGATCCTTCCGTATTCTATGTCGGATTACGTAAAAAGGGACAGATGGCACATGCGCTTCTTAATCATGTGACTAATGAGATGCTTAAATATATAGAGCTTATGATTGATGCGGGTGCGGATATCATTATGATTGCCGATCCTTCCGCAACGGGAGAAATCTTAGGACCTAAGTTTTTTGAAGAATTCGCGGTGCCTTACATTAACAGGATGGTTGACTGCATAAGACGTAAAGGGAAAATTTCAATTGTACATATCTGCGGTCAGATGACGCCGGTACTTGATAAGGCCAATGCGATAACTGCGGATATATTAAGCTTTGATGCAATCGTTGCTATGAATGATATCAGAAAGGCAATGGGCAATCGTGCAATTATGGGTAACGTAAGTACTTATGCAATTGAGGATGCAGAAGCGGATAGAATTATAGAACTTACGAGAAATGCAGTTAAGCAGGGATTCGACGTAATATCTCCTGCGTGCGGACTTGGTATGAGTTCACCGCTTTGCAATATTGCCGCAATGATAGATGCGTTAGAGGAGTAGGGAATGCCGTTAATACATGATTTAACAACAGGAAAAAAGTTTGCGGCAGAGCATGGCGTAACCTTGCTAAAAGCGCTTCTGGCAGAAGATATATATGTTGATAATGCCTGTAACGGCAGAGGTACCTGCGGAAAGTGCAAGGTATATATAGAAGGTGTAGGAGAAGTGCTTTCCTGCGAGTATAAGGTTAATTCGGATATAACTGTTAAGACAGGCAAGAAGCCCAATAACGATATGAACATCCTGTCGAAGGTATATGTATCGGATTTTATCGGGGAATATCGAAAGGGATACGGAATTATCTGCGATATAGGTACGACTACGGTCGCAGTTGGTCTTGTTAATCTTGCTACCGGTGAGATTATGGTTGATGCAGCGGCAATGAATGCGCAGAGAGTCTTCGGTCAGGACGTATTGACAAGAATCACCTATGAGATAGAAAACGGCGAAGAAGGCATTAAATTGCTTCAGAATACAGTTATGGACTGCATAAGGGAATGTGTTAAGAAGTGCTGTACGGATGCGGGAATAGACGAAGAAGAGATTGTTGAATACGTGATTGCCGCTAATTGCACGATGACGCATATGGCCCTTGGCGTAGACGCAAGATCCATAGGAGTTGCTCCATATAAGCCTGTATTTACGGAAGGACAAGAGAGAAAGGCAAGATCACTCGGACTTCCCGGAGCACAAGAGGCAAGCGTATATTTCATACCACAGGTATCGGGATATATAGGCGGCGACATTGTTGCCGGAGCATATTGTTGTGAAATGGCGGATAAGAAGGGAATTTCTCTGTTTATCGACATCGGAACCAATGGAGAGATTGTATTATCCAATAAAGGCAGCATGGTTTCATGTTCATGCGCGGCAGGACCTGCACTTGAAGGTATGAATATAGAGTGCGGTATGCCGGCGTTGGCGGGTGCAATTGAAGAAGTTTGTGCGGATGAAGGTGACATTAAAACTAAGGCAATAGGTAATACGGATGCTGTGGGAATCTGTGGAAGCGGAATCCTGGATACGCTGTCAGTTCTGATTAAAGAAGAGATAATTAAGAAGACGGGAGCTTTTAAGAAACCGGAGGAATGCGGCTTATACGAAAAGCGCGTAATTAAGGATGATTCGGGCGTAAGACTTATGCTTACGGATAAGGTATATATGAGCCAGAAGGATGTGCGTCAGGTACAGCTTGCAAAGGGTGCGATTCTATCGGGAATTCGGGCACTTCTTAACCGCGAAGGCGTAAAACCTGCGGACATAGATGAAGTTCTGATTGCAGGCCAGTTTGGAGCTCATCTTAGGGAGGAAGCGCTTATAGTAACAGGTATTATTCCGGCAGAATGTGCAGGGAAGATCCGTTATGTTGGCAATACATCGAAGACCGGTGCCTACATGGCCTTAATGTCCGAAGTGGTGCGAAGCAATATGGAGCTTTTGGCAAAGAAAATTAGTTACTTTGAGCTTGCAGAAGTGGAAAATTATGAGATGCTGCTGGTAAGCTCAATGAGTTTCAAGGGTTGAGGTAGGTATGTCGAAGGAAGAGTTATTTGCGAAGATTAAAGATGCTGTAATCGAGATGGATGACGAGACAGTTGAAAGCCTGTGTAATGAAGCCATCGCGGAGAATTTCGATGCGACAGAGGTTATCAGGGAAGGCCTTATCAAGGGAATGGATAGGGTTGGCGAGTTATATGCGACAGGCGAGTATTTTCTGCCGGAGGTTCTGACTGCTTCATTTGCGTTAAATGCGGGAGTCGATATTCTAAAGCCATATATGAAGAAGGAAGTGTCAACTAAGCCTGTAAAGATAGTAATCGGAGTAGTTGAGGGAGATACGCATGATATAGGTAAGAATCTGGTCAAGATTATGTGCGAATCTGCGGGATTTGAGGTGATAGATTTAGGTCGAGACGTGCCGATTAACGAATTCGTGGATGTTGCGGAAAAAGAAAATGCGGATTTCATATTGATGTCGACTCTTATGACTACGACAATGCCGGGTATGAAAGCGGTGGTTGATGAACTAACTGCAAGAGGAATACGTGATAAATATAAGGTAATGATTGGGGGAGGCCCGATTTCTCAGAAGTTCTGCGATGAGATAGGAGCTGATGCATATACTGTAGATGCGGCTTCGTGTGTTAAGAAGATTAAGGAAATAGTGGGTATATAATATGCTGATTAAGGAAACGAAGAGAAGTTATAATGGTGTTGTGGTTCCGGATGATGAGCTTACACCGTTTGAGAGAAATAAGCTTATATCTGAAGGAAAGCCTGTAGACAGAATTCAGTGCTGTCTTGATACGGGAGAGACAATGGCGCCGTTAATCGGATGCGGAATTGATGAATATTATCATTCGTCTGATAAGATGCTCGAACTTGAAGAGTATCTGTATGATAACTTCCATGCTGACGGAGCAGGGCTATCCACGACTTTACGCGGGATGGCGGAAGCCATGGGTTCCGAAATCAGGTATTACGATAATAATATCGCCCAGCTTAAGACCCCCGCACTTACATTAAAGAATATCGAGAATGCCAGGCGTGTCGATATAGAGCATGATGGAAGACTTCCAATAATCTTAGACGGATTAAAGAAAGTTAAAAGTAAGCTTGGAGATAAAGTGCCTGTAAGCGGTACGGTTACGGGACCTTTTACGGTTGCGGCAATGGTGCTTGGAACTGAATGGCTCCTTATGGGAATGCTTAAGTGTCCGGATAAGATTAAAGATCTGCTGGAGGTTATTGTTGAGAATAACAATAAGTATATAGACAGATTAATTGATCTTGAAGTGGGAATAGGATTTGCGGATCCCGTAAGTTCCACCAGTCTTATCAGTGCGGCGCAGTATGGGGAATTCTCATTCCCTTATTTTAAGAAGAATGTAGACCATATCAAATCAAAAGGCAGAGGCTGTGGTCTTCATATCTGCGGCACGAGCCGCGGATTGTGGGAATATATTAAGGAAAGCGGCGTCGGATTATTCGGACTCGATAATGTTGAAAGTATAGAAGAAGCTAAGGAAGTGCTTGGCCCGGTTATGGCTATACAGGGTAATGTTCCGCCGGTGGATGTAATGAAGCTTGGCACACCGGAAGAGGTACTTGAATCAGGCAGAATCTGTATCGAGCAGGGACGGGATACCAGGTGTGGTTTCGTATTAACCTCAGGTTGCCAGATGCCGATCGGTACACCGGAAGCTAATATGCATGCGCTGGTTGACGCGGCGAGAATATACGGACGATAAGAATAAATGCAATTCCTGCTGTTATTGTGATATAATTAATGCTAACTTTATAAGAATCTACGGGAGGTAATTATGGCAAAGGTTTATTATACTTCATTTAAGGCGACGGAACACGAGAATTTGTTGCAGAAACTACATAGACTGATGAAGACTGCGGGCTTTGAAAGCATTGATTTTACGAATAAATACGCCGCAATTAAGATTCATTTCGGAGAACTTGGCAACCTTGCTTTTTTACGACCTAACTATGCAAAGGTTGTAGCTGATTATGTAAAAGCTCTCGGCGGCAAGCCATTTCTTACGGATTGTAATACACTTTACGTCGGAAGCAGAAAGAATGCGTTAGATCATTTGGAGACCGCATATCTTAATGGATTTTCACCATTGCAGACAGGATGTCATGTGTTAATTGCAGATGGATTAAAAGGAACGGATGAGACAATAGTTCCGATTAACTGTGAGTATGTTAAGGAAGCGAAGATAGGACATGCAATTATGGATGCGGACGTATTCATATCACTTACGCATTTTAAAGGACATGAGATGACCGGATTCGGCGGAGCCATTAAGAATATCGGAATGGGTTCGGGTTCGCGTGCCGGTAAGATGGAACAGCATTGCGACGGCAAGCCGTCGGTAGATATGCGTGATTGTATCGGATGCGGTTCATGCTATAGAATATGTGCTCATGAAGCGCCGGTTATAGAGAACGGAAAAGCCAGAATTGATCATGACAAGTGCGTTGGTTGCGGAAGATGCCTTGCGGTATGCCCGAAGGATGCAATCTCCGCGGAATATACCGATTCACTTAAGGTGCTGAATTTCAAGATGGCAGAGTATTCATATGCGGTATGCAAGGACAGACCTTGCTTCCATGTCTCCCTTATATGTGATGTATCGCCGAATTGCGATTGTCATTCCGAGAATGATATCCCGATTATCCCTGATGTAGGAATGCTTGCATCATTCGATCCGGTAGCTCTTGACCAGGCCTGTGCCGATCTTTGCAATAAGCAGCCTGCAATTGAGGGAAGTATGCTTGCAGATAATATGCACAAAGCAGGCGAGGGCTGTTGTCATGGACATGAGCATGATGAGTGCAATCACGAAGGCGGACATCATGATCATTTTAATATGGTGCATCCTGATACCGAGTGGGAATCTTGCCTTGATCATGCGGAGAAGATCGGACTTGGTGAGCGTAAATATGAATTGGTAACTATATAGAAACGGTTTTATAGGATAAAAGGTATCATTATGAAGTTACTGTATGCGGAAGATGAGCGTAGTCTTTCGGAGGCTGTGGTCGATATCCTTAAATTTCATAAATTTAATGTGGATGCGGTATATGACGGTGAAGAAGCATTGTCGTATGCGGAAACGGAGGATTATGACGGCATAATCCTCGATATTATGATGCCAAAGATGGACGGGCTTACTGTATTGAAGCGTCTCAGAGTTGCAGGCAATACAACGCCTGTACTACTTCTTACTGCAAAGTCCCAGGTGGAGGACCAGATAGAAGGACTTGACCTCGGCGCGGATGATTATCTTCCTAAGCCTTTCGAAATGAATCTTCTTCTTGCCAGAGTACGCGCAATGCTCAGACGTCGCGAGGAATATGTACCGCCTGTTATAGAGGTGGGAGATATTTCTTTAAATCAGCATAACTATGAATTAAGCTGTAACGGAAAGTCGGTAGTATTACCTAAGCTCGAATATCAGATGATGGAGCTTTTTATGCGTAATAAAGGGACATATTTTACAACAGAGGACCTGCTAAGTAAGGTCTGGGGTTATGAGACCGATGCGGAAAACGGAACGGTCTGGGTATATATATCATATTTAAGAAAGCGCCTTCAGGAACTTAATTCCACGGTGGAACTTGTTGCAAAGCGTAACATAGGTTACAGATTGGAGGAAGAAAATGGTTAAGACACTCCAGAAGAAATTCGTTGTAACATCAATGCTTGCAATTACTATTCTTATAGTATTTCTTCTTGGTGTAATCAATGTTGCGGATGTAGTTATAGTAAGAAGACAGGTTGAAAGAACGTTAAATATAATCTCTGAAAATGAGGGAAATGCGCCGGCAATGCCGAGAGATATTACCGGGGATAAACCGCCTTTAGTTCCTGATAATAAGAATCAAAAGAATGAATACGATACCTTTATGTCATCGAATTTCTTCATTGTTCGATTCGATGCCGATTGTGAAGTGACCTTTGTTGATGTTGTAAGAACGTCAACCGTTACCGAGGATACTGCGGTATCAATGGCGAATGAAGCTGTTGACAGTGGTAAGACAGAAGGTAAGGTAGGCAAGTATCGTTACATGATTAAGAATGCGATGTTTAATGATGGAGTTAACGTAGTATTCCTTGATACAGCAGGTGAGATGCAGTCTATCTTAAGAGTGCTTATATTATCTGTACTTGTAGGAGCAGGGTGCTTTGTTGCTATGTTTTTGATAGTAATCTTGCTTTCGAAAAAGGCAATTCGTCCGATTGCAGAGAATATCGAAAAACAGAAGCGATTTGTCACGGATGCGGGACATGAACTTAAGACACCGCTTGCAATCATTCAGTCTAATGCCGAGGCAATGGAGTTGTATAACGGTGAGAATAAGTGGAGTAAGAATATAAAAGAGCAGACCGTAAGACTTTCGAAAATGACAGAGAATCTTCTTTTGTTATCCCGTATGGATGAGGGTAACAATAAGGTGAATAAGGCAAAGTTTAATCTTTCCGATGCGACAAAAGATGCGAGTGAGTCATTTATAGAGAGCTTTAAAGTTAGGGGTGTAAAATTCGACAGAGCTATAGAATCTGATGTTATGGCTTATGCAGATAGGCTCCAGATCGAGAAGCTGATTGACATCTTACTTGATAACGCATTAAAGTATACGAATGATAAAGGTTCGGTTGTTATTATGTGTCACAAAGAAGATGGCCATGCAGTGGTTTCTGTTGAGAATACTTGTGAAAAGTTGCCTGACACCGTTCCTGAAGGTCTTTTTGACAGATTTTACAGAGCGGATACCGCAAGAAATCAGTCGACCGGTGGTTCGGGAATAGGCTTATCGGTTGCGCGTTCAATAGTGATGGCAAATGACGGTGAGATAAAGGCAGAGTATATTGATGATAAAAGAATAAGATTTAAGTTTGTGTTATCGGAATCGTAGTTTAGGTTTTAAGGGATGGAATAAAAGGATATGTTAAGGGTGAATGCAGCAGTTAATAAAACTGTGAGAAATATTTTGTTCAACTCACTGGTGGCGATAGTGTCGCTTTTTGTCAACGGATTTGGCATATATCTTACAATGCGCGCCAATATTGGCGCAAGCCCATGGGATGTTTTTAATCTCGGGCTTTCAAAGACATTCGGGATTCTATACGGAACTGCGTCGATAGGCGTATCGCTCGCGATTCTCCTCATAGATATTCTTTTAAAAGAGCCTATAGGAATTGCAATGTTTATTGATGCGGTAGTTGTTGGAAAGTCGGTAGACTTCTTTAATTTTATAGATGTTGTTCCGAAAGCGAATGGTATCGCGATAAGCATCTTGATGATGACAATAGGGTTATTTATAATAGGTTATACTCAGCTGTTTTATATGAGATCTTCTCTTGGCTGCGGTCCGAGGGATTCACTTCTTATAGGATTAAAAAAGCGGATTAAGAAACTGCCTATCGGAGTGGTGAGCATAGCAATCCTCGGAACAGCGACATTTATAGGCTATTTATTGGGAGGTCCGGTAGGAGTTGGTACAATAATATGCACATTATGTGCCGGACCGATTATGCAGTTTGCATTTCAATCACTTAGGTTTGATGCGACGACAGTTAAACATCAGAATCTTAAGGAATCATTTGAAGTAATTGCAAGAACTTACAATTTTTTGTAAGTTCTTTTTTTTATCTAAGTTTCGTCTAAGGTTCATGTTGTAATATGGTTACAGGTCAAGGGAACAGCACTTGAATCGGAAGGCAGGAAGCATTCTGATTCAAGCGGACACCTTGGGGAAGAACTTTTAAGAAAGGAGATTTAAGTATGGAGTTCAGGCATGAGTACAAACATGAAATAAGCTACGTTGAGATGCTTAGTTTAAGAGCAAGACTTAAAGCGGTTATGGAAGTTGACCCGCATGCCGTTAACGGCGAGTATTTTATCCGAAGTCTATACTTCGACAATATATATGACAAGGCATTGAGAGAAAAGGCAGATGGAGTCAATAACAGAGAGAAGTTCAGGATAAGATATTACAACAAAAACACGGATAGGATATTATTGGAGAAAAAATCCAAGATTCACGGACTGTGTAATAAGGTACAGACAGTAATCACTAAGGAATGTGCAGAGGCGGTTCTTAAAACTGATTTTGATACACTTTCGAAGATTGAAGATCCGCTGGTACAGGAACTGTATCAGAAGATGATAAGCGAAGGGCTTAGACCCAAGGTAATAGTTGATTATGACAGAGAACCTTTTATCTTCGCTCCCGGTAATGTAAGGGTTACGATAGATAAGAATATAAGAACGGGTCTTAAGAATACGGATTATCTTGAATCTGATTCGGTAACGATTCCGGTCGTTGATTCACCTATAATACTGGAAGTTAAATGGGATGAATATTTACCGGGAATAATTAAAGATATAATTCAGATTCCGAGTACGCATTCATCGTCGTTTTCCAAGTATGCAGCTTGCAGAATGTACGATTAGTAAAGTCAATTAAAGATTCAATTATAGAAAAGGAGAAATTATTATGACATTCAGTGATATTTTTAAATCAAGTTTCTTGGAGAACATTGCAAGCGTATCCATCTTGGATATGATATTATCAGTATTTTTATCACTTTGTATAGGATTATTTATCTTCCTGATCTACAAGAAGACATTTCAGGGAGTTATGTACTCCTCAAGTTTCGGCGTTACACTCGTGGCACTTACAATGATTTCGAATTTTGTAATCCTTGCAGTTACGAGTAACGTAGTTCTTTCTCTTGGTATGGTCGGCGCATTATCAATTGTACGATTCAGAACCGCAATTAAAGAGCCCCTTGATATAGCATTCCTCTTCTGGGCAATCGCGGCAGGAATCGTACTTGCAGCCGGCATGATACCTCTTGCAGTATTCGGTTCGGTACTTATCGGTCTTGTATTACTTATTTTTGCTAACAGAAAAGCTCATCTGAATCCATATATCGTAGTAGTTCAGTGCGACGATCATCAGGCAGAAGACAACGCAGTATCTTACTTAAGAGAAGTAACAAATAGATGTGTCGTTAAGAGTAAAACTGCAATGAAGGAAAGAATCGAGCTTAACGTAGAAGTAAGAATGAAAGACAGCAATACAGACTTTATTAATACATTAGCAGATATGGCAGGAGTAAGAAGTGCCGTACTGGTAAGCTATAACGGAGACTACATGGGATAACAAGGGATTGAAGCTGTAAGCGAGCATGCTTGCATGCATCGCTTAACAGCCTCAAGACCTGTCAAACATGAGAAAGTAGCAATTTGCGAAGCAAATTAGCGGATTTCGAATGGTTGAAGAATTGTGAGAACTCCGAAGGGAGTGGAACAATTCGTGTTATCCGTAAAGAATAGATTAAGGAAGTGAGAATATGTCTACAAGTAAGTATTTCGATAGAATCTGCGCTATTATTGCAGTTTTAATGATAGCAGTGACGGCGATATTCATGAACGCCGAATCTCTCGGGGCTACGTCCATAACGAGGTCGTATGCTTATGAGGATACGCTTTTTGATACAGGTAAGGTACATACGATTGATATAGTCATGGATGACTGGGATTCATTTGTGGCAAATGCTACGAGTGAGGAATATGCTGATTGTACTGTTGTAATTGACGGTAAAGCATATAAGAATGTGGCGATTCGCGCCAAGGGCAATACCTCTCTTACAAATGTAGCCCAGTATGGCAACAATCGCTACAGCTTTAAGCTTGAGTTCGATCATTACGATGATACCAATACATACTATGGACTTGATAAGTTAAGTCTCAATAATATTATTCAGGATAATACCTACATGAAGGATTATCTCGTATATACATTGATGAGAGAAAACGGTGTGGATGCACCTCTTTGCAGTTTTGTATATATAACCGTTAACGGAGAAGATTGGGGATTATACCTTGCAGTTGAAGCTATTGAGGATTCTTTCCTTAGCAGAACATACGGCAGTTCAACAGACGGAGAACTCTATAAGCCTGATAGTATGAGCATGGGCGGCGGCAAAGGTATGGGCGGTAACGTAGCATCATCTGAATCCGGCTGGGGTTCATCGGATGTGAAGCTTATCTATACGGATGATGAATACTCAAGCTATTCCAATATCTTTGAGAATGCTAAGTCCGATTTGACAGATAGCGATAAAGACAGGTTAATTGCATCGCTTAAGACACTTAATGAAGGTACTGATATTGAAAGCATCGTTGATGTAGAAGAGGTTATTAAGTACTTCGTGGTTCATAACTTCGTATGTAACTTCGACAGCTACACCGGCTCTATGATTCATAACTACTATCTATACGAAGAAGACGGCGTATTGTCAATGATTCCGTGGGATTACAACCTGGCATTCGGCGGGTTTATCGGCGGATCGGATGCGACAAGTCTTGTTAATTATCCGATAGATAGTCCGGTATCGGGCGGAGATACGGATTCAAGACCGATGATAGCATGGATATTCAATAACGAAGAGTACTTAGAGCTTTATCATCAGTATTTCTTGAAATTTATTGAAGAGTACTTTGAAAGCGGATATGTATCCGAGCTTATAGATTCAACGTATGAGATGATTGTATCATACGTAGAGTCTGATCCGACTAAGTTCTGTACTTATGAAGAGTTTACCGAAGGCGTGGCAGCTTTAAAAGAATTCTGCGAGTTAAGAGCAGAAAGTGTTAGAGGACAGCTTGACGGAACAATTCCTTCAACTTCCGAAGCACAAAGCGAGGATAAAAGCGCTTTTATCGATGCAAGCAATCTTAGTATAAGCGATATGGGATCTATGGGTAACGGCGGAGGCCCGGGCGGCCAGGGAGGTCAAGGAGGCCCGGGCGGCCAGGGAGGTCAAGGAGGTCAAGGCGGCCGGGGAGGTCAGGACGGAAACGATGGAAATCTGCCAACACCGCCTGATGGAACTGATGGTAATCCACCAACACCACCCGGTGGAAGTGATGGAGAAAATCCTCCTGATATGCCGAATGGCGGAGGCGAAAGCGCAAGCGGTAACGCCGGATTTAACGGGGAATTCCCGGGAGGACAGTTCCCGGGTAACGGAGAATCAGGAACAAGTAACGGAACTTCTTCTACCGGAACTTGGATATTACTTGGAGCAAGCCTTGCAGCACTCCTTGCAGGCCTGTGTATAGCATTCTTCTATAAAAAGAAAAACTAAATATAGAAAACCCGAATAAAAGAATACGTCCTGCATAAAGCAGATGAAGCCCATCTGCTTTATCGCAGGACTTTTTGTGAAATAAGGGTCGATTCCAATTTAAGAACAATCCATGAGTGCGTTCTATAATGGGATATATTATATATTGAACTTGCATATATATATATATATATAATGTTTATGTGGATTTACACATTGTTGTATGATGGCAACGAAATAGATTTTTAAGAGGAGAAGAAATAATGAAGAGAAGAGTAATTGCTGCATTGCTGATATTAACTTTAATTTTTAGCGGATTAATGTTTTCGGTTGGCAACAGTGATGCGTATGTGAAAGCGTCATCAGGCTTGCCGGAAAAGTACGATTTAAGAGATTATAATCTTGTGACTCCTTTGAGATTTGTTTCAACAGGTGATAACTCAAGAGCTATAACAATTGCACAGTCACTGGAAAGTAATGCTCTTAAAGCAGGCTGGGGAAAATTCGAATTAGAGAATAATAATGCTGCTGATAGACAGTGGACACAATTCCCTTATTCTGATTATACAGCTAAATTTTTGATTAAGGGTACTTCTGATGAATATATCCGAATCAAAGAAGCGTTTGGTTCTTCGATTGCAAGTCGAGATTCGTTGAAGAATCAGATTATGACTTATGGTTCCGCATGCGTGGATTTTTGGATATATAAAGACGGCAAAGATTACTATAATGAAGAAACCAAAGCTTTGTATCAGTCAAAAGATAATAGTCATCTTGCAAAGATAGGTTTTGAAATTATTGGCTGGGATGATAATTTTAGTAAAGATAATTTTGCTACAACACCATCGGGAGATGGCGCTTGGATAGTCAGAACACCGGGAGAAGTCAATACTTACTGTCCGATTCCTGAGGATTTGATGAATGGCGGGTATTTTTATCTTTCTTATTATGATTGCAATATACTCAAACGAAATAGATTTGCTTATTCATACATAGCTGCTCCGGGTGAATATCAGGATTTTAATTATCAATATGGTAGCAGTGACTGTGAAAAATGCAATGCGACTTCAGCTGCTATATATTTTAAGGCGATAGCTGACCAGACATTGACAAGTATCCTGGTAGGTACTTATGACGTAAACGATACGATATATGCAACGATACGTGTATATAAGTGCCGTAACGAATACGATACCAATTCTGAAAGTAATATTGACTTTGTTAATGATCTTAATTCTCGTAATATGGACTTAATCTATGAAGAAAGCGGAGTTAAGATGCGTCCGGGTGAAGAAAAACAGTTTAATGCTCTTGAGCTTAGAAACATGGTTAACATTAATAAGGGCGATAATATAGCTGTAATAATTGATTTTAATAGACGAGTAGACGTGGTAACAGCGGTAACTACTCAAAAGGGGCATAATCGAACTTGTATTTGTGATGATGGGAAGTGGAAAGATTGTGGTGATAAACCGTTGGTTATTTCTGTGAGAGTACGTAATGGTCACAATAAGAAAATCGTTGACGGTGGCTGGGTATTGGACTCGCTTAATATTAAGAACAATGAAGAATCAAAGCTCACTTTGACATGGAATAGGGACAAAAATGCTGAAGGATATGATATCTATCGTAAGGAAATTAAAAACACCAAGACAGTGTATACATTAGTTACTACTGTAGATAATAGTGTGACGAAATACACAGATACAAAAGTAAAGCTTGGATGTACATATTCTTATAAAGTAGTGCCTTTCTCCGGCAATAGAGAAGGAACTTCGATTGAAAAGACTGCTGAAGTTAAAATAGCTGCCCCATATATCAAAAAGCTTGAGAATACAACTGCCGGCCAGGTGAAGATTACTTGTTCGGTAGTTAAGCGTGATAGTTATAGTATCTATAGAGCCGATCCGGGTAAGGCGTATAAGTGGATTGGAAATACAAAAACAACTGTTTTTATCGATAAGAACGCTAAAAAGGGTGCTTCATATTATTATAAGGTACGGGCAAACCGTGACGGAAAGCAGAGCAATTTATCTGCAGGTAAGAAGATTACGGTAACTAAATAGATATTATGAAAAACAGTTGGTCGGTACATAACGACCAACTGTTTTTTTATTGAAGGGGATACTTGTAAGAAAAATGATTGTCTGATATAATCATCAGCACAGAGTAAAATAATTCTTTATTTTATTCATCAAGCAATCGATTCCGGTTGCTTATTTTCCATTAAATGAACCTGTGAGGGATTATTATTGTCATTTGACAATATATTATAATTATAATATAATTATGAAAGGAGAACTAAATGTTTTTATTTGAATGGGATGAAAGGAAAAACAGAACTAATCAAGAAAAACATGGAGTTTCATTTGAAGAGGCAAGAACGGTGTTTTTTGATGATGAAGCTTTATTAATTACCGATCCGGATCATTCAGAAGATGAGGAGCGTTTTATTATTCTTGGTTTTAGTTTTGAGGGAAATATGCTGGTTGTTGTTCATTGCTATAGAGCAAATGATTCAATAATAAGAATTATATCTGCGAGAAAAGCTACAAGAACTGAGATAAAACAATATAATGAGCGATTGGAGAGGTGATGATATGAGAGAAGAATATGATTTTTCAAAAGGTAAGAAGAATTCATATGCGAAGGATTTAAAGAAGCAAGTTACGATTAAGCTTACTCCGATGGTGATTGACTATTTTAAGGAAGAAGCTGTGACTACAGGTATTCCGTACCAGACGCTTATTAATCTTTATTTGGTTGAGTGCGTAAAAAAGAAGAGGAAACTGAGCATGTCCTGGGAAGAGAAAACGGTGTAAGAGCTAGTTTCTTATATTCGTGTAATTTCAATAGGAACTTTGGATGTGACATAGACGCAACCCGCGAAGTCGGAATCGGTGAAGTATTCAAATGAAAAGTCGGGATCGCTGTGGTCTAGAGGCATATTGATGCCTTGGAGCATGGCGGTCCCTTTTATTCCTGTGCCGAGAGCTTTTAGATAGGCTTCTTTATATGTCCACGGAATAAGTGGAGCGGTATTAAGATTGATTGTATCTATGAAAGCTAGGTCGTTAGCGGAGAAGCATCTTGCGAAGAGACTTCCGTGAATCGGGCGCGCGTGTTCGATATCGACACCGATTTCAGATGATGCGATTCCGACCATAACGCCGCCCTTGGTATGAGATATGTTATAATGCGGAGCTTTTTCATTGACAAAATAAGGCTTGCCGCAGTCGTTAGTCTTGATTTCTCCATACGAATCAAGCCCTGTGCCAAGCTTATCGCATAATAACTTATCGAGTAATGTGTACGCTTCGTCGTGCAGAGCTTTTTTACCGGATGTATTCAATTCTATCTTGTAATATGCGTAACAATAATTCATATAATCCTACTTTTTCTTTGAACAGTTATAGTATTATTGTAATACTTAATATATAGATACACAATCGTCGAATACATAATTTCACGAAGCGGGTAATTGGGACCCGTCGACACATAAGCTGCTGTATTTTAGCAGCTTATGCGTCGCAACGAGGGACCATTTAGTGCGAACGTGCCCGCGAGGAAATATATGTATTCGGCGATGTCCGGTAGGAATATTTAACTGTCAAGAAAAAATACTTGACAGGCTGATACAAAGCGTGTAAAATAGCATTGTTGTGTAAAGGAAAAATACTTTACAACGAGGTGCGAAATGACTCCGGAAAGCGAAGAAATCAAGAAAATCTATGATATGAGCCTTCTGTATGACTTCTACGGCGAGCTTCTTAACGAACACCAGAGAGGCATATATGAAGCAGCGGTATTTGAGGATTTGTCACTTTCGGAAATAGCAGCAACAGAAGGAATCTCACGCCAGGGCGTGCATGATATCTTGAAGCGATGCAATAAAGCGCTTGAAGAATACGAAGAAAAACTGCATCTTGTCGCTAAGTTTAAGGATATGCGAAAGAAAATCGAGAAGATTGACGAGATTGCGGCTGAGATAGAGCAAGACAGCAAGGATGCACGAATCTTAGCGATTCGAAAGCTTAGTAACGAGATACTCGAAGAGCTGTAACCCAATTAAGACCTGTAATGTGTGGGGATTAAGGGTGGCACGATGTTAGAATTATAGATTTACAGAGGTTAGATATGGCATTTGACAGCCTTACAGAAAAACTGACGAATGTGTTCAAAAACCTTCGCGGTAAGGGCGTACTTAAGGAAGAAGACGTACATGCCGCAATGAAGGAAGTCAAGATGGCACTTCTTGAAGCGGATGTTAACTTTAAAGTAGTTAAGCAGTTCGTCAAAGATGTTGAAGAGCGCGCAGTCGGTCAGGACGTAATGAACGGTCTTAATCCGGGACAGATGGTAATTAAGATCGTTAACGAAGAAATGATCAAGCTTATGGGCTCGGAGACAACCGAGATTAAGATAGAGCATGGAAGAACTACCGTTATCATGATGGCAGGTCTCCAAGGTGCAGGTAAGACAACAACCGCAGCCAAGCTTGCGGGCAAGATGAAGTCTAAGGGCAAGAAACCTTTGCTTGTAGGACTTGACGTCTACAGGCCTGCAGCTATCGAGCAGTTGAAGATCAACGGACAGAAGATGGGCGTTGATGTCTTCGAAGAAGGAACTGACCATAAGCCTGCAGAGATTGCAGAGCATGCAATTGAATATGCCGCAAAGAACGGACATAACGTTATTTACTTAGATACAGCGGGACGTCTTCAGGTTGATGACGATATGATGCAGGAGCTTGTTGATATCAAAAGCGCTGTAACCGTTAATCAGACCGTCCTCGTAGTTGATGCGATGACCGGTCAGGAAGCCGTTAATGTAGCTTCTAAGTTTGATGAAGTAGTCGGAATCGACGGTGTCGTACTTACCAAGCTTGACGGTGATACAAGAGGCGGTGCTGCATTATCAATCAGAGCCGTAACCGGTAAGCCAATCTTCTACGTAGGTATGGGAGAAAAGCTCTCTGATTTAGAGCAGTTTTACCCAGATAGAATGGCATCAAGAATCCTCGGAATGGGTGATGTACTTACCCTTATCGAGAAGGCTGAAGATGCGATAGATGAGGAAGCTGCTGCTAAGCTTGACAAGAAGATGAAGAAGGGCGAATTTGATTTTGAGGATTACCTTGAATCAATGAAGCAGATGAGAAAAATGGGCGGCCTTTCATCAATTCTTTCGATGCTTCCGGGCTTAGGACTCGGCGGTCAGATTAATACAGCACAGCTTGAGAATGCTGTTGATGAGAAGAAGCTCGCCAGAGTGGAAGCAATTATATTCTCAATGACGGTTAAGGAGAGAAGAAATCCTAAGCTCCTTAATCCGAGCAGAAAGAACAGAATCGCGCGTGGCGCCGGAGTTGACATCGCGGAAGTCAACCGCCTTGTCAAACAGTTCGAGCAGATGCAGAAGATGATGAAGCAGATGCCGAACATGATGGGCAAAAAGGGAAGAATGAAATTTCCTTTTTAATAGATAACTTTCAGCAAATTAATACGGAGGTGAATTTAAAATGGCAGTTAAGATCAGATTAAGAAGAATGGGACAGAAGAAAGCACCTTTCTATAGAATCGTTGTTGCAGATGCAAGATCTCCTAGAGATGGAAGATTCGTAGAAGAGATTGGTACTTATGATCCATCTAAGGACCCGAGCGAATTCCATGTTGATGAGGAAGCAGCTAAGAAGTGGTTGGCAAACGGTGCGCAGCCTACAGAGCAGGTTGGCAAGATTTTCAAGGCAGCCGGCATCATTAAATAAGGTACGCGAGGTGTAAAACATGAAAGAACTCGTAGAAGTTATTGCTAAAGCTTTAGTCGAGTTCCCTGATGAAGTAGTGGTTACAGAGAAGGAAACAGACAAAGGTCTTGTCGTTGAACTTCATGTAGCTGCTTCTGATATGGGAAAGGTAATAGGAAAACAGGGTCGTATTGCTAAGGCCATTCGTTCTGTTGTTAAAGCAGCAGCAATGAAAGAAGATATGAAGGTAATAGTTGATATTATTTAGTTTTTAAGCTGTCGTCAATTGGCGACAGCTATCTTCCTATCTATAGGAGAATTAAATGGAAAAAGAGTTTAAAATCGGTGCAATCATTAAGCCTCACGGTGTGCACGGCGAATTTAAGGTGTATTCAACAACAGATGATAATGAGCGTTTTAAAAAGCTCAAAAATGTTATTGTCCGTACAGCGAAAGATGAGTTTACCGCGAAGGTAGTATCTGTAAAAGCTTCGGATACCGACGTAATCCTTAAGATTGAAGGATATGATACTCCTGAAGCTATTGAGAAACTCCGCAAGGCAGAGCTTTTTGTAACGAGGGATAATGCTGTTAAATTAAAGAAAAATGAGTATTTCGTTGCGGATCTTATCGGACTTAAAGTAACCGATACAGATACGGGTGATGAACTCGGAATACTTACCGATGTATTACAGACGGGCGCAAACGACGTCTATGAGGTTACTATGTCGGAAGAAAAGAAGGTCTTGATTCCGGCAATCAAGGAATGCATAAGAAGCGTTGATATTGAAGCAGGTAATATGGAAGTACATTTATTACCGGGACTTCTCGACTTATAGGAGATGGAATGAAGTTTACAATCCTTACGCTCTTTCCGGAGATGGTTATGTCCGGCCTTAACGAAAGCATCATAGGAAGAGCCAAAGAAAAAGGAATAATTGATATAGAAGCCGTTAACATCCGTGATTACACGGAAGATAAGCATAAGAAGGTTGACGACTATCCTTACGGAGGCGGTGCAGGAATGGTTATGCAGGCACAGCCTATATACGATGCGCATAAGGCCGTAACTGCCGATATGGAAGGCACGGTACGTACCGTTTACTTAACTCCGCAGGGTAGAACTTTTAACCAGGATATGGCAGTGGAATTGGCGAAAACCGACAATCTGGTGCTTTTATGCGGACATTATGAGGGCGTGGACGAAAGAGTCCTTGAAGAAATCGTAACCGATTATGTATCGATAGGAGACTTCGTTCTTACAGGTGGAGAATTACCTGCGATGGTAATGGTGGATGCGATATCAAGAATGGTTCCGGGAGTACTTACAAATGATGAGTCGGGAACTACAGAAAGTTTTCATAATTATTTGTTAGAATATCCTCAGTACAGTCGTCCGGAGGAGTGGCATGGGAAGAAAGTTCCTGAAGTTTTATTATCCGGACATCATAAGAATATAGAAGACTGGCGGCTTAAGGAGTCTGTAAAAAGAACCAGAGAGCGTCGGCCTGATTTATATGAGAAGTACCTAGAGACTGAAAAGAAGTGAGAGGATGCTATGAACAAGAAAACGATAGTTATAGTTGACGATGAGAAGAGCAATCTTGTCAGAGCGCGTATGTTGCTTGAAGAAGAGGAAGACTTAAACCCTGTATTGCTTAATTCGGGAATGCAGTGTATTAAGTATTTTGAGACCAAGACAGCAGACCTTATATTGCTTGATATAATGATGCCGGAGATGGACGGATGGGCAGTAATATCATTGCTTCAGTCCAATCCTAAGACAGAGCATATTCCTGTAATATTCTTAACAGCAGATTCGTCTCCTGAGACGGAGGCGGCATGCTTTGGCGCGGGCGGAGTTGACTATGCGGTTAAGCCTATGCAGCCGGCAAGCGTAATCTCGAGAATAAGAAGAGCAATTGAATTAAATGAATACAGAACCGACCTTGCGGCAAAAGTTAAATCTCAGATGGAATACATCGATAATATCAAGTATGATTTCATCCTTGGTATGGCAACCCTTGTTGAAGGCCGTGATGAGAATACCGGTGAGCATGTAAAAAGAACCGCCGAGATAGTTAAGGCAATCGGTAAAGAGGCATTAAGAAGAGGCTTATATCCGGATGTACTTACCGAAGAGTATCTTAATTATACATACAGTGCGGCACCGTTACATGATATCGGTAAGATTAAGATAAGTGATACGGTACTTCTTAAACCGGGTAAGCTTACCGAGGAAGAATTTGATATAGTTAAAAAGCACACGACATATGGCCGCGAGATAATTGAGACAATTCTTACGAATATCGAAGATAAGACTTTCTTAAGGATTGCGGCGGAAATTGCTGAATTCCATCATGAGAAGTGGAACGGTAAAGGATATCCGAAGCATTTAATCGAGGAAGAAATACCGCTTTGCGCACGTATTATGGCTATAGCCGATGTATATGATGCCTTGAAGGAGAAACGCTGCTATAAGGAGCCTTTCCCACTTGATGAGGTATATGAGATATTGCAGGAGGATTCGGGAGTTCATTTCGATCCTGAACTTATGGAATGCTTCACGGCAATCAAGGATGATATAAAAGATTTGTAAAAAATACTTGCTTTTATCTGTACCGCGTGGTACAATAGTCGAGCATGATTAGAGATGGTCCTCTGTTATCGAATGGATATTAAGAACATCAAAATTGTTAGGAGGAACGCAAAATGAGCGATATCATTAAGAAGATCGAGCAGGCCGAATTAAAGTCTGAGATCGCAGAATTCAACGTAGGAGATACCGTTAAGGTATATGCTAAGATTAAGGAAGGAAACCGTGAAAGAATTCAGGTTTTCGAAGGAACAGTATTAAAGAGACAGGGTGGAAGCAACAGAGAGACATTCACCGTTAGAAAGTTCTCCAACGGCGTAGGCGTTGAGAAGACATGGCCGTTACATTCTCCATTCGTTGAGAAGATCGAGGTTGTCAGACAGGGTAAGGTAAGAAGAGCTAAGCTTTATTACTTAAGAGACCGTGTTGGTAAGGCAGCTAAGGTTAAAGAGCTTGTAAAATAATAAGCCTGACATTAAGGAACAATTACATTGTAATTGTTCCTTTTTTATTGCATTTTTGCTATAATTATTCTATGTATTGCTTAGGCGGAGGAGAATCATGAGAGTAAGACGACGCGGAGGCGGATTGTCGTTCGGTAAGAGAAGAAGAAAGCTTAATATACCGTTACTTAAGGAGATAGGATTATATGCAATCCAGGTTATAATAACCGTGGCGTTGGCGTTTTTATTTGTATTCTATTTCGGAATGAGAACGCGAATAATAGGTAACTCGATGATGCCGCAATTTGAAGACGGTGAGCAGATACTTACCAATAAGTTCGTATATATTTTTGCCGATCCTAAGCCTAACGATATAATCGTATTTCTCCCTAACGGTAATGCTAAATCGCATTACTATGTTAAGAGAGTTGTCGGTACTCCGGGTGACAGGGTACAGATCAAAGACGGAATATTGTATGTTAACGGTAATAGATTCGAAGAGAAGATAGAAGTATCATCAATGGAATATGCAGGACTTGCTGAAGCTGAGATAGAGCTTGGCAAGGATGAATTCTTTGTACTCGGTGATAACAGAAATAGTTCAGAAGACAGCCGATATGCCAATATCGGTATAGTTAAGAAGGAATTTATTATGGGAAAAGGCTGGTTTAGGATTTTTCCGTTAAAGAAGATGAAGTTTATAAGATAGAACGGAAGTGTTAAGATGAGTGATAATGTAACTGCGATTAACTGGTATCCGGGACATATGACCAAAGCGCGTCGTATGATGCAGGAGGATATCAAGCTTATAGATGTAGTGATAGAACTTTTGGATGCAAGGGTACCTCTCTCGAGCCGTAATCCGGACATAGACGAGCTTGCCGGCAATAAGAAGCGAATGATACTTCTTAATAAGGCAGACCTTGCTGATGAGGCAATTACGAGAAAATGGACGGAATTCTTTACGGGACTTAATATTGAGGTTGTAACCCTTGATTCGAGAACCCAGAATAAGATGAAAGCAGTCCTTGCATCGATTATGGAGACCTGCAAGGAGAAGATAGAGCGTGACAGGAAGAGAGGAATTATTAATCGACCTGTTCGTGCAATGGTTGTTGGAATACCTAATGTCGGTAAGTCAACATTCATTAATTCTTTTGCTAAAAAAGCTGTAACCAAGACGGGAAATAAGCCCGGAGTTACCAAGGGTAAGCAGTGGATAAGACTTAATAAGGATGTGGAGTTGCTTGATACTCCGGGAATCTTATGGCCCAAGTTCGAGGACAGACAGGTAGGTATTAAGCTTGCACTTATAGGTTCAATCAATGATGAGATTCTTAATATCGAAGAATTGGCATTGGACCTTATAGACCGCTTAAGAGCCGGCTATCCGGGTATTATTAAAGATAGATATAACATCGAAGAAGATGGAAAGAATCACGAAGTGCTTGAAAGAATAGCAGTAAGACGTGGAGCTATCAAAAAGGGAAATGAAGTGGATTACGAGAAAGCGGCAAATATCGTAATTGATGAATACAGAGCCGGCAAGCTTGGAAGAATATCGCTTGAGAAGCCGGCGGAATAAGTTATAAGGAGCTATAGAATGAAAGACGAATTTGAAATGAATGAAGAAGTAAATGAGGAAGGAAAGGGACCTAATAAGCTTATTAAGCAGGTGCTTTTTACGATACTTTATATTGCGGGAGTTTTTCTTGCAGCATACTTAATAGTTACATATATCGGTCAGAGAACCATTGTTATCGGTGATTCTATGAATGAGACACTTCATGACGGAGATAACTTGATTGTCGATAAGATTAGTTACAGATTCAGAGACCCTAAGAGATTCGAGATAGTTGTATTCCCGCCAAGATGCGAGCCGAATACACTTTACATTAAGCGTATTATCGGTCTTCCTAATGAGACCGTAGAAATCGACGGCGGCGGTAATATCTGGATTAACGGAGAGATTCTCTATGAAGATTACGGAAGAGATAAGATAGCAGATCCGGGACTTGCAATTGAACCTATTGTTCTTGGCGCGGATGAGTACTTCGTGCTTGGAGACAACCGTAATTTCAGTAAGGACAGCCGTTATCCTGACGTAGGTGTTATAACACTTGATGAGATTGAGGGAAGAGCAATATTCAGAGTATTTCCGTTTAATAAGTTTGGCACAATTAAGAACGGTAATCTCGAATTAGACGATACGGACGAGGAATAATATGGCAACTACCAAGGCAGCCGAGAAAGAACGTCTTCGTGAAGAGAAGCGTAGGGCAGCATACGAAAAGGAAGAATTAAGAATTGATGAGATAAGAAAGTTTGAAGAGATGTATTCGGATTATAATCTTATCTGCGGTATAGATGAAGTAGGACGTGGCCCGTTAGCGGGACCTGTTATGGCAGGCGCCGTTATTCTTCCTAAGGGCTGCAGGATTCATGATATCAATGATTCCAAGAAACTTACCGAGAAAAAGCGCGAGATGCTGTATGATATTATAATGCGTGAAGCTGTTGCTGTGGGTATCGGAGTGGTAGGCCCGGAGAGAATTGATGAGATTAATATCTTACAGGCCACCTATGAAGCAATGCGTGCTGCAATTAAGAATTTAAGCGTAGTACCCGATATATTATTAAATGACGCTGTTACAATTCCGGGTGTTGATATTAAGCAGGTGCCGATAGTAAAAGGTGATGCTAAGTCAATTACCATTGGTGCGGCATCAATAATGGCAAAGGTTACAAGAGACAGATATATGGTTGAAATATCCGAGAAGTATCATGAGTACGGATTTGCAAGTAATAAAGGATACGGATCTGCGGCACATATAGCTGCGATCAAAGAATTCGGACCAACACCTTTGCACAGAAGAACATTTATCAAGAATTTCGTTGAAGTTTAAGATAGATTTAATTTGAGGTGAGCACATGCAGATAAGCGACGTTCTTTCCAAGATGAATATCAATATTTCACCTAATCCTACTGCGCCCGTTCAAAATGCAGAAGGTGTAAAGAATGTTGCTGCAGAACCTCAGGTTCAGGAAAGCAATCTATATAATCTTGCCGAAGGAGAGATCTTCTCGGGAACGGTTTCGGAAGGCGATAATCAAAAGGTTCTGGTAACGCTCTCTAATGGCGATACCTTCACTGCACGCCCTGAGTCAGGCGTGGAATTACTCAAAGATCAAACTGCATATTTTATGGTGACCGGTAATGATAAGGGTAAGATGTCTCTTAAGCTTCTTACTCAGAATCAGAATGCGTCACCTACAATACTTAAGGCGTTAGGCAGTGCGGGATATGAAGTGACCGATAGAGCAATAGATATGGTTAAGAGCATGATGGATAAGAATCTTCCGTTAGACCCTGAAACTGTAGGAAATATGGTTAAAAATGCGGCGTTTTTTGAGGGTGAATCTACGGATGTGCTTGCCACATTAAAAAAACTCGGTGTATCAATCAATGATATGAATATAGAGCAGCTTAAGGCTTATGATAACGGTGAAGGCAAGCTTGAGACACCTATTGGAAAAGTTACGCAGGAACTTCCTGAGGTAATTGCAAAGTCCGGCGACGGAAGAGCGGCAATACAGATAGCAAAAGCTTTGGCTGAAGAGAGTGATGCTTCGGGTAAGCCTGAATCCGTAGGTAAAGAAGCAACACTTAACAAGAATGAATTCATGGAAACGCCGGCAAAGGGCGAATCTGCTTCAAAAGTAAATATAGAGAAACTTGTTGCATCTATAGATAAAGAAATGACAGAAATCGCCAAGCAGGAAGTTGAAGCGGCCACTGTAAAAACTGCAGGTGAAGAAGTAAGGACAACAAATATACAGCAGAATCAGCAGACTGCACAGCCGGGTACTGCAGGAGAGCAGATTATAGGCACCTCGGGCGAAACTGCAGCTATTGAAAAAGATGGAAAAATAATATTAAATCAAGAATTAATAGACTTGGTTAAAGCCGGTGAAAACGGAGAAGATAGTGCAACTAATATGAAAGATACTGTAATCAATGCGAATTCAGAGAACGAATCCCTACAAGATGCCACTAATGGCAAACTTCAACAGATATTACAGAATAATTCCCACTTATCGCAAGAAGAATTATTGAAGTTAAATCAGGAATTAACAGGAAAAGAGGCGACTAATCCTGAGAATTTAAAAGCTCAGCTTCCTGAAGAAGCTGTAAATAAGGCATATACTAAGCTGCTGAACGAACTTATAGATATTCTTAAAGATAATAACGTTGCGGAAAAGGATGTAGCCAAGCTTTTCTCAAGCAATCCCGTTAAAGAGCTTTTATCGAAGAGCATGCAGGAGCAGTGGTTTATGAAACCTGATGCTGTTGAAGATAAAGAAGAGCTTGATAAGTTCTATAACAAGATGAATAAGCAGCTTACTCGTATTCAGGAAGCTTTAAACGGCAATAAGAATGTGCCGGCGGATCTTGCTAAAAATGTCGCTGATATTAAGAATAATCTTTCATTTATTAATGAAGCCAATCATCTCTACCAGTATGTCCAGATACCGATTAAGATGGTATCGGAGCATGCAACGGGGGATTTGTATGTATATACCAACAAGAAGAATCTTCGCGATCCTAAGCAGGAGATAACTGCACATCTTCATCTTGAGATGGAGCATTTAGGTACCACGGATGTTGATATATTGCTTAGACAGAAGAAGTTATCCACACATTTTATGCTTGCGGATGAAGATTCTCTTAACCTTGTGCTTGAGCATATAGATATCCTGACCGAACGTTTAAGTAATAAGGGCTTTGAAGTTAATATTGATGCGAGCAGAATGCAGGAAGACGGTAAGGAAGATTTCTTATCCAAGCTTATGGGAATGCCGCTTCCTAAGATTAATTATTCGAAACAGTCATTTGATGTGAAAGTGTGATTATATGAGCGAGACAGAAGTTAAAAAGAGAAAAACCGCGGTCGCACTTTCATATGAGAAGGGCGATTCCGCTCCGAAGATTGTTGCAACCGGTACAGGTGCCGTTGCGGAGAAAATTATTGAGACCGCAAAAGAAGCAGATGTACCGCTTTATGAAGATTCACCGCTTGCAGAAACCTTATCCAAGCTTGAGATAGGTGAAGCCATTCCACCGGAACTATATGATGCGGTTGCGGAAATCCTCGTATACGTATCCGATATGGACAAGTTAAAAGAAAAACTCGGAGGTTAATATTGAATACAAGGAAGGTAGGTGCCGCAAAGGAAACCCTTGCGGCAAAGCTTCTTGAAATTAACGGGTACAGGGTTATTACCCGTAATTTCAGGTGTAAGCTCGGTGAAGTAGATATCATCGCCGAAAAAGACGAGTACATAGTGTTCGTCGAAGTTAAGTACAGGAAGTCAGTAAAAAACGGCTTCCCGATGGAAGCCGTAAATCATAAAAAGCAATCTGTTATTTCGTCAGTATCCGATTACTATCGAATCCGATATAATCTTCCCGACAATGTTAAGATAAGATATGATGTGGTAGCGATCCTCGAAGGTAAATACAAGATAATCGAGAATGCTTTTTCACATACTTAAAACTAGTTATCGTTTTCCTCGTCCTCAGACTTGGTGTATACTGTTCTCTTTCTTGCCATTTCATCGCTTGCAAGATACTCATCGTAAGTTGTAATCTTATCCACAAAAGTTCCGTCCGGCAAGAATTCGATGATTCTGTTGGCAGTTGTCTCAACTACCTGGTGGTCACGGGATGCGAATAAAAGCACGCCCGGGAACTTGATTAAGCCGTTGTTTAAAGCTGTAATGGATTCCATGTCAAGGTGGTCGGTCGGCTCATCAAGGATAAGTACGTTGCTTGCTTCGATCATCATACGGGAGAGAAGAACACGAACTTTCTCGCCACCGGAAAGAACTCTCATCTTCTTGACACCGTCTTCACCGGCAAAAAGCATACGGCCAAGGAAACCTCTTACATAAGTCGCATCCTTGATTTCCGAGAACTGTGTAAGCCACTCGGCAATCTGATAGTCATTATCGAAAATCTTGGTGTTATCCTTCGGAAAGTATGAAGTGGAAGTCGTAATTCCCCATTTATAGTTACCTGAATCAGGTTCCATCTCACCTGCCAAGATCTTGAATAAAGTTGTCTTTGCAAGCGTGTTGCCGCCTACAAAAGCGATCTTATCATCGTGTCCCACGATAAAGGATACATTATCAAGAATCTTAACACCGTCGATAGTCTTGGTAATTCCCTCAACGGTTAATACTTCATTACCGATTTCACGAGCCGGTCTAAAGTCGATGTAAGGATACTTTCTTGAAGAAGGTTTAATCTCATCAAGCTCAATCTTCTCAAGAGCACGCTTACGGCTTGTTGCCTGCTTTGACTTAGAAGCGTTAGCGGAGAAGCGGGAGATAAAGTCCTGTAATTCCTTAATCTTTTCTTCCTTCTTCTTGTTGGCTTCCTTCATCTGCTTAAGCATAAGCTGGCTACTCTCGTACCAGAAGTCGTAGTTGCCTGCATAAAGCTGAATCTTCGCATAGTCGATATCGGCTGTATGTGTGCAGACTTTGTTTAAGAAGTATCTGTCGTGGCTTACAACGATGACCGTATTCTGGAAGTTGATGAGAAACTCTTCGAGCCAGCCGATAGCATCAAGGTCTAAGTGGTTGGTAGGCTCGTCGAGAAGCAATATATCCGGGTTTCCGAAAAGCGCCTGTGCCAGGAGCACTTTTACCTTAAGGCCGCCTTCCATATCTTTCATAAGTGTATAGTGGAATTCTGTAGGAACGCCAAGTCCGTTAAGGATTGTTGCGGCATCACTTTCTGCATTCCAGCCATCCATCTCGGCAAACTCTGCTTCAAGTTCTGAAGCTCTTATACCGTCCTCGTCGGAGAAGTCTTCCTTCATGTAGATGGCGTCCTTTTCCTTCATAACTTCGTATAAGTGCTTATTTCCAAGAATAACGGTATCGAGAACCGTGTATTCATCGTATTTGAAGTGGTCCTGCTGTAAGAACGAGAGACGCTGGCCCGGTGTGATTGTTACATCACCGCTTGTAGGCTCGAGCTCGCCGGTTAGGATACGTAAGAAAGTGGACTTTCCCGCACCGTTTGCACCGATGATTCCGTAGCAGTTCCCTTCCGTAAATTTAATATTTACATCCTCAAAAAGCGCTTTTTTACCAAAACGTAAAGAGACGTTATTTGCACTGATCATTAGTAATTTCCTTTCAAATAAATAAAAACAAAAATAAACATAGCCTTAATCATTTTACACGATTTATAGGTTATTTCAAGAGCAAAGTTATAAAACTTTCTATGATAAAGCATATTTTGCTTTTGCATAGCTTATGTATATGCTATAATTACTTTGTATCGTCTTCGATACAAAGACTTTATTTATCAGCGTTTAGGTGAGGAGATGTAAGATGAGAGCATTTTCTGTTAAAGAATTACCGAGCTCGGTAGTAATTCTTAATCTGCAACACGGTTATGTAATATATGAGGCAAGCGACAGATTCCTTAATGAAGCGGGTCTTATCTCTGATAGGAATAGGATTGGCACATTTGAGAATACTTTGTCGTTCATTGATTTGATATATAAAGATGACGTTAGAGTTTTTATGGAGTACTTTGCTACAGACGGTGACGAATATGATCCTGATGGAATAGAGATACGAATAAGAGATAAGTCACGTTCATATGTATGGACCGATGTGCGTGCTGCTAAGCTTGAAGATAGTGAGTATGCGGACTATGCCATGGTCAGTCTTAATAACATAGATTCAAAAAAGCACCTTGAGGACGATCTTCGCGTTCAGATGGCGAGATTCAATCTTATTAAGGACGTTTCCAATGAGTTTATACTTGAATATAATCCTAAGTCTGATACCTTCACAATCCCTATGGAGATGCAGCTTCACAGGGGTATTCCTGTTGTTGACGATTATGAAGGTATCTCAATGATTGATTTCAGAGAGATGATCGGAGACAATAGCTGGAGGCATTTTGAGGAGAGAATCATAACCAAATTTAAGGTGGAGGATTCCGGCGTATTTGAGTATGAGATGAATATGTCACGAATCGGAAGAACCCCTAAGTATAAGTGGTACAGATGCTTTTATAAGAGACTTTATGATGTTAACGGTGAGCTTACACGTGTAATCTGTCGTAATATTGATATTCAGGGTGATCATGACAAGACTACCGACATGGAGCAGAGAATCCGTATGGATTCTATGACGGGAATTCTTAATAAGGCAGCATGTGAGGAAGAGATAGCGCGTTTTATCGGTTCTCATCCCGAAGGCGAGCATGCTCTTATCATGATTGATGTCGATGAATTTAAGAGAATCAACGATTCATTCGGACATTTATACGGAGATACCGTTATTAAGACGGTTGCAACCAATCTTATGGCGCGCTTCAGAAGCACCGATATCGTAGGCCGTATCGGTGGCGACGAGTTCCTTGTTCTTATGAAGAATGCCACAGCTGAGCTTGCAGCAAGTGTTGCGGACGAAGTATGTAAGCATATAAGAACAACGGTAAGAACCGGCAAGGGAGATTTGGTAATAAGCTGTTCTGTCGGAATCAGTATGTTCCCGGACAGCGGACTTGAGTATACAGAGCTTTTTAAACGTGCGGAAATCGCAATGTATCTTTCGAAGAAGGACGGAAAGGACAGAGTAGGCGTATATAAAGACGGAATTGAGAATATGCTTCCGGTAGAGAAACCTAAGATTTCAGAGCTTTCTGAAACTGAGTTTGAAGATGCCGAACTTACTCAAATGGCATTTGAGATGCTCACGAAGAGCAAGAATATTGATGCATCCATTAATCTTCTATTACAGTATGTCGGTAAAAAAGCTAATCTTGGAGGTATTGCTTTATTCAGATTCGATAACCGCCGCCCGGTTATAGCGCGTACGCATAAATGGACCAAGGAGCAGGGAATATTCCTTATATCGGGACGAAGATTCTTGAACTTTGACAATAAGCCGCTTATTACAGACGTCAGAAGAGAAGGTAATCTTGTTATAGATGATATGAGAACGACGGATCTTATATCGCGTTTTGAAGCGGATTCGCTTCTTGAGGATAATATCTATTCCTGCGTATATTCATATTATTGCCAGTCAGAGACTGTACAGGGCTGTCTTGGTTTCCAGGCTATGGGAGAACCGAGAAAGTTTTCCGAGTATGAAGTTGAGTATCTTTCGGATTTTGCCAAGCTTATAGGTGTATTCGTTGCACTTAACGACAAGGCTCATAATATGGAGCCGGATGAGGAAGAAGAAGCAGGTGAGGATAAGCTTACGGGACTTCTTGATGATGAGACATTTACTAAGTATGTTGAGGAATACAGGATGATTCATCCTGATGAAAAGCGCCTCTTTGTTGTAAGCGGTGATATTGATGGATTTGCGTATGTTAATGATAACTTCGGTACATCTGCCGGTAATGAACTTTTACGCGAGATTGGAAGAATATTTAAGTCGCAGGTACCCAACGTATTTGTATGTCGTCAGTTCTCTGATTTCTTCTGTGCATTTTTTGCGGAGTATGAAGAAGAGGAAGTAATGTCGATTCTTAAGAAATACAGTGATAAGTTCATTGACAGAACAAGCAAGTATTTTCCGAATTCTGCATTACGTGTGGCACTCGGAATCTATAAATGGGACGAAGATACAACGATTTCAACCGCTATGGAGAATGCATCCATGGCGAGAAAAAGCGCCAAGAAGTTAGGCTCTTCCGTAATCGTTGAGTACAATAACGATATGCGTGAGCAGCGTAAGCGTGACAGACTCATAGCTTCATCATTCTACAATGATCTGGAGTCGGGTAATATACTTCTTTATATGCAGCCGAAGTTTAATCTTAAGACCAAAGAGATAATCGGTGCAGAGAGCCTTGCAAGATGGAGAGATGAGATAGGAGATCCGCTCCCACCTGTAAGATTTATCGATTCGCTCGAGAGAATAGGATATATAACAGACCTTGATTTTTACATCTTAGAACAGACTCTTATGACTATGGCTGAGTGGAAGGTTAAGGGGTATAAGCTTGTTCCGGTATCGGTTAACTTTTCAAGACGCCATTTCCAGATGGGCGGAATCTATGACAGAGTGGTAGACCTTACGGATAAATACGGAATACCGCATTCGTTAATCGAGATAGAGCTTACGGAGAATCTGTTCATGGAGAGCCTTGACGTAGTTAAGCGGGAAATGCATCTTCTGCATGTAAGCGGATTTAAGGTTAACATCGATGATTTCGGAACCGGTTTCTCATCACTTACAATGTTCATGAACATGCCTGCAGATGTTGTTAAGATTGATAAGAGTTTTCTTAAGTTTGATGCAGAGTCCTTTGATAAGAGTAAAGAATTCATGAAGACTCTTGCTGATATGCTTAAGATCTCGGGCAACCGTGTAATCTGTGAAGGAGTAGAGACGGAAGAACATGCTGAATTCCTTTTGAAATGCGGATTTGAATATGGTCAGGGATTCTTGATAGATCCGCCGATACCGTCGATTCTTTTTGAACAGAAATATATGGCGGTTGAGCCTAAGAAAAAGTAACAAGCAGGTATTTTTTAACTAATGTTTACAAGCAAAAGACTTGAAATTTCTATGTCTTCTTGATATATTTAATTATTGGGTATTAATGGGCTTCTTGCCTTTTTATAGACCAACTATGTAGGAGGGAATGTAATGAAAAGATCTATGAAAACCATGGATGGAAACCATGCTGCAGCTCATGCTTCATATGCATATACAGATGTAGCGGCAATCTATCCTATTACTCCATCGTCTGTTATGGCAGAGGCCACAGATGAGTGGGCAACTCAGGGCAGAAAGAATATCTTCGGACATACCGTGCAGGTAACCGAAATGCAGTCAGAGGCCGGTGCAGCCGGTACAGTACACGGTTCACTTGCAGCCGGTGCTTTAACAACAACTTATACTGCATCTCAGGGATTATTACTTATGATTCCTAACCTTTATAAGGTAGCCGGCGAGGGACTTCCGGGTGTATTTAACGTATCCGCTCGTGCTCTTGCAAGCCATGCATTATCAATTTTCGGTGATCATTCCGATATCTATGCATGCCGTCAGACAGGATGCGCAATGCTCTGCGAATCTTCAGTTCAGGAAGTTATGGACTTAACTCCTGTAGCTCATTTAACAGCTATTAAGGGAAGATTACCATTTATCAACTTCTTCGATGGATTCAGAACATCTCATGAAATTCAGAAGATCGAGACTTGGGATTATGAAGATCTTAAGGATATGGCAGATTTCGATGCAATCGAAGCATTCAGAAACGATGCACTCAATCCTAACCATCCTTGCCAGAGAGGTTCGGCTCAGAACCCTGATATCTTCTTCCAGGCAAGAGAAGCTTGCAACAGCAAGTATGATGCAATTCCTGCACTCGTTCAGGAATATATGGACAAGGTTAATGCCAAGATCGGTACTAACTATAAATTATTCAACTACGAAGGCGCTCCGGATGCTAAGCATATAATCATTGCTATGGGTTCCGTTTGCGATACAATCGATGAGACACTTGAGTACTTACTTGCTAAGGGCGAGAAGGTAGGTATCGTTAAGGTTCGTCTCTACAGACCATTCTCTAAGGAAGCTTTAATTAAGGCTATTCCTGATTCTGTTGAGAAGATTACGGTTCTTGACAGAACAAAGGAGCCCGGTTCACTCGGTGAGCCTCTCTACTTAGATGTTGTAGCAGCATTAAAGGACAGCAAGTTCGACAAGATTCCTGTATTCTCAGGACGTTACGGACTTGGTTCCAAGGATACAACACCGGGTCAGATCATCGCAGTATACAACAACACAGAGAAGCCGAGATTTACAATCGGTATTACTGATGATGTTACAAACCTTTCACTTGAAGTTAAGGAGAATCCTGTAACTACACCTGAAGGAACAATCAACTGCAAGTTCTGGGGTCTTGGTGCCGACGGTACAGTAGGTGCTAACAAGAACTCCATTAAGATTATCGGTGATAATACAGACATGTACGCTCAGGCTTACTTTGATTATGACTCAAAGAAGTCCGGCGGTGTTACAATTTCACACTTAAGATTCGGTAAGAAGCCGATCCGTTCAACATATCTTATCAACAAGGCTAACTTCGTTGCATGCCACAATCCTGCATATGTACATAAGTACAATATGGTTCAGGACCTTGTTGACGGTGGTACATTCTTACTTAACTGCTCATGGGATATGGCAGGTCTTGAGGAGAACCTCCCTGGACAGGCTAAGAGATATATCGCAGAGCATAACATTAAGTTCTACACAATCGACGGTATTAAGATTGGTAAGGAAATCGGACTTGGCGGAAGAATCAATACTGTATTACAGTCAGCATTCTTTAAGCTTTCAGGCGTACTCGAGGAGTCCAAGGCTATCGAGCTTATGAAGGCCGCTGCTAAGGCTACATACGGCAAGAAGGGTGATAACATCGTTCAGATGAACTATGATGCTATCGACCAGGGTGCTGAGAAGATTGTTAAGATCGACGTTCCTGCTTCATGGAAGGATGCTAAGGATGAGTTCCTTGGAAAGAAGGCAGAAGGATGCGATAAGGCAATCATTGATTTCGTTAATAATATTCAGATCCCTGTAAGCGCTCAGGAAGGTAATAAGCTTCCTGTATCCGCATTCAAGGATTATGTAGATGGTACAACACCTTCAGGTACAGCAGCTTACGAGAAGCGCGGTATCGCAGTAGATGTTCCGGTATGGGATGCAACAAAGTGTATTCAGTGTAACAACTGTGCTTATGTATGTCCTCACGCAGCAATAAGACCTGTTGCTTTAACAGAAGAAGAGGCGGCAAAAGCTCCGGCAGGAATGCCTATGAAGGATATGAACTTAATGCCTGGCTACAAGTTCGCTATGGTAGTTTCCGCATTCGACTGCTCAGGTTGCGGTTCTTGTGTAAATGTATGTCCTGATAAGGTTCAGGCTATTACAATGCAGAACTTTGAAGCAAACGAAGGCGAGCAGAAGTACTTCGATTATGCAGTTACACTTCCTGAGAAAAAGGAAGTTGTTGAGAAGTTTAAGATCGATACAGTTAAGGGTTCACAGTTCAAGCAGCCACTCCTTGAGTTCTCAGGAGCTTGTGCAGGTTGCGGTGAGACACCTTACGCTAAGTTAGTTACTCAGTTATTCGGTGAGAGAATGTACATTGCAAATGCTACAGGATGCTCATCTATCTGGGGTAACTCATCACCTTCAACACCTTACACCAAGAATCTTGAGGGCAAGGGTCCGGCTTGGTCCAATTCCTTATTCGAGGATGCAGCTGAGTTCGGTTACGGTATGTTACTTGCTCAGAAGGCAATTCGTGAAGGCTTAAAGGAGAAGATTGAAGATATCGTTGCTAACGGTAAGAACGAAGACGTTAAGGCAGCTGCTAAGGAATGGCTTGATACATATAGCTTAGGCTGCGAGAACGGAGTTGCTACAGATAAGCTCGTTAAGGCATTCGAAGCTTGCGGTTGCGACTGCGCTAAGGATATCCTTAAGCAGAAGGACTTCCTTGCAAAGAAGTCACAGTGGATCTTTGGTGGTGACGGTTGGGCTTACGATATCGGATTCGGTGGTGTAGACCATGTTCTTGCTTCAGGTAAGGATATTAACATCATGGTATTCGATACAGAAGTTTACTCCAATACAGGCGGACAGTCTTCAAAGGCAACACCTATCGGTGCAACAGCTCAGTTTGCTGCAGCAGGTAAGGATGTTAAGAAGAAAGATCTTGCAGGTATCGCAATGAGCTACGGTTACGTATATGTTGCACAGGTATCAATGGGTGCAGATCCTGCACAGTGTGTAAAGGCTATTAAGGAAGCTGAAAGCTATCCGGGTCCTTCAATTGTTATCTGCTATGCTCCATGTATCAACCATGGTATCAAGAAGGGTATGAGCAAGGCTCAGACAGAAGAGAAGCTTGCAGTTGAGGCAGGTTACTGGCACAACTTCAGATTCAATCCTGCAAACGCAGCTGAAGGCAAGCCGTTATTCAGTCTTGATTCTAAGGCTCCGACAGGAGATTACAAGGAGTTCTTAAACGGCGAAGTACGTTACAATGCACTTGTACGTGCTAACCCTGAAAGAGCTGAGAAGCTCTTCGATGCATCCGAGAAGGCTGCAAAGGAAAGAAGAGAGCATCTTGAGAAGCTTGTAAAGTTATATGAGAAATAATCAATAGATTATATGAAAACAGCCCACCTTTTTAGGTGGGCTGTTTTTTAAATTTATACTATCAAAGAACCGTGTTTCGTGATATTATTATTAGTGGATTATTATGTGGTTTTGGTAAGGATTGGAAGATGGCAGAGAAGCACACGGAACACGTGGTTAAAGAGGTTCTGCCGGGCTCTATAGCTGAAGAGCTTGAGATAGAACCGATGGATAAGCTTATATCGATTAACGGCAATGAAGTTAAGGATATCTTTGATTATCATTATCTTTGTAACGAAGAATACTTAACGGTCGTAATCGAGAAGCCTACCGGTGAACAGTGGGAACTTGAAATTGAAAAAGAGTATGAAGACGACCTCGGAATTGAGTTTGAAAACGGACTCATGGATGAGTATAGGTCGTGTCATAATAAATGCATATTCTGCTTTATCGATCAGATGCCGCCGAATATGCGTGAGACCTTGTATTTTAAGGATGACGACAGCCGTCTGTCATTCTTGCAGGGTAACTATATAACATTAACCAATATGTCCGATGAGGACGTTGACAGAATTATTAAGTATAGGATGGAGCCGATTAACATATCGGTTCAGACAATGAATCCCGAGCTTCGCTGCAAGATGCTTAATAACCGCTTTGCGGGCGATGCATTGAAGAAGATAGATAAGTTCTTTGAAGCGGGAATCATAATGAACGGTCAGATAGTGCTTTGCAAGGGGGTTAACGACGGAGACGAGCTTCGTAATTCCTTAGAAAAGCTCCTTAATTATGCCCCTGCAATGCAGTCGGTATCTGTTGTACCGGTAGGCCTTACAAAGTTCAGAGAAGGCTTATATCCGCTTGAACCGTTCAATAAGGAAGAAGCCAATGCTGTTCTTGATATTATTCATGAATACCAGGATAAGGCATATAAGAAGTACGGAATCCATTTCGTACAGGCATCCGACGAGTGGTATCTGCTTGCAGAGCGTGAGCTTCCTACGGAAGATAGATATGACGGATACTTACAGCTTGAGAACGGCGTAGGAATGCTGAGATTACTTAGAAATGAGTTCGCGGAAGCATTGGATAAAGCAAAGGGACATAACCATAAGTTTTCCGTACTTGCCGCGACAGGCAAATTGGCAGCACCAACGATAGCGGAACTTGCAGGTATGCTTAAGGACAAGTTTCCGAACGTTACGGTACGAATTAAGCCTATTAGAAATGATTTCTTCGGCGAACTTATTACCGTATCGGGACTTATAACGGGTCAGGATTTAATGGCCCAGGTAAAGGAAGATTTACACGAGGACTGTGTCTGCATCCCTTCTAACATGCTTAGAATGGGAGAAGACGTATTCCTTGATGATTATACATTGGATGAAGTGGAAAGCTCAATCGGAGTGCCGATCAGAGTCACTCCGTCCGGCGGAGAAGGTTTGCTTCGAGCTTTTACCGAAGCAAAGTGGAAAAACGAAACGAGATAGATTAGGAGATTTAAAATGAGTAAACCGGTAGTTGCAATTGTAGGGCGTCCGAATGTCGGCAAGTCTACATTGTTTAATTCAATAATCGGCGACAGAGTATCAATTGTAGAGGATACTCCGGGTGTAACAAGAGACCGTATATATGCGGACGTTACCTGGCTTAATCATAATTTTACGATGATTGATACGGGCGGTATTGAGCCTGAATCTAAGGATATAATCTTAAGCCAGATGCGTACTCAGGCTGAGATTGCGATAGATACTGCGGATGTTATTATTTTTATAACCGATGTGAGACAGGGTCTTGTTGATGATGACGCAAAAGTTGCAGACATGCTTAGAAAAAGCAAGAAGCCTGTACTTCTTGTTGTCAATAAGGTTGACGATTTCAAGAAATATATGCCTGACGTATATGAGTTCTTTAACTTGGGTATCGGCGATCCGATTCCTGTTTCTGCGGCATCACGCTTAGGAATAGGTGACCTTCTTGAGGAGATAGTCAAGAATTTCCCTGAAGGATTGGAAGATCAGGAAGAAGACGATCGTCCGAAGATTGCGGTTGTAGGTAAGCCTAACGTAGGTAAGTCAACTCTTATCAACCGTCTTTGCGGTGAGAACCGTGTAATCGTATCCGATATTGCAGGTACTACAAGAGATGCGATAGATACCGAAGTAGTACATAACGATAAGGAATATGTATTTATTGATACAGCGGGAATAAGAAAGAAGAGCAAGGTTAAGGAAGATATTGAGAGATACTCCGTCATTCGCGCAATCGCTGCGGTTGAGCGTGCGGATGTAGTCTTACTTGTAATAGATGCTGTTGAAGGTGTAACCGAGCAGGATGCGAAAATCATCGGCGTTGCACATGATAACGGTAAGGGAATTATTGTGCTTGTCAATAAGTGGGATGCAAGAGTTAAAGACGATAAGACAATCTACCGCGATACGGAGAAGATTCGTCAGGTGCTTTCATTTATGTCATATGCGGAGATTCTTTTCATATCTGCCAAGACAGGACAGAGAGTTGATCAGATATTCGATCTTATCGATGTTGTTATGGAGAATAACGCTATGCGCGTTCAGACCGGTGTCCTTAACGAGATTATGGCCGAAGCCGTCGCAATGCAGCAACCTCCGACAGATAAGGGAAAGAGACTTAAGCTTTTCTACATGACGCAGGCTTCAACCAAGCCGCCTACATTCGTTATATTTGTTAATGATAAGAAACTTATGCACTTTTCGTATCAGAGATACCTTGAGAATAAGATCCGTGAGACCTTTGGATTCAGAGGAACATCGCTTAGATTCATTATAAGAGAGAGGAATGAAGAGCAGTAATGTTAGTGGCAAGAATTATAGCACTCCTTATAGGATATGCATTCGGTCTTTGCGAGACCGGTTATATATATGGCAAGATTCATCATACGGACATAAGAGAGCATGGCTCGGGTAATGCCGGAACAACCAATGCGCTCCGCACTTTCGGCGTAAAAGGCGGATTGCTTACGCTTCTTGGGGATATTCTTAAAGCAGTTGCAGCTATTCTCATAGTATGGCTTTTATTTAAGGACAGATACCCGGATGGAGTTATGCTTCTTAAGGCGATTACGGGACTTGGAACGGTGCTTGGCCACAATTTTCCATTCTTTATGAGATTTAAAGGCGGCAAGGGAATAGCGTGTACCGGTGCGACGATTATTATGCTTGATCTTCGATTCGTGCCGATTCTTCTTGTTGTATTTATCTTGGCTGTTGCAGTTACGAAGTATGTGTCACTCGGCTCCATAATTATAGTTGTCGGATTCTTTGTAGAGGCACTTATATTCGGTAATATGGGGTGGCTTAATATTGATGTGCATCTTTTAAATGAATTCTATCTCTATGTCGCAATCATGATGCTTCTTGCATTATGGAGACATAAGGAGAATATTAAAAAGCTCCTTAACGGAACGGAGCGTAAGATAAGTTTTACCAAACACGAGGAGGAATAAAATGATTAAGGTTGGGGTTATAGGTGCCGGTAGCTGGGGTACGGCGCTTGCAATTCAGCTTAATGCGGTAGGACAGGATGTTACCGTATGGTCGATTATTGAGGAAGAAGTTCGTTTCCTTACGGAAAAGCACGAGCATATAGAGAAATTGCCGGGCGTTAAGATTGATGAGAGAATCAAATTTACGACCAATCTTGAGGAAACGATTAGAGATAAGGATATGCTGGTACTTGCTGTACCGTCAGTATTTACAAGGAAGACGGCACATGATATGGCACCTTTTATCCGTTACGGACAGTTAATAGTAAGTGTTGCGAAAGGTATTGAAGAAGCAACCCTTATGACACTTGAAGAAGTAATCAGAGAAGAGATTCCGAACGCTGAGGTTGCGGTTCTTTGCGGACCTTCACATGCTGAAGAAGTTTCACGTTCTCTTCCTACTGCGGTAGTTGCAGGTTCAAAGAAGAAGAAAGTTGCCGAATTCGTTCAGAGTGCGTTTATGGATGAGAATTTTAGAGTATATACATCGCCGGACGTACTTGGTATGGAACTTGGTTCTTCATTAAAGAACGTCATCGCACTTGCTGCAGGTATGGCAGATGGATTAGGATACGGTGATAATACCAAGGCTGCTTTAATTACCAGAGGAATTGCAGAGATTACCCGTCTTGCGGTTGCAATGGGAGCCAAGCACGAGACATTGCAGGGCTTAACAGGTATAGGTGATTTGATCGTTACCTGTGCATCTGTTCATAGCCGTAACAGAAAAGCAGGATACCTTATGGGTCAGGGCAAGACAATGAAGGAAGCAACCGAAGAAGTTAAGATGGTTGTTGAAGGCGTATATTCAGCTAAGGCTGCAGCAATGCTTGCCGAGAAGTATAACGTATCTATGCCGATTGTGGATGCTGTTAATCGAGTGCTTTTTGAAGATCTTCCTGCAAAGGAAGCGGTAAAAGAGCTTATGGTCCGTGATAAGAGAATTGAGTACAGTGATCTTAACTTTGAAGAATAACAGGGATGCTAATTATGGAGAAGACAATCAGAATCAAGTATCATACTGATAAAATCGATAAACTGCAGTATATAGACGGCAAGTCCGATTGGATAGATCTTCGCGCAGCTGAGGATTATTCTTTGAAAAAAGGCGATTTTAAGCTTATTAATTTAGGTGTATCGGTTGAGATTCCTAAGGGATATGAGATGCTTATAGCATCGAGGAGTTCGACATTCAAGAATTTCGGACTTATCCAGACCAATGCAGTGGGAATAGTTGATGAATCATATTGTGCGGATTCGGATGTCCTTATGTGGCCGTGTCTTGCAACACGTGACACGCAGATTCATGTGAACGACAGATTGTGTCAGTTCAGAATCTTAGAGCATCAGCCGCAGATAGTATTTGAAGAAGTCGAGTCACTTGGAAATGCGGCTCGCGGCGGATTCGGAAGTACGGGAATAAAATAAACATATACGGAGGAAGGCATTATGAATAATCTTGACATTGCAAGCAGAATGGAAGAGTTTTACTCAAGTCAGAGTAATATGGTTCCGCTTCATGCGGCTCACGGACATTTCTGTACGAGCCACTCGCACATCAATTATTACATCGATCTTACTACGCTTAAGACAAGAATAAGTGAAGCAAGAGAGTGTGCGAAGCTTATTGAGAGAAATTACAGAGGTAAGCCGATTGCAATTGATACAATTGTATGTATGGACGGTACCGAGACTGTCGGAACTTTTCTTGCACAGGAATTTGAAGATAATCATTATCTTACAACCAATAAGCATGCAAGTATCTACGTTGTAACACCTGAATATAACAGAAACAACCAGCTTATGTTCAGAGATAACATTGCTGCTACAATTAAGGGTAAGAATGTACTTCTTCTTATGGCAACAACCACAACAGGTAAGACAATTACCCGTTCAATGGAATGTATCAAGTATTATCAGGGTAACGTTGTCGGTGTAGATTCGTTATTCTCAACAATTGATGAGGTTGACGGATTTAAGGTTAATCATATTTTTGAGGCGAACGACCTTCCGGGTTACGAGGCTTATGATCCGAGAGAGTGTCCGTTCTGCAAGAAGGGAATTCAGATCGAAGCCATGGTTAACGGTTTCGGCTATTCACAATATATGGCCTTCTAGGCTTATTAAGGGAGAATTGTAAATGTCTTTTAGTTGGGAAGAAAAGGATGATTTTAATGGACTTCATGAGGAGTGCGGTGTCTTCGGAATGTATGATTTTGACCACAAAGATGTGGCATCGACCATATATTACGGACTGTTCGCATTACAGCACAGAGGTCAGGAAAGTTGCGGTATAGCGGTTTCCGATACGCAGGGACCTAAGGGAAAGGTCATTATGCATAAGGGAATGGGTCTTGTGAACGAAGTATTCGATGAGGATTCGTTTGAGCCTATGAAAGGTAATATCGGTGTAGGTCATGTGCGCTATTCTACCGCCGGTGCTTCAACCCGTGAGAATGCCCAGCCACTCGTAATTAATTATGTAAAGGGTACTTTAGGTCTTGCTCATAACGGTAACTTAATCAATGCGAACGAGCTTAAAGATGAGCTTGCTTATACCGGTGCTATTTTCCAGACGACTATCGATTCCGAGGTTATTGCATATATTATCGCTCGTGAGAGACTTAATTCGAAGACCGTTCAGGAAGCGGTGGGACGTGCCTGCAGAAAGCTTAAAGGTGCTTATTCATTGGTGGTAATGAGTCCCCGTAAGCTTATAGGTGCAAGAGATCCGTTCGGATTTAAGCCTCTATGCCTGGGTAAGCGCGATAACGCATATATCTTTGCATCGGAAAGCTGCGCGCTTGAAACTATCGGTGCGACATTTATTCGTGATGTTAAGCCGGGCGAGATTGTAACAATTACAGCAGACGGCAACATCGAGTCGGATACTTCAATGTGTATCGATGAGAATAAGCGCGGAAGATGTATATTTGAGTACATCTACTTTGCAAGACAGGATTCTCATATCGATGATATAAGCGTATATGAGTCAAGAATTAAGGCAGGACGTTTCCTTGCGAAGGACTCGCCTGTTGAGGCAGATATAGTTGTCGGGGTTCCGGAATCAGGTAATGCCGCTGCATACGGTTATGCGCTTGAATCGGGTATTCCTTACGGTGTTGCATTTATTAAGAATACATATGTGGGAAGAACTTTTATTAAGCCAAAGCAGAGCAGCCGCGAATCAGCCGTACGTGTTAAGCTTAATCCTTTAACCGAGAATGTTAAGGGTAAGCGCGTAATTATGATTGATGACTCAATCGTTCGAGGTACGACCTGTGCGCAGATTGTAAGCTCGCTTCGTAAGGCAGGCGCAAGTGAAGTTCATGTTCGTATTTCTTCACCGCCGTTTATCAGTCCTTGCTATTTTGGTACCGATATTCCTGATAAGGACCAGTTGATTGCCAATAACAGAACTGTTGAAGATATAAGAAAGATTATCGGGGCAGACAGCCTTGCATATCTTAACACCGGCAGATTGTCGGCTCTTGTAGACGGCCTTTCAATATGTGAGGGCTGCTTTACCGGCGAATATCCGTTAGAGCCTCCGACGGAAGATATCCGCGGAGAGTATGAGAGATAAATAATTGTATATTTTTTTAATAAACCACCTCGGCGGCTGCCGAGGTGATTTAAAGTATTAGGGAAAACTATTTGGAGGATGGGATGATATATCTTTTACTGGCGATTATATCGAGTGTATCAATATCTGTGATACTTCGTGTGTTTGATAAGAAAATCGAGAACAATATGGTGCTTTTTGCCGGAAACTATGTAGTATGTACAGTGCTTTCGATACTTTTGGGATTATCGAAGAATGTATTTACGGTGATTGAAGGTACAAGTACGGCAGTACTTATCGGAGTTATTAGCGGAGTATTCTACCTTATGGGCTTTGTGCTTTTGCAGGTTAATATTCGAAGAAACGGAATGATGCTTGCCGGACTCTTCATGCGTCTTGGTGTACTTGTTCCGCTTTTGATGGCGATAGTGGTCTTTAAGGAGCGCCCGAGAATAATAGAGATTATAGGAATGGTTATCGCAATCTTAGCGATATTTGTTATAAACCTCGAGAAGACGGATGGTGGTTCTTCATCGAATAATTCTGACGGCTCTTCCGATAAGAGTTCCAAGGCTATATACCTATTACTTCTTTTGCTTATTGTCGGCGGTCTTACGGATTCGTTCGCAAATATACACGACAAGATGGGTAACAGGGCGTGCTCGGATCAGTTACTTCTTATAACCTTTGCGGTAGCTCTTCTTTCGAGTATTGTAATGGCGTTCGTGAAAAAGCAGTCGTTTAGAATTAAGGACTTTGCGATAGGTATGATAGTGGGTCTCCCGAATTACTTCTGCTCGAGATTCCTGCTTTTATCATTAAGTAAGCTTAAAGCAATAGTAGTGTATCCAATATATAATATCGCGACAATCCTTCTTATATCATTATGCGGAATAATCATATTTAAGGAGAAGCTTACGAAGAACAGACTTATTGGTATTATAATGGTTCTTACGGCGCTTGTACTTTTAAATATTTAGTTATTGATTAAAGAGTAAAAATGGCGAGATTACTTAACGATTATTTAATTGAAAGATTCGGATGCAAAGTTTATAAGCTTGCACTATCCGGCGGCTTTACCTGTCCTAACAGAGACGGAACTCTGGATACAAGGGGGTGTATATTCTGTTCGAAAGGCGGAAGCGGTGAATTTGCGGAAGATTCTGCTCTTTCTATTACCGAGCAGATAGAGCGCGGGAAGACCAGAATTGCGTCTAAGATTAAGAACGGGAAGTATATAGCGTATTTTCAGAGCTTTACCGGGACATATGCATCGGTTGAGAAATTGGAAAAGTTATATAGAGAGGCAATAGAGCATCCGGATATTGTGGCATTATCTGTTGCAACACGTCCTGATTGCTTAGAACCCGGCGTGTTAGAGCTTTTATCTAAGCTTAATAAGATTAAGCCCGTATGGACTGAACTGGGACTTCAGACAATAAATGAAAGAACTTCAGAATATATTCGACGCGGATATCCGTTATCCGTATATGATGATGCGGTTAAGGAGTTAAAGGAGCGCGGAATAGAAGTAATAACGCATGTAATCTTAGGGCTTCCGGGAGAAACCAAGAAAGATATGCTTTCAACTGTAAGACATGTGTGCGACATTGGTGGCGACGGAATTAAGCTGCAGCTCTTACATATATTGAAGAATACGGACCTTGAGAAAGAATACGAAGCAGGTAAAGTTACAGTCTTATCGGAAGATGAATATATTGATATATTAAGAGATTGCGTAAAGATAATTCCCGATAATGTGGTAATTCATCGCTTGACGGGAGACGGTGACAAGAAGCTCTTAATTGCGCCAATGTGGAGCGCAGATAAGAAGCATGTATTAAACAGAATAAGAAAAGAAGTACAAACTTGTTAAGGGTGTGAAGACAAAGAGCATCCCGGTTCGTTATTGTAGGTAGAGCAGGTTTACTTCCCTATATATGTCTGTTATAATTATTGTTACGGTGCACGGGGAGAAATAAGCACCGCCAAAAGGAGAATGAGTTATGAATAAAAGAATGACACCGCGCGTGCGGCAGGCCATTGCAAGGAGATTTTTGGCTGTAATTATCTTCTTCCTTGCAATAATACTTATCGGCTACAAGGCAGTAGGATATATTTCCGCATCACATGTTCCGGAATATATCCGTGAGATGGGTGAGAAGTACCCGGAGACGAAGGAATTCGTTCGTGATTATCCTAAGTATAAGGATAAGAATTTCGACATGGATGTGTCGAAAGAGATGAAAGAGAGAACTATTCCGCTTTTTATTCAGTGGGACAAGCGTTGGGGATACAAGGATTACGGCGGAAAGTGTATAGGCACTTCGGGTTGCGGTCCGACGTGTGTTGCAATGGTAGCATGCGGGCTTACGGGTAATCCTGATATTAATCCATGCGTGGTAGCAAATTTCGCTGTTAATAACGGATTTTATAAGTACGGTCAGGGAACGTCGTGGAGTTTTATGACCGATGGCGCGAGAGCATTTGGGATAGACGGGCACAGCGGAGAGATATCCGCGGATTATATAATGAGTGTTCTGTCGGAGGATACTCCGATGATATGCTCTGTGAAGCCCGGAGATTTCACGTATACGGGGCACTTCATAGTTCTTACGGGTATAGATGAAGACGGTAAGATAATTGTTAACGATCCCAACAGCAGGAATAACAGTGATAAACACTGGGATGTAGATACACTTGTTAAGCAGATTAAAGCACTGTGGGTATACGAAATGTAGTCGCGCTCTTAATACACAAAATTATCACTTTTTTCTCTTGAAAAGTCATAGGGCATGTGATACAATATCAAAGTTATGGAGAATGAATTTCCGATAATTTAAATAGATAGTTTAGGAGGGTTCGACGGTGACCGCTTTAAAGATTATTTTAGCAATATTATTCATACTTGCAGGACTTGCACTTACAGTTATCGTTCTTATGCAGGAAGGTAAGCAGCAGGGACTCGGCGCAATCAGTGGTGCGGCAGATACATATTGGGGAAAGAACAAGGGACGTTCTATGGAAGGAATTCTTGTTAAGGTTACTACCGGTTTGGTTGTAGTATTCTTAGTAATTTCTTTATTACTTAACATCCCTGCACTTTCATTATAATTAGTCAATATTTAGGCTGTCGATGTACGTCGGCAGCCTTTTTTATATTCATGGGTTGCCGGTAACGGCAGAGATTACAATAAGGAGACGACATGGCAAAAAGTCTTGAAGAAAGAAAGAAAATATTGCTTGAGCTTATGCAGGACGATATGTATGTCCCTATGCGTGAAAAAGAACTTGCAATCATAATGCAGCTTCCGAAAGAGCGAAGAGCTGAACTTACGGAAGCCTTGGATGCTTTGCTTTTTGAATCAAAGATTGAGTGCTCAAAAAGGGGCAAGTATTCAATCATGCGTGATAAGACCGTTGACGGAACTTTTATCGGAACCAGGAACGGTTATGGCTTTGTGTCGCTTCCTGACAGAGATGAAGATATCTTTATTCCGGAGAAGGATACAGGACACGCTATGCATGGCGATGAGGTAAGAGTACTTCTTCTTGCGACACCTCGCGGAAAGAGACAGGAAGGTAAGGTTGTTGAGATTCTTACACATGCCAATAACGAGATAGTAGGATTCTTTGAGAAAAGCGCTTCCTACGGTTTTGTATTGCCTGATAATCAGAGACTCAATGAAGACATCTTCATTCCGGAAAAGGCTGTTAACGGCGCAAAGTACGGCGATAAAGTCATCTGCAGACTTACTTCTTACGGTGACGAGAAGAAGAAGCCTGAAGGTGAGATTATAGAAATCTTAGGTTCTTCCAAGGATGTCGGAGTAGACATCTTATCAATTGCAAGAGCATACGGCATGAAGGAAGAGTTTCCGGAAGAAGTGGAAGACGAGCTTAAAGCTTTTGCAGATGAAGTGCCTGAAGAAGATAAGCGAGGCAGGCTCGATCTTCGTGATACCATGATGGTAACGATAGACGGAGTTGATGCGAAGGACTTAGACGATGCGGTATCCGTTACTTTCGACGGAGAGAAGTACGAGCTCGGTGTTCATATTGCAGATGTATCCAACTATGTGAAAGAGAAGACAGCGCTTAATAAGGAAGGCTATAACAGAGCAACATCTGTATATCTTGCGGATCGAGTAATTCCTATGCTTCCGCGTAAATTATCGAACGGACTTTGCTCACTTAACGAGGGTGTGGACCGCCTTGCGTTAAGCTGCATTATGACAATAGATGATAAGGGTATTATAACCGATCATAAGATTGTAGAGACGGTTATTAATGTAGACAGAAGAATGAGTTATCCGGATGTTAAGGCAATTCTTGATGATAACGATCCTGCACTTTGCGAGAAGTATAAGGAACTTGTTCCAATGTTCCTTGAAATGCGTGACCTGGCAGCACTTTTACGTAAGAATAGGAAAAAGCGCGGTTCGATAGATTTTGACTTGCCGGAGACTAAGGTAGTACTTGATGCAAAGGGTCATACAATCGATATAGTTCCTTATGAGCGCAATGTTGCAACAATGATGATTGAGGACTTTATGCTTGCGGCAAATGAGACTGTTGCGGAAGAGTATTACTTCAGAGAGTTGCCGTTTCTATACAGAAGCCACGAGAAGCCGGATGCGGATAAGATGGAAGAGCTGACGAGCTTAATCGGTAATCTGGGTTATTCGCTTAAGGGTAAGCATGGTGAAGTGCATCCTAAGGAAATGCAGAAGTTACTCGCCAAGATTGAGGGAGAGCCTGAGGCGGGTCTTATTATGAGACTGTCACTTCGCTCAATGCAGCAGGCAAGATATACTGCGGAGAACTTAGGCCACTACGGACTTGCAGCTAAGTATTATTGCCACTTTACGTCACCTATCCGCCGTTATCCTGATCTGCAGATTCACAGAATCATTAAGGAGAACCTTCACGGCAAGCTTAATGAGAAGAGAATCGCTCACTACAGAGAGATGCTTGATGAGGTCGGAAGTCATTGCTCTTCAAGAGAGCGCAGAGCTGATGAGGTTGAGCGCGAGACAATTAAGCTTAAGAAGATAGAATATATGCAGGATCATTTCAATGAGGTGTTTACAGGTGTAATATCAGGTGTTACGGATTACGGCATCTATGTGGAACTGCCGAATACCGTTGAAGGAATGGTTCGTATGGTTGATATTCCGGGTGATTATTACGAATACATAGAGGAAGAATATGCGGTAGTAGGCAAGGATACGGGTAAGACCTATAAGCTCGGCATGGAAGTTAAGGTAATGCTGAAAGATATAGATAGATTATCCCGTACGCTTGATTTCGTATTTGAGGAGGAACCATCATGACGAAGTCATGATTTAAAATGTTCCGACGACGTGGCAGGATTCGTTTACGAATCGTGCCGTTACAAGAATGAGGAAGACTGATGAGTACAGATAATTACAAGCTTATAGCTAATAATAAAAAAGCATATCACGAGTACTTTATCGAAGATAAGTACGAGGCCGGAATAGAGCTTTTCGGAACCGAGGTTAAATCGATTCGAATGGGACAGTGCTCTGTTAAAGAGGCATTCCTTCGCATAGAGAAGGGCGAGATGTGGATATACGGTATGCACATTAACCCGTACGAGAAGGGGAATATCTTTAATAAAGACCCGCTTCGCCCGAAAAAGCTCTTACTCCATAAGGTTGAGACAAGAAAATTACTTGCCAAAAGCACTGAAGCGGGATATACTCTTGTGCCGTTACAGGTGTATCTTAAGGGTTCACTTGTGAAGGTGGAGATAGCGCTTGCAAAGGGTAAGAAATTATATGATAAGCGCGCTGATATAGCAGCAAAAGATGCAAAGCGCGAGATTCAAAGAGAGTTTAAGGCAAGGAACTTTTAAACTACAAGTTTAATCGGAAGGTCTTGAAAATACTGAACTTTTTAATTATAATAGGTTTACTTAAGGGAGCAATCCCTTATCAATTAAATACTTGGGCTAGTACCGGTTTCGACGGGGATCATGAAGCTTAAGAAGCGAGTCGTATGGTAATGCGTTAAATGGCCAAATTAAAATTAAACGCTGAAGATAATTTAGCATACGCTGCCTAGTTGCAGCAGTCGACCTTAGTACACCTACATATTAAGGACCCGGCTTCATCTTAGTAGGAAACGACACTATCAAAGCTTTGAGATAATGGGCGTATTATGAAGCTACCGAAATCACAAGGATGTCATTTTCCGTGTGACGGAGGGAATAACAAATAAATGACTACACTCGTAGAAGGGAAGGGGATCGGTTTTCGGACACGGGTTCAACTCCCGTCTAGTCCATATAGAAAAAGGGACATCCACAACGTGGGTGTCTCTTTTTCTATGTAAGCTAAATAAGAGTTGAACCACGTGTCCGGAAACCTTCGGACATGGGGCGCACGAGGTCCGGGGGACCTCGGCTTTGCGCCGACCGGAGCGAAGCGGAGAATCGACTCCCGTCTAGTCTGTTGAGGGCTTCGTAAGTCGCGTGTCTTTTGTTGTATTTAAATTGTAATTGCCTTAATTTTATTTACAATTTAATAAACATTGTGATACAATTGTGTCATAGTCTTAAATTGACTAATAAAAAGGGTTTGTGAAAGGAGTTACATTTATGGGAGAGAAGAAGAAACTGTCTCTTGCGGCACAAATTTTTATTGCATTGGTGCTCGCTATCATCGTTGGTTTACTTATGCAGAACGCAGCAGATTTTGCTAATGCGTACATTAAACCGTTCGGAACTATATTCCTTAACCTTGTTAAGTTTATAGTTTGCCCGATCGTATTATTCTCAATTATGGCCGGTATCGTATCCATGAAGGATATTAAGAAGGTCGGAATAATCGGTGGAACCACACTTGTTTATTATTTCTGTACAACAGCTATTGCTATTACAATAGGTCTTATCGTAGCCAACTGTTTCAAGGGATTTTTCCCGGCTCTTACTACTACAGATTTAAGTTATGAAGCACCTGCAGGTTCATCTGCAATGGATGTTCTCGTTAACATCTTCCCTTCTAACTTCTTAAAGCCGATCGTTGATGCTAACATGCTTCAGATTATCGTAATGGCAATTATTGTTGGATTTGCTATTATTTTACTCGGCGAGAAGGTTGCTAAGACTGTTGAAGCTGTTAATCGCTTAAATGACATATTTATGAAGTGTATGGACATGATCCTTAAGCTTTCACCTATCGGTGTGTTCTGCTTACTTACACCTGTAGTAGCATCCAACGGTGCGGCAGTTATCGGATCACTTGCCAAGGTATTACTTTGCGCTTATCTTTGCTATTTACTTCATGCAATTATCGTATACTCAATTGCAGTTGCTACACTTGGTAAGATGAGCCCGCTTAAATTCTTTAAGGGCATGTTCCCTGCAATCATGTTCGCGTTCTCAAGTGCTTCATCAGTAGGTACTCTTCCTCTTAACATGGAATGTACAGAGAGCCTCGGAGCATCCAAGGAAGTATCAAGCTTTGTTCTTCCTCTTGGCGCAACGATCAACATGGACGGAACAGCTATTTATCAGGGTGTATGTGCAATCTTCATTGCATCCTGCTATGGAATTAACCTTACATTAGGACAGATGGTAACAATAGTTCTTACAGCAACTCTTGCATCAATCGGTACAGCAGGTGTACCCGGTGCAGGTATGGTAATGCTTTCAATGGTTCTTGCATCTGTAGGACTTCCGATCGAAGGTATCGCTCTTGTTGCCGGTGTAGACAGAATCTTTGATATGGGTAGAACAACACTCAATATCACAGGTGATGCTTCCTGCGCAGTAATCGTTTCCAATATTATGAAGAAGCGTGAAGCTAAGAAGGGTTAATCTTAGATAAAATCAATAATAATCAAAGGAGCCGTTTTAAACGGCTCCTTTTTATGTATAATTATGTATTTTAGAATTAGAAAATTTGAAAAGGTTGTGTACATTATTTAATTAATATAATAATCAGAGTATCATATACAAGTGAGTAAAGTATACCATAAATACTTAATTACTCAAGACAAACGGTAATAATACCTAAAGAGGAAGGCATGGTGACACTAATGAAAAAGAAACATATTAGCTTGGCGTTAAAAATTCTACCGGTAATTGTTATAGGACTTCTTGTTCTATGCAGTGCTAACATTATTCAATCAAAAAAGAGTATCAAAGACGAAGTGCTTGATACAATTTCTCGTGAGGATGAGAAACTTGTTGAAGCATATCGTATGCAGTTTGAATATATCAGGAATTCTGTTCCTTCATCACAGCTTATAGACGAATATCAGAAAGCTATTGATGAGATTGCCGCAGCCAATGACTTTGCATATGTGCTTTTTATGCAGGATGTTGACGGTCAGGTTACAGCAATGGCACATTCCAATCATGAAAGAGTAGGCATAGTCCTTGATGATGCAGGTTCTATCGCAGCAGCAAGAGACGGAGAGAAATACTGTGATTACTATACTTCTGATACATGGGGACTTGTACTTGATGTTCTTTCACCAATGTTTGATAACGGCACTGTTGTCGGCGCCGTTAATATAGGTGTAAGAGTAGATGAGAATTCAATTGATGAGCTTATAGCCGATGAAGTTGCCAAAATGATAGTTATAAGCATTATTATAATGTTTGTAGTTCTCATTCTAATGGTTCTTTATATGTACTTTGTTGTAATTATTCCAATCAGAAAGTCTACATCCTCACTTAATACAATTATCGAAGAACTCGAAAGCAACAGAGGAGACTTTGCAAAGCAGGTATATATCAGTGGTAATGATGAAGTCGGAGACCTCGGAAAAGGTGTTAACAGATTCATGGGCGTATTGTCTGATATGGTTCATAAGATTAAATCTGTATCAACAACCGTTAATACCGTAAATGACAATATTACGGGTGCAGTATCGAAGTCTAATGACAGTGCAACCAATATCTCGGCTGCAACCGAAGAATTACATGCAGCTATGGAAGGCGTTGGAGCCGCAACACAGGAAATGATGGCTTCATCAATAGAAGTTAAGAATAAAGTAGAACAGATTGTATCCGAGACTCAGGAAGGTACGGATTATGTAGGCAAGATGCAAGGCAGAGCTACGAAGATTAAGAAAGAATGCGTAGAGAAGCAGGAGAGCATCAGAGGCAATCTTGAGAAGAGCAGATCATCACTTGAAGGAGCTATTGAGGCAGCAAGAAAGGTTGATGAGATTACGGAGCTTTCAAATGATATTCTTTCAATTGCGTCACAGACTAACCTTCTTGCTCTTAATGCATCGATTGAGGCAGCAAGAGCAGGCGATGCCGGTAGAGGATTTGCAGTTGTAGCAGAGGAGATTTCCAAGCTTGCCGACAGTTCCAAGGATACAGCTACCAATATTCAGACGATATCAGGTTCCGTTGTCGAGGCGGTAGAAAATCTTATGAGCAGTTCTTCCGAACTTATCAGCAGTATGAGTAATGTCATCGAGAATGATTATGAAGAATTTAAGGAAATGGGTGATAATTATTATGCTGATGCAGGTGAGGTACAGAGATTCTTCAATAAGTTCATAGGTGATGCAGAGATGATCAGCGGCGCAATGAATGAAATGACACATGCAATTGAGAATGTTAATGATAACATTTCTCAGTGTACGGTTAATACAAGCGAGATTGCAAATACCGCAGAGAAGATGGTTCATGAGATGGCCGGAATTCTTGATTCAAGTAATGCCAATAGTGCTAATTTCAAGGAACTTACCGAAGAAACGGAGAAGTTCGTACAATAAGTGTCATAAATATATAGGTCAAATTCGATAGAGAAGGAGCCGTTTTAAACGGCTCCTTTTTTATGATATTTCAAACTATTGTTTTTCTGTCAATTTAGCGGTATAGTAGTATTTTGTAGAGGTGTTTGCTATGATTTATAACGATTTTAAAGAGTGCTCGATTTCAAGGCTTGGCTTCGGTCTTATGAGGCTGCCTTTAAATGAGGACAAGACAATTAATAAAGAAGAGACTTTCAAGATGGTTGACTACGCCATTAATCATGGGGTCAACTACTTTGATACTGCATATCCATATCATGAAGGAGACTCTGAACTTGTGATCGGAGAGGCACTGTCAAGATATGAGCGTGACAGCTTTTATCTTGCGACCAAGTACCCGGGTCATCAGACCGATACGAGTTATAACCCTGCTGAAATCTTTGAAGATCAGTTGAAAAAGTGCAGGGTTGATTACTTTGATTTTTATCTTCTCCACAATGTGTGCGAGAAGTCGATTGATACATATCTTGACAAGCGTTGGAACATCATCCCTTACTTCATCGAAATGAAGAAGCAGGGCAAGATAAAGCACTTGGGATTCTCCTCTCATGCGGGAATTGATTGCCTCAAGGACTTCCTTAATAAATGGGGAGATGAGATGGAGTTTTGCCAGATTCAGTTTAATTACCTGGATTATACATTGCAGCATGGTAAGGAAAAGCTCGAAATCCTGGAAAAGTGCGGAATCCCGGTGTGGGTTATGGAACCACTTCGCGGCGGAAAGCTAGCCAACCTTGATGAAGGACTCGCAAAGAGATTGGACGGTAGAAACCCTGCGGCGGAATCTTTTAGATTCATAGCTTCGTTCCCAAATATTAAGGTAATCTTAAGCGGAATGAGTAACTATACCCAGATGGTTGAGAATGTTGCCACATTTGAGAATTATGAGCCTATGAATAAGGAAGAAGCTGATGTTCTTCTTGAGATAGCCGAAGAACTTAAGCAAGGCGTTCCTTGCACGGGTTGCAGATATTGCGTAGATAATTGCCCGATGGGTCTTGGCATACCGGAACTTATGAATGCCTATAATGACATAGCTGTCAATAAAAGCGCTTTTACCCCGGCAATGTATATGCAATCGCTTCCTGAAGAAAAGCGCCCGACGGCCTGCATCGGCTGCGGAGCATGTGCGACTATGTGCCCGCAGAAGATAGATATACCGGATGTTATGAGTAAATTATCGGATCTTATGCCTTCACTTCCTGACTGGGACATGATCTGTAAGGACAGGAATGCCAAAGCAAGAGAGAAGATGCTTTTAAGGCAAAAAGAAACAAAATAAGTATAAGGAGTTATCTTAATGGAACAGTTTGTATACGGAGTGGATGTCGGAGGGACCGGTACCAAGATAGGACTTTTTAACGGAAAGGGCTTTCTTAAGGATACTGTTGTTATAGAGACAAGGACCGAGAATAAGGGCGTATATATCCTTCAGGATATTAAGGCTGCTATATTCGAGAATATGCAGAAGCACGGAATTACTCCTCAGCAGGTAAAGGGTATCGGAGTAGGAGTTCCGGGACCTGTACTCGGTGACGGTACGGTATTAAAGTGTGTCAACTTAGGCTGGGATGTATTCAACGTCGCAAAGCAGCTTCAGTTAATCACGGGGCTTAAGGTTAAAGCGGGAAACGATGCAAATGTTGCTGCACTTGGAGAAATCTACAGGGGCGGCGGACAGGGCTTTAATAATATAGTTATGGTAACACTTGGCACAGGTGTCGGAGGCGGGGTTATCATTAACGGTAAGATATTTGAAGGTGTTACGGGAGCTGCGGGAGAGATCGGACATATAACGGTTAATCCTGAAGAGAACGATCTTTGCTCATGCGGAAGAAGAGGATGCTTCGAACAGTATGCATCCGCAACGGGAGTTGTTAAGCAGATGAAAAAATATCTTCTTACACATCCTTGCGAAAGCCCGCTTCGAAATATGCCGAAGTACACCGCAAAAGAGATTTACGATGAGGCTAAAAAAGGTGATGAGGCAGCACTTAATGTTGTTAAGAACACAGGCGAGATTATGGGACAGACCTTTGCTAAGATTGCTTGCGTACTTAATCCTGACGCATTTGTAATCGGCGGAGGAATGGCAAAGGCAGGTCAGATAATAATAGATTCACTTTTGCCAAGCTTTAGAACGAACGTATTTCATGCTGCAAAAAGCACGGAATTTAAGCTTGCAACGCTTGGAAACTTAGCGGGAATCTACGGATGCGCCAAAATGATTTTTGATGATTATGAATAAGGGATAGTATATGACATTACTTACATATCAGGTTTTTAAGGCAGTTGCGGATATCGGAAGCTTTCATAAGGCCGCTGAAGTCTTGGGACTTACACCTTCCGCAATAAGCCATACAATTTCAAATATGGAAACAGAGCTCGGCTTCTCGGTACTTACGAGAAGCAAGAGCGGTATCAAGCTTACCAATTACGGTGAGCATTTGCTGCCGTATGTTAATGCGGTACTTAACTCGGATGAATCGTTGCAGCAGATGATATCTGAGCTTAACGGACTTAAGACGGGCCGCGTTAAGCTTGGTGTGTTTTCCTCTGTATGCAGCAACTGGATTCCGGATATTATTAAGACATTTAACGAGCGTAACGAGAACGTTGTAATAGAAGTATTCCAGGGAACATATGCGGACGTATCCGAATGGCTTAAGAACGGAGTTGTTGATATAGGACTTCTTTCGGTAACAAGTGCCAAGGATGTGCCGATATTCCCGTTATATAAGGACAGATTATTATGCGTAATGCCGAAAGGCTTATGTTCTAAGCCATCCGGAAGTGTAGTCAACGTTGAGGAACTAAAGAATTACCAGTTTGTTACACAGCGTGAAAACACTGATGTGGACATTCAGAATTTCTTAAGAGAGAATAGTCTTAAAATTCAGTCAAATTACCATGTAGTGGATGACAACGCAACACTCAGACTTGTTGAAAAAGGGCTTGGAATCTGTCTTATACCGGAACTTATAGTCCGGGACATGCCTTATGACGTTGATTTCTACGAACTTGAGCCTGAGATTTGGCGCATTATCGGTATTTCGGCCATGAACCCGACACTCATGGCACCGGCAGTTCGTTCACTGTATAATCACATAGTGGACATGTATAAGACTGTTTAATTAATAATTTGCTTTCTTTTTAAAGAAAAGTGTGATATATTTTAATTAATAAGAAAAGTATAGACATTTTTTTAAATTCTTTGAAAGTATGTCCTTAATTGAGATATGAAAGTATTTATGGATGAACAGAAGACCTGCTATGCGGTTTCGGGCTTCGTCTTTTACGATGAGGAGACCGCCAGGAAGGCCGAGAAGGAAGTTACAGCCGTTGCCTATACGAGAGATAGGCTTGATATGAATAATCCCGATGCCGTACTTTCGGTTTATAACAGAATTGTCCGGGAGCGGATGTTTGTAACGCCTGTAGGATATGAGTACCTTAAAGAACTTTTATCATATCTTGAAAAAGCGCCTGATATTAAGGCTGCTGATATATCAAAGCTTGATTTTACTCCCGATATAATAAGGGAGAAAGACTTGATTAAGGAAGCGGTACCCGATGATACAGTGGAAGGCACCGAAGAGAAGAAGAGACCGAAGAAGCTTAGGAAGTATACTGAGAAGGAGAAATCCGTCGTAGGGGAAGATGTCGAGAGACTGCGGGGAGGCCTGGTGACATCTCTTATTGTAAATGCGATACTGGTACTTGCGATAATCGCGATGTTTGTCCTTGTCAGTAAGTCGGACGTTCCGACCATAATTGATTATGAGAATAAGCTTATAGACCGTTACGAAGAATGGCAGAAGAGCTTGGAAGAACGTGAGGCAACAATACGGGAATACGAAGAGAAGTATAATATTAATAATGGTTTTACTGCGCAATAGCGCATAGAATATAGGCTTTAAGGAAATGGAGATAGGAATATGGATAAAGTTAAAGTTCTTGTTGTTGACGACGAAGCACTTATGAGAAAGCTCGTTAAAGACTTTCTGCTCAAGAAGGAATATGAGGTTGTGGAAGCAGAAGACGGTGAGCAGGCACTTGATATTTTCTACTCGGATAAGTCGATCTCACTTATTATTCTCGACGTTATGATGCCTAATATGAATGGTTGGCAGGTATGTCGTGAGATTCGAGAGACTTCCAAGGTGCCGATTATCATGCTTACAGCTAAGGCAACAGAGAATGACGAATTACAGGGATTTGAGCTCGGTGTAGATGAGTATATTTCCAAGCCTTTCAGCCCTAAGATTCTTGTAGCACGTGTAGATGCGCTTCTTCGAAGATCGAATAAGATTGATACCAACGATGTGTTGGATTACGGCGGAATCGTTATCAACCGTGCGGCTCATGAAGTAACGGTTGACGATAAGCCTATAGAGTTAAGCTTCAAGGAGTATGAGCTTTTAAGCTTCTTCCTTGAGAATGAAGGTATTGCATTATCTCGTGAGAAGATTCTTAATAACGTATGGAATTACGATTATTTCGGAGATGCGAGAACGATCGATACTCATGTTAAGAAGTTAAGAAGTAAGATTGGCGCTAAGGGTAATTATATCAAGACCATCTGGGGTATGGGATATAAGTTTGAGGTATCGGAGCGCTAATAGAAGTATTGAAAAAGGCGGGCAGTATCTTGAAGAAGAGGATTATTATATCGATAATTTGTCTTGTACTTGTCTTCTTAGTGTCCGGGTGTGGCCCCGAGAAGCTTATTTCGCTTACTGATAGTGAGCGTGCTCAGATTGCTTCTTTTTCTGCGCACCTTATCGGAGAATTCAATCGTCAGATGACGGAAGGATATACGTCACTTAGCTACGGACAGCTTAAATCGATTAATGACAGTATGAGGCAGGAAGAGAATCCTGTTGATGAGCCTGTTAATCCGGATGAGCCGGATGATAATGATGATGATGATAACGGTGGCGGTGGCTCCGGTGGAACTACGGACGGCGGGACGATGTCATTATCTGAACTTATAGGAACTAACGGCATAACCGGAAAGTATAACGGATTCTTTGTTCAAGAAGATTATGTGTATAACAGAGCGCTTTCGGTTAATAAGCCGAGTGACCCGGAGAATACATATTTCATTATGAAGATAGTACTTACCAATAATACGACCGAAGATATATTGTGTGATATATTCAGCAATGCCTTAAAGCTTACATTGTCGGTTAACAACGGAAGTGCTGTTGCAAATGCGACCGCGACGATATTACCTATAGATTTTGTGAATTATATGGATACGATAAAAGCGGGCGAAAGCATAGAGACATACATATTCTTTGAGATTAAGAAAAGTATTGCTGAGTCTGTATCCGATTTTAAGTTAATCAGCACGAAGAATAATATTTCAAAAACAATTGGTATGAATTAGTGAAAATTTTCGTAAATTGTGTTTTTTTCACTGTAGGTATGCTATAATACCGTTAATTAAGGCAACGATGTCAAGGAGGGTTCCCATGGAGACAAACATACTCTTAGAAAATGGTACCAATGAGGTAGAAATTCTTGAATTTACATTAGATGACAACCATTATGGTATTAACGTAGCCAAGATAAGAGAGATTCTTACTTATCAGCCGGTTACTCCTGTTCCTAACTCACATTATTGTGTAGAAGGAATTTTTATGCCGCGTGATACCATGATTACGGTTATCAGTTTAAGAGAGAGCCTCGGACTTAAGCCGAGCTCGGATGACGGATTATTCATAATTACCAACTTTAATAAGCTGAATATCGCTTTCCATGTCGATAAAGTTATCGGTATTCACAGAATCTCCTGGGCTGATATTAATACACCGGATTCTACGATTAATGCTGAGAATAAGGGTGTATCTACAGGCGTTGTTAAGTTTGATGATAAACTTGTTGTTATCCTTGACTTCGAGAAGATTGTAACGGATATCAGTCCTGATACAGGTCTTCGTGTCAGTGACATTGAGAACTTTGAAGGAAGAGATAGAGGCGAGTGCCCTATTATTATTGCGGAAGACTCACCTATGCTTGGTAGAATGATTACAGACTGTTTAAAGAAGGCAGGCTACAGGCAGCTTAAGCTTTGCGAGAACGGTCAGGTTGCATGGGATCAGCTTAACGAGTGGAAAGATAACGGCTCACTTTATAAGAAAGCAAAGTGTATCATTACCGATATCGAGATGCCTGTTATGGATGGTCACAGACTTACCAAGCTTTGTAAGGAAGATGACGAGATCAAGTTAATTCCGCTTGTAATCTTCTCATCACTTGTTAACGATGAAATGAGAAGAAAAGGTGAAGCTCTTGGTGCGGATGCACAGCTTACCAAGCCGGAGATAGGTTCACTTGTATCTGCAATCGATAACTTAATCGATAACAGCAAGGCTCCTAAGTAAGAAGAGTACACGTGCCTCAAAGCATCCTTCGTATATGGGGTGCTTTGGGGTTTTTCTATTTGATAGAAGATTTAAAGAATGAGAAAATATTAGGGAGGTGGAATAATCTTGGGTAAGGAAAGCGAAGACTATCTTGATAGTTTACTTAATGCCGTACAAGAGGAGATTCCACGTAATATAGACGGCACCGTCGATTCGCTCGGAATAGGTCAAGGAGAGACAAACGAAGATGAATTGATGGGAGATCCTTTCGAGGTGCGAAAGGAAAAGAGAAAAGAGAAGACCAGAAAGCCTAAGAGGGATGCAAGCGATGCATTCCTTGCTGAGTTTGAGAAAGAACTTATGGAGACTGACGCGGGCGACTTTTTATCCGACTTTGAACTTGATATGTCGGAAGAAATGGATGAAGATGCAATTTTAAAGACATCTGAAAAAGAGCCTGAGGCAGAGCCGGTTAAAGAACCTGTTCCTATGGCAGCCGAGATAAAAGCGCCGGAAGAGGCATTTACGGATAGCCAGGCAGAGGCTCCTGTTGAGAACTTCAATACAGAAGAAGACAGCTTATTTAATGGGCTTGACGCAATAATGAATTCGGAAGAGTCGGTACCGGCAGAGACATCGGCAGATGTGCAGGCAGACGACATGTCGCTTGGCATGGATTTAGGTTTTGGCACAGATTCCGATGTATCAAGCGATATGGGACTTGGCGAAGCGGAAGCTTCATCGGAGATGAATTTTGGTGCAACGGAAGAGACAGATATTCCGGGAGATTTATTCGGAATGCCTGACATGTCACAGGATATGCCGGCATCAGATGTACCGGGGGTATCCGATGTTATGGAAGAGGCCGGATTTGGATTGGGTGACCTTGGATTCGGTGATGGCAGTTCAGAAGGCGATACAGCGGTAGCTTCCGGAATGCCGGGAGAAGATGCATCTGCGGATGATATAATCTCCATGCTTAACGGACTCGGTGAAGGTGACGAAGATCTTAAAGATATTGGAAGCATGCTTTCTGCTGATGAGAACGGTGAAAGCATTATGCCTGAAGGCGAGGATATATCTGCTGCAGAGCTTGCAGGTAACCTTGCAGGACTTGGATTTGATATAGATGTTCAGGTACCGTCGGGTTCTGACGGAGAGATCAGAGATATTACCGATGAGCGCAATGCTCTTATAAAAGAGGCTAATGAAAAGAATGAGCCTCCTAAGGGATTCTTGGGTAAGTTAAAAGCACTTTTCTTCGGACCTGATGATGAGGACGAGAATCCGAATGTTCCGGTTATTGCCAATGCTAAAAAGAAGGATATCGAAGAATTGGCAGGAGAGCTTGCTGATGAAGACGCCGATATCTTAAGGGCGCTTGAAGGCGGCGGTGAGGAATCGGCGGCTGAAGCAGAACCGGAGCTTGACGAAAAAGCTAAGAAAGCAAAGGAAAAAGAAGAAAAGAAGAAAGAAAAAGAAGCTAAGAAGAAAGAGAAGGCCGCAGCCAAGGCAGCTGCAAAAGCAGCAAAGCCGCCTAAGGTTAAGAAGCCGAAGCCTCCTAAGGTTAAGACAAAACCGCTTCCTAAGGGTCCGGTATTTGTAATTCTTCTTCTCGGAGCTACAATTCTTTTTGGAACAATATATATCGGCAAGACTGCCAATTACAGAATGTCCTTACATAAGGCGCAGGAATACTACGCACAGGGTAAGTATGTAGAAGCTTATAACCTTCTCAATCCGTTGACTATAGAAAAGGATGATGATAAACTTCTCTATAGAAAGGTCAAGATGCTTGCATGTATGCAGGAGTTCTATCGTTCGTATGAAGTGCTTGTTTCAAGCGGACGTAACGAGCTTGCACTTGACAGTTTGGTTCGTATGATCGGTCATTATGATGTACAGATTAATGACGCCGGTGAGTACGGAATAAGCGCAGAGCTAACGGATTACGAAGGAAAAGCCGAGAGACTTTTAAAGGAAGTTTATAATATTTCCTTCGAAGACGCATTGGCATTATATAAACAGCGAGACAGACAGACATATTCAATGGAACTTATAAAAGTTCTGTTGAGGGCGGGCATATCGTAGGTTTTAGTTTTTTAAAGGAGTGATTTTTATGACAAGGATGTATGGAATTTCTTCAGATGCGATTAGCACGATGTTCTCAGGATTAAGTGGCTCGAATAATACAAGTTCAACAGGCAGTATACTTGCGGATTATGCTTCGTTAAAGAGCGGTTCGTATTATAAGCTTGTTAAGAATTACTATAAGCAGCAGGGAAGCGACTCAAAGAGCAGGGTTAAGTCAACCGACAAGACCGAGGCTAAGAATCTCACAAGCATTAAGGCTGATTCCAAGGAGCTTTTGGATTCGTCAGCTAAGCTTATGGGAACTGATTTTGATGCAAAGACAGATAAGGACCGCGAGAAGGTGTATGATAACCTTAAGTCGTTTGTTGATGATTACAATTCGACGATTAAAGCTGCAAAGGATGCAAATTCTACTTCTGTTCTTACGGCAGCTTCATCAATGGTTAAGTCAACAGCTGTCAACGCAAGCCTTTTGGGTAAGATCGGAATCAAGATTAATAAGGATAATACAATGACTCTTGATGAGAGCATGTATAAGGATTCCGACGGTAAGATGAAAGAAGTCGATATGACACCTGCTAAGTCATTGTTCAAGGGTGTAGGTTCATATGCATATAACCTTAATGCTTCGACTTCTTATCTTTCAATGACGGCGACAAACGTTGCATCACGTGTTACAACATACGGTGACAACGGACGTTACAATAAGGCAAGCGATTTCTCGTCTGTATTGGACAACATGATTTAATAATCCGAACAATAAGAGGGGTAAGTAATGTCATTACTTGATAGATTGGCAGCAAGTCTTCGCGGTACTAGGAAGCCTAAGATGCAGTACGTGAAGACGCCGGAGAGACCTGTAATAATAAGACCGGAGAAGGTGGAGGACGTAAGAACCGTCTTAACTCCGGACAGGGATGAAGAGAATTTAAAAGAGGAATTGGATAGGACTATGGCAGAAATGAACGAGATGATAAATGAATTACAGGGACGACTCGAAGAGACGATTAAGAAAAGCGGTGACGAGTGTTCCGAAGAATTGCAGAACAAGATAGATGAAGAGCTTAACGCTTTAAGAAATGATATCGGCAAGAGCTTTTCTTCACTTGAAGACAAGATTCATTCGGAGAATGTCAAGACCTACAGAAATATCCAGGCACTTATCAATGAGGTTGACAAGAAGTCTGCAAAGGACGACGTAATTACGGCAAGATTTGCAGGTGTAAGAAGATTGCTCGGAATCACAACCTGGGTAACTATCGGAACATTTATTGTATTGGCCGTATATGTATTGCACAGCATGGGAGTATTCTAATGGGATTTGTGGATTTTAAGCCGGGTAATATGTTGTATCCGCTTCCTGCGGTTATGGTAAGTTGCGGAGATGATGCTCATAGGCCGAATATTATTACGATAGGATGGGTAGGAACAATATGTTCCAATCCGCCGATGGTATCGATATCGATTACAAAAGAGCGCTTTTCACATGACATAATTAAGAATTCCGGCGAGTTCGTAATTAATCTTGTTACGGAAGATCTTATTAAGGCTTGCGATTATTGCGGTGTAAGATCGGGAAGAGATGTCGATAAGTTCAAGGAGACAGGTCTTACAGCTGCACCTTCTAAGGAGATAAAAGCGCCTCAGATTAAGGAATCGCCGGTATCGATTGAGTGCCGTGTCAAGGAGATTAAGGAATTAGGAAGCCATGACATGTTCATATCGGAGGTCGTTAATGTAAGAGTTGACGATACTTATCTGGATGAACGCCGGGCCTTTAATCTTAACGATACAGGCCTTATTACATATTCACACGGAACATACTTTAAGCTTGGTAAAAAGCTCGGTACGTTTGGATTTTCAGTTAAGAAGCCCAATAAAAAGAAAACAGTTAAAAACAATAAAAAGAGCAGTACGCGTAAATAGCGTACTGCTTTTCTTCGTAAAAGTGCTTTTATTGGATAAGCATATCCATAAGGTAAGCAAATATGTCGTCACTCTTGTTCTTGAAGTTCTCACACATAATTTCTGCCTGTTTCTGACCTGTAATAGAAAAGTCTACTTCGAAGATGATAACATTATTTGTCTTAATCTGGCAACGTACAGCGTATTGATTGCCACGTGTATTGTAATATTCAGCAACGACAACGGTATCCTTTTTAAGGGAAATATCGTGATTTTCATAATAATCGAGGACATCTTTTTTGATTGCATCGGATATTCTGTCTGAAAAGTATTCGAGCGTTACTTTACCGTTATCTGTTATTCTGTATAAGGTGTCTTTGGAAGTAGGATTCTCGGATGTAATAAGTTTCGATGCTTCAAGATCTGATAAAGTCTGCTGCAAGGTAAAGTAATTCGTGTAATCCATTCCCAGTATAAAATCCGAAATGTTGGTATTAGAGAGTGGAATCTCTGATTTATCAAGCATGTAAAGGATTATTAACTTGTATAATGTGCCCGGTTCCGATTGAGTCATATTCATCCTCCTTATGTTACAAATATGATAATAACATCAAACTTAATTGCTAATCAAGTAAAAAATATTGATTATTATTGCAAATCATGTACAATAAAAAGTGGTGATATCTGAAAAAAATGTGTATATGCTTGATGAAAGCTTAGTGCTATAGTATAATTTAATAGAATCAATAAGTTTACGGTTTTTTAAGGAGGTGTCCTTATGAGTGGTATTAATGGCTTAAGTGATGCTCTCTCCCGTTCATATGACAAGTTAGGCTCCGGTAAGAGAATAACCAAAGCAGCTGATGATGCGGCCGGATTGAAGATAGCAGAGAAAACCAAGACACAGATTAATGGATATGATGTAGGTGTTAATAATCTCTCGGCAGGTAAGAATCTTATCAATACTGCCGATTCGGCTCTTGACTCAATGAACAGCAGTCTGCAGAGACTCCGTGAACTTGCAGTTGCGGCAGGTAATACCGCAATTTATGGTGATGATGACATCAAGGCTATGCAGGACAAGACAGACCGGTTGCTGCAAGGAATGAATGGAGTCGTTGATACGGCAGAGTTTAACGGAAAGAGAGTGCTCGATAATAACGAGCTTAATATTGTCGGTAACGGCAACCCGGACTCGAAAACGATTACGACTTCGAATGCTTCGGTAGATTCACTCGGACTTTCCGGTCTTAATATTGCATCTAACGACGCATTGAAGAAGATTGATGAAGCAATCGCAACGATTAACGATCAGAGAAGCAGCCTCGGAGCTACAAGTAATGCACTTGATTATCAGATTAATTACAACAAAGAAGCATCTGTGCTTTCAAACGCTTCATTAAGTACTGTTGAAGATCTTGATTATCCTAAGGAGATAAGCGAGATGAAGAAGAATGAGGTTTTGAATGAATACTCCACCCAGATGCAGAAGAATCAGATGCAGCAGAAGCTGGACGAGACTAAGAATTTATTGGGACTATAATTTATGGGATTAAAGCAGGTTAAGTGGGGGACCGGATTTGATTCAAATCCGGTTTCCCTTATTTTTTTATCAAATGGAAATGTTGAAGCCGAGATATCTAATTGCGGCGGACTTATAAGGTCGTTAAAGGTTAAGGATTGTAACGGCGCTTTTTGTGATGTCATTTTAGGTTTTGATAACGTTGAAGCATATAAGAACAGTCAATCATGTATGGGAATGATTGTCGGCAGAAACTGCAACAGAATAATGGATGCGTCATTCTCGCTTGACGGTAAGGAGTACAGCCTTGTTGCTAATGATGGTAACAATAACCTGCATACCGGCCCGTCTGCCACACAGTATCAGACATTTACGATAGATGAGGAGCAAAGCTCTGAGACGAAGCTGGTTCTTCATGCGGTTAATCCGGAAGCAGAGTACGGATTCCCGGGTAATCTGTCATTAACATACACATATTCACTTACGGATAACGGACTTTTGATAGATATAACGGGTGTATCCGATAAGGATACCGTTATTAATATGACGAGCCATGCATATTTCAATTTGAACGGTGAGGATGCGCGTAATCTTAACTGGCATACATTGGAACTTAATTCTGAATTATATTCCGAAATTAAGCCGCGTATGATACCAACGGGAAGATCTTGTACGGTTAAGGGAACTTGTTTTGATTTTACAAGGCCTAAGCCCATTTTGAAGGATATCTTCTCTGATGATATGCAGATGGAGATAGCTAACGGCTATGATCATAATTTTATAATTAAGAAGACGGCTGATAAGAGGAAGGACGATATGTTCCTTGCTGCAACGGCATCAAGCGATTCTTCCGGTATAACGATGAGAATTTATGCCAATACACCGGGATTCCAGTTTTATACAGCTAATTATCTTGAAGAAAAGTGTGGAAAAGGCGGTATTCCGTATGGCAGAAGAAGCGGTTTCTGCATAGAGCCGCAGTATATGCCGAATGCAATCAATGTTGAAGGTGATAAGGTGCCTAAGCCTATAGTTCGCGCAGGCGAGACCTATAATCTTAAGATTTTATACGAATTCAATAATTGATGAATGAGTTTTGGTTAGAATGCTTTATGCATTCTAAGTATTGTGTTATAATAATATATATTTTATCCGAGTTTAATCGGGGTGTTTTTAGGAGGCAAATAATGGCAGAACAGATTGAGACAATGGAAGACTTAAAGGAAGAACTTGAAGAGTCCTTGAAGAAGGGACCGATGGATGCTAACTATCAGGAGCTTAAGGAAGCTATGGAGAAGAAGGAAGTATTCTCCGTTAAGATCCTTACATCCGTTAAAGGCGGAGTTACAACAGAGGTTAACGGAATAAGAGCTTTTATTCCGCTTTCTCAGTTATCTGCCGATTATATAGAAAGTGCCGATCCTTATATCAATAAGACAGTAGAAGCTGTTGTTATAAGCGTTGATGAAGCTAAGAACAGCGTTATCATGTCTGTTAAGGAAATCGAAGCAGAGAAGAAGCGTCAGGCTAAAGAAGCTAAGCTTAATTCATTTAAGGTTGGCGAAGATTACGAAGGAACAGTTGACGGCCTTACAGACTTTGGAGCTTTCGTAGATCTTGGCGACGGTATCAAGGGTATGGTTCATATCTCAAGAATCTGCAACAGAAGAATTAAATTACCGTCAGATGTATTAAAGGTTGGAGATAAGGTTAAGGTTAAACTTATCGAGGTTAAGGGTAATAAGCTTTCTCTTAGCATGAAAGAGTTCGATACAAGCGCACCTGAGCGCGAGAAGAGAGAGAGACCTGAGAGAAAAGATGATGCTGAAGAGCATATCGAGTATACAGAGGAGGCTATAAGCACTTCTCTTGCCGGTTTACTTAGCGGCATTAAGGTTAAATAATTATTAGTTCGGAGATTATTTATGCGTTATATACCACTTGAGAATGTCCAGCCGGGTATGGTTCTGGGCTATGAGATATTTGATGATGCTGGACATATACTTATTCCTAAGGGAGTTATGCTTACCGAGGCATATATTAACAGGCTTGCAAAGTTTAATTTTGATGGTATATACGTAGATGATTTTTTGAGCAATGAGATAGTGATAGAGCCGGTAATTTCACCGGAACTTAGAGCTGAGAGTATGGAATGTATCAAAAATGGCGATATTGACGGTTGCATGGGTGCAGCCGTCAGAATCGTCAATGAGATACTTGCCAAAGACGTCATCTCATTTGATTTGATGGATATCAGAACTGCCGACAATTATACATATGCTCATTCGGTTAATGTAGCCGTTTTGTCTTGCGTTGTCGGCATGGGAATGGATCTTAAAGACGACGATCTTGTTAATCTTGCAATAGCAGGACTTCTACATGATATCGGTAAGGCAAAATTACCTCAGGATATCCTTAATAAGCCTACGAGACTTACCAAGGAAGAGTTTGAGATAGTTAAGAGCCATCCGATGTTATCACATCAGATAATTGCATCAAGACTTGATATTGACGATGATGTCAAGCTTGCAATTATGTCACATCACGAGAATATTGATGGTTCGGGTTATCCGAATCATGCTGAAGGTCATCAGCTTAATCTGTATTCGAAAATTCTTCGTGTTGCGGATAATTATGATGCATTAATATCCAAGAGACCGTACAAAGAAGCATATTACCCGCTTGATGCGGCAGAGTACCTTATGGGTGGCGGCGGATTCTTATTCGACCAGGACATAGTAGAGGTATTCCTTCGTTATGTGCCTTTCTACGCGAAAGGTACTGAAGTTATGCTTTCAAACGGTATGTTCGGAATAATTGCGGATAATACCGGAGAGCATAACTTAAGACCTGTTATTCAGCTGTTTAGCGGCACATTGGTAGACCTTAATGAGCCTAAGAATATGAATATCACAATCGGAATCCCTGATAATGAACGTGAGCAGAGACTTCTTGAGTCTGAGCGTGAACGTAGCGATATGGTCGGTGATGTAGGCAAGTACAAGGCCACTGTCAATAAGCCTTGTGTAGTTGCTGTAGATGATATGCTCACCAATCTTCAGGCATTAAGAACGATTCTTCAGGATGAATGTGAAGTCGTTCTTCTTAAGTCCGGAAGACAGGCGATAAGCTATTTTGAGAAGATGGATTCAAAGTATCCGGATCTTGTCCTTATGGATATTAATATGCCTGATGTAGACGGTATAAATGCAGCAAGCGAGATTATTAAGATAACGGGTAATGAAGTTCCGATTGTATTTGTATCAGCGGTAAGAGACAGAGATACGGTACTTAAGTGTCGTGAACTTGATGCAGCCGGATATATAGCAAGACCTTATAAGCCGGGATATGTTAAGTCTGAAGTTAAGCGAATTCTTTCCGGAAGGTGATAAGCATGGAGATAATCATATACTTAGTATCATTATTTATCTCGATTATGACTTTTGAGGTATTCCTTATCAAGAAGGTTAATAACCGAGACAACAGATTGCTTCCTGCAATCATATGTGATATGACATTATATGAATTATGCCGCCTTCTTTCCGTAGTAAGGCCGGAATCCGCCGATGTTATCAGAGTATTGGAGGATTTTGCGCTTTTACAGCTTGTATACTTAATAATCCCATATATGTGGGATTTCTATACGATAGAGTGGAGTGCTTTGGTAAGAACACTCTTATTGCTTATTGTTATTATAACAGATGCATATATTTTACTTGCAGAATTGATTCATTTCAATTATGAATTCCTGTTTATGACTACCATTGTTGCAGGATTCTTTCTTGACCTTGGAATCTGGGTCAGTATTTTCCGAAGAAGAGGACGAACAAATGAAGAGAACTTTTATCATAAGTATTTCGGAGCAGCGGTGTTTTTCACCATGTTCGGAGTTGTTGTACGATTGATATCTCCATTTGTCGGTAATTATATAATTCCTATATTGATGAGTATATCCTGCTTCATGGTAATATACGCAATAGAGGAAGATTATCTTGTGGATCAGGAAGATATAGTAACAGATAATTTATTTGATAAGTCAGATCTTATTCTTATAATCTTAGACAATGAGTGCTCATTTTCAAGAGCCAATAATACTGCGATAGAGCTTTTGCCTGAGTTTATTGATGAATTAACGGTTGATCCTAACAATCACGAGTTTCTTGATATAGTACGGCATTATGTAATAAGCGGAAGCAAGATAGAAGCTTTCGATATTGACGGAAAGTATTATGAGACCAAAGTTACTCCGGTATACCTTAAATCGAAGCCGAGAGGATATATCATTACTTTGTTCGATGTAACCAACGTTGCTGAGAAGGCCAACCGATTCTTTACCGAGAAAAAGAAGGCGGAAGCGGAAGCTTTAATGAAGAGTAAATTCTTGGCAAGAATGAGCCATAGTCTTCGTTCACCGCTTCATACCATACTCGGACTATCGGATGTTCTTCTTGTAAAAAAAGGCATCAACAGGAAGAATAAGAATCTTATATATCATATGAAGTCTTCAGCAGAGACTTTGCTTAACGATGTTAATGAGATACTTGAATATTCCAAGCTTGAAGCCGGTGATGTTAGGCTTATAGAAGAAGAATACGATATCTACAATATTATTGAAGATATAGCATATCAGGCACTTGTTAATCTTAAAGGTCGTGACGTAGTGCTTACACTTGAATATCTTGATACTTATCCTGTTATGGTTAAGGGAGACAGATCAAAGGTTAAGGATATAATTCTTAATCTTGTTTCCAATGCGGTTAAATTCACAGAGCACGGAAGCATAGATATTCTTGTGGGCACTAAGATGTTGCTGAATGATGAGGTACAGTTTACGGTTACCGTTAAGGATACCGGAGTCGGAATGACAAAGGGTCAGCTCGAAAAAGCATTCGAGGAATATGAATCTTATGCGGATACCCATGCGGTTGAAGGTACAGGATTGGGACTTCCGATTGTGCTTTTATATGCAAAGCTTCTGAAGGGTACAGCATCGCTTGCCAATAATGAGGGCGGCGGCATTATAGCAACTGTTGAATTTATCCAGAAGGATATGCATCAGGCTGTAAGATATCCCGAAGTGATTGATGGTAAGAAGCTATCGGGTCAGCATTTTAATGTGGATATTAATCAGAATATCCAGTATAGATATCCTGATGCGCGAATTCTTATAGCGGATGATCTGGAAGTTAATATTCTTATATTCGAGGAAATCGTGAAGCCTTGGAATCTTACGGTTGTAAGCGCCAGAAACGGTGAGGAAGCAATTAAAGAAGCATTTAATAATGAGTTCGATATCATTGTTTTAGACCAGATGATGCCTGTTATGACCGGAAAAGAAGCTGCAGAAAAGATAAAGGAATTTACAGATACACCTATACTTGTAATGACGGCAATGCAGGACGGAGACGATGAGCAATACAAGATATTTGACGGTAAGGTTGCAAAGCCGATTAATCCTATAGAGTTTCGTGAGACTATGGAGAAGTTCCTTCCGGAAGAAAAGCGCGTGCCATACAGAATGGAACTTCAGGCTGAGAATTATGAGTCGCAGATAGACGGAAAGATTAAGATTCTTAAGTCGTTTGTAAATGAAACGTCGATGATACTTAAGGAATTACCGAAACTTAAAGATACTGATATGGATACATTCAGAACCAAGGTTCACGGTATTAAGGGTACCCTTCGTCAGATAGGACGAAAAGAAGTTTCAGACGAAGCTGAGATTATGGAGATGGCCGCAAAAGCTAATCATAAAGAGTTTATAAACAGGAAACTCGGTGAATTCATCGAGATTATTTCCGATGAGATAGAAGATATCAAGGAAGAGATAGCGCAGGAAGAGATTGCGCCTAAGGCAGATGACGAGGATGTATCCGAAGAAGATAAGAAGGAATTCTTTAAGGAGTTATGCGAAGGCTTTAAGACATACGACCTTGATAAGATCGATGCGATGATAGATCAGCTGTCGCACATTAAGCTTAATGAGAAGGAAAGTGCGATGTTTGAAGAAGCCAAGATATATGCGGACGATTTAGAGTACGAAAAGGGTTTTGAACTGCTTAAAAGTATATAGAGTGCTTTAATACTTCTTAAGTTCTGTAAATACCGAATCCATCGGCTTATCCCATGGATCTACGGGGATATCGTCGTACTTCTGTGCTTCAAATGCAGCTGCAACAATAGTTGCGTTAACACATTTCGGAAGGAAGCGGTCATAGAAGCCTGCGCCCATTCCCATGCGGTTATGGTTTTCATCAAAAACCGAGCAAGGACATATTACAAGGTCTATATCCTTAGGGTCGATTAAGTCTGAAAGTTCACGAACAGGTTCGGGGATGTTCTTATATCCCGGCTGCCAGGAGTCTTCTCCGTGAGGCTTTAAAGCTATCATTTCCTCGGTACTTATACATAGAGGATATACGAGCGTCTTGTCAAAAGCATTAGCCTCAAGGTAAGAAAGGCTTGCTTCGCCGCGAACCGCCTTATATATCATAATGGTTTTGGCGCTTTTATACTCGGATGATTCAAGTATATTCTTGCATATCTTTTCGGAAAGTGCCGCACGTTCTTCGGCAGTGTAGGAATCACGCGCTTTTATTTTCTCTTTTCTTATTGATTTTCTAAGTTCCTGATGTGTCATAATCTACCCCATAAGTATTATTATTAACGAGAGAATAATACTATATTTTTTTTTAAAAAACAAGGTTTTGATTCTTCCAAAAACTGTTGACAGTCCGCGAAAAACAATGGTATATTTTTTAGGTAAGTGAATATATCGGATGACGAATTAAGGAGAGAGCCATATGGCCACCGAAGGGGAATTATTAGCATAAACTCTCAGGTAAAAGGACTTAATTCCGACGATACTCTGGAAAGCATCATATATGCACCGATGAAGTAAATCTTTCAGGTAAATAGACAGAGCGCATGTGTGTACATGCGCTTTTTATATTTTTAGGGTATTTGCTATCCGGTTAAATTATAAGAAAAGAGGAAATATCATGGAAAAAAAGACAGTACTCTATGACAAGCACGTAGCAGCAGGCGGAAAGATCGTTCCTTTCGGCGGATTCCTTCTTCCTGTTCAGTATGAGACAGGTGTTATCGCAGAGCACATGGCTGTTCGTACCAAGGTTGGTATGTTCGACGTATCACACATGGGCGAAGTTATGTGCGAAGGTAAGGATGCAGTTAAGTATCTTAACCACTTACTTGCAAACAGCTATGACGGAATGGAAGACGGACAGGCACGTTACAGCCCTATGTGTAATGAGCATGGCGGAATCGTTGACGATATGATCGCTTATCGTATTAACGAAGAGAAGTTCATGTTCGTTCCTAACGCAGCTAACAAGGACAAGGATTTCAAGTGGATGCAGGAGCATGTAATCGGTGATGTTAAGTTAACAGATATCTCCGATACAGTAGGACAGATCGCTATTCAGGGTCCTAACTCCAAGGCAGTTGTTCTTAAGCTTACAGGCGAGGAGAACCTTCCTAAGAAGTATTACACTGCAACAATCAATGTTCCTTTCGCAGGCAAGGAAGTAATCCTTTCAAGAACAGGATATACAGGAGAATTCGGTTACGAAGTATATTGCCATGTAGAAGATACACCGGCAATCTGGGATGCATTACTTGAAGCAGGTAAAGAGTACGGACTTATTCCATGCGGACTCGGCGCAAGAGATACATTAAGACTTGAGGCAGGTATGCCGCTTTACGGTCATGAGATGACAGATGATATCAGCCCACTCGAAGCTGACCTTGATATCTTCGTTAAGATGGATAAGGCAGAGTTCGTTGGTAAGGAAGCAATCGAGAAGATGCCCCTTACAAGAAAGAGAGTAGGACTTAAGGTTACAGGTCGCGGAATCATCCGTGAGCATATGGACCTTTATGTTGGCGATAAGAAGGTTGGTATTTCCACATCCGGTACACAGCTTCCGTTCCTTGAGGGTGCTTACGCAATGGCACTCGTTGACCTTGATTACAAGGCAATCGGAACCAAGATTGAAGCAGACGTACGTGGAAGAAGAGTAGAAGCAGAAGTTTGCGAACTTCCTTTCTACAAGAGACCTAAGAAAGCTTAATTTATAAAAGCTCATTGATTTAGAAATAACTATATTTTTTCATATAAGTAAAGGAGATTGTATTATGAATACACCAGCAGAATTAAAGTACACAAAGACACATGAGTGGGTTAAGATGGAAGGCGATATCGCAGTTATCGGTTTAACAGATTTCGCACAGGACGCTTTAGGCGACCTCGTATTCGTTAACCTTCCTGAAGAAGGCGATGCTGTAACAGCAGGCGAAGTATTTGCAGATGTAGAGTCAGTTAAGGCTGTATCTGATGTTAACTGCCCTGTATCAGGCGAAGTAGCTGAGATCAACGAAGAGTTACTTGACGAGCCGGCTAAGATCAACGAAGCTCCATATGACGCTTGGTTTATCAAGGTTAAGAACGTAGGCGATACAGAAGATTTAATGACAGCAGATGAGTACGAAGCATTCTGCAAGACAGAAAACTAATATAAGTTACAAGCATTTTTAAAGAAGCGAGGAACTATCAATGGGTAGATATGTACCTAATACCAAAGAAGAGCAGTTAAAGATGCTTAACGAGATCGGATATAAGGATTTCGATGATTTATTCTCAGTAATTCCTGAATCCGTTCGTTTAAAGGATCTTAAACTTGAAGAAGGCAAGTCTGAGCTTGAGACCGCAACGATCATAAGCAATATGGCTTTAAAGAATAAGCAGTACAAGGCAATTTACAGAGGAGCAGGTGCTTACGATCACTATATTCCTTCGATCGTTAAGCAGATTACTTCTAAGGAAGAGTTTGTAACTGCATATACACCTTACCAGGCTGAGATCAGCCAGGGTATCTTACAGTCAATTTTCGAATATCAGACAGCAATCTGCCAGCTCACAGGTATGGATGTATCCAATGCCTGCGTATATGACGGCGGCACAGCAGCAGCAGAAGCTTGCGCTATGTGTAAGGACAGAAAGCACTCGGTTATGTATATCTCTGAGGCTACCGATCCTAAGGTAGTATCTGTTATTAAGACATACTGCTTCGGAAGCAATACCGAAGTTAAGATGGTACCTGTTAAAGACGGTGTAACAGACCTTGATAAGGCAAAAGAAATGATGACAGAAGGCGCTGCATGTCTCTACATTCAGCAGCCTAACTATTACGGCCAGATAGAAGATGCTCATAAGGCAGCTGATGTTGCTCATAACATCGGTGCAAAGTTTATTATGGGTTGTAATCCTATGTCACTTGCAATTATGGAAACACCTCGTGAAGCAGGTGCTGATATTGCAGTTGGTGAAGGACAGCCTTTAGGACTTCCGATCGCATTCGGCGGACCTTATGTAGGCTTCATGGCTTGCGTATCCGATATGATGCGTAAGATTCCGGGAAGAATCGTAGGACAGACAGTTGATCATGACGGCAATCGCGCTTATGTACTTACATTACAGGCACGTGAGCAGCACATTCGTCGTGAGAAGGCTTCTTCCAACATCTGTTCCAACGAAGCACTCTGCGCTATGACAGTTTCTGTATATCTTGCAGCAGTAGGCAAGGCTGGATTAGAGGAAGCTGCTAAGCAGTGCGTTAATAAGTCACACTACCTTTTAAGCGAACTTGAGAAGGCAGGCTTAAAGCGAGTATATGGCGGCGAATTCTTCCATGAGTTCGTAACCACATCTTCCGTACCTGCAGATAAGATTTTAAAAGCGCTTGAAGATAAGAATATACTCGGCGGATATAAGTTATCCGATAACGAGATCCTCTGGTGTGCTACCGAGAAGAATACCAAGGCATCTATGGATGAAGTGGTAGCAATCGTAAAGGAGGTGTGCGCATAATGGAACTTATATTTGAAATCGGTGAAGAAGGAAGACAGCTTGATATATTCCCTAAGTGCGATGTTCCTGAGGTTAAGCTTAATGCTAACTTAAGAAAGCAGGAGTTACATCTTGCTCACGTATCTGAGCAGGAATTAAGCCGTCACTATACAAAGCTTGCTAAGCGTACACACGGTGTGAACGACGGATTCTATCCGCTCGGTTCTTGTACAATGAAATATAACCCGAAGGTTAATGAAGAGATGGCAGTGCTCCCGGGATTTACTAACGTTCATCCGCTTGCACCGGTAGAGTCCGTTCAGGGATGCCTTGAGGTTATGGAGACATTACAGAAGGATCTTGCAGAAATTGCAGGCATGGATGCTGTAACATTACAGCCGGCTGCAGGTGCTCACGGTGAGTTTACAGGTCTTCTTCTTATCAAGGCATATCATGAGAGCCGTAACGACAAGAAGAGAAATAAGATCATCGTTCCTGACAGTGCGCATGGTACCAACCCTGCATCAGCAGTAATGGCAGGATTCGAAGTTATCAATATTCCTTCTGATGATAAGGGATGCGTAGACCTTGACGGTTTAAGAGCAGCTGTAGGCGAGGATACAGCAGGTCTTATGCTTACCAACCCTAACACAGTAGGTGTATTCGATAAGAATATATTGGAGATCACCAAGATCGTTCATGAAGCAGGCGGTCTTTGTTACTACGACGGAGCTAACCTTAACGCAGTTATGGGACAGTGTCGTCCGGGTGATATGGGATTTGATGTTCTTCATATCAACCTTCATAAGACATTCTCAACACCGCACGGCGGCGGCGGCCCGGGATCCGGACCTGTCGGATGCAAGGCATTCCTTGCAGAGTTCTTACCTGGCTTTACAGCAGTTAAGAACGGTAACGGCTATGAGAAGAATTATGCTAAGAACTCAATCGGTGATGTACGTACAATGGCAGGTAACTTCCTTGTAATGGTTAAGGCACTTACCTACATCACAACACTTGGTAAGGAAGGAATTAAGGAGGCTTCAAGTAACGCCGTTCTTAATGCTAACTACATGAGAGTTAAGCTTTCCAAGACTTATCATATGGCATACCCTGTTACATGTATGCACGAGTTCGTTATGACTCTTGAAGAAGAGCATAAAAATATTAATATCGCAGCTATGGATATTGCCAAGGCAATGCTTGATTACGGTATTCATCCGCCTACAATGTATTTCCCGTTAATCGTTCATGAGGCACTTATGGTAGAGCCTACTGAGACTGAGACCAAGGAAGAAATGGATCATGTAATCAACGTATTAAAGGAGATTCATGATAAGGCTGAGGCCGATCCTGATTACATCAGAAATTCGCCTCATACAACGGTTATTTCAAGACCTGATGAGGTTAATGCAGCAAGAAATCCTATAGTCGCATACGAATTTTAGGAGAAGTAAATAAATATGATAAGCAGTTTGAAGACGTTCGTATCGGACAGTTTCGATCCGTATTATAATCTGGCAACGGAGGAGTTCCTTACATTCTCGGTGGGGGCCAATGAATGTATTCTGTATTTATGGCAGAACAGGAACACGGTAGTTATAGGGAAAAACCAAAATGCTTATCGTGAGTGTAATGTAACAAAGCTTGAAGAAGACGGCGGGCATCTTGCCCGCCGTCTTTCAGGTGGAGGCGCAGTATACCACGATGACGGCAATTTGAATTTTACCTTCTGCGTAAGAAAAGATAATTATGACTTAAAGAAGCAGTTAAGCGTTATAGTCGAAGCGGTTAATTCTTTTGGCGTTAAAGCAATGCTTACCGGAAGAAACGATATAACGGTTGATGAGAAGAAGTTCTCCGGAAATGCATATTATGAGTCGGGTGAATATGCATATCACCATGGATGCATTATGGTTAATGCGAATAAGGAGAATCTTTCATCATATCTTAACGTATCGGAAGCAAAGCTTAAGTCTAAGGGTGTATCGTCCGTTAAATCGCGCGTGATGAATCTTTCGGAGGCATCAAGTGCAATAACCGTACAATCACTCAAAAATGCTCTTATGGGCGCTTTTACGAAAGTATACGGATATGATTACGACATGATTACCTTGTCGGAAGGTGACAAGGCGAAAATTGACGAGTTAAGAAATAAGTACGCAAGCGAAGAATGGAGATTCGGACAGAAGATTCCTTTCACGCAGACTATAGAGAACAGGTTCTCTTTTGGAGAAGTTCAGCTCCATCTTGATGTAAACGAAGGAAGAATCAATGCGGTAAAAGTTAATACCGATTCTATGGATACTTCTATTTCAGAGAAGACTGAAGAAGCACTTAAGGGTGCAATGTACAGAAAAGAAGAGCTTCTGGCAATAGCAAAAGATAAGGCGGGAGAGGTCTCGGAAATATTGTTATATCTTTGTGAAATAATCTAAAAGCGGTGGAAAACCACTAGGGAATTGTGATAACATCCTTTATACGAGGCTTATGCCTCTTAAGTCCGGAGGGTATTATGCTACAGACGATTATTGACAACGTGAGTGAAGGCGTATGCATAATAGACGTCGCGACGTATAGGATAGAATATATTAACGGCGCTGCGCGCGAGATTCTGGGTATTAATGAAGAAGATCGGCCGGGGTATTGCTTTAACTATTTCGGAAATGGTAATTCTCCGTGTTCTAGTTGCAATTCGCAGGTACTTAACAGTCTAAAAGGATTTAGCAAAGAAGAGTACTACAGTTCCAAGGATGGAAAAACCTATAAGCTTAAAACTGAAAACATACAGCAGGATAGAAGAAAATATCGTGCTGTTTTTTTCGTTGACTTTAATCAGAATGAAGAGAAAAATGTCGTTAATGTAGCCGAAGGCATTAAGATACCCGAATTAGATGCCATGAAAATGCCGTATTGGCATTATGATCTTCAGACTCATAAATGTGTAGCGAGCGATGAGCTTGTAAGACGTCTTAATGCCGATCATTCATCAGAAATGCATCCGGAAGAGATAAGGGATGAGTTTTTTGCATCGAAAGCGGAAGCAGATAAGTTAAGAGGTCTCTATAAGCGGGTTCTTAACGGAGAAGATTCTGCGGAGGCTGCATGTCAGGTTGTTATTAACGGGCAGAAGAAGTGGGTTAACATTATGCTTGCCGCAGCGCGTGATGATAACGGTGACCGTACGCATGCAATCGGTATTATAAAGGATATCGATAATCAGAAGAAAATAGTTGATGCATTCAATATGGCAATAGCTCAGAATGAGTTTAAGTTCATGAGTTACGACCTTGAAAACGGCGAATTTGATATATATGATGTCGGCACCAACAGAACAATCAAGGTAGTTGATGATGATATTCTCGGATTTGGATTGAATAAGTTCCATCCGGACGATCGCAAGACTGTATTGGATATAATTGATAAGGCACGCCACGGCATAAAAGAGCAGGAGTGTATTTTAAGACGCCGCCATAATGAGAATGAAATATATAAGACATATAAGATTAAGATAACAACGAGCTTTGACAGTAGTGGCGCTCCGCAAAAGCTCTATTTTTCAAGAAAAGATATAACGGAAGAAGAGAAAAACCGTAAATTATACGAGAGTCAGCTTAATTATCTTGAAAACTACAGAAAGAAATCCTTATGTTCTTTAAGGATAGACCTTGGTAAGAATAGAATTACGGATGTCAAGACCAGATATGCAAGACTGAGAAAGGACGTTGAAGGTAAATCTCTTGAGAATTATGCGGAGACTGTTTCATGCTATATTCCTGAGGAAGCGCATGATTACCTTAAGGAGAACTTTACTTTACCCGGGATTCTGGCGGATTATGAAAAAGGCAAGACGAAGTTCGAGATAGATATTCCGTTCTATTTAAGTGATGATAAGCTTATTTTTGCTCATTTTACAATGGATGTGCTTAAAAATCCTGCGACGAATGAGCTTGAAGGATATATCGTTGTCCATGACAACACGGAAGAAATGCTTATATATCAGCTTGGTCAGACCGTTGTCATGAATGATTACGATGCAATGGGCGTTCTTGATATTAAGACCGGAAAGGTTAAGACAATATATAATCAGCCCGGGGCAAGAACACCGTTTTTGGCCAAAGAAGAACTTGATTATACGGAAAATATAGATTACTTTATCTGCTTTATTCCTGCAAGAAGTAAGGAAAATGTAAGAAAGAAAGTTGCCCTTGATAACGTAATAAAGAATGTGGAAAAAAGCGGAAAATATGTGGAAACCATCACTGCTGTCAACGCCAATGGCGTAACAAAGCATATTCAGATGTCATATATCAGGATTAATCGATTCCCTAATAGATTCATTATGGGAGTTCGTGATGTATCCGCTATCTATGAGGAGGAAGTTAAAAAGCGCGAAACTCTTAAGAAAGCGCTTGCGGAAGCCAAGGCGGGAGAGAATGCCAAGATCGACTTCCTGTCGCGTATGAGCCATGATTTAAGAACTCCTCTTAACGGAATCCTGGGAATGGCACAGATAGCTTACGACGAGACGACTGAACCTGCAATCAAAGAGTATCAGCAGAAGATTCTGGCATCGGGACAGATGCTTTTATCACTCGTTAATGATATTCTCGATATCTCTCAGGCGGAAGAAAAGAAGCTCATTCTTCATCCGGAAGCTTACTCGATGAAGGAATTCCTTGAGAGCATTAATATTATAATCGGTGAGCAGTGCAAGAATAAGGGTGTGTCTTATAAGGTTAACTTTAACCCGATAAAAGATAAGACATTTTTACTTGACAAGTTAAGATTCGGACAGATATTCCTTAACCTTTTGTCAAATTCGTGTAAGTATACGCCTGAAGGCGGCGAGATTATATTTAATGTTAATACGTTAAGTGAATCCGATGGAAAGATTAAAGCGGAATTTCATGTGATTGATACCGGAATCGGCATGTCTGCGGAATTTTTGGAGCATGCATTTGATGCATTTTCTCAGGCCAATACCGGTACGATTGATACAAGACAGGGTTCCGGCTTAGGCCTTGCTATCGTGAAACAGCTTGTTGAACTTTTCAAAGGAAAGATTGAGGTTAAATCCGAAAAAGGTCGGGGTACCGATGTTAAAATAGTTCTTGACCTCACTGAGTGCGAAGAAATCACCGGTAACGCTGATTCCGAAGAGAAGGTCAGAAGAGACAGCCTTGAGAACAGGAGAGTTCTGGTTGTTGAAGATCAGCCACTTAATGCTAAAATCCTTGTGAAGATTCTTACACAGAAGTCGATTAGTGTTGATGTTGCTGAAGATGGACTTAAAGCGGTCAATGCATATCTTGACTCGAAAGAAGGTTACTATGATGCCATTCTTATGGATATAAGAATGCCTGTAATGGACGGCATTGAAGCAACCAAGCAAATAAGGTCACATACGGAAAGAAAAGACTACAATCTTCCAATCATAGCAACAACGGCAAATGCTTTTGTCGAAGACAGGGAGATATGTCTTGAGGCAGGTATGAACGACCATCTTCCGAAACCGATTAATTCCAAGGAATTATATAGGGTTTTGACAGAGTATATACGCTAAATTTCACTAATATTTCAAACAATTTTAACGGGGCTTTTGATATAATTTATTTGTCTAAATTTGTAATAATGAGGGAACTATATAGATGAAAGATACTATATCCGATGCGGAAAGACAATTTTTAAAACACGCATTTAAGCATGACTATGTGAGCGTTATTATTGTGAATACAGAGACTCTTGAGGGTGAAGAGCTTGTAGGTTCGGTTGGTGACTTCGCGGAAAAGGGAGTTATCGATAATATAGACATTGTAACTGCGCGCTTTTATCTTGCCAATGTTCAAAATGTTCAGGTAGAAGACCTTATCAAGAAGACAAGAATGTCTAAGATTATCGAAGAATTGGAGAAATCCGATACATATGTGGTTCAGTTTGAGTCCAAGAACAAGCGCGGTAAGGTAAGAAATTATCAGACAGAGTTTGCTTATACGGATGATGATAAGAAGCATATAATAGCTACAACTACTGATATAACCGAGCTTGTATTGCAGAATAAGAACCAGAAGGAATTAATCTCGATGGCGATGGAGCGTCTCGGTAAGGCTAACCATGCCAGGGAGTCTTTCTTTGCCAATATGTCACATGAGATTAGAACGCCTCTTAATGCCATAGTCGGAATGGCTGAGATTGCCAAGGATAATATCGATGATAAGAATAAAGTTATAGAATGTTGCGATATTATGCTTGCGTCCGCCAAGGAATTAACCAATGTAGTAAGTAATATTCTTGATTCAAGTGCGCTCGAATCGGGTTCTGTTAATCTGCAGGTTCATCCTTGCAGCATAAGACAGGCAGTACAGGATGTTATCGAGGAATTTGATTCGACTTATAAGAAGCCGGGTCAGGAACTTATATATGAACTCGATGTTAAGCATGAAGTTGCAATGCTTGATGAAGAGAGATTAAAGAGAGCGGGTATTAACATTTTAAGCAATGCGGCTAAGTTTTCTCCGGCAGACGGTAAGATTAAGATTAAGATTACCGAAGAAAGCAAGCCGGGAGCTAAAAAGGGCGCTTATATATTCGAGATTATCGATGAAGGCAAGGGTATCGATAAAGAGAACCTTCAGCGCGTATTTGAGCCTTTCTTCAGTGAAAAAGATATAACGGGTAATTATTCGGGAGGACCGGGACTCGGACTTTCCGTTGTTAAGAATATTGCCGAGGCTAAGGGCGCCGAGGTTACGATAGAGAGCGAACTTAATGAAGGTACGATTGTCAGAGCATATGACCCTGTAACATTCATTGATAATGAAGTTATAGTAAGAAAACGTACCGAGATTAAGCAGGTGCTCGAAGGCAAGCGAGCACTTTTGGTAGAAGATCAGACTGCCAACCGTCTTGTTGCCAACAATATGCTTAAGCGCTTCGGTGCGGAGGTTGAAATGGCTGAGAACGGTAAGGAAGCCGTTGATATATACACAGAGAATCCTGCAGGACATTTCGATCTTATACTTATGGATATTCAGATGCCGATTATGAACGGTTATGAAGCAACTAAGCTTATAAGAGAATCCGGTAAGGAAGATGCCAAGTCTATTAAGATTATCGCAATGACCGCGGATGTATTGCCGCGTGATATAGAGAACGCTAAGAATGCAGGTATGGATGAGCACATTGGCAAGCCGATTCAACCGCAGTATGTTCAGAAGATATTCGATAAGTTCTTTGAGAAGAAGGGAGACTAGATGAGTAAATTACTTGATGGTATGACTGCTTACGGAGCGGATATAGAGGGCGTGCTTGACAGATTTATGGACGACGAGGAGTTATATGCAACCTGTCTTCAGGAATTCGTCGAGACTACGAATATAACTGAACTTAAGAACAATATAGAATCAGGTTCTTATGACAATGCCTTTGAAATAGCGCATGCCTTAAAGGGTGTTGCAGGTAACTTGGGACTCGTGCCTCTTTTCGATTCCTCATGTATACTTGTGGAATCATTAAGACATAAGAATTATGATAATCTTACGGCTGAGTTTAACGATGTTGACAGAAAAATGCAGGATTTTCTTGCAGTATATAAAAGCTTATAATTGGAGGTTTCATGAAGTTAGTATCATGGAATGTTAACGGAATCCGCGCTTGCCTGGACAAGAATTTTATGGACTTTTTTAACGAGGCAAATGCGGATATCTTTTGCATTAACGAGAGTAAAGTTCAGGAAGGTCAGATTAAGCTTAACCTTCCCGGTTATCATCAATATTGGAATTATGCGGATAAAAAGGGTTATTCGGGAGTTGCTGTATTTGCAAAGAAGGAGCCGATAGCAGTTACATACGGAATCGGGATAGATGAACATGATCACGAAGGGCGTGTTATAACACTTGAATATGAGCGCTTTTATCTTGTCTCGGTTTACGTTCCGAACTCAAGGCAGGAATTGGAGAGACTCGATTACAGGATGAAGTGGGAAGACGATTTCCTGTCTTATATAGATTCGCTCAATAATAAGAAGCCTGTTATCTATTGCGGAGACCTTAATGTGGCACATGAGGAGATAGACTTGAAGAATCCCAAGACCAATCATAAAAACGCGGGCTTTACGGATGAAGAACGTGAGAAGTTTTCTAACGTGCTAAGCCATGGGTATATCGATACGTTCAGATTCTTTTATCCTGATCGAACAGATATATACAGCTGGTGGTCTTATCGTTTTAAATCACGTGAAAAGAATGCGGGATGGAGAATTGATTATTTCATAGTTTCGGAGTGTCTTAAGGATAAATTAAAGGCTGCGGATATTAAGACAGAGGTGCTCGGATCGGATCATTGTCCGGTGGAATTATTGATAGATCTCGATTAATTAATTGGTTACAAAAGTTCATATTTATTTTACCTTTCAGACAAGACATATCCATAAGTAAATACTATACTAGCATATGTCGCTTGAACAAAAGTGATATAACTTTTTCATAAACCTTCTTCTTAAACCGCATGCGAAAGCCTGCGGTTTATGATGTTTTAGGTGTTTTTTAATGCCGAATTCATAAGAACACGGAGGGTGTCAATGCCTTGCGTGTTCTTGTTGTATATGATAAAATAATTATGTATGTTATGCCTTGAAATATATTGTTTTGGGCATGTATTAGTTAAGAGGTAGCAATGGTAGAATCGCTGATTCAGAATTTGAAAGACGGAAATGATATAAGGGCCACGCTTATTAAGGTACGCGACCTTATTAAGGATGCGGACGAGCTTCGTGAGTTTAAGGCTTGTCTTAGGAATAGCGCGGTTAAAGACATTTTCTATAAGTTTCTTGAAGACGGCGATCCTAAGGTAAGAAGAGCATCGGCTAAGATTCTTTCGATGACGGGTGACGAGGATGCCCTTGAACCTATATTTAATGCCTACCTTCGTGAAGAGACTTTATATGTTCGCGAAGATATGCTTATGGCGATTTCAGCATTTAAGTATGGTAAGTTCGCGGATAGACTTAAGGATAAACTTAAGGAATTGCTTAACGGTAATTTCAAAGAAGATGAAGAAGTACATGTCTTAAGTGAGATAAGAACGCTTTACGATATGCTTCTTTCCAAGAATAAGATTAAAGAGCATGCGTTTAATAAGTTAGGGGATACAACGGAAGTCCTTTTAACAACCAAGCACGGACTTGAAGATTATACACTGGCATCAATTCACGGCATGCCGAAGAAGAAGGTCCGTGGCGGAGTTATGGTTAAGACCTCCGATTACGATGCTTTATATAAGGTCAGAACTTTTGAAGAAGCTTTGGTTTATATAGGCGAGCGCGACCTTGAGGGCTTAACGCCGCATGACGCCGCCGGATTTGTTGCAATGTCCGGTATTATTCGTTTTTTAAATGGTGCGCTTATCGGAGAAACACCTTACTTTTACAGAATTGATGCGGATGCGAAGATTACCGGCGATGACAGAAGCGGATACATAAGGGCTTTAACCAAGGATGTTCAGAAGTATACAGGCAATAAGCTTATTAACGTTCCGTCGAATTATGAGATAGAATTACGGTTAAAAAGCGCCGGAGATAAGGTTAAATTATACCTTAAGCTCTGCCTATATAAGGATATGCGTTTTAATTACAGGAAGGAGTATATCTCCCAGTCGATTAAGCCTAATATGGCCGCAACAATCGTAGAGATGGCAAGACCTTATCTTAAGAAAGACGTAAGAATATTAGATCCTTTCTGCGGTGTCGGAACCATGCTTTTAGAGAGAAGACTTGCTGTTAGCACCGAAAGTGCTTACGGTGTTGATTTCTACGGTGAAGCTATAGAGAAGGCGAGAAGTAATTCCGAATTAATAGGCCCCGATATCCATTATGTTCAGCGTAACTTTGCGGACTTTACTCATGAGTATAAGTTTGATGAGATTATCACTGATATGCCTGTTAAGAGCGATAAGATCGGTATCGGTGAGATAAGAGATATATACGGTTGCCTGTTTAAGAAGGGGTTAGAGCTTTTAAAAGAAGATGCTGTTATGATAGTTTACGGTAACGAGCATAACGAGATTAAGAAGAATCTTCGTATATATCAGGACAGTTACAGACTGGAACGCGACTTCGTTATTGATGAGAGAACGGATTCGCATTTATATATAATATATAGAAAGTAACGAATGGAATAATGATGAGAGTGAGTGAAAAAGAGAATTATTCAAGTTCTAAGAAATTAGACCTTGATAATTCGTTTATCCCGGCGCTTCAGCACTTTTTATACGAAGCTAACGGGGTCTATGCCTTGACATTGGACATAGGCGGCAATGTCATATCCGACTTGGACACGGATACCGAGGAAGAGTCGGCGTTTATAAAGAAGCATGTGCCTATTGCGAACATGCAGGAAGTTGCGGGCAATATCGAGAACAACTTCGTAGAGGAGCTTATATCGGTTCCGACCGAATCGGAATATGTTGTAAGCGAGGCTGTCGTCTTAAGACTTGACGGCATCCCTAAAGGCGTAATGATTATTACGGGAGTTATAAGTGATTCGATTAAGGATGCGGAGATTCCCGAGAAGATTAAGCTTATTGAGCTTAACGAATATGAGAGAGTTGTTGAATTAAGTGTAAAAGTTCTATCGGAGTATTTAACATCAAGCGCCAATGAGCAGAAGGCAGAGCTTTTATTAAACGAGATGCAGCAGGATTCATTGAAGCTTGAGGAAGATTATGTAAGATCTGCACTTATAACGGACATCGTGCAGATGCTCGAATCCGAAAAGGATATTGTTAAGATTGTAGAAGACGTATTCAAGATGGTCTGTGAATACTTAGACATAGATGTAGCTGATTTATACAGAATCAACAGTGATAATGTCACTGTATCCGTTATAAGTGAGTGGGCGGCTGACAGTAAGTATGCCTGTATGGAGAGAGAACAGGATATTCCGATTGAGAATTACCCGTTCTTTAAGGGCGAGAATTTCATTATATCATCTAATACGGATCTTAAGAAAGAACAGAGAGATTTCCTTGATAAAGAGGGAATCAAGGCATACATTGTATTTCCGATTACATTAAAGAGCGAGATAATAATGTATCTTGCCTTTAAGTGTATTAACAAAGAACGAGTATTTCAGTATGAGAGCGTAAGATTTATATCGGACGTAAGGAAGATTCTTCAGAGTATTATAACGAAGCGTGTTGCGCAGAATTCGCTTACAAGTTCGTTATCATCCCTGGAAGAAATCTTAAGCAGTATGGAGTGCTCGATAATAGTAATCGATCCGATAACGAGGAATCTTCTTTTTGCTAACGATGTCTTTGATAAGGACTTGTCCAATGAACTTAAGAAGATAAGACTTGCGGATTTCTTTGAGCACGGAGAACTGGTTGTAGAGTATCATGTAAAAGCTCTTAACCGCTGGCTTGAGATAAGACAGAAGACAATAGCCTGGGTTGACGGCAGAGCGGTAGAATTATACACAATCTACGATATAACCAAGAATAAGATATACGAATATAACATTGAGAAGTCGACCAATGTTGATTCGCTTACGGGATTATTTAACCGTATGCGCTGCGAGCAGGATCTTCAGGTATATGTTAATCTTGCCAAAGAGAATAAGGAGAATGGCGCGATTGTATTCATAGACCTTGATGATTTCAAACATATTAACGATGGCTTGGGACATCAGTACGGCGATATACTTCTTAAAGCGATTGGAACAAATCTTCGCCATATAAGAGGTATAGAGAATACCTGTTACAGAGTCGGCGGAGACGAATTCTTAATTATAATAACCGGTAAGGCTTATGAAGAGATTAATCCGATTCTTCAGAGGGTTGAAGATCTTTTCTCACATCCGTGGCAACTTAGAGGCGGAGAATATTTCTGTACCGCAAGTGCCGGTGTATGCAGATTCCCGCTTGATGCGGAATCGCCGAGCGATGCGATAAGAAAAGCCGATATAGCTTTATCTGAAGCAAAGCGAAGCGGTAAGAATAAGATAGTGTTCTATGACAGCGAGACGAATTACAACGAAGTTAAGCGTCTTGATATGGAAAAAGCTCTCCGCAATGCATGCGTGCATCCGGAAGAGGAATTTGAAGTATATTACCAACCGATCATAGATGTAACAGAACAGGGCGAGAAATGTATAGGTGCCGAAGCACTTGTAAGATGGAATTCACCGGAATTGGGAAGACTAAAACCGGGCGATTTCATTCCGCTTGCCGAGGACCTTGGCCTTATTACACTTATCGGAGACTATGTCTTGCGTGAAGCATGTACTGCATGCAAGCGTTGGAATGACATGGGTAATCCGGATTTTAAGGTGAACGTTAACTTCTCGGTAGTTCAGCTTTTACAGAATGATATGAAGGATAGGATATTGGAGGTCTTGCGTGATACAGGACTTGAGCCTAAGAATCTTACCCTTGAGGTTACGGAAAGCCTGGCAATCAATGATATTACTTACATGAAGAGCTTGCTTGGTAATATTAAGAAATCCGGCGTAAAGGTGGCGCTTGATGATTTCGGAACGGGATATTCTTCACTTAATCATATTCATGAGATGCCGATTGATATAATTAAGGTAGACAGATGTTTTGTTCGTGATGTGGGCAAGGATGAATATTCACAGACTTTTGTTCGTATGGTGACGGAATTAGCTAAAGTAATGGACATGAATGTATGTGTCGAGGGTGTTGAAGAGAAGACGCAGCTCGACATAGTAAAGGAGAGCAAAGTAGATATGATACAGGGATTCTATTTTGCTGAGCCTATGCCATATGATGAATTTGAATTAAAGTTTATTAACCGTTAGCTAAAGATTACGTGGAGGATTCACACGGTTTATGAAAAAGAGTGAAATTAAGTACAGAACAAAAAAACAGCGAGAGGTTGCGGAGATCGTTAACTTAATCAACAAGGACAAGGTAGCTGCGGGAAAGGCAGCTAAAAAGATGCTGAAGGAAGGTAAGACAACAAGCAATCCTTATCTTATAGGTTCAGCCAATTATGTTCTTGGCCTTATTGAATTCAGAAGCGGTTCTAGAAGCAGTATGCTTTCTTATGCTCTGAACAGTGTTGCCATGTTTGGCGAGACCGCGGATTATGAGATGATAGTTCGCACTAATAATCTTCTTGGAATTTCATATTCTGCACTCGAAGAGTATCAGCTTGCATTAAATGCTTATACTGCGGCAGATGAGGTTGTTAAAAAGCATAGGTTAAGTCAGTATAAGAATGTTATTGCCAATAATATCGTGGAGGCATATTATCAGTTAGGTGATGTCGAAAGAGCGATAAGACATGCCGAAAAAGCGATTAAGGACATTAAGAAGAATGAGCCTGAGAGCCACAGTCTTATGGCGGTTCTTGGAATCAATCTTTCCGAATTCTATGAGAAGGCTGGTCTTTATGATAAAGCCCTTTCTGTTCTTAAGGAAGTAAAAGAGAATCTTAAGCATGATGAAAGAGCAATAGATAAGTCCAATTACTTATCCAGAAATGCATGCATCTATTATTCAAAAGGCAATGTTAAAAAGGGTAATGAATACGCTGATAAGCTGTTAGAATTAATAAAGCAGGGCGTGGATTCTTATGAATTGCACAGAGACTATGAGAAGATAGCATTAAAGCAGATTGAGATCGGTGAATTTGACAGAGCGGATGTGCTTGGCGAGTTCCTCTGGAAGTATGCTGAGAAAACCAAGATGTCTCTTGATAAGATTTCTGCATCTCGTGTTCAGATTGCATACTTTGATAAGATAGGCGTTGACGAGCAGGCATTAAAGCATTACAGAATTCTTAATGAAAGCTATAAGCAACGAGAAGCTGAACTTAAGAGCTCGCAGCTTGTGGTTCAGAAGAAGACCGAAGCAATGAATAAAGAAATGCAGGGCTTCATAAGAGAACTTAAGAGAAGAGAAAAACTTCTTGAAAGAGAGCCACTTACAAAGCTTCTTAACAGAAATGCCTTATCGAAGGTTATTAATGATTATGTGGATGAAGCCAAGGAAAAGGGCAAGAATGTAGGAGCTATCTTTATTGATGTAGATTACTTCAAGGAGTTTAACGATACATACGGACATGCAAAGGGTGATGAGTGTCTTAAGAAGGTTGCATCCATATGTGCATCGGAAGAGAACAGTAACGTAAAATTTGCCCGTTACGGCGGTGATGAGTTTTTCGGAATAATGTACGGATATTCCGATGAAAAAGTTGCTGAAATAGCAAAAAGAATTGTTAAGACAGTAGCTGCACATAAGATACCTCATAAGCTTAATCCTCATGACGGTAAGGTTACACTTTCTGTCGGAGTTCTTAATATGGATGTATCGAAGGGTGGAAACCTTATCGATATTGTAAACTACTCGGATAAGGCTCTTTATCATGCCAAGGATAAGGGTAAGAACTGTATCTATATGTTCGACAGCATTAAGCATGAGAAGAGAAAGAACGAAGAAGAGTATATCTTGATTGAGACTAAGTAGTTTATTTACGGGCACCGAATCGGTGCCCGTTTGTATTGTATTATAAGGGAAAATGAATTGTAGAATTTTTTTACAAAATTCGTTGACATTTGGGGTAGCTTTTGATATTATAGTTAAGTCGCTTGAAGTGATGGGCGGAAGTGCTGGAATTGGCAGACAGGCAAGACTAAGGATCTTGTGTTTGTATAGACGTGTGGGTTCAAGTCCCATCTTCCGCATTG
>JAEENO010000031.1 GCA_016283755.1 Lachnospiraceae bacterium | reverse complement strand
CCAAACTTATTGCTTACCAGTTGAAGTATGAGGAATTGGTGAAAGGGAAGGAGGATAACCTTCTATGAGAGATTTTGATAAGGCGGTAAAGAAAATGATCCAAGAGGAAAGTTAAATAGGACTTCTTAAAATGGGTCAGTACGGATAGTGGTAAAAGGTGAAAGTACAATGAGTAATATCAATAATAAACCAACACATAATGAAGATGAGCGCTATGAAAAACTGGGTCGTACAATAGTGGGTATAAGCTGGTTTTTCTTTGCGCTTAAATTTATTGCAGTGGCGTCGCTTGTAGCACTCGTTATACTGTATTTTATAGGGAAGCCACTGTGGCTTGCACCACTAATCGGATTTGGCGCTTTTACACTATATAGATTGTTCTGGCGATTTGTAATCGGTCTTTTTATAAAGTGGTCACGCTGATACTAATTTCTTGTGGATAATATCTATTATTTATGAGAGAATAAGAATATCAAATTAAATATATGTAAAGGAGGTTTTATGAGAGTAGTAGTAATGGATACGCAAAAGGGACTTGTTGTCGATGCACTTTATGATTTTGAGAACTTCGTTAAGAACGTTAAGAAGATTATAGAAGTTGCAAGAGCGAATAATGTCGAGATTCTTTATGTGCAGCATGATAACGGAGCAGTGCTTGTACCGGGTAATGAGCTTTATGAGATAGCGGATGAGTTTAAGCCTGAACCTAATGAGAAGAGATTCGTTAAGCACGAGGGAAGCTGTTTTAGTAATAAGGAATTCAGAGAGTATCTGGAAAGCGTTAAGGAAGATACCCTTATGATTACGGGACTTGTTACGAATTATTGCGTGGATACAACGGTTAAAGCGGCTCATGAGCGCGGATACAAGGTTGTAATTCCTGCAGGAACCAACTCTGCATTTGATACGGATTATTTTGATGCAGAGACAGCTTATAAGTATTGCAACGAAGATGTATGGCCGGAGATTGCGGATTGCGTAACTATGGAAGAAGCGATCGAATTGTTACAGAAGTAAATGTAAATTTGGAGGGTTAATATGAATAAGATGATAACCAAGCGCAATGAACTTTTGGCGAAGAAAGTCATTAAGGGACTTGAATCAAGAAATATGACCGGTTACTATGCGGCAGACCGTGAAGAAGCACTCAAAATAGCGCTTGACATTATACCTGAAGGCTCGTCTGCTACAATGGGCGGTGCGGTAAGTGTGCGAGAGATAGGTCTTGTGCAGGCACTTATGGATGGTAATTATGAGTTTATCGATAGGGATGCAATTGAAGATAAGCGTGCTGCAATGCTTAAGGCATATGACGTTGATTTCTTCTTGTCATCCGTTAATGCGATGACAGAAGACGGAGTTTTAATCAATATAGACGGCAATGCGAATCGTGTATCAGCAATTGCACAGGGCCCTAGAAAAGTTCTTTTCATTGTGGGAATGAATAAAGTATGTAACGATGTGGATTCAGCGATGAAGCGTGCAAGAAATGTTGCTGCACCTATTAATGCACAGCGTTTCGGACTTTCAACACCTTGTTCCGAGACAGGTTCATGTATGAACTGCAAGTCTCCGGATACGATTTGCTGCCAGTTTCTGATTACCAGATATTCGCGTCATAAAGACAGAATTCATGTAATTCTTGTTAACGATAATTTAGGTTTTTAAGGTTAGGAATATATAATGAGCTCGGATTTATTTGTAAAAGTTCTGGACAGGGTAGGTAACAGAGAATACTACGGCGGCGATCAGGCATGGTTTGAAAAGAAGACGGGAAAGGATTACGGCTGCGGAGTTATAGCGCTTACCAATGTTATTATTACTCATGATATAGCAACCAATCGACTTAATCCCGGAATTGACAAAGTAGATAAAACCAGATATATGCAGGTTGCGGAATCTATAAGAAAGAAATTCCTTCCTATAATACCTAAGGTCGGAATAAGCGGACTTGAGCTTGCGATAGGTGCCAATATGTATTTTTTGAAGAACGGCATTAATGCAATTGCGCGCTGGGGCGTAAGACCTGACAAGTTATGGACCTCGGTCGACAAGATGCTTAAAGACAACTGGCCTGTAATTCTTGCGATAGGCCCTAATAATCTTGTTTTTGGTAAAAAAACTCTTGACCTTAAGGGTGACACATATAAATCAACCGCAAGAGCGCATTATGTAACGATTACAGCAGCAGATGAAGAGACAATTACAGTTTCTTCATGGGGAAAGCGCTATACAATACCTAAGGCAAAGTACGAGCATTATATGAAGAGAACAAGTAATCCTTTATTCAGCAACATTTTGTTTATCAATCAGCGTGTAAAGGATATGTAAATCTTTAAAACGGGCTAAAGGAAGGGATGTTTACCTTGGAATATAAAAAGCTTAAGAAAAAAGTCTTTAACATGATAGAAGTCGGCTTTGTTGAAGACTTCATAGGCAGGGGATACGATGTTATGAATCTGTCGATTATCGTTATTAACTTAGTGGTAAGTATAATGATGACATTTGATGATATCATGGTAAAGTATGCGGGTATTCTTACAGTAATAGAGACCGTTACGGTGGTCTTTTTCCTAATTGATTATATATTAAGGCTCTGGACTGCGGATTGTCTTTTCCCTAAGGATAAGAAAGCGGTAGCGGTTCTTAAGTATTCGTTTTCTTTTAACGGACTTGTTGATATGCTATCCTCTGTTCCGTTCTTTTTACCGTTTGTATTCCCTGCGGGACTTACGGCATTCAGAATCTTCAGAGTGGTAAGATTATTCAGGATATTCCGAATCAATGCTTATTTTGATTCTATCAATGTTATAGGACAGGTATTAAAGAGTAAGGCTAAGCTTCTTGTTTCTTCCGTATTCGTAATACTTATGCTTATGCTTGCGGCGAGTCTGTGTATGTATAGCCTTGAACATGAGGCACAGCCTGAGGCATTTAATAATGCCTTCTCAGGCATCTGGTGGGCAGAGAATACCCTTCTTACCGTAGGATACGGCGATATATATCCGATAACACCGGCGGGGCGCCTTATGGCTATGGTAATAACCCTTCTCGGAGTAGGAATGGTTGCGATACCGACAGGTATTATTTCAGCCGGATTCGTTGAATGGTATGAGAAGATGAAGAAATATCATTCCGATAAGGACGAACTTGATAAGATATACAGCAGAAGTGATGAAACTGATGATTAGAGTTAATAAAAAAGTATGGTTCAATTTGAACCATACTTTTTTAAATGCGCTTTTATCGCTTCGAAAGTTTTATCGCTTATATAATGCTCGATTCGGCATGCATCTTCAGTAGCGGTTTCTTCGTCTATGCCAAGCTCCATAAGAATCTTTGTCAGAACCGTATGCCTTTCATACGTACGTTTTGCCATTATTTCGCCTGCTTCTGTAAGCTTAATATATCCGTCGGAATCTTTTTTGATCAATCCTTCATCTCTTAAGACACCGAGTGCTCGGCTTACGGATGGCTTGGTATAGCCTAATTCCTCGCCTATATCGATGGCACGTACGGCCGAGGATGACTGTGAAAGAACATATATCGTCTCGAGATACATTTCGCCTGATTCTTGTAATGCCATAGGTAAAACTCCTTTTTGGAATGAACTGACTTAAGGTTAGCAATAGATTACCATATCTTTAAAAATAATTCAATTCGATTTTACAGAAAAAAATAAGTAAAAAGTTTTAAAAAAGTATTGACAAGTTAGCCAATGCTAACTATACTATATTTTGGTTAGCGGGTGCTAACTAAATTTTAGGCCGATGGTTAGCGCGGGCTAACCTAAGCGTGACATACTGTTGAGGAGGAGTGTCATGATGCCTTTGGTATATGCAGAAGTAGGACAGCCAATGATTATAAGAAAACTAGGCGGAAGTCCGGAAGCAAAGAAACACTTGGAAGACCTTGGCTTTAATGTAGGCGGCGAGGTAAGCGTTATAAGTACACTTGGAGAAAACTTAATCGTCAAGGTTAAGGAAAGTCGTGTGGCTGTAAGCGATGAACTTGCAAGAAAAATTATGGTCCAGTGTTAAGTGTAGGAGGAGAAAAAATGAGGACATTAAGAGACGTGAAGGTCGGAGAAAAAGCTAAAGTAGTTAAGCTACATGGCGAAGGCGCTGTTAAGCGAAGAATTATGGATATGGGTATTACCAAGAACACTGAAGTATATGTGCGTAAGGTTGCACCTCTCGGAGATCCTATAGAGGTAAATGTAAGAAACTATGAATTATCGCTCCGCAAAGCGGATGCTGAAATGATAGAAGTTGAGGAGGCTTAAACGATGGATATAAGAATAGCGCTTGCGGGTAATCCGAACAGTGGTAAAACAACGCTTTTTAATGCATTGACAGGTTCCAATCAGTTCGTCGGTAACTGGCCGGGAGTAACTGTTGAGAAAAAAGAAGGAAAACTTAAAAAACATGATAATGTAATCATTACGGACTTACCGGGTATTTATTCGTTATCACCTTATACATTGGAAGAGGTGGTTGCAAGAAATTATCTTATCAATGAACGTCCGAATGCGATACTTAATATAATTGACGGTACTAACTTAGAGAGAAACTTATATCTTACAACACAGCTTACCGAACTTGGAATTCCGGTAGTCGTTGCTGTTAATATGATGGACGTTGTGAGAAAGAACGGCGATCAGATTAATATCAACGATCTTGCAACAAGACTTGGCTGTAAAGTTATTGAGATTTCCGCACTTAAGGGTGACGGTATAGAGCAGGCTGCTGAAATGGCAATTAATGCGGCCATATCGGGCAAGACTGTTCCGCAGCATACATTCTCAGGCCCTGTAGAGCATGCGATTGCTCATATTGAAGAGGCAGTTGTTCATGATATGCCTGAAGAACAACAGAGATGGTATGCGATTAAGATATTTGAGAGAGATGACAAGGTACTTGCTGCCATGAACATTCCGGCAGACAAGATGACACATATTGAAAATGACATTAAGGCCGCAGAAACAGAGCTTGATGATGATGCCGAAAGTATTATCACAAATGAGCGTTATGTATATATTGCGGAAGTTATTAAGTCATGTTACAGAAAGAGAAATGCGGGATCGCTTACGACATCCGATAAGATTGATAAGGTAGTTACCAACAGATTCTTAGGCTTACCTATATTTGCATTGGTTATGTTCCTTGTGTACTGGATCGCAATGGTGGGTGTCGGTGCTCCGGCAACTGATTTTACCAATGATTGTATATTCGGAGACGGCTTCCATCTTTTCGGAATCGATAACGGATATGCCGAGATTCAGGAAGAAGTAGATGGCGCAAACGCTATTATCGAAGGATTCGATGCCTATGTAGAAGAAAACGGCACAGAGCCTACGGGTGAATTTACATATCTTATCATAGATGACGAGACACTTGAAGTTTCGGAAGAAACCGCAACACTCGATGATTATGATGATGCGGTAGCAATAATTAATAAATACGGTGATGAGATAGATCCTGCCGAGTACGGTATCTGGATTCCGGGTATACCGGCACTTGTAGAATCGGGACTTGATGCTGTTAATGCAGCCGACTGGCTTAAGGGACTTATTCTTGACGGTATAGTAGCCGGTGTCGGCGCCGTACTTGGATTCGTACCTCAGATGCTTGTGCTTTTCCTTATGCTTGCTTTTCTTGAAGCATGCGGATATATGGCAAGAATCGCGTTCGTGTTGGACAGAGTGTTCAGAAGATTCGGCCTTTCCGGCAAATCATTCATTCCTATGCTTATCGGTGTAGGATGCGGCGTTCCGGGAATTATGGCTTCAAGAACAATCGAAAATGAACGCGACAGACGTATGACTATTATGACAACAACATTCATCCCTTGCGGTGCAAAGGTTCCGTTTATCGCAATGATAGCGGGTGCTTTGTTCGGAGGTTCCGCGTGGGTATCAACATCAGCATACTTTATCGGTATGGCTGCAATAATAATCTCCGGCATTATGCTTAAAAAGACCAAAATGTTTGCAGGGGAACCTGCACCATTTGTTATGGAACTTCCTACATATCATATGCCTACCATCGGGAATGTACTTAGATCCATGTGGGAGCGTGGCTGGTCATTCATTAAGAAGGCAGGAACCATTATCCTCCTTTCCACCATATTAGTGTGGTTTACTTCTTTCTTTGGATTTACAGCCGACGGTTTCCGTATGCTGGCAGAAGACGAGCTTGAATTATCAATACTCGCAAAGATCGGAAACTTAATTGCATGGATCTTCATTCCTCTTGGATGGGGCAACTGGCAGGCTGCAGTAGCATCAATCACAGGACTTGTTGCAAAGGAGAATATCGTTGGTACAATGGGTATTCTTTACGGCAGCGGTGAGATAACTGCTTGGCAGGCACTTTCACAGGCATTTAACGGAATTACAGGTTATTCGTTCCTTGTATTCAACCTTCTTTGCGCTCCTTGCTTTGCGGCAATCGGTGCAATCAAGCGTGAGATGAATAACAGAAAGTGGACCTGGTTTGCAATTTTGTATCAGTGCGGATTTGCTTATATCATAGCACTTATGATTAATCAATTCGGCAAGGCATTCTTGGGAGAGACAAATGTACTCGGACTTATATTGGCAATTGTTGCTCTTGCAGGTATAATATATATGTTATTCTTTAAGAAGTATAAAGAAGCAGACAAGCTTAAAATGTAATTGATATTCAGTAAAGGAGTTGCGAGTTATGTCATGGATAATTGAAAATGCAGGGACAATAGTGATATCTTTGATTCTTGTTATTGTTGTTGCAGGAATCGTATACTCTATGGTAAAAGCTAAGAAAAAGGGCAAATCGACCTGCAGTTGCGGCTGTGATTGCTCGAGTTGTTCGATGTGCTCTTCATGTCATTCTAAATAAATACTTCCATCAGTCAGCACCCCGATGAGGGTGCTGATTTTTTTTTCTAAATATGGTAAAATACATATACTTGCGAAGACGGATACAGAAAAAGATTAAATATACACGAAAGAAGGACAAAAATGGAAAAGTCAAAAGTAATATTCGGTAACGAAATGAGTAATAAGGTTTTCAATAAGGCTGTTAAATCCAAGAACAAATTTGCGCGTAAGTACGGCGATGATACCAATGTATCTTATCCTACATATATTGAGGAGAATCCTTATATTGGAAAGAGTCTCGGAGTTATGAATGTTCTTGTGGGCGACCTTGATAAAAACGCTCATTTTGATAGATCAAAGCACCCGGAAGGATTACCGGAGGCTACGTG
>JAEENO010000030.1 GCA_016283755.1 Lachnospiraceae bacterium | reverse complement strand
GGAATAGCACTTATATGCCGGTCGAGTGTTTCAGGCTTCTCAAAAACCTTGGATATATCGTCTCCCTCTTTTCCGAATCCGAAAAAAAGATCTACCAAAACTACATTATGTCCTTTTCTTCTTAATGCATCACGGATTCCCAGCCCCGATACAAGCGACACGTCGCGCTCGGTACTTAATCCGCCCGCTACTACTACTATATTCATACTATCTATCTCCTAAATCCTTACGATTTATTAACTGTATTTAACAGCACCCTTCTTCCATACGCCTTGTATATAAAGAACGCCAAGAATAAGCGCCTTGGTAACATTCTCTGCAATCATGCAAGACCATACGGCAACAAGGCCCAGGTGCCATACATGTATACAGATATATGCCATAAGAACCCTTACAATCCACATAGTGCACACTCCGACAAGGAATGTCGTCTTGGTATTACCTACTCCGTTAAAGATACCTTCCATCATTATAAGGGCACCATATATCGGTTCAGATACCGCAACCATACGAAGTACTATAATTCCGTTTGCAATAACCTCTGCATCATTCGTAAATAAGCTCATAAGCTGTCCCGGGAATGCGAAAAGCAAACTTCCCGTAACCGTCATTATGAGAACGGTTATGATAATAAGCATACGTGCAAGCTTATCCATTTTTCTTTCATCTCCAAAGCCCATGGCATTACCGATTAATGCAGAACCTGCCTCCTGCATACCAAAGCCCGGGATGTATACCATCTCTTCAGCCGTAATCGCTATGGAATGAGCGGCCAAAAGCACCGTTCCAAGCGCTGCAACTTCTGAAGTAAATACAACATATCCTGTAAATACCACTATTCGCTGCAGTGCAAGCGGTAAACCTACGCGCACACACTGATACATAACATTTCCGTTAATTCTCTTGCTTTCTTTGTGTGGGGATAGTACTTCATTCTTCCATAAGACAATCATCATAACAACGCCGCCGAAAAGCGCGGATAAAGAAGTTCCGATTGCCGCACCGGCTACGCCGTAACCATATCCGAAGACTTTAAAGCTTATACCGAATAACGTCATAACTCTCGTAGGATATATGAATATGAAATTGCCGACGATATTAACGACGTTCATAAGAAGATTCACTATCATCGGTGTTCTGGTATCGCCCGTACCGCGAATCATACAACCTATAACCATATCAAGCGAGCGGAATATAAAGCCCGCACCGGTTATAAGAAGATAAACACTCGCGCCCTTTGCGACTACGCCTTCACCGCCCATCCAGTAAGGAAGGAACGGACTTGCTATCATCATAAAAGCACTAATCACTGTGCCTACCATAAGTGCAAGATATATACCCTGCATAGCCGCGGTTTTTACGTCCTTAAAATCACTCGCTCCGTTCTTTCTTGCTATAAATGCCATTACACCTATACCAAGTGAAAACGCAGGTGCATTGGTAAGCCATGTCACAGGCGTAATTAAACCTACCGCAGCAGAGGCCTCCTTACCGAGTTGTCCTACCATTGCGGTATCTGCATACACAACTATTGTCTGCAAAAACTGCTCTAAAATTGTAGGCCATGCAAGCGTTGCGATCAGAGCTATCATGGCCTTCTTACTTGTTGCTTTATTAAGATCCATTTTCCCCATCCTTTATATATATCACTAACCCTATCAGTATACTACTAATATAAGGCTTTGAAAAGAGTTGCCCCCTTAAATGATACCTATATCTTTAAGAAAAGCGCTTACCTCTTCCATATAGCGTGTACGGTTTACGAAGTACGACTCCGCATGATTAGCATCATCGAAGATACATAATCTTTTTGTCGATCGGCATGCTTCGTACATTCTCTCGCTGTGATCTTTCGGTATAAAAGTATCCTCTTTGCCGTGTATAAACAATACAGGCGTAGTTTTGTTCTCGGAAAAAGCATCGATCGGACGTATCTTATCGAGCCTGAAACCATGTAGAATTAAGCAAAGCATAACCGGAAGCTTAAAAAGAAACGCAGGCACATGCATTCCGTCCTTTGCAAGATGACGTGCAAGATCGTTAAAATCAGCAAATCCACAGTCAGCAACAAGAAAATCCACGTCTTTAATATTCGCCAATGCCATAATTGAAGATGCCGCACCAAGGCTTTCTCCATGAAGTCCGATGACCGCTTCGTCCCCGAGTTTTTCCCTGAAGTACTTATATACATCAGCAACATCACGGCTTTCCTTATATCCCATAGAGCAATAAGTACTCTTATTATATCCGTGATGTCTTAAGTCATACATATAGATATTAAATCCGAGCTCACGGAACACATTCGCATACTTTATCGAGCCCTCATAATTATACGTATAACCGTGTGTAATAATAACCGTCTTATTGCTACCTTCGTAAGGCACATAGATTCCATGAAGTTCATATCCGTCCCGAGCTTTTATATTAAGGACCTCTTTCTTAAAGCTTGGAAAATCCTTAATAAAATCCTTGCTTTCCTCAATCTTAAGCGCATCATCGTGCGATACTCTCTTCGGGTGCGTTATGAATATATAGAATCCCGTCGCAATCGCAATTATAAGTAATATAACTATTCCAATCCCTATTAATATTTCCATCTTTTTTCTCCTTACTAAGAAAAAATGCCGGGGATAAAACCCCGGCATCTTGGCTACCTTATTTGAATTCCGGTTCAATCAATCCGTAGCTGTTGCCCTTACGCTTATAAACTACGTTAACCTCTTCGGTCTCTGCATTAAGGAACATAAAGAAATTATGTCCCAGAAGTTCCATCTGCATGCAGGCATCTTCCGGATACATAGGCTTAAGTCCGAACTTCTTAACACGTTCGATCTTAATCTCCTCATCTTCCTCTGAATCGCCTACCGCGAAGAAATCTGATGCAAATTCTTCTTCACCGTGCTTTTTCGCGATGAATTTCTTTCTATACTTATTTAACTGTCTCTCGATGGTCTCTTCAACCATATCGATGGATGCGTACATATCGGAGCTTACCTGCTCGGATCTGATGATATTGCCCTTTAAAGGAATCGTAACCTCGATTTTCTGTCTCATCTTATCAACAGATAATGTAACCGATGCATCCTGTTCCTTACTGAAATACTTGTCCAGCTTTGAAAGCTTGTCGACAACGGCGCCTCTTAAACCTTCAGTGATGTCAATGTTCTTGCCTGTGATAGTTATTCTCATGCTAAGGACCCCCTTCGTCTTATAGTGCGTTAATTATATCATCTTTAATTCGGCATGTAAACAAATCGAACTTAGAATTCACGATAAATACAACTTTACACCCGATTATTTTCAGAATTTTCATCTATACCTTTTATTTCAAATGTACTACAATATATTTGAGGTGTTATGTAATGAAGACAGCATTAATCACGGGCTCTGCCCGCGGAATCGGCCGTGAGACCGCTCTATGCTTAGCTCGCGGCAACTATAATTTAATATTAAACACAGGGCATAACGAAGAAGCTTTGATTACACTTAAGGAAGAGATTATCGGAATAACGGGAAACCCCGATTCCTGCATGATATCCGTTGGCGATATCGGAGACTTTAATTATGTTAAAAGACTTATCGATACCGCTTTGAAAAAGTTCGGACAGATAGACGTTCTTATCAATAATGCCGGGATATCCTACATAGGCTTACTTACCGACATGAGTGCTGACGATATCAACAAGGTTATAAGCACCAATCTTACCGGCGCAATATATATGTCCCGTGCGGTCATTCCTTCAATGGTCCACAAAAAGTGCGGACATATAATCAATGTTTCCTCTATGTGGGGCGTTGTCGGTGCTTCATGCGAAGCCGTATATTCAGCTACCAAGGGCGGTCTTAATGCTTTTACAAAAGCGCTCGCCAAAGAACTTGCGCCATCCGGTATAAGAGTAAATGCTTTAACGCTTGGTGTTATAGATACGGATATGAATAAGTGCTTTTCCGAAGAGGAAAGAACTGAATTAGCAGACGAAATCCCAATGGGACGAATGGCAAGACCTTCGGAAGTTGCGGAAATGATTCTACATATAATTGAAAGTCCGGAATATCTTACGGGCGCTGTTATAGATTTTGACGGAGGATGGATATGATATTAGAGATCAGTTCACGTATTGACCCCAGGAAAGCCAAGAGCGAACAGGATTCAAGGTATCTCTTGTCACTCTTTCTTGATATTGCGGAAGAGATGCTTACCTCGGGTGCAGAAACCAACCGAGTCGAAGATTCCTTATTTCGTATACTTAAATCTTACGGATATGAGAAAGTTAACGTGTTCTGTATTCCGGAATTCATATCGGTATCGTTCCAAGACTTAGAAGGCGAAGAAATAACAGCGACAAGACGTGTGTACACAAGTTCCAACAATATGAATCATCTTGAAGACTTAAATGCCCTATCACGATACATTGTCAAGAATCAACCCGGGGTTACGGATATCTACGACCGGCTTGAAAATATGCCGCCGACATCATATTCAGGCAACATGTTCCTTATGGCGCTTGCCTACTTCTGCGGAAGTGCGGGATTTGCGATTTTCTTCCACGGATCCGTGCTTGATGCACTTATCTCAGGAATCATCGGTAGTATAATAATGCTTGTGGCAAAGTTTTCGATGATTCAGAACATGAACAAGTTACTTTTTACCGCTATATCGGCACTAATATCGGGGCTTATAGCAACAGCAATCCATATGCTCGGTTACAGCGGCAATATAGACATAGTAATGATCGGTAACATAATGCTCCTTATTCCGGGACTTGCACTTACAACCTCCTTCCGTGATATGCTTTGCGGAGATATCATTGCCGGACTTATAAGAATGGTTGAATCAGTAATGGTCGCAGCGGCAATCGCCGTCGGATATGCCATTCCGATATTCTTTCTTGGGAGGTAATGCATTATGGATATAAGACAATTACTTTTTGAAGCAATCGGTGCATTAATTGCTTGCATCGGATTTGCTGCTATATATCGTAACAAGAAAAGAAGAATCTTCTTCTGCGGCCTTGCCGCAATGCTAACCTGGATATCATGCGCAATTGCATCTTATCTTACAGGAAACGATTTATTCATGTCTTACATGATTGCTGCAGCCATAGGAACGATTATATCGGAAGTATTAGCCAGAGTATTAAAAGCTCCCGCAACCGTGTTCCTTATAACAGCCATATTACCTTTAGTTCCGGGAGGTTCTCTATACCATGCAACATTTAATCTTGTTACTAAGAATTATACCAGTGCCAAAATATACGGAACCGAAACAGCAGTATGTGCATTAGGAATCGCAGTCGGACTTATTCTTGTCTCTGTTGCATTTAACTTATGGCGTGAAATCAATCAGAGATTTATTCTTAAAAAACTCAATTCTTGAATTAACCGAAAAGAGCGTAGGCAATGCCTACGCTCTTATTATTACGTCCCATTCATTTAAATGTGTATATTCGTTACTGCATCAATTTAGTATACAGCATTCTGCCACTGGAATGAGTAACCGGATGTGTTAACTCTTGATGCTGACTGTGCAAATGAGATCTGATATCCGTTAGAATCCCATGCGTATACAAGGTTTGTTGATGCGTTTGAAGATGTATTGCCTTCATAATACTCATAGCCGTAACCTGTAATAGCATGTCCTGCATTTGATGTAAAGAGGAGAATACCAAATGGTCTGTCGTTGTCAATACTTGTCTTAACCTCTGAGAAGCTTAACTTGTTGCCTCTTACTCTGTATGATAAGCCGTATCTAGCAAGTGCCTGTCTCATTTCGTCTGCTGTACCGCCTCTGTTGTAATCGATTCCCATAAGGTCTGCTACCTGGAAACCTGTTACATTGTAGTTGGTCTTGTAGTTTACGATAGTACCTACTGTACATGCCCAGCAGATTCCGTAATTACCCTGTCTTAAGAAGCTTGTAAGCGGTAACTTCTTTGTGATTGTCTGATACTGGGTGTTGTTGTCATCATCGTCGTCATAACCACCCCAGTTCCACCACCAGTCCCACCAACCGGTGTATAACTGATCTGAACTACCAAGCATGATAACATCATCATTGTCCATTCCGAAGAGGCTGTAAATGAAGCTCTCGAAAGAAATGATATAATGTGTCATGATAGCGATAAGCATCTGATAATATGTATAATCATCAATTGAGTAAATATCGTTGGTCATGTTGTACTCTTCTGCATATAACATAACTTCGCCTGCGCTGTCCTTAGCATAATATGTTCCGTTATCAACGATAAGAAGATATGTAGCACCGCCATCAAGAGCTGTAATTGCATTATAAGCTTCTGTGTTACTTGTAACAACTACTCCGCCGTAGGAATCAACGTTAGCTACGAAACGAATCTGGCCGTCGCAGAAGATCGGATACATAAAGAATACTTCCTGTGTGTCTACGTTGTAAGCAGATACATAATCGCCGATAGCGATTGTGCCAAACTCTTCGCCTTCTGTCATACCAACGATCATCTCAGAAATCTTACCGATCTCTTCATTGGTTAATACGTTGAATACCTTAAGAAGTCTTGCGTCATCACCCCAATTAAACCATGAAGCGGAAGCAGATGTTGAAATTGTTGAACTTACAGCAATGATCATTGCCATTGCAATACTTAATACTTTAAGTAAATTCTTCTTCATTTTTTTGCTCCTTTTGTTTTAATTGATTATTTACTTCCCTCTTAAGAAACTCCGAAGAATCTTCGTATCCTTTCGGAATCCTCATAAGGTATGGGACGTTATGCGTTCATAATACCCTCTATTATAAATATCAACAAGTGACACTTTTTATCTGTCGCCATTCGAATTATGGGAGGGACCATAATTCGAATGGCAATATTCAAATTTATGCCCCTTGCAAATAATTCTTATACAAGTTAAAATAAGTACAGTAAATAATTAAAAGGGGAAAATCCCCGATAAGCGTTATATTTTGGAGGTTGTTAGGAAATGAAGAAGTTTACAAGTCTGGCAAAGAAGATTATCTGCCTTATGTTATGTCTTACAATAATTGCAACACCGATTATTCAGGATCCGGTTGGTTCCGACTTACCTGGTGGAGGTGGAGAAATTGCTGATTGGACCACTATACCGGTAAGAAGATAATTAAATTAATTATAAAAAGAGAATTCGCCACCGAATTCTCTTTTTTATTGCCATAATACTATTTACCCATAAGCTCCATCTTATTCTTTAAAAACGCTATAATCCTATCGTCTTTAACAAGTTCTGCAGCATTAATGCATTCTTTCAAGCGTTTCTTCATATCTTCCGCCTGTTTCATCCCTGTTTTTGCCAATAGTTCATTATCATTCCACCAATTATTATAAAGCATTTGCCCTACTCTATAGAATCTTCTGAAGCACAACTGCTCCTTAAGAAGATAATCAGACAGTTTGTTAGACTCATCAAACCTGCCTTCATTACCGTATTCACTGCAAATTTCTCCATAAACACGCTCTATAATCGTCCACTCACTTAATTCCATATCGGTATTTAACATTTCATCCAAATATGACTTTATTGCCTCAATATATTCTTTTCTTTTTTCCGGATTCCCGTTATACATGCTTATGTATCTGTAATAATCAAGTATTTCCCGCTGTAAAAACCATCTGTCTTCTGCGGTAATTATTGTATCTATCGGAAATTTAGCTTCAAGAGTCTGCTTAAGTTCTGTCAAACGTCTGTCACGATAATCTCTGTAATCTCCGCCAAGCATATAATAATCACTGTCTACCGTATCCTCCGTCAATTCATCTTCACCGTACAGATTATATATATACGAAAGGAGACATCTTCTCTCAAGCCATATTTCCTGATGATCCGCTATATAATCAAGCATTCCTCCATTGAATTCGAACAGTTGTACCTCTTCATACATAAAGCCGTTGCTTTCCACTCCCAGTCTGTTAAGCACGGCGCTTTTTACATATTCCTGCGGAACCGACTTCCCCTGATGCCATCTTCTTATCGTCTTAATATCACATATATCCTTGCATAGATTATTCTGTGATATTCCAAGCATCCTCCTTCTCTTATATATAATTTCACTCAGATTATTAACAAGACAAGGTATATATGTATCGGGAAGAATAACTGTATCCGGTCTTACTCCAACCCTTTTATGGACATTCTCTATTGTCTTAATATAATCTTCCGTCTTCTTAAGTTCATCTTTCAATAATTCTTCTCTTTCAGGCATAAGTGTAATGATTCTCTTAAGGATAAGGAGTTTTTTAAGGAACAGCTCCCACATATAATTACAGTGCCCTGTATTTCTAAGATTCTCTAACGCATACTCCGTCTTCTCTTTTAACATAAAAAGGTCTTTTAAACTTGCATTGTTATCTATATCAACTGTATCAAGATAATAATATGCCGCTTTCGGAATAATTTTACGTTGATACGGTTCCTTTATCTCTCTTATTACAAGATAACCTATGACCGCACCGATTTTTTTTCTGTCATTATCAGAATATCGCTCAATATCAAGAAGCATATCGAGTTCTTCCGAAGAAAGAATCCTATCCCTCAAATTATCCCACGAAAAATCCGGAACCGTTATATCGAACGCCTCCTTGGTATATTTATATATTTCTTCCCTTTTGCCGCCTGTAGCCATAAGATAAATTGCTTTCATTCTTAATGCGAACTGGCGCTCCAAAGGCTTTAAATCAGGCTCATTAAGGTATTCCTCGATTGCAGTCTTTGCTTCATCGTATCTTTCCATGCAAAGAAGCCATACGATGTTATTCTGTCTTCGCCATACCTGATATTCCGCATTATCAATCATCCATTCGCCAACAGAATCCTCGATAAACAATCTAGAATAAATTCTATATCTTATCGCAAAATCAAGAGTCGCATTGCCGTTTTCCCATAAAGACACCTGTGAACCGGAACATATTCCATTGCTTATCGTATCAATTGTTATACCGTGCTCTCTGCGTGTTCTCGCCACGCCTTCATGAGCCTTCATTAAATACTCACGTTTTCCCATTATGAACCGTCTCTCCCTCTGCTACCCCGGTCAATCTACGATTAACCTCAATTAGTATGATAATCAATACAATTTCAAAAGTCAATTAAGATACTTTTATATTAAGCCTTCTACCACTTAGGCTTATATTTATACCTGTTATGAGAATACTATTGCAATAAGGCTTCATTTAACATACACTCTAATCATAAGATTACTAAAGGAGAAAAACAATGAGTGACAATCATAAGCTTAAGCCTGCTGCTCCTCTCTGGAGCAGAGACTTTACCATTATTACGGTAGGCTCCATTATATCCATGCTCGGTTCCACCATATCGGGATTTGCATTAGGACTTATGGTACTTGATTATACAGGATCAACCTTCTATTATGCGCTTTTCGTATTTTTATTTACACTGCCAAGCATAGTAATGCCGCTTATTGCGGGGCCATACCTCGATAAGTATTCACGAAAACGAACGATATATACGCTTGATTTCATATCCTCCGCCATATATCTGTTCTTTGCATCAAGCCTCATATTCGGCTTCTTCAATTTCCCGTTACTTGCTGCGGGAACTTTTATAATAGGCGCTATTAATTCGGTATACCGAGTTGCATATACGAGTTTCTATCCGCTTCTTATACCTGAAGGTAATTATCAGAAGGCGTATTCTATAGCAAGTATACTTGAAGTAATGACTGCTTTTGCGGTTCCGCTTTCCAAGCTTCTGTACGATAAGATTGGTCTTGCGCCGCTGCTTATTGCCAATGCGGTTACTTACTTCTTGGCAGCCTGCATGGAAACTCAGATAAAGCATGTCGAGACGTACAACGAAGAACGTAAGGACGAGACCTACGGCATAAAGAAATATTTATCAGACTTTAAGGAAGGCTTACATTACTTAATAGAAGAGAAAGGCCTTCTTGCAATAACAACACACTTTACAGTTATCTCGGTACTTGGGGGTGTAGGTTCGGTTCTACTTCTTCCGTACTTTAAGAATACCTTTGAAAACGGCGAATACTTATATATGATCATCGGCGGCGCCTCAATGGTCGGCAGACTTCTCGGAGGAAGCTTATATTATAAGTTTAAACTCCCTGCATCAAGAAAGTTTGCAATTGCCCTTGTAGCTTATGTGGTTTCAGCTATGGGCGAAGGCATAATCCTCTTCCTGCCGTTTAAGGTTATGGCGATCGTATACTTTATCTCGGGACTTTTAAGCGTTACTTCATATAATATAAGAATCGCCTCAACCCAGGGGTATGTACCCGATATGAAAAAAGGACGTTTCAACGGAACCTTTGAAATGCTTAATACTTCAGGCGCACTTATCGGTGAGATTATTGCAGGTGCACTTTCAATCTTTACAGGCGAGAGAATTCTTATGCTTATATTCGGTATACTTACCGCTGCATCAGCTATTATAGTTATCGGCGGTAGCAAGCGGCACGTATCTAAGATTTATAATCGCACTGCTTAGAATTCTTCTTCCATTATTAATATATATATCAATTAAAGGACTATCAAAGTAATTAACTTCGATAGTCCTTTATTCTATAATTCTTCCATATAATGATCTTTATATCCGTAACCGAATACATTCGATGCTCCGCTTACGATAAGGAATGCTTTTTCATCTTCTTCTCTTACAATCGCTCTGATCTTGGCGTATACATTAGGCTTTGCCACAATCATTACGACTTTCTTCCTCTCTCCTGTATATGCGCCCTCTCCGTTAAGATATGTTACACCGATATCAACTTCTTTTAAGACACGATTCGCAACATTTTCGGCCTTATCGGTAACGATATAGAGAAGATTCGCTCCGTCGTTCTTATATAGAAACATATCAAGAACGGTGTTGGTTACAATGATTGATGCTATCGCATATAATCCGAGTTCTACGTTCTTAAAGGCCACCATTGAAAGCAATACGACAGCGGTATCACTTATCATGAACAGCTTGCCCGTCTTAAGCTGCGGTACCTTCTGTCTTATCGCTTTTACAATAACATCTGTACCACCGGTTGTCGCGCCTCTCTGTAAGATAAGCGCCAGTCCGAATCCGAGAAGCGCACCACCCGTTACACCCGAGATAAGAAGGTCGGATGTAAGTAAACCTGTTCTTGGAATTATATAACCCGTGATCCCGTTCATCATTAATGATGAGACCGTGGCAACATAGACGGTCGATACCATGAACTTCCATCCGAACTTAATAAGTCCGAATATCATAATCGGTACATTGATAAGGTAGATTATCGTACCTGTTTTAATGCAAGTCCAGGAACTTATGATAATACTAAGACCTGTAACTCCGCCGGGTGCAAGGTTATAAGGATCAAGGAACATTGCGATTCCGACCGAGTATATAAAACTTCCGACCGTCAATATAAAAAATGTCCATAAGACTTTTCCGGCTTTTGTCTTCATAACTTATATCACTCCCCACTCTTATTCTATAACAGACGTCTTGTGCTCGATCTCCTGCATCTTATAATCTACAGATGTAATGATATCCGCACATTCCTTAAGTTCTTTTGCTATCTCTTCAGGATTCTCGACATTCTTCTTATACTTAACCTTGTGCTCAAGGCTTGCCCAGAAGTCCATAGCAATTGTTCGAAACTGTATCTCAACCTTCATATTGCGCTTCTCATTCGCAAGGAAAATCGGAACAGCTATTATTAAGTGCAAAGATCTATATCCGTTAGCCTTAGGCTTAGCGATATAATCCTTAATCTCAAGGATTACTATGTCATCCTGCTCGGTTATAAGTCTGGCAACCGCATAGATATCTTCAGGAAACGAACAGATCACTCGAACTCCGGCGATATCTTTAATGTGCTGCTCCATATTGTCGATTGTCATCTCATAACCCTTACGGCTTAACTTCTCGTATATGGATGCAGGTGACTTGATTCTCGACTTAATCGACTCTATAGGATTACGCTGAGTTCTCATAGAAAACTCTTCGTTAAGAATCTTAATCTTCGTCTCAACTTCCATGACAGCACATTCATAGCGCATCATCATTTCCTGGAAGTCTCGCGCAGATTCAAATAATTCCTGCTGACTGCCTACCTTACTGATAAGCTCTGCCAAGTTGTAATCGTTCGGCATAATGTACCCCCTTATGCTTAGACCTTGGGGTCAGACCCCAATATTACATATTAGCAAATAAAGTTGTTCATTTCTTGTCTACTCGTAAAGACCTGCCGGTTCTCCTCTAAGTACTCTCAATGCACCAAGTGCAAGTGAATCCATCTCTGCTTCGCCCGGTAATATGATAAACGGTGCAATCTTCTCGCAGTAGCTCTTAATCTCATCGCAGAATTCCTTGCTGTTAGCCATACCACCTGTAAGCACGATTGCATCTACATTCATATGAAGCACTGCTGCCATTGCTCCGATATCCTTAGCATGCTGATAAGCAAGTGCCTTGTATATAAGAAGGAACTTCTCATCATGCTGAACAAGTGCCTTATCGCAGATTTCCACGAAATCCTTGGTCCCAAGATATGAATATACACCGGCTTCGCTGCCCAACATCTTCTTAACTTCAGCTTTGGTCTTACCCGAAAAGCAAAGGTTAATAAGTGCATTGGTCGGTAATGAACCACCTCTGTCAAGAGAGAAGGAGCCTTCGTCCTTAACGTTATATACATCAATAACTCGTCCCTTTTCGTGTGCTGCAACGGATACGCCTCCGCCCATATGCACTACGATAAGATTGAGTTCTTCATATTTCTTGCCTAACTTCTCTGCAGCGCGTCTTGCCATTCCCTTGTGGTTAAGCGCATGGAAAAAGCTCTGTCTCTCCATTCCTTCGAAGCCGCTGATTCTTGCGATATCTGTCATCTCGTCAACACATACAGGGTCGGTGATATATGCCTTAACGCCTACCATATCAGCAAGTGTCTTGGCGATGATTGCGCCAAGGTTAGCTGCGTGCTCACCATACGGTGGATTCTCGATATCTCTTATCATTGCATTGTTAACTTCATATGTTCCCGACGGAATATGCTTAAGTAAGCCGCCTCGTGCGGATACCGCATCAAAGTCCTTCATCTCGTAGTTGTTCTCTTTAAGAACTTTTAAGATAAGATCCTTTCTGAATTCAAACTGATCTACTATTCTGTTGAATGGCTTAAGTTCGTCTACGCTATGATCGATGCCGGTCTTAAATACCTGCTTCTCATCCTCGTAAACTGCTATCTTGGTGCTTGTTGCACCCGGATTAATAACTAATATACGCATTTCTACCTCTCCTTATATTTTTCCTCTATATATTATCCTTTTTACCCCACCATCATCTATTATATAAGGTAGATAATAAGTTCGCAAGATAAAAAACACCACCGCACATGCGATGGTGTTAAAGCCTGTTATTAATATAGAATCGACACTACATATAAGTATACTGCGCCATAATATAATATAAGATTCGCGGCATGGAGAATCGGCTTCGTCATATGTTTTTTGGCATGATAGAAATACAGGAACAAAAGCACATAATCCGAGAACCAGAACAACTGTGCCGCAGCTCCCGTAAGAAATGCATATCCCGTTGTATAATCAAGCATCATATGGACGGCCTTCGTTGCAACTCCCGTAAGGAGAACGGAATATATCATTACCGGGTATCTCGCATGTCCCATATGAAGGTTAAATCCGTGTATAAGCAATATTACCGTCGGTATCGCGCATAAAGGCACCACTATATCGACTATCCTTACATCCGAATCTACTCCGTAAAGATACAAAAGGAACATTGCCTGTGCCACTGCAAAAAGTCCTACGCCGACAAGAATGTACTGTTTGCGCTTTTTCTTATGGTAATAACCAAGCGCCAGATCTCCGCACCAGCAGGCAATTAATCCTGCGATAAGAAAAGTCCTAAGCTCAACATCATCGCTTCTGAAAACCGAAAAGAAAAATGACATACCGAGGAATGCCGAGCTTACAAGCATTTTGGCTTTCACATAATACTTCTTATCTGTATCTTTCAGTAAAACTATTATAAGAAACAGTAAAAGCAGGAAATATATAATTGACATGATTAATCCGATGGCATTCATATCAGCACTCTCCCAGATCGTCCTTGAACCTTCTTATGTATTCCTTTACAAACTCCTGTTTCTCCTGGAAAAAGTTCCTCGCAAGAGGAGTTATCATAGGGTTGTAATCAGGATTAAAGTACTTCTCGGTTCTCTCCAATGATTCCTTAAAGCTCTTCGCACCGCACACAGCCGCTGCCATATTGTCCCACGCAATTCGCATTGCGCCTTCTTCATCCATTATATCCGCTTCCATAAGAAGAATAAGCTCTTCCTTGCTTCCTCTTACAAGAAGCTCTTTATTATTGTGATTCTTAATAAGATATTCAATCAGTTCTCTTTTTTCCGGCAAGAAATCGTTTGCCACCGAATACTCGTGAAAAATTTCCGCAGAAAGAACCGCATGCTCATGATTCTTGCCTTTGGCATAGCCAACATCATGGAATATAACCGCAACTTCCATTGCGACAACATCCACAGTACCAACATCATCAAGCATTCGTCTTAACCAGGTCAAAACTCTTCTCGTATGGGCATATCTCGAACGAAACGGATATTTTCTGCACTTACCGCCCGAAAAATCATCGTTTCCGCTCTCCTTAAGGAGCTTTTCTACATAGGCCCATTCCTTCTCATATCCGGCATCCACGCTCTCGTCGTTAAACATCTTATTCCTCCACAAGCTTCATCGCTGCACTGCATCCTAGTCTGTCAACACCAAGTGCAAGATATGCTTCCATATCTTCTCTTGTTCTGATACCGCCTGCTGCCTTCATCTTAACATCAGGACCGATATGCTCTTTAAATATCTTAATATCGTCAATTGTTGCACCTGCTGTACCAAAGCCGGTAGAAGTCTTGATATAATCGGCTTTAACACGTGTCACTATCTCGCACATCTTAATCTTCTCTTCTTCGGTTAAGTAACAGGTCTCGATTATAACCTTTAAAATCTTACCTTTTGTTGCTTCTCTTATAGCAAGAAGCTCTTTTTCAACTTCATCGTATCTTTTATCCTTAACATCGCCGATGTTAATAACCGTATCGATTTCGGATGCACCGTCAGCAATTGCCGCACGTGCTTCTTCAACCTTAGCTGATGTTACCTGATATCCCAGAGGGAATCCTATTACGGTACAGATATTAACCTTACCGTTAAATTCATCATGAATTCTCTTAATATATGAAGGCGGAACGCATACAGATGCAGTACCGTACTTTAATGACTCCTCACATAATTTCTTAATCTGCTCCCATGTAGCATATGCCTTAAGTTCTGTGTGATCTACATGAGAAAGAATCTCTTTTACTTCCATATTATCTCCTTTCAACCTTGTCGGATGTGACTCTCGCATATATAAGCGGTTCAACCTTGCTGTCATTATCCTCTATTGTAACGCTTGTTAAAAAGCGCTTCACAGCAGGCTCAATAAGCTCATTCTTTGATGTATAGAATTCAGCTATAACATCACCCTCATTAACCTTATCATGTGTCTTGCGAATAAGCTTTATACCTGCACCGTAATCAATAACACTCTCCTTTGTCTCGCGACCTGCGCCAAGCATTGTTGAAGCAATACCAACACCTTCAGCGTCCATATGGCTTATATAACCCGACTTAGGAGCTTTTACTTCATACTTAATAGGTGCGATCGTAAACTTAGACGGGTCTAAGATGTAGCTTCCGTCTCCGCCCTGTGCGTCTGCCATCTTGGCAAGTACCGCTACGGCTTCACCGCTTTCTATCTTATTCTTTGCAAGAACTCTACATTCCTCTATTGTTCCAAGCTCTGCCATATATAGCATATTGGCTGCAAGCTCTATACATACATCTGTTAAATCCGAAGGGCCGTGTCCCTTTAATGTCTCAACAGCTTCGATAACTTCCAATGCGTTACCTATGTTATTACCGAGCGGAATATCCATATCGGTAATAAGCGCTGCCATCTTACGTCCGCAGGATGTACCGATATCAACCATCTCCTGCGCCAATTCAATCGAATCATCAACAGTCTTCATAAAAGCGCCGCTTCCGGTCTTAACGTCAAGAAGGATGCAATCGGAACCGGCCGCAAGCTTCTTACTCATAATCGAAATTGCGATTAACGGGATAGAATCAACGGTTCCCGTTACATCACGAAGTGCATAGCACTTCTTATCTGCAGGAGTAAGATTACCGGACTGTCCGATAACACTTACACCTATATCATTAACTATCTTAAAGAATTCATCTCTGTCGATTGCAGTTTTGAATCCCGGGATAGCTTCAAGCTTATCTATTGTTCCGCCGGTGTGTCCCAAGCCTCTTCCGGACATCTTGGCTACCTTAACGCCGCATGATGCAACGATAGGTGCAATAATAAGTGTGGTCTTATCGCCGACACCACCCGTGGAATGCTTATCAACCTTAATTCCCTTGATTGCGGAAAGGTCTACCATATCTCCCGAATGCGCAAAAGCTTCGGTAAAAAGATAGGTCTCCTTCTTCGTCATTCCCTGAAAACAAACCGCCATAAGGAATGCAGACATCTGATAATCCGGAATCTCGCCGCTAACGAAATTGGTTACGATATAATCTATCTCTTCCTTGGTAAGTTCGCCTTTGTGCTTTTTCTTAATAATAAGATCCACCATTCTCATGGTCTTAATCACTTCCTATTCTATAATCAATCCTTAATAAGATTATCCGGGCCGAAACTCATCGGTAAAAGTTCTTCCAATGTAAACTCTCTTATGTGGTCCGGTCTCGACGCAAGAACGATCCTAAATGTCTTAGGGTCACAGAATTCTCTCATTACCTGACGGCAGATACCGCAAGGTGCAGCATATTCTTCCAAGCCGGGAGTAACATCATCCTTCTGCCCCACTATCGCGATTGCGGAAAATTCTCTTTCGCCTTCGGAAACTGCCTTGAAAAATGCAGTTCTCTCGGCGCAATTGGTTGCACCGTAAGATGCATTTTCAATATTGCAGCCTCTGTATACTTTACCATCGCGGGTTAAAAGCGCTGCACCGACTTTAAACTCCGAATATGGAGCATATGACATCTTTCTTGCCTCATAGGCTTCTCTTACAAGTTCCTCGTTGGTCATATCAATCCTCCATGATAAGAGACTTAAAGCTCTCGCCGTCCGTATTGTTCTTAACTTTGAAGATATCAAGTATTGTTGCGGCTATATCGGCGAAAGTCGTTCTCGTTCCTACATTAACACCCTTCTTAATATCCTTGCCGTACATAAGAAGCGGGATATATTCTCTTGTATGATCTGTTCCGGTAAATCCCGGATCGCAGCCGTGGTCTGCAGTAATCATAAGAATATCTTCATCACGCATCTTACCTATGAATTCTGTGATCTCTTTATCAAAGGTTGTTGCTGCACGTGCATATCCGTCGATATCACGTCTATGTCCGTATACCATATCAAAATCAACAAGGTTAACGAAGCAAAGTCCGTTAAAATCCCACTGCTGTCTCTCAAGAGTCTTAACCATACCATCCGAATTATTGGCAATTCGAACCGTATCCTGTATTCCCGCGCCTGCGAAAATATCATATATCTTGCCGACACCGAGTGTCTTATATCCTGCGCCTATAAGTGCCTCAAGCATAGTATCACGAGGCGGAGTAAGTGAATAATCGTGGCGTCTACTTGTTCTTTCAAAAGCGCCCGGCTTACCGATAAAAGGTCTTGCGATAACACGGCCTACGCCTACTTCACCTTTAAGCATATCTCGTGCAATCTCGCAGTATCTGTATAATTCTTCTATAGGAACTATATCTTCATGTGCGGCAATCTGGAATACGGAATCCGCAGATGTATATACTATCAAAGCTCCGGTCTTCATATGCTCTTCGCCGTAATCGGCAATAACCTGTGTTCCCGAATAAGGCTTATTGCAAAGAACTTTTCTGCCCGTCTTTTCTTCAAATTCTCTGATTGTTGCTTCCGGAAATCCGTCAGGGAAAGTAGGAAGCGGCTTAGGGGACGCGATTCCCGCAATCTCCCAGTGACCGATTGTTGTATCCTTACCCATTGATTTCTCGCGAAGACGCGCGAAACTTCCTATAGGAGAAGCTTCCTTCTCCCCCACTTCCACGCCGTCTATATTAAAAAATCCAAGCTTCTTAAGCATCGGAACATCAAATTCCTTTGAAGTCGATACGGACTTTAAGGTATTGGCTCCTACATCTCCGAAAAGATCCGCATCCGGCTCATATCCGATACCGAAGCTGTCCATTACTATTAAAAATACTCTTCTGTTCATGGTAATCCTCTTATAAATTGATTGCTGTCTCAAGGGCAAGTCTCATCATATCTTTAAATGCTATCTGACGCTGATCTGCGGAAATCTCTTTCTTACTTACAAATGAATCCGAAATTGTAAGAAGACATGCAGCATTCTTATGAAGCACATTAGCATTATGAAAAAGCGCGAAGCTCTCCATTTCTACACAGTCAGAACCTGTTCTCTTTCTGATGTCTTCAAATGATTCCAACGAATCTTCAACATAGAATACATCTGCGGAATGAACTACAGCTTCCTTGCAAGGAATGTTAAGTTCCTTTGCCTTAGAAAGAATTGCTGCATTGAGCTTTTCCGAAGGCTTAAGAATATTGGATGTCTCACCGCTCTGCATCTTGGCAAATGTTGAATCACTGTATGCGCTCTTTGCAAGTACTACATCAAGCACATCAAGATCTGCTGTGTATGAACCGGATGAACCGATTCTTATAATATTATCAACATCATAGAACTTATATAACTCATAAGAATAGATACCGATACTCGGCATTCCCATTCCGCTTGCCATAACGGATACCGGAACTCCCTTATACTTACCTGTATATCCAAGCATATTTCTTACTTCGTTAACAAGCTTTACATCATCCAAAAATGTATCAACGATAAATTTGGCTCTTAAAGGGTCTCCCGGCATAAGAACTGTCTTTGCAAAATCTCCTTTATTCGCCTGGTTATGTGGTGTTGCCATAATTATTCTCCTTATCTTTCAATGTATTATTGTACTGTCTGTCAGTATTGCAGTTAAAATAAATATAATATAAGTATAGTCTTACGAGCCCGTATCATCAAGTGCCTGATGCATTGTTTTTATCAATTCCTGCACATTGATGGGCTTTGCTATATGGCCGTTCATACCTGCCTCACGCGCCGCTTTCTTATCCTCTTCAAAAGCATTGGCGGTCATGGCAATAATCGGTATCTTGGAAACCTTCTTATGCAAAGCTCTTATACGTCTTGTGGCTTCATATCCGTTCATCTTAGGCATCTGAATATCCATAAGAATAAGATCATAATCACCTTTCCGGGCTTTTTCCACTATTCCGAGGGCTTCTACACCATCACCTGCAACTGTAACAGACGCCTTAAGTCCCACAAGAATATGCTTCATAATCTCGACGTTAAGATGATTATCCTCAACAAGAAGTATCTTCTTACCTTCAACGAATTCGGAAGTAACCTCCTGCTCAATCTCCTTAACGTATTCTTCCTGTGTTCTGTCGTCAATCTTAAACTCAAAAGTAATCAGAACTCTGGTACCCTTACCTTCAGCACTGTCAATTCTTATATCGGCTCCCATCATATCGACCAGCCTCTTAACAATCGCCATTCCGAGACCGGTACCGCTTACCTTGCTTGCTGTTGAATTATTGGCTCGCTCAAACTGATTATAAATCTTACCTAAGAACTCCTTGCTCATACCTATACCGGTATCAACCACTTTAAGTTCATATCTGCCATATCCTTCGCGCTCAGACTTTCCTTCCGTTATGGAATACTTAATTCTTCCACCCTCATTTGTATATTTAATGGCATTCGACAGAATATTAATCGCTATCTGTCTGACTCGCAATTTATCAGCCCAGACATTATAATGCTTAATTCGACTTATATCGCTTGTAAGAGTTATGTGCTTTTCTTCTGCATCAGGCACAACAAGTGACATAATTTCCTGTACGTTTTTCCTGATATCGCACAACGTCTCTTCGATCCGGACCTGACCCGATTCAATTCGTGCCATATCAAGAACGTCATCGACAAGAGTCATTAAATAACTGTTAGCACTGCGGACCTTATTAAGATACTCAATAGCCATATCATGATTATCTATATTGTTCTCCGCAAGATTGGTAAATCCTATAATAGCATTCATAGGCGTCCTTATATCATGAGACATATTAAATAAGAATCGCGACTTTGCTTCATTTGCGGCTTCAGCAGCCTTTCTCGCATTATCGAGTCTATGCGCGATTTCTCTCTCATGCATAACTGCGCCGGTATTATCAATCTCGCAGATTACCGCAGCAGTTCCGGCTTCATTTGCCTTAATGAATCTTAAAGAAATATTCTTTCTTATCTTACCCTTAGAACTCAGGAAGTCTATTGTAACCGTATCCTGCCTCTTAAACTGCGCCATTATATATTCAGGATTCATCATCACCTTACATCGTGAGATATTCGCTTCAGAGATATATTCTTCTGCATATCGTTTGACAAAGTTATAATAACTTTTATCCATACAGAAGTCTTCCTTCTTCTTCTCGTCCGATGTGTGAATAGCTATATAATCCGTTGTAAAGTCAGCATAATATACAGACTTAAAGCTGCTGTAGATATGCTCTGATACAATATGCTCTTCGTCATTCTGTTTTCTTCTTAAAATCTCACTGCATGAAAGTGCAGCGCTCATCTTAAGTACCACCGTATCATCCAGGCGACGCTTAGGATTATCAAGTCCGAGATATCCCATGATCACGCCTTCCATAATAATCGGAGCCGCCAGGAGTCTTTCTACATTTTCACCCTTAAGACTCTTATATAGCATCGTTCGCTTATCTACCTGTTCAGAGACGGCATCAATCCTTAGTTCTCCGGCGTTTTCTAATTCAAGATACCACGAAGACAGCTGGCTAAACGGAATCTTCGTAATGCTTTCCTTAGATGATGCTACTCCATGCTTACATCGCTCATACTTGTATTCTGCATAAGTATAATCCTTATCAAATTCAAAAATATATGCTCTGTCAGCCTTATAATAACTTCCGGCCGTTGCGAGAATTCGGTCAATCGCGCGATCAACCGCTTCAACTTCGTACAAGGTCTCAATAAGATTATTAACGCACTTTGACCTGGCCTCATTTTCCTTAGCCGTATGAATCTCTTCGGTAACATTATATACAACCGTCATCGCCTGAATATCCCGTGTCGATTCATTACGCGAGAGATAAGTCACATACCTTCTGTATATCCAGTCTTCTCCGTTAAGACGTTCCCTTACCGTGACACTCAGAATTCTGTTACCCTTATGATACTCACCAATCATATATTCGGGTGCCATCTTTCTCTTAAACTCAGCCCTGTACTCTCTGTCCACGCATGAAGAAGTCCATTTCCTTATACTGTCCCTGTAATCCATATACGATACTCCGGCGTATTTACTAATATCAGCCGTTTTACTTCTATGAACATCCTCAACTTTATCGAGTACTTTATTCTGAGTAACATTAAGTCTCCAATAAGAATCAGCCCTTGTCAGAATAGCTGCCTGGTATACCTGTTCATTGGACAGAAGTTCGGCATTACGTTCTTCCTGTTTTCTTAACTTAGCCTGTCTGCTGCGTTCTTCAAGAACTGCTTCGGTAACATCGGTAAAAATCGCAACCGCATGGTTTTCATCAAGGCCTCGTGAAATCTGTACCATTCTGTACTCTTCCCGGCCTTCTATGATCTCTGTATACGTCATGCTGACAGAATCCTGCATCTTAAGAGTCTTCTTAAGCTCCGTCGGCTTAACCAATTCCTTAAGCTTCTTTCTATCTTCTTTTAAAACATAATTATCTATATAAGACGAAAAGCCCGAATAGAATCCCGTTTTTACAAAAGCTATTCCTTTTATTCTCTCGTTAAGCTTTACATACTCCTGTTCATCTGTTTCAATATTGTAATACTGTGCAGAAATAAACCTCTTATTAATAAGGTTGATAAAACCATCATAGATTTTAAGCTCTTTGCTTGCCTGCACCAGCTCTTTTTTAACCTTAGTCTCTTTAATACGATCCTGCTCTCCCTCTGTGCATGCAAGCAAAACCAGTTCGGTATTTGTCAGCTCCTGATGAAAGTGTATGTTATTCTTAAATATCGCAAGTGTATAACGCATCACATTTTTAATAAACGCATAAGGATCGTCCTTAATTATATAACCTCTATCCATTGCATCGCCTAAGATATCTATTGCAGTCCTTGTTGTAAAATATTCCCAGAGCATCCTGTCTACACTTTCAGGCATATCCTTACCGGTGAGCACTGTAAGACAGAAATCGAACTTCATGATATCCTTTTCGGCATATTCTCTTAGGCAATCGACAACACATGAAAGTCTGTCTATTACATCGCCCTTCACATACTCCGCCTTATCAAAAATGTCCGTAATAACAAATAAAGAGGCACACAAAAGCTCCTCCTTCGAACCGAATCTGGTTGAAACCAGCCCGTACGACACGCCTGCACGCGCCGCAATATCCGAAAGCTTCGCATTTGCATATCCTCTCATTGCAAACTCATATATAGCAGCATTTAGTATCTTATCGCTGCGTTCCGATTTATTCATTTTTGATTGTTTTGCCAACTTTTTATCCTCTATTAATGCGCATTAACGGGTTTCTTTATATTGACTTTAAAATCATTATATAGAATACTT
>JAEENO010000029.1 GCA_016283755.1 Lachnospiraceae bacterium | reverse complement strand
CTATAGAACTGACCCTACATTTTCAAATCAGGGAATTCTTACAAGCCTTAGACAGACTTATTGGGTAATTAAGATTGATATTTCTTCTTCTTTAGCTACAAGCGTATACAGTACACCTAATACATTCACATGGGATAAGGTTAATAATAAGTACAGTGTTACAACATCTGCAGGAACCATTGCAGGTACCGCATGTATAGCATATGTACAGGGCGGAACACTTGGTACAATGACATTTGGTTCAACCAATACTGTATCAGGCAACTCTGTTAACGGTGCAGGTATCTATTCTGCATGGGGTAAGGCTAATACAAACGGTGCGTCATACTTAACATACAAGTATTATGATGCTACAATGCATAGCGAGGTTCAGAACCAGAATATAGCAGTATATCTTCCTATAGTTCCTGCAACAGATATGGAACTTTATAAGAGCTTTATAAAGTATACTTATATATCAGGAACAGATCCTGCTAATAATGACCTTCTTAAGGCATTGGATTTATCCAAGATTTGGACGGTATGGACATGCAATAACGGTGGTTTTACTTTCGATAACGGAGTAACCAAATTTGCAGAATCAACATCTTATGCACTTAATGTATATATCCCGCTTAAGAAGGGATATAAGATTTATGCCAATACATATCAGCTTAACTTAACAGGTTATCCTGCAACTGCAGGTTATGCATATACAGAGAATGATCTTCTTCATATGACATTCTATCTTCCGATTATTACCGAGAAGACCGGATTTATCAGCACCAAGGGTGTTAATAAGAAGATGTACTTTAAGGGCTTCAATGCACCTATAGCAGGCGCTACGGTTCCTAAGAAGCTTGAGCTTACAGATGCATCCGCTAAGTACGGTACTTTCCAGAGCATTACATGGCTTGAGGAAGGACAGAACTTCAACGGCAGCACTTTTACATTAGGTAAGAGATATGAAGCAGTTGTAGTAATTAACTGCATGAAGGGCTATATAAGCTGTGATTGGGCAACAGTACGTGATCTTGTCGGTGATCCTACATACGCCATTACTGCAAGAGCTGATAAGATTATGCAGACAATCGAGATCAGATACTCATTCGGTATCTGCCCGACCAAGAAGGCATCTAAGATCGGAAGTATCTCTCTTTCATTTGAGAACGGTACACCATTGGAGAGCTTTAAGTCTTCATTAAATGAGAAGAAGACAGTTAAGGTTACATTTACAGATGGTTCGGTAGAGAACGTTGAAGTAAAGCCGGGATTTAAGAATGGTACAACACAGTATGCAAGCTTCTACGATCAGCTTGTAGAGACATATACAGCAGCGAAAGCATACGATCCTAACAAGAAGGAAGCACAGTACTTTGTATTCTACGGAAATATCGATCTTACTGCATACAGCGGATCCAACAGAAACTCTGTTAAGATTGAGATAGAAGTTAAGGCTGAAGATACGTGTACAGTAACATTCGATGCTAACGGTGGTACATATCTTGGCGATACAACAATGAAGGTTGGTAAGGGTAAGCCTTACGGATTCGGTTACGATCCTAACAAGATCTACAGAGAAGGATACTTCTTCGCAGGCTGGTATCTTGATAACGGTACCAATTATGATGCAGTAAACCGTGTATGGGCTAAGTCAATCTGCAATAACTCAGTAACACTTTATGCTCACTGGCTTAAGACATTTACCGGTATGATCCCTGAAGTAAGCGCTAAGTCTTATTCAAGGGGAAGTCTTACATTTACCTGGGGTGGAATTAAGACATTGTACAACGGCTTTGAAGTAATGATTTCCAAGGGTGGTACCAACTGGTCAGAACCTGAGGATGTAGGACTTGCCAAGACTAAGCTTTTCAGCGGTCTTACATCAGGTAAGAATTATTACGTTAAGGTTAGAGCCTACAGATACGACTCAACACACAAGAGAGTATACGGTGTATGGAGTAAGGCTGTAAGAGTTAAGACAAAATAATATAGTTTATTTGAAAAGGGTATCTGCTATGCAGATACCCTTTTTCACATTCTTCCGATTTATTTCCTACTTTTCTTCCGATTTAAATCGAGATATTCTTCCGATTATTAAGTTATTAAGTTACTAAGTTGATGGAAATATTAATGATTATTTATTTACAAAAGAAGCATAAGTCCTATGATTTTCGCGATTTTGCTTGCAAAAGTCATAGGACTTTTGACATAAAAATTGCATAAATAATAAAACTAATTTTTCTCTTATCAAATGCCGAAATATATCATATAGTGTAAATATAGGTATACCATTCCGAAAGGAGTCGTTTTAATGAAAAGGATTTGTAGATTTACGGGAGCACTTTTAATAGCGCTGCTCCTTATAAATATGCTCGTGCCGAGCTTTTTCCCGGAGGGAATAAGCCCGATCGTTCACGCGGCCAATAAGGGAGGCAAGGTTGACGGCCTTACCTGGGAGATAGATTCGAAGGGACTTCTTACTGTATCCGGCAACGGTAACATAACGGCACATAAGGGCAAGACCGGTATTCCGTGGCTTACGAGTGCAAACGAAATTAAGAGTGCCAAGATTAATATAACCGGAATGACAGATGCGTCATATCTTTTCTATGGTCTTAATAAGCTTGAGTCTGTAGATACAACCGGACTTATAATGACGAACTTAACGGATATGAGTTATATGTTCGCGGGTTGCACATCATTAAAGGAAGTTACGACTAAGAGCTGGAATACGAGCAAGGTTACGGATATGGAAGGCTTATTCGAGAACTGTTCGGGATTAGTTAAGCTTACAACCGATTTTAATACTTCGAGTGTAACCAATATGAAGCGTATGTTTGCGGGCTGTACATCGCTTTCGACTTTTGATGTTAAGAATTTCAATGTGACTAATGTTCGCAATATGTCCGAGATGTTTGCGGGCTGTAATATGAAGAATATAGATGTATCGCGTTGGAAGACTCCGAATGTGAACTATATAGACGGCATGTTCAAGGATTGTACGAACCTGTTGTCATTTAGCTTCAGTTCCTGGGATACCAGCAGATGCGTATCCATGGAGAGCATGTTCCGGAACTGCCGTGCACTTTCGAATATTACTTTTGGCGGAATCGATACAAGTAATGTAATAAGCTTTGCCAATACATTCTCGGGCTGTGAGAAGCTTACGGATCTTTCTTTGAGTGTATTCGATACAAGATCTGCGCAGACCATGGCAGGCATGTTCGCAGGATGTAAAGGATTAACCCGCTTAGATCTTAGCAGGTTTGATACGCATAATGTAACCGATATGTCGGCTATGTTCAATAATTGCACGAATCTATATTATATAGCGCTTGACGGATTTAATGTACGTCGTGTAGAGAATGCGGCAGAGATGTTTAAAAACTGCGAAAAGCTCGAGATTGCAGATCTTGTAAAGTGGGATACCGCAGCGCTTACTAAGATAGACAGTATGTTCATGAACTGCTCTGTATTATCGACGGAGATTACGTTTGCGGCAAAGGTTGCAAGTTCAAAGGATTGCTTTGTGAATGCTGCAACAAGGTCCGGCAGCGAGATCGTAGTAAGATACAGAGACGAGTGTACCGCTGAAATCGCGAAGACTATAGTTGAGACTAAGTCATCCAATTCTAATATTAAGCTTAAAGCAGGCGTTGTTAATGCGACAATCTTCTACGACCCTAACGGCGGCGAGATGATAACCAAGTATAAGTCCTATGTCATGGGTGAAGAAGTCGGCAAGCTTGCATCGGACGCAAGACGCGCGGGTTATAAGTTCGCCGGCTGGTACGATGATAAGAAGGAAGGCAAGAGATATTATTCCACGACTATAGGTGAAGGCAATGTTACATTATATGCTCACTGGACCAAGGTTACGGTAGGAAAGCCAACTTCACTTTCACTTACAGCAAGATACAGAAAGTGTGTAACGGTTTCGTGGAAAGCGCCTAAGTCGGGTGCTACGGCATATCAGGTTGAGATATCAACTTCAAGAAATATGACGAACGGCGCGATTTATCCGGCATCTAAGTTATCGCGAGTATTTACGGGACTTACATCGGGAAGAACGTATTACTTTAGAGTTCGTGGCTGGAAGCTTGATTCTACGGGAAAAAGAGTATATTCAAGCTGGACGGCGGTAAAGGGTGTAAGAGTAAGATAGCGGGTTCAGGAGCTTTTATAAAAGAAGAATAATTATATAATTGGGCAGAGGTCTTATAATAAGGCTTCTGCCCTTTTTATAAGCAATTGTATATGTATTCTTCTTATGGTATAATCAACGTGGGTAAGTTTGGGAGTAGGACTCCGGAATAAAGCTTATAGGGGCGTATAAAAATATGGTGAGCAAAGTATTGAGAAAGTTGTCGAAACCGGTAAGAAGAGCCATTTTCCTTATATATGATATAATGGCGATTCTGTTTTCGATGTATATGGCGATAATTACGCGTTTTGAATTCAATTTTCATAACGTGGAAGAAGGAATAAAGTGGGCAATTCACGAATATTCGTGGATTAATCTTATCACAACGCTTGTATTGTTTGTGCTGTTTAAGTTATACAGTTCCCTTTGGCAGTATGCATCCGTGCAGGAGCTTATCAGCGTGGTACTTGCCTGCGGTCTTTCAACATTGCTACAGATTGCAGGGCTTACGATGCTTCAGCTTAATGTGCCGAGATCGTTTCATGTGCTTTACTTTTTCTATCTTACGATGCTTATCGCTTTAAGCAGATTTTCGTACAGAGGACTTAGAGTAATCCGTAATAATTTCCAAGGAGATTTCAATAAAGCCTCCATACCGACTATGGTAATAGGTGGCGGTGATTCGGCGAATTACTTAATCAAGGATATTAAGGCGAGTCGTCTTATTAAGAATCGTGTTAAGTGTGTAATTGACGCAGACCCAAGAAAGATTGGTAATTCTATCCTTGGTGTTCCGATTGTCGGTAACGATACCAAGATTCCGTGGGCAGTTGAGAAGTACAAGATTCAGGAGATTTTTATTGCGATTCCGAATCTTCCGCCTTCACGTCGTAAGGCAATACTTGATATTTGTAAGAATACGGGATGTAAATTGCGTATTCTTCCGTCAATGGCGCAGATTATCAATGAGAGAGTCAAGGTTTCGGCACTTCGTGATGTAGAAATTGTCGATTTATTAGGCCGTGACCAGGTACGTGTAGATATTGATGAGGTTGCCGGATATATTCAGGATAGAGTTGTAATGGTAACGGGCGGCGGCGGTTCTATCGGCTCCGAGCTTTGCAGACAGATTGCGGCTCATAATCCTAAGAAGTTAATTATATTTGATATATATGAGAATACGACTTACAATCTTCAGCTTGAGTTAAAGAAGGACTATCCGAACCTTGATTTTGAGACTTTGATCGGTTCGGTGCGCAATACTAACCGTGTTAATTCGATATTCCTGCAGTATAAGCCGGAGATTGTATTCCATGCGGCAGCGCATAAGCATGTACCGCTTATGGAAGACTCTCCGAACGAAGCAATTAAGAATAATGTATTCGGTACTTATAATGTGGCCAAGGCCGCTGCTATGTACGGTGCCAAGAAGATGGTTCTTATCTCGACCGATAAGGCTGTTAATCCGACCAATATTATGGGTGCATCAAAGCGCATCTGCGAGATGGTTATTCAGGCTATGGAGCGTGAATATCCTGATACTTCGTTCGTTGCAGTGCGTTTCGGTAATGTACTCGGCTCTAACGGTTCGGTTATTCCGCTTTTTAAGAAGCAGATTGCGGAAGGCGGTCCTGTAACCGTAACCGATAAGAATATAATTCGTTACTTTATGACGATTCCTGAAGCGGTTTCGCTTGTACTTCAGGCAGGCGCTTTTGCGAAGGGCGGCGAGATTTTCGTCCTTGATATGGGTGAACCGGTTAGAATTGATGACTTGGCGCGTAACCTTATCAAGTTATCGGGATATGAGCCTGATGTTGATATTCAGATTGTCTATACGGGACTTCGCCCGGGCGAAAAGCTCTATGAGGAGTGCCTTAAGGCGGAGGAAGGATTGGAGAAGACGAAGAACAATCTTATCTTCATCGGTAAGCCGCTTGATTTTGATGAAAAGAAGTTCTTTAAGGCGTTGCATGAACTTCATGATGCGGCAGCCGAAGAGACTACGGATATGAGGCAGCTGGTTAAGACGATTGTGCCGTCATATACTATTAAAGAGAACGCGGAGTTGGCAGAGTAAAATGAGTAATACAGGCAATAACGAGAACAAAAAGGGCAGAGCACAGAGTGCCATTGAGAGAAAGATTGCTTTTAAAATGGGCATTTGGTGCATGGCATTCCTTTTCTATATGATGTTTGGCTTTGGCACGGTATGTGTTCAGGGATACGTCTATTATGATAATTGGAAATGGATTTTGTTACTTTTAGGTGTGGGAATATTTGTTGTGGGTTCCGGGCTTTTAAGCTTGCAGAATCTTGATAAAAGTTCTACCCGTAAGTTAAAATTCAGTATTGTAGATATACTTTTTCTTGCGACAATTGTGTCATGGCTTATAGGTTCACTGCTTTCTGTTGACAGAAGTTCCGCATTTCTCGGTGATGCGTTCAGAAAGACAGGATTCTTATATGTCGGTGCGATATTGATTGCGGCATTTATTGTAAGTAAGTATGCTTTTCACCATTTCGCATTGTCAATCGGATTTGCAGTATGGACGATTATTACTAATATCGTCGGAATAATGCAGTACTATGAGAAGGACATATTTAACTGGCAGATGTACAGACAGTACACATCGCTTCGAAGTATGTTCGGTAATGTCGATCAGTATTCCGCTATCTGCGCTTTTTATCTTGCAGTTTTGATTGCAATATTTATGTTGGAGAAGAATTTGCCTGCATTAATCGTTACGGGAATTGCGATTGTGGTTGATACAATAGCCGGCCTTGCAAGTTCTTCCGCGGGCTTTTATTTCGCACTATTTGGAGTTTTGGTGGCTATTGGATTTGCGTTCAGAAACGGTACATATCTTAGAAGATTATGGATGGCCGCGATATTTATGTATGCCGGCGTACTTATTCAGAGACAGTTTTATGCTAAGCCTGAATATGTTCAAGCTATTAACGAGCAGATTACTCTATGGATATTCGGCAACGGAAAGCTTATTATCGGAGCGGGAATAGCTCTTGCAGTACTTGGCGTATTGGTATTTCTTCTTAAGGGCGTCTGGGATAAAGCGGGAGTATGGATTTCACGTGTGTGGTTCATATTATGCGGACTTATGCTGATAGGCTTTATTGTGTTATTTATATATGCCAACAAGAATCAGGCCAATATTTCCGAGGAGGCAACGCTTTATAAGCTTGTAATTACAGATAGCTGGGGATCGGGCAGAGGCCGGATATGGAAGGAAATCCTTGGAGTGTATAAGGAAGGAAGCCTTAAGGATAAGCTTTTTGGTATCGGATTTGATAATTTAAGTAGGCTTAATCTTCTTCCGGGAGAGTTTGGCCCTGCAACACTTGCTGATGCACATTGCGCTTATCTTGATATGCTTTTAACCTGTGGTTTTTTGGGAGCAGGATTATATTTTGCATTGATTATCGCAATTATCGTAAAATGTGCGAGATGTGTTAAGAATAATCCGGGTGTAATTGTTGCATTGGTTACTGCAGCCGTATATCTTTCGGTTGTATGCATTAATTTCAATTTGAATGTTTTCTTACCTTCGTGCTGGATGGCAATTGCTTTCGGCCTTTCGTTCGCAAAGGATTCGGATGGGCAAGAGGTTAAGGCTATGGAGGTAAATAAAGAATAGATTTGATATGTGTAAGTGGAGGTAATGTATGGATTATACGGATAATTATGAATTATGGCTCGATGCCTTATGTAATGAGAACTTACCATATGATGAAGATGAGTTGAAAAGCATCCGTAGCGAGCTTATGAAAATGGCTCAGGATGACGCATTAAAGGAAGACGCTTTCTATAGGGAGCTTGATTTCGGTACTGCGGGACTTCGTGGCATACTTGGTGCCGGAACCAACAGAATGAACAGTTTCACGGTTGCCAAGGCTACAAAAGGTCTTGCTAATTATGTCTTGGCTAATTATGAGGGCGAGAGACGTTCTGTTGCTATAAGCTATGACTCAAGAAACGGTTCTGAGAACTTTGCAAGAGTTGCAGCATCAGTTATGGCTGCAAGTGGTGTTAAGGCTTATATCTATAAGGAACTTATGCCGACGCCTTGTCTTTCTTTTGCGGTTCGTGAATTAAAGTGTGCTGCCGGTATTATGGTTACCGCATCACATAATCCGCCTGAATATAACGGATACAAGGTATATAACGAAGAGGGTTGCCAGATTACATCGAAGGCAGCTGATGATATAGTTACAGAGATTAAGAAGGTCGATATTTTCAAGGGTGTAGATGTTGTAACTTTTGAGAAGGGTATAGCTGACGGACTTATCTCATATATCTCGGAGAAGGTATATGACAAGTTTATCGAACATGTACTTAGTCAGTCACACTTATTCGGAGAGAAGATTGATAAGAATGTCAGCATTATCTATTCACCGCTTAACGGAACAGGATTAAAGCCGGTTGTTCGTGCACTTACCGAAAGCGGATATGACAATATATTTGTTGTACCTGAGCAGGAAAAGCCTGACGGTAATTTCCCGACTTGTCATTTCCCGAATCCGGAGAATCGAGATACCATGGAACTTGGTATTAAGTATGCGAAGGAGCGCGGTGCGGATATCTTGATTGCAACAGATCCTGATGCTGACAGATGCGGAATTGCGATTAAGAGTAAGAATGGTGATTATGCGCTTTTATCCGGTAATGAAATAGGTATTCTATTGATTGATTATATGTGCTCCCGCAGAAAAGAAGCAGGCAAGATGCCGAAGAAGCCTCTCGTGGTAAAAAGCATCGTAACTTCTGAGATGGTTGATGAAGTTGCGGAGTCTTACGGTGTTGAAACTGTAACTGTTCTTACGGGATTTAAGTATATTGGAGAAGTTCTTGCGTCCTTAGAGCGCGAGGGCCGTTCCGATGATTATATCCTTGGATTCGAGGAGAGCTACGGCTACCTCTCTGCAGGTTATGTGCGTGATAAGGATGCGGTTGATGCGGCATTCTTAATTGCCGAGATGTTTGCATATTATAAGACCAAGGGTATATCCATCGAGGGAAGACTTGAGGCATTATATGAGAAGTTCGGATATAGAGTTAATCTGGTTAGATCTTATCAGTACGAGGGCTCTGCAGGACTTAAGAAGATGACTGAGATTATGGAGAATCTGCGTAAGGGTGTAGATGCTTTCGGAGAGTTTAAGGTACTTGATACGGTTGATTATGAGAAGGGTGTTAACGGATTGCCGTCTGCAAATGTATTACAGTATAAGCTTACTGACCGTGCGTCCGTTATAATTCGTCCGTCCGGTACAGAGCCTAAGATTAAGGTATATGTATCGACTGTTGGCGCTTCGAGAGAAGATGCTAATGTTAAGGCAGATAAGTTATTCGATTCGATTAAGTTATAATTGGTTGGTATAGAGAATTATCAGGATAACAAAAGAGCAAAAAAATAAATTCGAGGGGGACTTTACTACCCCCTCGAATCTATATGAGTACCGAGGAACTCGTCTCGGTATTTGGCGAGGTTGACCATTTCCTGGGCCTCTTTCCATTGTTCTTCCAATGTTTTGGCATCCCTGCCTCGGTTCTTGGCATCCCGCTCGGATTCGCGGTTCTTGTTGTCCTGATTGTTGAAAGCAAGGAAGAAGTTTCCTTCTACTGCGCCAAGGGATTCAGTGGTACGGTCTGCCGTACCTAATTTCTTTCTCTTGTCGATTGAAATGCTTTCAAAAACACTGTCCATGATTCTTGTGATACTCATACGAATCCCTCCTTCCTTGGATAGTCGCATGTCTCTACCGGTTCCTTTCTACTCTATATATCGACTAACAATTTGCGGAACTTAATATAAATTATCAGAACATTTTGTGAACAGAATATATAGTAATTATGCGAATCTGTATGCGGCTTCGCATTAATATACACTCTGTCACTGCTATTGACTGCACTAAGTTCATACTTCGAGAGGTTGACCACGCGTTCGTCGCGCTCAACTCGCTCGCCTCGCCCCATCCGGCGAGACGGCTCAAACAGTGACCGCTCCTCGCTAACCTCTCTCGTATTCACTAAGTGCGCAATGCAACGTTCCATCGTATATATTAACGCGAATCCACATAGGGTAACGCAAGATTATAAGTAATGTATATATTATGTTGAGGTGGAGAAGAATCCACATATCATATTATTATTTACTGGAGAATATATATGAACGATATTACAATTAAACTAAAAAAAGGCGAAGGCCGTACAATATCAGCAGGAGGAGCATGGGTATTTGATAACGAGATCGAATTCCTAGAGACCCCTGATTACTCCGGAGCATATAAGACCGGAATAATTAAGAACGGCTCCCTCGTTAAGGTACGTGCGTTTAATGATTATCCGCTTGGAGTAGGAGTCATAAGTGAGACTTCTAAGATAAGAATCCGCTTATTAAGCAGAAATATAGATGTAATTATCGATGATGAATTCTTCCGCACGCGATTAAGTAATGCGTGGGAATATAGGAAAAATACGGTGGATACAAGCTCTTGCCGCCTTGTCTTCGGAGAAGCGGACTTCTTACCGGGAATTACAATAGATAAGTTTGAAGATGTCCTTGTTATAGAAGTATTGTTCTTTGGAATGGAGCAGTATAAGACAAGAATAATCGATATCTTAAAGGAAGTTTTGGCAGCAGACGGAATCAATATCCGCGGGGTATACGAAAGGTCTGATTCCAAGGAGCGCCTGAAAGAAGGTTTAGAGCGCGTTAAAGGCTTCATCGGACCTGAATTTGATACAACCGTTACAATTGTAGAGAACGGCGTTAAGTATTATGTAGACGTAAAAGACGGTCAGAAGACTGGATTCTTCCTTGATCAGAAGTATAACAGACTTGCAACACAGCGCTTATGTAAGGGTAAGAAAGTACTTGATTGCTTCACACACACCGGTTCATTTGCACTAAACGCCGGAATAGCAGGAGCTGCATCTGTATTGGGAGTTGATGCATCGGAAGCAGCTGTTGAGATGGCAACAAGGAATGCAGATCTTAACGGAATTTCAGATAGAGTAAGATTCGAAGCACATGACGTGTTCGAGCTTTTACCTGAACTTGAAAGACAAGGCGAATCCTACGATGTTGTAGTGCTTGATCCGCCTGCATTTACCAAGTCGAGAGACTCGATTAAGAATGCGACAAAAGGGTATAAAGAGATTAATATTCGCGGCATGAGGCTTGTGCGTGACGGTGGCTTCTTATGTACCTGCAGCTGCTCACACTTCATGAATTTCGAGCTTTTTACCAAGATGCTTCATGATGCGGCACGTGATGCGCAAGTTACACTTAGACAGGTGGAATTTAGAACGCAGAGCCCCGATCACCCGATATTATTTAACCACGATGAAAGTTATTACTTAAAGTTTTATATCTTCCAGGTTGTGAAGAGAAAGTAAGTACTAAGGAGAAATAGATGGACGAGAGACTTGAATTAATAGAGAAATTAAAGAATGCGAAGGTAGAATATGAGCTTACCGAAGAGGAACGCGCATTTAAGAACCGTTATGAGAAGGAGTTAAAAGCTCTTAGCCTTGAATCCAAGTATGAGCAGTACCTTCCGATAGTTTATAAGATTGCAAAAGGTTATGTCGGAAAGGGCGAGCTTTTACAGGATATAGTTCAGGAAGGAAACCTCTATGTAATTGAAAACTTAGATAAGCTTGAGGCAACCTTACAGAACAGTGAAGGCGACTTCATAAAAGCTGTAGAAGACGATATCGAGCGCGTGATCTGCGAGTATCTTATGCTTGATGTTGATACCGCAATGGAGAATCGCAAGATATTAGATAAGCTTAACCAGCTTCTTGAAGCGGTTAATTCGTTAAAAGAGCAGAATGCGGAGTATTCAATAGAGGATTTATCCGAGTTTCTTGATATTGAAGTGGATGAAATCGAGAACCTTCTTAGAATAGCGGGAGAATTAAATGAGTAAGCAGGTCTATTAAAATAAATGAAAGGACGGTTTCATAAAAGAACCGTCCTTTTATTAATTTAATTCTGATTAATTATTCTTGCATTCCCAGTTCCAGCTGTCGCGGCAGCAGGTGTCGATTGACTCGTGAGTCTCCCAGTTAAGGAGCTTTTTAGCTAATGAAGCATCCGCATAGAAAGCTGCGATGTCTCCGTCACGACGAGGACCGACTTTGTAATTGAGCTTTAAGTTGTTGGCTTTTTCAAATGCCTTAATAAGCTCGAATACGCTTGTGCCTTTACCACTTCCTAAGTTAATAGGAGTTGAACCGGTGTGCTTAAGAGCATACTTAAGTGCCGCAACATGACCTTTTGCAAGGTCTACTACGTGGATGTAGTCGCGGATGCAGGTTCCGTCCGGTGTATCGTAATCATCGCCGAATACTGTAAGGCATTCTCTTATGCCCTTTGCTGTCTGTGTAATAAACGGCATTAAGTTATTCGGAATTCCGCTTGGCTTCTCACCGATAAGTCCCGACGGATGAGCACCGATCGGGTTGAAGTAACGAAGCGAGATTACGGATAAATCCTTATCAGTTGCAGCTTCGTCATCGAGAATCTTCTCAATCATAAGCTTGGTTGTACCATAAGGGCTTGTGCAGTCACCGATCTTCATTGTCTCCACATAAGGAATCGCATTAAACGGTCCGTATACGGTTGCGGAAGAACTGAATATAAAGCGCTTAATATTATGTGTATTCATTGACTCAAGAAGCGTAAGAGTTGCATCAATGTTGTTTCTGTAGTACATAAGCGGTTTTGATACAGACTCACCAACAGCCTTATATCCGGCGAAGTGAATTACCGCTTCAATATCTTCCTTGTCAAAAAGCTCATCAACTGCTATCTTGTCGCAGACGTCAATCTCGTAGAATGAGACTTTCTTTCCAGTGATTTCTTCGATTCTATCCATAACGGAACGTTCGCTGTTATATAAGTTATCAGCGATAACTACTTCGAAGCCTTCATTAAGAAGTTCGACAGCTGTATGTGATCCAATGTATCCGGCACCGCCGGAGAGAAGTATTTTTGACATATTTAATCTCCTTTACATATTATTCTATCTATTG
>JAEENO010000028.1 GCA_016283755.1 Lachnospiraceae bacterium | reverse complement strand
TTCTTATTACTACCGATTCGTATTCTCGGGTCGATTATTCCGTAGAGAAGATCGAGTAAAAATCCGGTTCCGACAGCAATTGCAACATAGAACATGGAGATACATAGGAACATATTGTAATCAGGAATAACACCCAGGTATCCTGACGAAAGCCATTCTTTTGCATCACCGGTAAGCTTATCGAGCGCGAAGAAAGTTCGTATGTATGTTATTGACAGGCCTGCGATTGCAAAGATTTTCTCGATTATAAATGAGTTGGTAACAATAAAAATTACATTCGAGAAGATTTCCGGGAAAATTGATACTATTGCGTTCTTAAAAGTATGTCTTCTTATTATCTGCCATTTGGATAATCCTTTTACCTGTAAAAGTGCCACATAATCGGAATGGTATGATTCCAGAAGCGAGCCTCTCAGGACATACATATATGTTGAAATAGGTCCTAAAGAAAGCGCAAGGATTGGTATTATAGCACCGTGGAACATTCTTAAGGTGAGAAGATTGGTTCCGTTAGGAAAGAGGAACGGGAAAAGATCAAGCTTCCAGCATAAGAAGTATTGTAATGTAAATGCCCATACGAATACCGGAATTGAACCGAAGGATAATATAATTATATTAAATATACCATTTGCAAATTTGTTCTTGATAACCGCAGACCATAAGCCTAATAAGATACCTATAGGAATGGACAGTAATATAGATACACCGGTTACATAGAAAGTATACTTTAGTTTGGTAGATATATACTTAGTAACAGGCGGATAAAGGAATCCTTTGGTAGTACATTCACCCCAGTCAAATTTTGTGATAATATTTCTTAGGGCTTCTTTGTACTGAACTATCCATACTCTGTTAAACTTCCAATAGTCGTTTTCTATGGGATATAAGCGTATGAGAATAAATAGTATGGAATAGATTATTAACATGGTAAGTAATGCAAGTACTATACGCTTTAATACGTATTTAAACATCGGTAAAATCCCCCTAATATTCGGTTAGAAGTAAAATATGAACAAACACTCCTTAATTTCTTAACGAAATGTTAACATAAAATGAACGACACGTCAATATGTTATTAACAAATAATTTGTTATATTATTTTCGTTTAACTTTGAAAGAATAGTAAGAAGTGCTATAATATTAAAAGCGTGTAATGGGGAGTAAGGGATGAAATGAAAGGTTTTAAAGAGACATTCAAAGAATTATGCATTAGATACAAGCACGGTCTGTGCTTTTTATATGCACTTATATATTTTCCGTGGTTTTCGATTATAGAGAAGCATGTGACATGGCATTTCCATATAGTTCATATGGCTCTTGACGATATGATACCGTTTAATGAATTTTTCATTATACCGTATCTATTCTGGTTCCCATATGTGGCAATACCGCTTGTGTATTTCTTTCTTACGGATAAGGAGACGTTTCTTAAGTCGTGTAAGTTTTTGTTTACGGGAATGACGTTGTTTCTTATAATATCAACCATCTATCCTAACGGAGCATATCTTAGACCGATAGTGTTTAAACGTGACAATATCTTTACCGAACTTGTAAAGATTCTCTATAAGATGGATACACCGACGAATTTGTTCCCCAGCATCCACGTATATAATGCACTCGGAACACATCTTTCGATATGCTACAGCAATAAATTTATGGGATCAAGAGCTTTTAAGACGGGCTCTTTAATAATTGCAATTCTTATAGTGCTTTCAACCATGTTTATTAAGCAGCACTCGGTATTCGATGTGATTACTGCTGTTGTTATGGTTTGCATATTCTGGATTATGTTCTATGTGAAGGATTTTAGTCTTATAAGACGTATAAAAGCAAAGAGAATTAAAGCATAGATTAATTATAAAGGAGTAAAAAAATGAAAAAGAGAATATCATTATTGTTGATTCTTGTACTTATACTTTCAACAATGTCACTTACGGGATGCGGAAAGTACAGTTCAAGTTATACTGCGACAATGCTTGTAACAACGCAGGATAAGACTTCAGCATCGATGAACTTTTCGACATTTAACGGAAGTAAGGTTTTCAAACTTAAGACCGGTGACGAGGATATGTCCTTAAGAGTATACGGTAAGCTTGAAAAGGGTAATGTTGAGGTATATTGTGATTTTGGTAAGGTATTAAGACAGCTTCTTGTTATGGATGATGATTCTGAGTTTGAGACTTCAATTGATATACCTGCAAAGTCGACATTATATATTCTTATTGAAAGTAAGGGCGAAGCACAAGAAGGCAAGTATGAATTTGAGTTGACCGAAAAAGAATAAAGTTAAGCGGCTCTATAGCGGAGCCGCTTAACTTTATTCTTCTATAACTTTCTTTGAGCCTACTCGTATTCTCGGATCTATTAATCCGTAGCAGATGTCGGTGATAAGTCCCGTTACAAGGGCAAGGATAGTGTAGAACATAGACAGGCACAAGAAAGTGCCTTGCCATCCGGACAGCATTGAAGTAATAAAAGTTCTACCTATACCGGGTACCGAAAAGATTCGTTCTACGAAAAATGAACCGGTAAATATTGCAATAATGCTTGATTGAAAAAGCGGAAGTATCGGCATCATTGAGTTACGAAATGCATGCCGTAAAAGAACCCGGGTTTTGGATAATCCTTTAACCCTTGCAAGCATCATATAGTCAGCTGTTAAAGTTTCGGAAAGCTCTCCTCGTACAAAACGCATAAAGCTTGCGGTCGGTCCCAAGGAAAGGCATATAATCGGCATAATTGCTGTTTTAAAAAGCTTCCATGAGAAGAAATCATCACCGTAGCCGAATATAAGCGGAAAGAGGTTTAATTTAAAACCTATAAAATACTGAATAAGCATACATGATACAAATTCGGGAACAGATACAAGTAATATTATAACAATATTTATTACCTGATCCGGCCATTTGTTCTTATATAATGCTGCAAGAGAACCAAAAAATATACCTAACGGAAACGAAATAAGAATTGCGGGTATAGTTATATATAACGTATATCTTATGGGACCTGTAAGCCATTCCGCAATGCTTCTGTAGGTTCCGGGTGTGGTACCGAAATTAAACTGGAGAAATATCGCTTTTATATAATAGATGCAGACTTCTATAAAAACCTCGGGACTTTCGGGGTGCCATGCATATCCTTCAACCGGCATTAATAGTATAAGCGGAATAAGTATTGCCATAATAATAAACAAGGTTAAAGCCATAAGAAAGATTCGTTTAATAATGTATTTAATCATGTATCCGGCCTCCGTTGGTATAGATAATCAGTGAAATCGAAGCTGCTTGATTTAAAAATATCTTAACATATGTTCAGGAAAAATAATAATTATATATTTATAAAAAATATAAAAATATTATAAACAGCATAGAAGAGTTTATTCCTGTTGAAAATTTCCACTTAACATTTATAATATATCTTGTAGTATTGTGTGACGGAGGATGATTATGTCATCTGCTAAGAGAACGAGAACTGCCATAACTGTATTATCCATATTGTTTTTATTAACCGTAGCGGGCACTTTCGTGGCTGCATCGGTTTATTTCGAATTCCATTTTTTTCCCAATACATATATAGGATATGATGACATATCCTGCAAGACACCTGAGGAGATAGAGAATAGGTACGAGAGACAGATTCGTAATTATAATCTTGCACTTGTTCTCAGAGATAAAAAGGTTGAACGTATATCTGCCGAAGATATAGGGCTTAAGCCGGAATATGGCAATGCGCTTCGAGAAGCCTTAGATAACCAGCATGGATATGCTTTTATATTAAGTTTATTCAAGAAAACGGTACTTGATGATGTTCCGGTGGAGCTTGACGAGGAACAATATGCGGTAACGTTAGCAGGTCTTGAGTGCTTTGATAAAGCTAATGAGATAGCACCTGTTGATGCACATATAGAATATGTTAACGGTACATATGTAATCATTGATGAAGTTATGGGTAATACTCTTAATCGGGAGAAAACCGAAGAGGTAATAAGAGAAGCCATTCTTTCACTTAGAAAAGAAATCGATCTTGATAAGTACGAGTGTTATGTCAACCCTGAAGTTACGGCGGAAGATACAACAATTCTTCAGGCGGCGAATGAAGCCAATGAGTATCTTCTTACCAATGTGCAGTACGGTTCGGGCGGAAAGGTTGTAAAGCTTGATTCCGACAGAATTGTGGATTTCATTAAGCTTGATGATAAGGGCTGGCTTGTACTTGATGACGAGGGACACCCTGTTATTAAGGATGAAGAGATAGACAAGTTTGTTGCGCTTTTACAAAGTACATATGATACATATAAGAATAATCAGATATTCCATACGTCTTACGGCAAGGATGTTACCGTAAGAAACGGCGGAATAGGATATATGGTTGATGCCAAGGCTGAAAAGGAAGCTGTATATACTGCGCTTAAGGAAAAGACGGTTGAGCAGCGTGAGCCTGTCTTCTCAAGAAGAGCATATTCTTCGGGCAAGTATCAGTACGGTAACAGTTATATAGAGGTTAACTTAACCGCGCAGCATGTATTTGTATATATTAAGGGCAGTAAGGTATTTGAGACCGACTGTGTAACGGGTTCCGTAAGTCGTGGGACAACTACCCGTGTCGGAATGTTCACTATTAAGTATAAGCAGAAGAATGCAACGCTTAGAGGTGATAATTATACTTCGTTTGTATACTTCTGGATGCCTTTTGACGGTGGAATAGGACTTCATGATGCGACCTGGAGAAATTACTTCGGCGGAAGCATATATAAGACTTCGGGTTCACACGGATGTGTCAATCTTCCGTATGCTGCGGCAGAGAAGATATATGGAGTAGCATATGCGGGAATGCCTGTAATCGTATATGAACTTGCCGGAACAGAGAAACAGGCCGACAGCGCGTCAGGTAATTAGTTATCATCAGCTTATGATTATGATTAAAATAAACTATATCTCTATTGACTTATAAGTGTTATAATCGTTAATAGAGTTAATGTGCACTGCACTATTATATATTATACGGGGGTATTAGCAATGTTATCAAAACAGATGGAAAAAGCAGTTTCCAACCGCTCCGCTATTCGTGAGATTTTCGAATACGGTATTAAGCTTGGCAAGGAGATAGGTTACGAGAACGTATTCGATTTTTCACTCGGTAATCCGGCAACACCGGCACCGAAGAAGTTCGATGAGACCATTATTAAGCTTGAGCAGACAATGGATCCTTTAAAGCTTCATGGTTATACGGATAATGCGGGTATTATGGATGTAAGAGCCGCAGTTGCAGAGAATCTTAACAAAAGATTCGGTACCGATTTCGAAGCAATGTCAATCGTTATGACAGTTGGTGCGGGCGGTGCTATTAATACAGTACTTAAGGCAGTTCTCGATCCTGATGATGAGGTAATCGTATTTGCACCTTACTTCTCAGAGTATGACAACTATGTAAGCAATTTCTACGGTAAGCTTGTGAAGATCGCACCTAACTTCCCGACCTTCCAGCCGGACCTTGATGCATTAAAGAAAGCAATTACACCGAAGACCAAGGCAGTACTTATCAATACTCCTAATAACCCTTCGGGTGTTGTATATTCGGAAGAGTCCATTAAGGGACTTGCCGAAGTTTTAAGACAGAAGCAGAACGAGTACGGACATGAGATTTATCTTATCTCGGATGAACCTTATAGAGAGCTTCTTTACGATGGAGCTAAGCATTACTTTGTATCTAAGTATTACGAGAATACATTTGTATGCTATTCATTCTCCAAGTCGCTTTCTCTTCCGGGAGAGAGAATCGGTTATATCGCAGTACCGAAGACAATGAAGGATTGGCAGCATGTAGCACTTGCAATTAAGACCGCTACAAGAATTTTAGGATTCGTTAACGCACCTGCACTTATGCAGATGGCAGTTAAGGAGTGCCTTGAAGAGCAGTCCGATATTACATATTATGCACATAACCGTCAGATCTTACTTGATGGACTTACAAAGTGCGGATTTACATGCACTAAGCCTGAGGGAGCTTTTTATCTCTTCCTTAAGAGCCCAATCGATGACGATGTTGCATTCTGTGAGACAGCTAAGAAGTATAACCTTATGCTTGTTAACGGTTCATCATTCGGATGCCCGGGCTATGTAAGAATTTCTTATTGTGTAGCTACAGATAAGATTGAACGTTCAATGGAGAAGTTTGCACTTCTTGCAAAGGAATATAACTTATAATTTGAAAGGTACTTTAAAATGGAGAGTCTGGTAACCTGGTTTACCACAAATCTTGCGCCATATATATCGCGTGAACTTGTGGTATTTATAATATCGTTAATGCCTATACTTGAGCTTCGAGGCGGGTTACTTGCGGCTTCACTTTTACAGGTGCCGATGTGGACCGCGATACCTATATGTATTGCGGGTAATATATTGCCGATTCCATTCTTATTGCTGCTTATTAAGAAGTTATTCGCTTTTCTTAAGAGGTTTAAGCTTACGCGCGGATTTGTTACTTACTTAGAGAACAGAGCTTTAAGAAAGAGCGGTAAAGTTAAAAACGCTGAATTCGTCGGACTTATGCTTTTTGTCGGAATACCTCTTCCGGGAACGGGCGCGTGGACGGGTTCTTTGATAGCTTCGTTACTTGAGATTGATTTTAAGAAGGCAATATGGGCCGAGTTATGCGGAGTTGCAATTGCATGTGTATTGATGTGCATTATTTCGTACGGTTTACTCGGACTGATTCTTTAATTTAAGGAGATTTAAAATGGCAGGTAAGAATCCTATAGCAACAATTACAATGGATAACGGCAGTGTTATCAAAGTTGAATTATATCCTGAAATTGCACCTAATACGGTCAACAATTTTATAAGCCTTGTTAAGAAGAACTTTTACGACGGACTTATTTTCCATCGTGTTATCGAAGGATTTATGATTCAGGGCGGATGCCCTGACGGAACCGGAATGGGTGGCCCGGGATATGTTATCAAGGGAGAGTTCTCTCAGAACGGTTTCAAGAATGATCTTAAGCATGAGCCGGGAGTTATCTCTATGGCAAGAACGATGATTCCGGATTCTGCCGGATGCCAGTTCTTCATTATGCACCATGCTGCACCGCATCTTGATGGTGCATATGCAGCTTTCGGTAAGGTTACTGAGGGAATTGAAGCGGTAAATGCAATTGCAACCGTTGATACGGATGCAATGGATCGTCCGTTAACACCGCAGGTAATTAAGAGTATTACGGTTGAGACCTTTGGTGTTGATTATCCGGAGCCGGAGAAGTTTCCGGATATCGACGAGCATTAAACCGACAATTTTGAAGTTTTTGGAGCCTTGCTATTTTGCAAGGCTCTTACTTTAATCAGAGGAAAGGAGATTTCATGTACTACTTAAAGAACCTATACATAACCGAAGAACTGCTTAATGATAAAAAAACTCATGATTTTAAGGATGACATGAGAGAGTCCTTTCATGTATACGTGCTTCCGGACAGAATAGAAGCATTCAGACAGGAACTTACGGATATTAAGGATTATGATAAAGAAAGCCTTCTTATGTCTTCCGTTCCTGAGCTTTTAAACTTTGCGCGCGCAATCGGAGTTGCATCGATTCCTTGCGTTAATAACGATTTTGATAATTATGTCGGATATGAATTTGCATTGCAGGACTTTGCCGAAACGCAAGCAGATTATATAGATAAGTCCTACAGAAGACTTAAGGATATTCCTTGGGAAGTTATAGAAACCAAGCGTATGATAATAAGAGAAGAGACGGTTGAAGACCTTCCGGCACTTTATAAGCTGTATGAGGGAGAGCATATTAAGCGCTTTATTGAGCCGCTTCTTCCTGATATAAGAGCGGAAGAAGAGTACGTGGAAAAGTATAAGAAATACGTCTACAGGATGTATGAATTCGGTATATGGATTGCGGAAGAAAAAGATACTCATGAGTTAATAGGCAGGATGGGATTGGAGCCTAAGACTTACGAGGATGACGTAAAAGGCGTTGAACTTGGATATATAATCGGGGAAAAGTTCCTGCGCCAGGGTTACTGTATGGAGGGATGCCGCGCCATTATCGATTATGCACGAGATGTACTTAATCTTCCGGAACTGTACGTGATTATTAAGCCGGCAAATGAAGTATCGCAGATTATAGCGGAGAAATTGGGCTTTATATATGAGAAGGATATTAATGACAGAAACCGCATAATGAAGCGATATAAAATTGCATTTAATGAGCAAATTTAGTATAATATTATGATATGGTGCCGTGAATATAACCACTGCACGTTTATTTAGTTTTTTGGAGTAGTATTACGAATGGTTACAAATGAGCGTTTGGAAAAAATAGGAGAGAAGATGGAAGAAGAGCTCGGCTCCATTAAGAAGACGGAAGACTTTGCCGACCCGGATGAGCTTTTTGCAGAACTTCTTGATACCATTAAGAAATATCATCCGTCCGATGATACGACAATGATTGTTAAGGCTTACGAAGTTGCGAAGAAGATGCATAACGATCAGAAGAGAAAATCGGGCGAACCATATATTAATCACCCAGTAGCGGTAGCAATAATCCTTGCAGATCTTGAAATGGACAAGGAGACTATTATCGCTGCGCTTTTGCATGATGTAATAGAAGATACACCGATGACGAAGGAAGAGCTTACCGAAATTTTCGGCGAGGAAGTTGCATTACTTGTCGACGGTGTTACCAAACTTACTCAGTTAAACTATCAGCAGGACAAGATAGAGGCACAGGCAGAGACATTAAGAAAGATGTTCCTTGCCATGGCGAAGGATATCAGAGTTATCATTATTAAGCTTGCCGACAGACTTCATAATATGCGTACGCTTAAGTATATGAAGCCTGAGAAGCAGAAGGAAAAAGCGCGTGAAACAATGGATATATATGCGCCGATTGCCGAGCGCCTCGGTATCAGTAAGATTAAGGTGGAACTCGATGATCTTTCTTTAAAGTACCTTCAGCCTGATGTATATTGTGACCTTGTAGAGAAGGTTCAGATGAGAAAAGCTACAAGAGAGGAATTTATTGATTCTCTTGTTAAGGAAGTAAGCGAGCATATTAAGAATGCCGGCATCGAAGCGGAGATTTCCGGTCGTGCCAAGCATTTTTTCAGTATATATAAGAAGATGGTCAATCAGGACAAGACTATAGATCAGATATATGATTTATTTGCGATAAGAATCCTGGTTGATTCGATTAAGGATTGCTATGCGGCACTCGGTATCGTACATGAGATGTATAAGCCGATTCCGGGCAGATTCAAGGATTATATAGCAATGCCTAAGCCGAATAGATACCAGTCACTGCACACGACTGTTATCGGAAGTAACGGAACACCGTTTGAAATTCAGATAAGAACGTATGAGATGCATCGAATTGCCGAATACGGTATCGCTGCACATTGGAAATATAAGGAAGTCGGCAAGGATAAGTTAGACGAAACCGTTAATACTGTCAACGAAGAAGAGAAGATGGCATGGCTTCGCCAGATCCTGGAGTGGCAGAAGGAAATGTCCGATAATAAGGAGTTTATGTCACTTCTCAAGTCCGATCTTGACTTATTTGCTGATTCCGTATTTTGCTTCTCGCCAAAGGGTGATGTTAAGAACCTTCCTGTAGGTTCTACACCGATTGACTTTGCATATTCCATTCATTCTGCGGTAGGTAACAGAATGGTAGGCGCTAAGGTTAACGGCAAGCTTGTTCCTATAGATTATGTAATTCAGAACGGCGACAGAATCGAAGTCCTTACTTCACAGAATTCGACGGGACCTAGCCGAGACTGGCTTAATATTGTTAAGTCCTCACAGGCGAAGAGCAAGATTAATGCCTGGTTTAAGTCGGAACTTAAAGAAGAGAATGTCGCACGAGGCAAGGATTTGCTTGAAGCGTACAGCAAGGCTCACGGAATCGATTATACCGAGATTAATAAGCCTGACATAAGAGCTCAGGTTTTACATAAGTACGGATTCAAGGATTGGGATTCGATGCTTGCGTCTGTCGGACACGGCGGACTTAAGGAAGGCCAGATTATAGGCAAGATGAATGATGTCTATAAGAAGATTAAGGCTGAGAACATTACCGATGAAGAGATTTTAACCAATATTGCCAATAAGGACAATGACTTCATTCAGGAGTTTAAGCGACACCACGGCGGTATTACCGTTAAAGGAATTCATGATGTGGCGGTCAGATTTTCCAAGTGCTGTTCACCTGTCCCCGGCGATGAGATTGTAGGATATATTACAAGAGGCCGTGGAGTAACAATTCACAGAACCGATTGTGTCAATATGCTTGCATTAAGCGATATCGAGAAAGAGCGACTTATTGATGCCGACTGGGAAGAAGGTTCCGAGAAGGGCAATTATATCGCAGAGATTCAGATTTACGGTCATAACAGAAGGGGATTACTTGCCGATATTACCAAAGTTCTTACGGAAAAGAGCATGGATATCATATCTGTTCATACCAAGACAGGTAAGAATGACGTATCCTCGATATTCTTGGCTTTTGAGGTTAACAACAAGGAAGAACTAAATACCGTAGTTGACAAGATTCGTCAGATTGAGTCTGTACTCGATATCGAGAGAACCTAAGGAGTAAGATATGAGAATAGATTGCGTTGTTGTCGGACCTATAGGTACTAACTGCTACATTCTTACGAATGATAGAAAAGAGGCACTTATAGTAGATCCCGGCGACCACATGAAAAGCATAGTTGAAAAGCTCGATGAACGGGAAGCTACGCCGCTTGCGATTCTTATTACGCACGGCCACTTCGATCATACGGGTGCGGTGCTTAAATTAATCGAGAAATATAAGATTCCGACCTATGCCAATATATTGGAGGAACCGGTATTTACCGACAAGAGCTATTCAATGGCATTACATTCCATTGAGATTGATAATTATCTTAAGGATGGAGATATTGTTACAATATCCGATTTTACCTTTAAGATGATATCTACACCCGGACATACTTTGGGCGGAGCGTGCTTCTATTTTGAGAAGGAAAAAGCTCTGTTTTCCGGAGATTCGTTATTTTTTGAATCTGTCGGAAGAACCGATTTTAAGGGCGGTTCCGGAACGGAACTTTTAAGAAACCTTAAGGAGAAGATAATGCTTCTTCCTGATGATACGGATGTATATCCGGGACATATGGAATTTACGACAATAGGACACGAGAGGGTTAATAATCCTTTCCTTTGCTGATGATTAAGATACATTTAAAAGACGATGCGTATGAATCTGACGTAAGAGCAATGGTACAGGCTTTTTATCCTAACACACTTCTTTTTGTGGAAAAGGATGAAACTTCTTTGGAAAAGCAGCGCATTAAAAGTGATGAACCCGTTGAATTTACGCTTGATGTCGATACGGAAGTCAGTGATAAGAACGAATTAAAAAGAAGACTGTACGATGAATTAAGTGATAGAACCGGTAAGACGCTTCCTTGGGGAACACTGACCGGGATTAGACCTACGAAGATACCGATGAAGCTTCTTAATGAAGGATACAGTGATTCGGATATCCCGGAAGAGCTTAAGCGCGAGTATCTTGTGAGTCCTGATAAGGCGGCTCTTGCACTTAATGTAGCGAAAAAAGAGCGAAGCATACTTTCTAAAGTGCCTGCCGATTCATACAGTCTATATGTTCATATACCGTTCTGTTCTACAAGATGTGCATACTGCTCGTTTACATCATTTCCTGCAGATAAGTATGAAGATATGATGCACGATTATGTCGATGCTGTAATAACAGAGCTTAAGGCAATAGCCGTAAAAAAACGCGGTAAAAAGCCTTCGACGATATATATGGGCGGCGGAACGCCGACAGCGTTACCTTGCGAAGAACTTACAAGATTATGTAACGTAATTAAAGAGCTTTTCTACGATGATGCTCTTCTTGAGTGGACCGTTGAAGCAGGCCGTCCCGACTCTATAGATGAAGAGAAGCTAAGAGCACTTTTAAATGCCGGAGTTACAAGGATTTCAATTAACCCGCAGACGATGAATCAGGCAACGCTTGATATTATAGGAAGACATCACAGCGTTGAAGATATATACAAAGCATTTAAGCTTGCAAGGCAGGTTGGATTTACCAATATCAATGCGGATCTTATAATGGGACTTCCGAATGAAGGTATAAGCGAAGTCGAGCATACGCTTCAATGTATAAAAGCGCTTGAACCCGAAAGTCTTACCGTACATTCGCTTGCAAGAAAGCATAATGCGGACATGACGCTTAATGCTAAGGATTATAATAATTATAAAAGCGAAGATGCCGAAAAGCTGATGGAAATGGCAGCTGATGCGGCTGAATCTCTTGATCTTAAGCCGTATTACCTGTATAGACAGAAGATGATGTCGGGCAATCAGGAGAATATAGGATATGCCCTATCCGACAAAGAAGGATATTACAACATACTCATTATGGAGGAATATCATTCGATTATATCTGCGGGCGCGGGAGCGATAACCAAGATAGTTGATACACCGGGACATCTTAAGACCAGAATTGAAAATGTTAAAGATGTCAGGGAATACATAAAGAGAATAGATGAAATGATAGAAAGAAAGGTGGAGATTTAATGGCACTTAAGAAGAAACCGGTAACGGGAATGCGTGATATATTACCGAATGAGATGGAACTTCGAGATTATGTGCAGAATGTAATCAAGGATACCTATCGTTCGTTCGGTTTTACACCGATAGAGACACCGTGTATGGAAGACATAGAGAATCTTTCATCAAAGCAGGGCGGTGAGAACGAGAAATTAATGTTCAAGGTATTAAAGCGCGGAGAGAAGCTTGATATCGAGAATGCCAGGGAAGAACTTGATCTTACGGATATGGGATTAAGATACGATCTTACACTTCCACTTGCAAGATATTATTCCAACAATGCGAACGAATTACAGTCACCGTTTAAGGCATTACAGATTGGTAATGTATGGCGTGCTGACAGACCGCAGAGAGGTCGATACCGTCAGTTTATGCAGTGCGATATAGATATGTTCGGCGAGGCTTCTAATCTTGCCGAAATTGAGCTTATATTGGCTACAACGACATGCCTTTCAAGACTTTCTTTTAAGGATTTTGAGATAAAGATTAACGACAGAAGACTTCTTAAGCTTATGGCGGGTTACAGCGGCATTGCTGAGGACAGATTCGATGAAGTGTTCATTATCCTTGATAAGATGGATAAGATAGGCCTTGACGGTGTAAGAGAAGAGCTTATTAAGCACGAATTTGCCGAAGCATCGGTTGATAAGTATCTTAAGTTATTTGACGGCATTAACGGAAGCGATTCACCGCTTAAGTATCTTCTTACCACGCTCGGTGAAGAAGCTACCGACGCAATTACTTCATTACAGGAGATAATCGATGCGGTTGATGCTTCCAAGGTAGCTGAATTTAAGATGGTATTCGATCCGACATTGGTTCGAGGAATGGGATATTACACAGGAACAATCTTCGAGATTGCGCTTCCTAATTTCGGCGGCGCTTGCGGAGGCGGCGGAAGATATGATAAGATGGTCGGACGTTTTACCGGTCAGGATGTTCCGGCGTGCGGATTCTCCATAGGATTTGAAAGAATCATTCTTTTACTTACGGAGAGCGGTTTTAAGATTCCGGGTGCTCCTAAAAAGGTATGCATTATGATAGATAAGAAGTTTCCACAGGAGAGAATTCCTGAAGTTATGAAGAAAGCAACGGAACTTCGAAACGAAGGAAATGCTGTTCTGGTTGTCAGAATGAACAAGAACAAGAAATTCCAGAAAGATCAGCTTACTGCTGAAGGATACGAGAATTTTATTGAATACTTTGCAGATTAAAAGGAGATAGATTATGCAGTCACGTACACATACTTGCGGTGAATTAAGAATCGGTAATGTTGGGGAGCGCGTTACCCTTGTCGGCTGGCTCGAGAATTTAAGAGAAGTCGGAAGTAACCTTGGATTCATCGTATTAAGAGACTTCTACGGAACAACACAGATAGTTGTTGAGACAGAAGAGATGATGAAGACAGTAAAAGCTATAACCAAGGAGTCCACGATTCAGGTAGAAGGCGTCGTTCGTGAGAGAAGTTCCAAGAATGACAAGCTTCCTACAGGCGAGATTGAAGTTGTTCCTGATAGCGTTAAAGTCTTGGGACGCTGCCGTTATAACGAATTACCGTTTGAGATTAACAGAAGCCGTGAGGCTGATGAGACACAGAGACTTAAGTATAGATATCTGGATCTTCGTAACCCTGAGGTTAAGAATAATATCATCTTAAGATGTAACGTAGTATCCGCGCTTCGTAAGGCAATGACGGAGCATGGATTCTTGGAGATTACAACTCCGATTCTTACAGCTTCTTCACCTGAAGGCGCAAGAGATTATCTTGTACCTGCAAGAAAGCATCCGGGCAAGTTTTATGCGCTTCCTCAGGCTCCGCAGCAGTTCAAGCAGCTTCTTATGGTATCCGGTATCGACAGATACTTCCAGATTGCACCTTGCTTCAGAGATGAGGATGCAAGAGGAGACAGATGTCCGGGCGAATTCTATCAGCTTGATATGGAGATGGCATTTGCATCACAGGAAGACGTATTTGCTGTTCTTGAAGATGTATTACCGCCGATTTTTGCCAAGTACGGTAAGTATGATATTGCATCTTCTGCACCGTTTAAGAGAATTCCATTCCTTGAGGCAATGGAGACTTATGGTTCCGATAAGCCTGACCTTAGAATTGACTTAAGAGTTAATGATGTAACCGAGTTACTTAAGGATTGCGGATTTGAACCGTTTAAGGATAATATGATTAAGGCTGTTCGTGTATCCGATTGCAAGGAAAGCCGTAAGGTTATAGATTCTCTCTGCGAGCAGGTTGAAGTACAGGCAGGTAACAAGGCTTACTGGTTTAAGGTTGATGAGACCGGAGAACTTGCGGGCGGTGTTGCTAAGTTCGTTAAACCGGTACAGGAAGAGATTACCAAGGCACTCGGTCTTGAAAAGGGTGATTTAATTGTTCTTTGTGCAGGTAAGAAGACAGCAGCGCAGAAAACTTCGGGTGTTATCGTTAAGACATTCGGCGCCAACATTCCGGGACATATCGACAGAGAGCGTTATGAGTTCTGCTGGATAGTAGACTTCCCTATGTATGAGATAGGTGAAGAGTCAGGTGAGCTTGAATTCTGCCACAATCCGTTCTCGATGCCGTCGGGTGGAATTGAGACATTACTTAAGGCAGAACGCGGTGAGATTGATCCGCTTAGTATAACAGCAGACCAGTACGATCTTGTTGTTAATGGTGTTGAGTTATCATCGGGTGCTGTAAGAAATCACGATCCGGAAATCATGCTTAAGGCATTTGAGATGGTTCGCCTTGGTGAAGAGGATGTTAAGAGTAAGTTCCCGGCAATGTATAATGCATTCTGCTATGGAGCTCCGCCTCATGCAGGTATTGCACCGGGTGTAGACCGTATGGTTATGCTTCTTGCGGGTGAAGATTCAATCCGTGAGGTTATTCCGTTCCCGATGAATAAGAATGCGCAGGATATTATGATGGGAGCACCTTCTGAAGTAACACCTCATCAACTTGAGGAGCTTCATATTGCGATTACCAAGATAGAAGAGTAGTAAGTAAAGTAAAAGAGCGACTTAGAAAGTCGCTCTTTTTTAATACTTATTGAATTGTATGCTTATTTGTCGTCGGTGCCTGTCCAGTCATTGAACTTCTCGATAACCTTGTCATATGTCTGCTTGCAGATGTCAGGAAGTTCTTTGCCCCAGGCACCTGTGGCCTGTTCATAACCCTTCTTGAAGGCATTGAGTAATGTCTCAGCCTTAGAAGTGTCACCGCCGGATAAAGCTTTGGCAAACTGTAAGATACGCTCTGAAGTCTGCTCTACACCGTAATATCCGTCTTCCGAGATGAGTTCCTGTGCCTGCTTCTTAGCGGCTTCGGTTACCGTAAAGTTACCGCTTGCCAAGAATTTCCACACATCGTCATCACCAACAGAGATACCGGCCTGAACAGAAATCGCATTCTTAACCATATCGGTTAACTGTGTCTTGCGAGCTTCAGCATCGTTCTGTAACTGAGTGATAAGATCGCTCTTCTCGTATACAGCTGCCGGGGAACCCTGTACTAATGTACCTGCATCTGTTTTCATTAAGACGCGTCCCTCTTTACTGGAGTCTTTCGATACTTGAGTACTCTTCCCTGAGTTCGTTTGCTGATATGCCTGAATGGCGTCAAATTTAATCTCCATAAGCTACCCTCCTTGGTACATGCTAAAAATGGGAACAATAAGTGTCATTGTATATATCGGCACTTTCAGTTTAAAAATTAGCATATTTTGAAAAATTAGTCAAGAAATTCAGAATTTTTTCAAAGCCTTGACAAAAGCGCGTTATTTATCTATTGTATAGTAGTATGCAAAATACAAAATTATACATTTTTTTGTTTGCATTTATGAGGTGTACACATGGTCAGAATAGTCCTTGAACCTTTTGCCAAGGTTAACCTGGGCCTTGATATTGTCGGAAGACGTGATGACGGTTATCACGAGGTTAAAATGATTATGCAGTCGGTTGATTTAAAAGACTGTATGACATTGACCGTTACAGATGAGGATATCGTCGCGATAATGACCGATTCAAAGGATATTCCTGCCGATGACAGCAATATAGTCATTAAGGCAATTAAGCTTTTAAAACAGGAATATGGGATTAAGAAGGGCATTAACGTTGAACTTAAGAAGAATATACCGATTGCGGGCGGAATGGCCGGCGGTTCGGCGGATGCTGCGGCAGCGTTACGTGGAATGAATGAGCTTTTTAACTTGAAGCTTGATGATAAGAAGTTGTGCGAGCTTGGAGTTAAGCTCGGAGCAGATGTACCTTATTGCATTATGGGTGGAACAATGCTTTCGGAAGGTATAGGAGAGGTATTAACTCCTTTAAAATCCGCGCCGGATTGCTACGCTGCAATAGTTAAGCCTGCTTTTTCCGTATCTACCAAGAAAGTATATGAGGCATATGACAGTCTTTCCGGGGACAGAATAATTCATCCGGATATTGACGGATTAATTGATGCGATAAATGAAGGTGACTTATATAAGATGTGTACTCGTATGGGAAACTCTCTTGAAAGTGTGACAGAGAAGGATCATCCTTATATCACCGAAATTAAGAGAATACTTGAAGAAAAGGGTGCGGTTAAAGCTATGATGAGCGGAAGCGGCCCGACTGTATTCGCGATATTCGACGATAAAGATAAAGCAAACAGTGCAATTTCGGTATTTGATAATAACGAAAGAATAGAAATGACTACGGTCGTTAAATTTTTAAACTAGGAACAGGGGAGATTCAAATGGCTAATTTGGAACTGATAGCAAATGATTACTTACCGCTTCGAGATGTCGTATATCAGACATTGAGAAATGCAATTTTGAAGGGAGATTTAAAGCCGGGCGAGAGACTTATGGAAATGAAGCTCGCAAGTAAGCTCGGTGTATCAAGAACTCCTATCAGAGAGGCAATTCGTCTTCTTGAGAAGGACGGACTTGCAATAACCATTCCGCGTCACGGCGCCATGGTTGCAAAAATGACTGAAAAAGATATGGAAGATGTATATGAAGTGCGCCACGCACTCGATTGTCTTGCAATGAAATATGTATGCGGCAATATGTCTCATGAGCAGATTGCCGAGCTTCGTTATGCTGAAAAAGTATTCGAGGAAGCAATTGCGGACGGGGATGATGATAAGATTCAGCAGAAGGATGCCGAGTTTCATAGTGTATTATATGAAGCAACAGGCAATACACGCCTTGTATCAATAACATCGGAGATATCCGAACAGCTTGCAAGATACAGATGGGCATATGTACTTCATGCTGAAAGAGTTGAAGCTTTGGTGAAAGAACACAAAGCAATAGTTGACGCAATTGAGCACGGTGATTATGATGAATGTATAGCAGCACTTAATATTCATCTTGAGAATCAGAAGAAGCTTATTAAGGATGTCATTAAATCGGGAAAATAGAGGTAATCTATGAATAAGGGTACTAAAGCAGCTAAAGCTAACAAAGCTCCGATAGGTGTATTTGACTCGGGTGTAGGCGGGCTTACCGTAGCACGTGAGATTATGCGACAGATGCCTAACGAGCAGATTATTTACTTTGGAGATACTGCGCGTGTTCCGTACGGAAGTAAATCCAAGCCTACAATCATAAGATATACAAGACAGATAATCAATTTCCTTAAGACCAAGAAGGTTAAGGCGATTGTTGTTGCATGCAATACCGTATCTGCGTATGCTTTGGAAGAGATTAAAGCAGAACTTGATATTCCGATTATCGGTGTGGTTAAGCCGGGAGCTGAAGTTGCAGCATCAATTACAAAGAACGGTAAGATCGGTGTTATCGGTACGGTTGCTACAATAGAGAGTAAGTTATATAACAAGTGTATAAAAGAGCATAACGAGAATGCCCTTGTATTCGGTACGCCTTGTCCGTTATTCGTTCCTCTTGTGGAAGAAGGATGGGTTAATGATTCCGTAACGCGTGAAGTTGCGACCAGATATCTTACGCCCCTTCTTGACACGGGTATTGATACATTAATACTCGGATGTACACATTATCCTTTACTTCGTAACCTTATCGGAGAAGTTATGGGAGATGATGTAACACTTGTTAATCCTGCATATGAGACGGCTGCCAAGCTGAATGAACTTTTAAAAGAGCAGGGTCTTGAAAATACGTCCACAGGTAAAAAAGCGCCTCACGAATTCTATGTAAGCGATGCGGCAGAGAGATTTATGTCATTTGCCAATTCAATTTTACCTTATGATGTGGATACTACCAAGCTCGTGTCGATTGAGGAATACTAAATCGGGGAATTATGATGGAAAGTACTGTAAGAGAAGATGTTCTTGTAAGTATTAAGGGAGTTCATACTCTTAGCGGTGAATACGGACTTGATACTGATGAGGACGTGATAGAGATGGTTAATCTCGGCACTCATTATCAAAGAGGAGAAGTTCATTACATCCTGTATGATGAGATAGGCGAGAATGATATAAATAAAAATCTTCTGAAGATAAGTTTAAACAAGATTGAATTAAATAAAACCGGTTCCGTAAAAAGCAATATGATATTTGAAACGGGAAGCGAGAACTTTGCACCATATAATACAGTTCACGGAGAGCTTCTGATGGGACTTAGGACCAATGAGCTTATGATAAGCGAAGAAGATGAAGAGATAAATGCGCACATAGAATATGAGATGAGCGTAAACTACAATAAGGTATCGGACTGTAAGCTTGATATCAACATAAAGAAGAAATAAAGATAAGGTCGGGACAAGTCCCGACCTTAATTATTTAACTAAAAGTTAATTACATATTTGCTTTCTTACGAAGCTTCTGCATAAAAGTAAGCTTCTTAGGTGCGGCTTCCTTCTTACCGAAGGAACCCTTGATGGCTGTAAGATAAAGACCGCTTATAACAGCCTTAACTTCCTTCTTGATCGGAACATCATCGTAGATTTCCGGAGCACAAAGAAGTGTCATAATGTTAGGACCGATCTTAACCTTGACGATAGGAGCTTTGGTACCGCGAAGATACTTAGGTGTCTGCTCGAGTACTGCGGCAGGAAGACCTGCATCCCTAAGCTTCATTTTCTTTTTGTCAATGATAAGCAATGAAACAGTCTGAGCTGACTGCTCAAGTAATTTGTCCTGCTCGGCTTTCTTCTTGTCGGCCTTCTTGCCGATGAAGTAAAGCGCTATCGTTACGGCAACGAGTACGCCGGTAATTATCAAAAGAACTATTGTAAAAGTATTCATCTATATGTTATCCCCTTTCATGCTATGATACGCAAATTATTTTATCATTCACTACTGTAAAAATCAACGAAAAAATGGCGCTTTAATTACCAAAGAAATGCTTTAATTTTGTCTTAATCTATGTTATCCTATTTAAATATGGTAAGACAGTAATTTTTAAGAATAATGAGTGAGGATATTTATATGAAAAGGCTGATAGGAGTTTTATTGGTACTTGTTTTCGGAGTTTCACTTTTCGGCGCGACTTACACTATGAGAGGCGAGACATCCGCTAAGGCAGATAATATAAGCAACGGCTGGGTAATCGATGAGAACACTAAGAGCTATGAAGTAGCTGATTATAATCTTTCCGATTACGTAACCCTTGGCGATATCGATAATATTTCATTGGATGTTCCGTATGAGGAAGTTACCGATGATTCGATAATAGCACAGATTAACGATCTTCTTTTGGATTATCCGGGACACAGTGTTGTTAATAAAGAGACTGCAGAACTCAATGATATTGTTAATATATCATATGTCGGAACAATTGACGGCGAAGAATTTGAGGGCGGCAGCGATGACAACGGATATGTAACGCTCGGTTCGGCATCGATGATTCCGGGCTTTGAAGAAGGAATTCTCGGAATGACTTTAGGTGAGACGAGAGTTCTTAATCTTACATTCCCTGATAATTATTATCCTGAATATGCAGGTAAGGATGTTGAATTTACTGTTACACTTAAGGCTATAGTTGAGGAAGTGCAGTTAACATACGAGACAATTGACGATGCATTTGTCCGGGATACATTCGGACTTGACGGCGTAGAAGCATTATTCAATTATCTTAAGGAAAATGCAATAAGCAATTTAGAATCCCAAAAAGAGAATACGGCGTTAGAGCTTTTGATGGAGAAGATGCTTGAGATTTCAGAAGTCGAAGTGCCGAAGGAACTTGTTGAATATAAGACATTATCATACCTTGCCAAGTTAAAAGCAGGAATCAACAAGGCGGGAATGAGTGTAGATGTATATCTTCAGAATTATTACAATCAGACTGAAGAAGAATTCTATGAAAGTGTCAAGGGAATGATATACGAGTCTGTTGAAAAGCAGATGCTTCTTGCTTATTATGCCGAAGTTAACGGTATTGAGCTTGACGAAGAAGTATACAATTCATATAAGTCATCATTTATACAGTATTACGGTTATAACAGCGAAGAAGAGCTTTATAATGATTATCCTGAAGCAGAGCTTAGAATATCATGCTTAAGCAATCAGGTGATCGAGCATCTTTTAAGCGTTATCAAAATAAACTATATTCCGATGTAGGAGGGAGAATCTATGGAACAGTTACTTACAATACGCGAGATTTTCAAAGAAAGAGATAAGTACATCGATAATAATCTTACTATCGGAGGCTGGGTTCGTTCCGTTCGTAATTCCAAGACTTTCGGTTTCATTGTTGTTAATGACGGAAGCTATTTTGAGACATTACAGGTAGTGTACTCAGATGCACTCAGTAACTTTGAAGATATAGAGAAACTTAACGTAGGCGCAGCAATCATTGTTGAAGGACAGCTTGTTGCAACACCGGGAGCACAGCAGCCATTCGAGATTCAGGCAACAAGAATTGATATAGAGGGTGCATCAACTCCTGATTATCCTTTGCAGAAAAAGCGCCATACATTTGAATATTTAAGAACAATATCGCACTTAAGACCCAGAACAAATGCATTCCAGGCAACATTCAGAGTGCGTTCGCTTGCAGCTTATGCAATTCATAAGTTCTTCCAGGAGCGTAACTTCGTATATGTTAATACACCGCTTATTACAGGCTCAGACTGTGAGGGCGCAGGAGAGATGTTCCAGGTAACAACTTTGGATCTTAACAATATCCCTCGTAATGAGGATGGAAGTGTTGACTATTCCAAAGATTTCTTCGGAAAGCCAACCAACCTTACAGTATCCGGACAGCTTAACGGCGAGACTTATGCTATGGCATTCCGTGATATCTATACATTCGGACCGACATTCAGAGCAGAGAACTCCAATACAACGCGTCATGCTGCAGAGTTCTGGATGATTGAGCCTGAGATGGCATTCTGCGATCTTTCCGATGATATGGATATTGCAGAAGCAATGCTTAAGTATGTTATCAATTTCGTACTTGAGAATGCACCGGAAGAGATGGAATTCTTTAATACATATGTTGATAAGGGACTTATCGAGAGACTTAAGCACGTAGCATCTTCAGATTTCGGAAGAGTTACATATACAGAAGCAATCGATATCTTATCAAAGCACAATAATAAGTTTGATTACAAGGTATCTTGGGGATGCGATCTTCAGACAGAGCATGAGAGATACTTAACAGAAGAAGTATTCAAGAAGCCTATATTCGTAACGGATTATCCGAAGGATATCAAGGCATTCTATATGAAACTTAACGAAGACGGCAAGACTGTTGCGGCCTGCGACTGTCTTGTTCCGGGAATCGGTGAAATTATCGGCGGAAGCCAGAGAGAGGATAATCTTGAGACTCTTATTACCCGTATGCATGAGATGGGTCTTAACGAAGAAGATTACGGATTCTATCTTGATTTAAGAAGATACGGTTCCGTACGTCATGCGGGATTCGGCCTCGGATTCGAGCGTTGCGTAATGTATCTTACGGGTATGGGCAACATAAGAGACGTAATTCCGTTCCCAAGAACAGTTAACAACTGCGAATTATAATCCGTACAACAAAGGTCGCCGGAGAATCAATCGGCGGCCTTTTTGCTAAAGACAGATGGGGTAAGTATTATATGAGAGAAAAGCATAATAATATACATGAGAATACGGGATTATATAAGTCAAACAAGGTACTTATCATAGTTTCGATATCGCTTATTGTCGTGTTGACGGGACTTTATATTGTCTTTGGACGTGAAAGTGAAGAAGAATCAGTATGGAAGTACCAAAGTTTTGACTACTTTGATACAATTACGGAAGTAATGGTATATGATTCTGTATCAACCGATGATGAAGCGGCGTTGAAATCATTCATTGACGAGAGACTTTCCTATTATCACAAGCTTTTTGACATATACCACACTTATGAAGGACTTAATAATATTAAGACAATTAATGATAATGCGGGCGCTAATCCGATTGAAGTACCGGAAGAACTTTCAACACTAATCGATGAAGCCAAGCTTCTACATATAGAGACGGAAGGAAAGCTTAATATTGCACTCGGCTCAGTACTTAATATCTGGCACTTATACAGGGATGAGGGTATAAAAGTTCCGTCCGTAGGTGAATTGGTTAAAGCTGCAGCTTATACCGATATATCGAAGATTCAGGTTAAAGGTAATTTCGTGTTGATAAATATGAAAGGCATGTCGATAGACCTTGGCGGTATAGGTAAAGGCTATGCAGCAGAATTACTTTCTCAGGACCTTGAGGAACACGGTATCAAGAATGCACTTATTTCACTTGGGGGCAATATAGTGGCGGTTGGAGATAAGAATGGCAAGAAGTATACGGTCGGAATTGAAGACCCTGAGAATGAAGGAACATCTAAGGTTATTCTTAAGATAGGCAATCTAAGTGCTGTAACTTCCGGAGATTATCAGAGATTTTACGAGGTTGACGGTAAGAGATATTGTCATATTATAGATCCTGAAAGCTTGTACCCACAGGAGTATTACAGGTCTGTTACGGTAATTGCCGAGTCATCGCTTTTGGCGGATGCCATGGCAACGGCGCTTTTTAATATGGATCCTATGACGGCTTATGAATACGTCAACAGCGATGACAGAATAGAAGCAATGTGGATAATGAAGGACGGAACGGTTAATTATTCCGAAGGTTTCAGAAAATACATTAAGTAGGAGCACATAATGGAAATGACAAGAGAAGGTAAGTATGTAATAGCGATAAACGGCGGAAGAGAGTCGATCTATGGTATAAGACTTGCAGCCGAATTTTTAAGCAGGGGTTCTTACGTACATCTTATTATTAAGAACGGTACGGGAGAGGCTTTGGAAGAATCCCTCAAAGAACAGACGGATATGTTAAAAGACAGATATCCTGAGCGTTTTGTGTTGGAGAATGACCTTGATAAGGAATGCAATCTCTATAAGGGTGCGGTATCTTTTGATGCAATGATTGCGGTACCTGCAAGTATTGACGGAATAAGAGATATTAATGAACATAAGACCGATACATTGATACTTAAGGCAGCCGATAACGCGAGAAAGCAGCACAGAAAGCTTATACTGGTTGCCAATGTGGATCATTTTGATGCAGAGAATCTTGAAATTATGCATTCTCTTGCAAAAGAAGGTGCGGATATTATTCCTGCAGCGCCGCCATTTTTCCATGTAAAGAGTACTTTGGAAGATATGATTGATTATACTGTGCATAATGTTCTCGGTATTCTTAAGATAGACAATGCGGCATGTCCTAATTGGAAATAAAGGTATTATATGAAAGACAAGAAAACTGCCAACGATTTGTTGCTGATTGCGGGAGCAATACTTATAGCTTTGATTGCGCTTATTATCTGTAATCAGTATAAGAAAAGAACTACAGATAATGCATATGTTGTTATAGAGATTAACGGTGAAGAAATAGGACGCTATTCTTTAAATGAGAATAGGGAGCTTGAACTTGAAACTTATAACGGCGGAAGTAATATTGTCGTTATAAAGGATAATGAAGTTACGGTGACGGAAGCGTCGTGCCCTGATAAGATATGCGTTAATCACAAGGCTATTAAGTATAACGGAGAGACGATTATCTGCCTCCCCAACAGAATGACGGTGACTATAGAAAGCGCCGGTGAGAAGACGGACGGGAAGACATACTGATGAAGAGTAAAAGCTTAAAAGTGTCATTTATCGGAATGATGGTGGCATTATCATTTGTGTTATCATATATAGAATCATTAATACCGCTCTCGGTCGGAATTCCGGGCGTAAAGGCGGGTTTATCCAATATTCCGGTTATGTTTACGCTTTATATGACGGGGCCTTTAATTGCCGGAATTCTGGCTCTTACGAAAGTGACATTGGTTTCGTTAACATTCGGAAGCATGTCATCATTCTTTTATTCACTTAGCGGTGCTATGTTAAGCATAATTATTATGGCAGTATTTAAGCATCTTGATATATTTACGGTCAGAGGAGTAAGTATCCTGGGAGGAATAATGCATAACATGGGGCAATTAATTGTTGCTGTTTTTATAGTGGAGAACGCAAAGCTTCTTTATTATCTTCCGGTACTTATTATATCGGGTATAGCGGCAGGTCTTGCAATAGGATTAATTGCAGATTTAATTATTAGAAGAATCGGGGTATTATTTAGGGATAATGAGCAGAAATGAGAAATGGGTTACGATTAATAAACCTGCGGATTTTGAGAGAATATCCAAAGAATTCAATATAGATGTTGTAACCGCACGTCTTATAAGAAACCGCGATGTGGACGGCGATGAGAATATAAGAAGATATCTTAATCCTGATATTTCTACATTGCATGACGGCTATCTTATGAAGGACATGAAGAAAGGTGTAGAGCTTTTACTCAGTAAGATTAAGGCAGGCAAGAAGATAAGGATTATAGGTGACTATGATATAGACGGAGTTACCGCAACTTACATATTGCATACAGGTATAAAAGCTCTTGACGGGGATGTTGACGCTGTAATTCCGGACAGAATTGCGGACGGATATGGCCTAAATATCAATCTTATAGATGATGCGATAGAAGCGGGCATAGATACAATAATTACCTGCGATAACGGTATAAGTGCCGCAGATGAGATCAGACATGCGAAAGATAACGGTCTTACCGTAATTGTAACCGATCATCATAATCAGCCGTTCTCGGTTACGGAAGGCGGCGAGAAGGAATATACGCTTGTTACAGCGGATGCGGTTATAGATCCTAAGCGTATGGACTGTGATTATCCGTTTGAAGGTATCTGCGGAGCCATGGTAGCTTATAAATTTGTGGAGAAGCTTCTTACTGAAGGCGGATTATCGGCAGATGCCATAAATAAAATAAAAGAAAATTTAATTATGTATGCCGCTATAGGAACAGTCGGAGATATAATGGAACTTAAGGACGAGAACCGCGCAGTTGTGCGCCGTGGACTTGAGCTTATACATAAGACGGATGATATAAGCATTGTTTCCCTTATAGAAGCGGCAGGGCTTAAGAAAGAATCGATTAATACATATCAGATAGGCTTTATTATAGGACCTTGCATTAATGCGAGCGGAAGACTTGAAACCGCGAAGAAGGCACTTGACTTATTTCTTAATAAGGATGAAGGGCTTTGCAAGGAATATGCCGCTGAATTAGTGGAATTAAACAGCCGGCGCAAGACACTTACCGAGGAATATGCGCAGAAAGCTTATGACATGGTAGATAATACCGAGCTTGGAAATGACAAGGTCCTGGTCGTATTTCTTCCTGATTGTCATGAATCGCTTGCCGGTATAATAGCGGGACGCGTTAAAGAAAGATACAATAAGCCGACACTTGTTGTTACAAGAACGAAGGAAGGTCTTAAGGGTTCGGCAAGATCTATAGAAGCATACAATATGTTCGACGAGTTAAGTCGAGTGAAAGAGCTTTTTCTTAAGTTCGGCGGACATCCGATGGCAGCCGGGTTCTCGCTTTTAGAAGAAAACCTCGAGGAATTAAGAAGACGTCTTAATGAGAACTGCACTTTGACGGATGATGAATTATGCGAGATTATCCGTCTTGATATGGCTTTGCCTTTTGAAAGAGTAAGTAAGAAGCTTATTGAGGAATTTGATTTGCTGGAGCCTTACGGGCAGGGTAATAAGAAGCCTATATTCGGAGAGAAGAACCTGACTGTGCTGTCTTATAAAGAGATAGGAAAAGAAGGAAAATTCTTTAAACTTGATTTAAGAACTGAAAGCGGAAACAAATTCACAGGTACTTGCTTCGACAGTCCTGAGACATTTCGAGATTTTCTGCTTGATAAGTACGATGAGAGCCTGACAGATGAGGTAATGAGCGGAGTTCCTACAGGTATTAAAATCACTGTCACATATGTTCCGGAGACTAGTGACTATTACGGAAAAACCTATATCAATTACAATATAAAAGGTTATAAGCACGCATAAAAAATGCACCGGATATCCGGTGCATTTTCTTATTGATTAATTTAAATATGTTTCTTCATAAGCTCGAACAATCCTTCGAAGTGGATAAATCCCTTATTCTGAAGCTGTTGCGCTTTGATTCTGTTCTCCTCGTTAAATCCTACCAGAATATTATGGTTTGCTTCTGCAAGGTAGTCCATAATACCATCGATATCAGACTTTATATTTTTAGGACAGCGCAAGTAGAAGTGCTTATTGCCGTGTATATGCAAGGTATATGATATAACGAAGTCGTACCATAAGAACTTATGCAAGGTAGAATGCTTATATATCCAGATAATCTCGTTAATCGGAACGAGAGCAACACCTTCATTCGAAAGCTCTATAAAAAAGTTCTCGGTAATATACATATCTTCCGTTGCAAGCTGCGGCAGTGTCGATAATTCATGCTCGGCCTTATCGAGTAGGGTAATCGGATTACCAAAACGACTTAATCTTCGAACAGGCGGTGCAATTCTCGGGAAGATTGCATATGCCAGGTTCGTCAGGAAAGATATAAGCGTATATATAGCACAGGCAATGTATAAGAACATAAGGATATATGTTGATATACCGTTGATTGCGACTTCGTCGAGATACACAACTTCCATAAGCGAAAGGAAGCCTTTGGTTGTAAGCGTAAGGTCGGACGATATGGCCGAAAGGTCACCGCCTACCTGCGAAAGATCCGATGAAAGGTTAAAAAGCAACTGGTCGTAAGACTTGCTCGGCTTAGTGATTCGAGCTTTTATGGTAACCGATTCAATATTCGGGAGTCCTTCACTACAGGTCGAAGGTGAGAGCAGCACGATCAATATGCAGCCGTCTCTTACCGTGTAGTAATAGTATCCGTTAGGCCTTGAGAATACGGATGAGGTATAGCCGGTAAAATAGAGCTTATTTAAAGTTGTGCTTACACAGGTTGAACGCTCATTATAAACCGTCGCAAGATCGTCGGTATCATCTATCGGTAACGGAAAAGCTATATCCGAAAACGGGAAGATAAACCACATTACGATAAGGAGAATAAGAAGTATTGCCGGTAATCTGGTTCTCTTTAAATAGCATTTTCTGATGCTTTTCTTTATTAAATTGTCGGGGATAACATTCTTATACGGTTCTTCGTTCGCAGCGACATCGAGATTGTCGATAATCTCGAGATCTTCTTCAATATCAGGCATAATTACCTCCGAGAAAAGTTACATAGTATGGCAATAATATACTACATTTTATTGCCTTTTTCAAATAGGAGATACGGTAGTTTGATTGATTTTAGTATGAAAAAATGCTATATTTCATATGTATGAGTTTATTTGGTTGAGGTTATTATGGAAGCATATACAGGTTTTTCCGAAGTTTATGATATATTCATGGATAATGTCCCATACAGTGAATGGGGCGAATATATAATCGACATTTTAAAAGAATACGGAATATCGGACGGCATTTTATGCGAGATAGGATGCGGAACCGGTAAGATGACCAAACTTTTAAGCGATAAGGGATTCGATATGATTGGTATTGATTCTTCCGCGGATATGCTTGATATAGCGCAGGAGAAGAGAGGATGCGACGGTAAGATTCTCTATCTTAATCAGGATATGAAGGAGATGGAATTGTACGGTACTGTTCGAGCTTTTATATCATGCTGCGATTCCGTCAATTATCTTCTTTCTGAAGAGGAGCTTCTTACAACTTTTAAGCTTGTAGATAATTATCTCGATCCTAAAGGGCTTTTTATTTTTGATATGAATACCCCTTATAAGTACGAGGAACTTCTTGCGGATAATGTATTTGCGGAAGCAAGAGACGATGCAAGCTTTATTTGGGAGAACTTTTACGACGAAGGAGAAAGAATCAACGAATATGACTTAACCTTATTCGTAAAAGAGAATGAACTTTACAGAAAGTATGAGGAAGTTCATTATCAGAAGGCTTATGATATAGAATTAGTTAAGAAACTTATAGAAAAAAGCGGGCTTAAACTTCTTGCGGTATATGATGCATATACACGTGAAAGCGTCCGCGAAGACTCCGACAGAGTTGTATTTATAGCACAAGAGATTACCAAGGAGGCAATATAAATGAGTGATTATATGTTAAGAGCCACAGCGGCGGAAGGAAGTATCAGAGCTTTTGCTGTTACCTCAAAAGATACGGTTGAATCGGCAAGAAAAAGTCATAACCTGTCGCCGGTTGCGACAGCTGCCTTGGGACGTACATTATCCGCAGCACTTATGATGGGATATATGCTAAAAGGTGATAAGGATACGGTTTCAATTCATATTGAAGGCTCAGGTCCTATGAAGGGTATTAACGTTCAGGCGGATACCAAGGGACATGTCAAGGGCTATGTATTTGAGCCTGATGTGGAGCTTCCTCCGAATAGTCAGGGTAAGCTTGACGTTGGTAATGCCATCGGAATCGGTGTACTTACAGTTGTTAAAGACATGGGGCTTAAGGACCCTTATGTAGGCCAGACAGAGCTTAAGACAGGAGAAATCGCGGAGGACCTTACATATTACTTTGCAGTATCTGAGCAGGTTCCTTCATCAGTAGGCTTAGGTGTACTTGTTGACGTTGACTGTTCGGTTCGTCAGGCAGGCGGATTCATCTTACAGCTCATGCCTGATGTTAAGGATGAAGTAATAGATAAGCTTGAAGAGAAGATTAAGGGCATTAAGTCGGTAACAGAGATGTTCGAGGACAATATGACACCGGAAGACATCATTAATGAGCTTCTTGGCGACTTTGACGTTGAGATACTCGATAAAATGCCGGTTGAATTTGCATGTGATTGCTCTACGGAGCGTGTTCTTAAGGCGGTTGCGGGACTTAATAAGAAAGACCTTCAGTCCTTGATTGATGAAGGCGAACCGCTTGAGATAAGATGTCAGTATTGTAACAAGGTATATAATTTCTCAGTTGATGAATTAAAGGAGCTTTTGTAATGAAAGACGGTTATATTAAGGTAGCGGCCGCAACACCTTCCGTTAAGGTTGCAGATTGCGAATACAATGTTAAAAGTATTAAAAAGCTTATGAAGGAAGCTTCCGATAAGGGAGTAAAGGTTACGGTATTTCCTGAATTATGTATAACAGCATATTCCTGCGGAGAGCTTTTCCTACAGGAGAGATTATTGGAAGCCGCAAGGCGCGGATTACTCGATATAGTCAAGGAATCCAAGAAGTATGACGGAATCTTTTTCGTGGGACTTCCACTCGATGTTAAGGGCGCGCTTCTTAACGTGGCATGTGCTGTTTCCTGCGGCGAAATTTTAGGATTTATTCCGAAGACGTATCTTCCTACCTACGGTGAGTTCTATGAGGCAAGACACTTCGTAAGCGGCAGAGATTACGATATGTGGATAGATGTAGAAGGTCATAAGGATATTCCGCTTACAACCAAGCTTATATTTAAGGCAACCAATATGCCTAAGCTTGTTATCGGTGCGGAGATCTGCGAGGACTTATGGACTATGTGCCCGCCTTCAACAGATGCAGCCAAGGCAGGCGCCACACTTATAGTTAACTTATCCGCATCGGATGCGATTACCGGTAAAAGCGCATACAGAAGAGAACTTATCAAGAACCAGTCGGCACGCCTTATGGCAGGTTATGTGTATGCTTCTGCGGGCGAGGGCGAATCCACTATGGATGTGGTATATTCAGGCCATAATTTGATCGCCGAGAATGGTACGATTCTCAAAGAGAGCAAGCAGTTTACGACGGGACTTATCATAAGCGAGATAGACGTTGACAAGATGACGGCCGAGCGCAGAAGAATCAATACTTATGAGAATGATAAGGAAGATTTCTATACTGTACGCGAGTTCCTGATTAAGGACGAAGAGACAAGTCTTACAAGATATATCGATCCTGCTCCGTTTGTCCCTTCTTCCGATACGGAACGTAAGGTCAGATGTGAGGAGATATTCGACATTCAGGCTAACGGTCTTAAGAAGAGACTTGAGCATACCAATTCAAAGACTGCCGTTATAGGTATATCCGGCGGACTTGATTCTACGCTTGCGTTACTTGTTACGGTTAGGGCTTTTGATCTTATTAAGAAGCCGCATAAGGACATTATTGCGGTAACAATGCCGGGATTCGGAACTACGGACAGAACTTATGAGAATGCTCTTGCGCTTGTAAGAGGACTTGATGCGACATTACTTGAAATATCGATTAAGGATTCGGTTAATCAGCACTTTAAAGATATAGGACATGACCCTGCAGTTCACGATGTAACTTATGAGAACTGTCAGGCAAGAGAGAGAACTCAGATTCTTATGGATCTTTCCAATAAGTATCTCGGAATGGTTATAGGAACGGGCGATATGTCGGAACTTGCGCTCGGCTGGGCCACATATAACGGAGATCATATGTCGATGTATGCGGTTAATACCTCGATTCCGAAGACTCTTGTGAGACATCTTGTAAGATATTATGCGGATGAACTTGCGGATAAGAAGCTTTCGAAGGTGCTGCTTGATGTTCTCGATACACCTGTAAGTCCTGAGCTTTTACCGCCTGAGAACGGTAAGATTGCTCAGAAGACGGAAGAACTTGTGGGTCCGTATGAATTACATGATTTCTTTATGTATTATGTCTTAAGATACGGCTTTATGCCTAAGAAGATATATAGACTTGCGAAGATTGCGTTTGAAGGAAAGTACAGCGAAGAGGTTATACTTAAGTGGATGAAGGTCTTCTACAGAAGATTCTTTGGCCAGCAGTTTAAGCGTTCATGCCTGCCGGACGGACCTAAGGTAGGTTCTGTTGCGGTTTCGCCGAGGGGAGATTTGAGAATGCCTTCCGATGCGTCGGCATCATTATGGTTAAATGAGTTGGAGGATATATAAGTGAAGCTTAATCTTAATAAGGACAAAGCGTGGATATTGTCGGTTACGATAGTATGTATCGCACTTCTTATAGGTTTTGCCATGTGGCTTAATAAGCCTGAGGTAAAAAGCAATTTGAGTAAGGATGTGACGCCGGAGACAGATCCGGTACCGGTAGAAGAAGAGACACCTTCCGATTTCTACGAGGAAGAAGATTTCGGGGAAATGTCATATTCTTATGCAGTTGATGAAGTCAAGAATTTCGATATCGAGATTGATTATGCAACATGTAATATCAAGATCGATGAGAATGCGACCGAAGTAAGTATTTTTACACATATAGCTTCATCCGACGAGAATATAACGGTCAATAATGTGGGTTCTTTAATCGTAATAAGACAGGAGAGCCCGTCGGATGCGACAAGTTCGAGCGGTTCATACGTGGAGATAGTGCTTCCGAAGAACATAGAACTTACCGAGCTTACGCTAAAAGCTATAGGAGGAATTACATCGATTGCGGTAGATGAGATTCATTTAGAATATGTTGAACTCTCGATGGGAACGGGAACGATGTATGTTGATATTCTTAACGCAGATGAAGCAGTGGTTATCTGTAAAGAGGGATTGATTTCGATTAAGACATTTCTTGCAAAAAGTTACAGGATCAAGACAAGCGACGGAGGTGTCGTTGAGATATCCGCGACAAGTGTTGATAAGCAGGAAGATGATGAGCTTGATTAGTTCTTAGATAGATAATGATATAGGAAAAGGTCGCATATCCTGCGACCTTTTTGATTATTAAAAACGTTTATTTGAAATCTATTCTTTTAAATATCGGATAAGCGATAACCGCAAGTACAATAGCAATCAATGCCTGCGCAACGTTATAAGGAACACCGGCTGCAGCTGCAACAAGTGCGCTTTTTATATCGGAAGCAGATTCGGCAAGGTTAATAATAAGTATCTCGTACAAGAAGTAGAAGACGATCATTATAATTCCGCCTGCGCAACCTGAAATCGCTGTAAGAATCTGCGAGTCGAACTTTTTTGCATGGTCTTTGTTGTAGAATCTTGCGAAGATAAGTCCGGCAATCATTGCTTCCAAGAACTTTATTACGATGGTTCCCGGAACATAAATTGCGTATCCGTTGATAACATCTGCAATTCCGGAACCGATTCCTGCGGCTATTCCACCATACATTGGTCCTAAAAGAATGCCGGAGAGAATTACAAAGGCGTCGCCTAAGTGAACATATCCCAACGTCGGACCGGCAGGAATATGTATCAACGTTCCAATGACGTTAAGTGCGGCAAAAAGCGCTGACATAACGAGTTTCATTGTTTTTTTGTCTGTGTTCTTACCCATATTTCACCTCAATTAATTATCCCACGTGTCATTATACTAGAATAAGGAATTTCTTTCAAGATATTTAAAGGTGCGAAGAAAGAAAGAATTAAGTGTGTAGTATATGTGGAGTCTATTCTATTGAAAAATTGCTTATGATAAAATGACAGTGATATTTTATAAATTAAATTATAAGCTTATGAGGTGAATATATGGTTGTGTACTCGATTATTGAGGCGGTAGGACTTATCATTGCAGCCGCAGCGATATATTATCTTCTTACAATTGAAGCATCAAGAGAGCATAAAATAATGTTAATGACTCTTCTTTTGATCACTGCGCAGAATATCGGAGTGTTTATTGAGCTTGGGTCAACTACATATGAGGGCGCGATGAATGCCGTGATTTTTGAGTATGCGGCAGCATCGTTTTTTTCTTTGTCATATTGCTATTTTGTAATGGTTCACTGCAACCGCCGAATCAATAGGCTTTTCATAAATATAGGTTTGCTGCTTTCGTTCGCAAGCATATTGCTGGTATGGTCTGACAGATACTTTCATTTCTTCTACAGAGAAGCGAAGTTTATACAGGAGCCATGGCCGCACATGGAGATTATCTATAACTGGGGAATAATTGTATATATAATGGCGCTTCTGCTTCCGTTCGTACATTCTGTTATAGAGCTCTCGAGACAGATTGGTGATGAAAAAGAGATACATCAGAGACAGGCACTTGCTATATTACTTGTTTTATCATTCCTTCCTATTATGGTAATGATCATTCATGTTACCAATCCTAACGGAGGATTTGATTTCGCGCCGGTTGTCGGATTGTTAAGCGTATGCGTTGCAATCTTAATGTTCGTTAAGCTTAAGTCATTTGATGTGGTAAGAATGGCACAGCTTAAGGCAATCGAGTCGATGAATGATGCGGTCATTACGATAGATGAGGGACTTCATGTCTTGTACTATAACGATGCGGCAAAAGCGCTTTTCCCAAAACTTACTTCTGTCGGAAAAGACGATACTGTAACGCTTGCAACGGGACTTGCGGTTGCAAATTTCACACAGGTTGGCAATAATTCATTTATATTTAATGACAGATATTTTGAGTCACATGTAAGTACAATTACGGATTCATATGAGCAATTAAGAGGCTATTCGATAGTTATTATCGATGTGACAAAGATTAAGGTATATGCTGAAAAAGTTATAAAGCAGAAGGAGTCTGCAAGCGTAACGAAAAATGAGGTGACGAAGAAATTGTCAGATCGTATAGCTGTTTCCTTGATGGAAATAATTGAGGAGATTATTAATAAGTCAAGAGCGGAAGCAGGAAAAATGGATGTATTTGAAGCTCCGTATGACTTAGATAAGTTATGCATGGAGTTATGTACCATGGTTAAGTTCATGGCTGAAGAGCATAACCTTGAGTTTAGATTTAATCTTAATAAAGATATACCGAAAACTCTTCTCGGTGATTACGAGAAGATTAAGCAGATTGCTGTTAACATATTAAGCAATGCCGTTAAGTTTACCAATAAGGGATATGTTGAACTCGATATTGATTATGAAGTTATAGGTGAAAACGATATTAACTTCATAATGCGTGTTAAGGATACCGGTATCGGTATCAGTGAAGAAAGACAAAAAGAGATAGTTAACAGTATATGTAATCTTGATTTGAAGAGCGTGGATATTGAGGGCGGTAAGGGATATGGACTTGCGATAAGTAAGGATCTTACCGAACTTATGGATGGTTTCATAGATATGGAGTCGAAGCTTGGTGAGGGAAGCACTTTTACGGTAATAATACCTCAGAAGATTGTTAATAATGCTCCGAATAAAGAGACTATACATATCAGCGAACCGGAAAAGAAGATGTTCACGTGCCCTAATACCAAGATACTTATTGTTGACGATAATAAGATTAACCTTAAGGTTGCGGTGGGCTTACTCGGTGTTTATAATGCTGATGTGGAAGAAGCGTTAAGCGGTATGGAAGCAATCGAGAAGGTTAAGAATAAAATGTATGACATCATATTTATGGATCATATGATGCCGGAGATGGACGGAATGGAGGCAACGGCGATTATTCGAAGCGAGTGCGGAGAGAACGGCAAAAAGCCGATTATCGTGGCACTTACAGCGAACGCATTAAAGGGTGCTGCGGATATGTTCATAGGGCACGGCTTTGATGATTTCATGGCCAAGCCTATAGATAAAGATGAACTTCGGGAACTTTTACGGAAATATGTTAAGCTTGAGGATTTGGTCGAAGGCGAAGTCATAAAGGAAGAGACCACGAAGAGTACAAGCGATATCGAACAGTACAGGATGAACAATATTGATATCGAAAGTGCATTAAAGATTCATTCCGACAGTATTAAAAATGTACTTGACCTTATGGTGCTTTTCTACGAAGATGGTGTTAATAAGGTTGATGTTATAAGGAATTATGCGGATGAGGGTGAACTTAGGAGCTATGAGATTGAGGTTCACGGACTTAAGTCCGCAGCGGCCAATATAGGAGCTAAAAAGCTCTCGGAAGAAGCCAAGACGCATGAATATGCGGCAAAAGACGGTGATGAAGCGTTCGTAATCGCAAATTATGAACAGCTTGCTTCGGATTATAAGGAAGTACTTGAAGAACTTAAGAACATGCTTATGAAGAACGGACTTATAATGAGTGCCGAGAAGGAAGAAGAAGGATTGCCGCCACTGGATGATGAATTCACCCTTAAGAATAAGCTTAATGAGATTCTTGAAGACCTTGAAGACTTTAAATCCAAAGAAGCTATGGCGCATGTCAATGAGCTTTTGAAATTCAAGATAGGCGGCGACAGAAGAGCGGCCGTTAACAATATTAAGAGCAAACTTAAACTGTATGATGATGATGCGGCAGAAGATCTTTTGAGAGATCTAATTAAGAATTTGTAGCTAATCTAATTTGCCGAGGTGGTTTATATGTTAGAGAAAATGAGAGTAATGGTTGTGGATGACAACACCGTTAATCTTGCAACCGTAGAACAGGCATTAATGGAGAAATACGAGGTTGTGCCTATGATCTCCGGCCGAAGAGCAGTTAAATACCTATATAGAGATAAGGTCGATCTTATTCTTCTTGATGTACAGATGCCTATTATGGACGGTATCGATACATTGCGTGAGATAAGAACGCAGCCTAACGGAACTACGGTTCCGGTTATATTCCTTACATCAAGGACGGATAAAAATACAGTACTTGAAGGAAGCAAGCTTGGTATAATGGATTATATCACTAAGCCGTTTGAACCTGACGACCTTCAGAAGCGTATCGAGCGTGTATTTAAGCGACTCGGAAAACTTCCTATGGAGGAAGATGAGCTTATATTCCGTCTTAAGGAGATATTGAGCGATATTAACAACGGACGCGATAAGGGTGCCGTATATAAGATGGACGAGGTGCTCGGATATCAGATAGATATCGAAGTGTCCGGCCGTATTAAGAATGCCAAGATGAAACTTGAAAAGGGTATGAGTGAACCTGCAGCCAATATGATGGACAGAGTAATAAGACTTCTTGAAAAGTCTAATTCATCTGCGGCGGGAAGAGTCGTAGCTGCGCCTATAAGTGCGGGTGAAATCAATGCGAGACTTCTCTATATTCTTGACGATCTCGTTAATTTCAAGATTAAGGAAGCGTCGGTTAAAATTATAGATATTCAGAAGCATGACCTGCCTGAAGATATAGCAAATGAATTGTTTAAAGTTAAAACGCATCTTGATGAGTTTGATGATGAAGAGGCTGAAAGGCTGATAAGAGACCTTCTTGATAAGCTGAAGAGACCCAGCAGTAACGGCATCAAGGAAGTTATGTCACCGTCAAAAGAGGATGTGGATAATGGTACGGGTTATCATTTTAACAGATTATTCTAGTTTTTTGCGATGTTTTAATGAGGTAAGGGAATTATGTTAGTAGGTAAAGAGGTTTGCGCCGGAATATATTTAACACTTGCGACAGTAGTGGCGATGCTTTTTTTCAGAAGCCTGGGGCGCGATACGAAGCAGGCTAAGGCGGTATCTGCCATATTTGCGTCTGTATCTGTGGCAATGATCGGATATGTCTTATATCTTGCGTCTGATGATTTCTATCTTATGCGAATAGGACTTATCGCTACGTATGTGAGCATTATCTGGGTTTTAAGTTTTCTTAATATTTTTGTTCTTTATTATACGGGGCAGAAGATGGTTAAGACAAGAAGCATGGTCGGAGTATCGGTTATGCTTGTGCTGGACAGTGTCCTTTTTGTCTCCCATTATATGGTCAATATAAAAAACGCCTTCATTGAGTATGAAGTAAGCGGCGAGCATTTCTTATTGTGTGAGAAAAGTTATGCCCTATACATTCACTTCATAGTATGCGTGGTGTTTCTTTTGGCGGCAATTGCGAATCTTTATATATATTCTTTCAAGGTTGCAAAGGTATACAGATGGAAGTATCTTACAATCGCCATCTGGCTTACAATATTTGTTATCGTTGACACTATTCTTAGGATGTATAATTCGCCGATAGATTATGCAATGCTTGCTTATCCTGTATTGGCATGCTTTGTCTATTTTTATCTCTATAGATACAGAAGCGGTGGCGTTCAAAGCGCTGCGCAGGCATTATTTGTCGAAGAGATGAATGCTCCGATGATGCTTTTTAACCATTTGGGAGAAGCAGTTTTTGTTAACAGAAGAGCGAGGGAACTTTTTAATATAGATACGGAGAGCTTGGAAAGTGAATTCTTAAAAAACAATAAATATCTTACAATTAATCCGATGTTAGACGATCAGGAACTTGAGGCAACGATTAATTCAGATAATTCAATATACTATTTCAAAGTACATTACAATCTTCTTAAGGATAAGAAGGGCAGAAAGATAGGTACGATGTACCTTTACGAGGATGTAACCGAAAGTAAAAAAGCGATGATTTTAGCCGAATTTAACGCGGATCATGACTTTTTAACAGGTACATATACGAGAAATTACTTTAATAAGTATAAAGAGGAAGTGCGTACAAGCGGCAAGCTTCCTTTGCATTGCGCGATATATTCCGTTAACGACCTGTCGGGAATCAATGAATCATACGGCGTTGACATCGGAGATAAGGCATTGTCAAGACTTGCGTGGCTTCTTCAACAGTATTCGGGAGCAATGGATCTTGTTGTTCGAACGAGCGGAAATGAAATACTTCTTATTATTACAGATTCTAATGAAAAAAAAGCGCAAGATGTATTTGCACGAATAGACAGAAGAATTGCGGGATACGAAGTCGAGGATGTGCCTATAACAGCGAGAGGTTCACAATTTACGGTTACAGATATCGATGATTTTGAACGCGATCTTAAGAAGGCCAAGAACAATACTGAGCGACTAAAGGAAGGAAAAGGTCGAATGTTCAGATTGTTATGATAAAATGAACCTTTTGAATGAAATATGAACAAACTAAAAAGAATATTTCAACAGAAGAACATTATGTTGAAAGAAATTCAACTTTCATTGTTTTCACTTGACGGAAATTGGTTAATTATTTACAATTAAGATACTAGAACTATCGGTTGAGTGAGTGACAAGAATGCAAGTGGCGCTGGCAGTCTTTGTCAGCGCTATTTCTTTATATATCTTTGGGGTGTGCAGACTTTAGGGATGTAGTGAGATTTCACCCGACGGATGGTCAGAGGTTGGAGGTTTTGAAAAAGTATGTTGTTGTATATTCTCAAGCGTTTGCTTGCTTCTGTGGGCACGTTGCTTGTGGTACTTGCCATAACTTTTTTTCTTATGAATGCAGTACCCGGAAGCCCGTTTATCACAGAGAAGTCAACACCTGAACAGATAGCGGCAGCTAACGCCAAGTATGGTCTTGATAAGCCACTTATCGTTCAGTTCAAGAATTATCTGGTTTCGTATTGTCAGGGTGACCTTGGCGTATCTTTAAAGATGCAGGAGGGTACTCCGGTAACTGACATTATGTTCCATCAGGGTAAGTTCCAGTTATCAATCAAATTAGGTCTTATAGCATTACTTGTATCGGTTATCATCGGTATTCCATTGGGTTGTATCGCAGCATACAACAGAGGAAGCGGACTTGACGGTTTTTTACGAGTAGTGACTACGGTAGGTGTTGCAATACCCGGATTCGTACTTGCAACCTTACTTCTTGTTACCTTTGCGGTTAAGCTTCAGTGGCTTCCTACTATAAGCGGAAGTCTTGATAACGTTAAGGCTTATATTATGCCGATTATAAGTTTGTCGTTCTACAATACCTGTTATCTTGCAAAGCTTACAAGAACAAGTATGCTTGATGCCATCAATCAGGATTACATAAGAACAGCAAGAGCCAAAGGTGTTACTACCAAGAGCATTGTTATTAAGCATGCTTTGAGGAATTCACTTATTCCTGTAATTACTTTCCTAGGACCGCTTATTGCCGGTATTATAACAGGAAGCTTTGTCGTTGAGTCTACATTCTCAATTCCGGGTCTCGGAAAGTATTTCGTACAGAGCGTTCTTAACCGTGATTATACAGTTATTATGGCTACTACATTCGTCCTTTCTGCACTTGTAATATTTATGAATCTTGTAGTAGATATAGCATATAAGATTGTAGATCCGAGAATTACATTATCATCGAGGGAGGACTAGGGCATGAAAGAAGTATTCGCTAAATACAGTCCTTTCCAGGTGGACCCGAAGGAATTGGAAGAAGCTTTCGGTTTGGACGAGAATTCATTTGACTCAGCCAACGAATCAGAGAAGGAATCGATGGTTGAGATGCATAAGAGCATTTCCTACTGGGCAGATGCGTGGAGAAGATTTAAGGCTAATCACGTATCCATGGTTGCTCTTGGAGTATTTATAGTATGTATGTTATTTGCTTTTGCAGGCCCTAAGTTCGTTCCGTATAATTATGCGGATCAGTTACGTAACGCTCAGAAGTTAGGCCCTATGGAGTATTCCAAGCAGGAGCAGCAGATTAAGTTAATAGAGGGCAAGTGCAAGGCATTCTATGCAACCGCACTTCGTCCGGGAAGTATTACCGCACTTGATAAGGGTAATTACGTTATCAAAAAAGGCGGTAAGACATATGCATTTACATTGGATCAGATTTGGGAAGATGCAGTCATTATGTATATGCCTTCAGGAATCGACGCTGAGCTTATAGTTGTTAAGATGAAAGATATCGTCAGCGATGGTTCTTTTATAACATATGATGTAGTGAACTACACGGATACCGCAGCAGAAGATGCGGAGGAGTTAAGTCTTGTAAAGAGAGTATTCCCTCATGTATTCGGAACCGATTCGAGCGGACGTGACAGCATGGTACGTACGATGTTTGGTGCGAGAGTGTCAATTATAATCGGTATCATCGCAGCATTAATCGTTCTTATTATCGGATCTATCTATGGTTCGATTTCGGGACTTGCAGGCGGTACAGTAGACTTCATCATGATGCGAATAGTAGAACTTATCTATTCCATCCCTGAAGTACTTGTAGTATTGCTTTTGCAGGTAGTACTTAAGGATCCTTTGCAGGCTTGGTTTGACAGCAGTAAGAATCCATTTGTTAAGGGACTCGGAGATTTAGGATCCGGTATTGTAAGTATTTTTATTACTTTCGCACTTTTATACTGGGTAACCATGGCACGTATCGTTCGTGGACAGGTTCTTCAGTTAAAGAAACAGGAATATGTTACTGCAGCGACTGCACTCGGTGCGTCAAGCAGAAGAATAATCAAGAGACATTTGTTGCCTAACTGCGTTGGTCAGCTTGTTATTACAACCTGCCTCCAGATTCCGTCAGCGATTTTCCTTGAGTCATTCCTTTCATTCTTAGGAATGGGTGTTTCGGCACCTATGGCGAGCTTAGGTTCACTTTGTTCGGATGCATTGCAGACGATCAGTTTGTTCCCGTACAGACTTATCTTCCCGGCAATCATCCTTACAATCATTGTATTGTCACTTAACCTTGTCGGCGACGGATTAAGAGATTCACTTGATCCTAGACTTAAGAAGTAGGAGGAGAGAATGATGGAAGATAATAAAAAGCTTATTGAGATTAAAGACTTAAAGGTTTCATTCTTCACTCCTGCAGGCGAAGTTAAGGCTGTAGACGGCATTTCATATGAACTCGGGTACAATGAGGTTATGGGTGTCGTAGGAGAGTCGGGTTCCGGTAAAAGTGTTGAAGCATATTCAATAATCGGACTTTTACAGAATCCGGGTAAAGTAATCGGCGGTTCGATTACTTTTGAAGGTGAAGATTTATTGGCATATACACCGGAGCAGATGAGACAGTTTAGAGGTAATAAGGTAAGTATGATTTTCCAGAACCCTATGACCTGCCTTAACCCGGTATATACAATAGGTAATCAGTTAATGGAGGCATTGACCGTCCATGATTCCAAGATTACCAAGGAAGAAGCAAGAGCACGTGCCATTGAGATGCTTGAGAAGGTAGGTATTAACAATGCCGAGAAGCGTATCAATCAGTATCCGCATGAGTTTTCGGGCGGTATGAGACAGAGGGCCATGATAGCAATGGCACTTATATGTAAGCCGAAGCTTTTAATAGCAGACGAGCCTACAACCGCTCTTGATGTTACAATTCAGGCACAGATTCTGGAGCTTATGAAAGAGCTTCAGAAGAAGGAAAATACATCTATTATATTCATTACACATAACTTAGGTGTTGTTGCTGAAATTTGCGACAAGGTATCCGTTATGTATGCAGGAAGAATAGTTGAGCAGGCTAAGGTAGAAGACTTATTCTACAATCCTCAGCACCCTTATACCAAGGGATTGCTTGCATCACAGCCTCGTATCGACGAGGAAGAACCGGAGAGACTTATTCCGATCGAAGGTACACCTATCGATCTTCTTAATCCTCCATCGGGATGCAATTTTGGACCTAGATGTAAGGACTGCATGAAGATTTGTCTTACCAAGAAGCCGCCTTTCGCGGACTTAGGTGACGGACATATCTCAGCATGCTGGTTACATTTCAAGGATCTTAAGGGTAAGAAGGAGGAGTAGAAGATGACAGAAGAGAGAAAGGTACTCCTCGAGGTTGAGAATCTTAAGAAATATTTCGCCGTTAAGACAGGCGGATTTAAGAAAAACTATGTACAGGCAGTAGAGAGTGCCAATTTTAAGATTTATAAGGGCGAGACACTCGGACTTGTAGGTGAGTCCGGTTGCGGTAAGACTACACTCGGCCGTACGGTAATCAGACTTCACGAACCGACATCCGGTAAGATTATATATGACGGTAAGCCTATATATGATTCTGAGAAGCATATCGCGGAGAATATGCTGCCTTACAGAAGAAAGATGCAAATCATCTTCCAGGATCCGTCAGCTTCGCTTGACCCTCGTATGACGGTTGGTGAAATCATAGGAGAAGCAATCGATATTCATAAGTTGTGTCCTAACAAGAAGGACAGAACCGACAGAATCAGAGAACTTCTTTCGGAAGTAGGACTTAATACGGAGCATGCCAACAGATTCCCTCATGAATTCTCCGGCGGACAGCAGCAGAGAGTCGGAATCGCAAGAGCATTGGCAGTTAATCCGGAATTCATCGTATGTGATGAACCAATTTCAGCACTTGATGTATCGATTCAGTCGCAGGTTGTTAATATGCTTGAGGATCTTCAGACAGAGAAGGGCCTTACATATTTATTCATTGCGCATGATATATCGGTCGTAAGACATATTTCGGACAGAATCGGTGTTATGTATCTTGGATGTATGGTAGAGCTTGCAGATAGTTACGAGCTTTGCTCCAATCCGATTCATCCTTACACCAAGACACTTTTATCTGCAGTTCCGTTACCGGACCCGGTTAAGAGCAGGGCAAGAGACAGAATAATCCTTGAAGGAGATATTCCAAGCCCTATTAACCCACCGTCGGGATGCAGATTCCATACGAGATGTCCGTATGCGACAGAGAGATGCAAGCAGGAGATGCCGGTACTTAAGGAATATGCACCGAAACATTTTGCGGCATGTCATTTACTTGAGCAATAGTTAGCACCATATAGGGTATAACCCTTAATATATATGGATAATAATAAGGAGGTTTTTATCAATGAAAAAGAAACTGGTTTCAATTTTACTTGTTGCAGCTATGGTTATGTCACTTGTAGCGTGCGGTGGCAATAGCGGCAACGGCGGCAACGGCGGCAGTTCTTCAGGCAAGAAGGATAATGACGGTCCATTCATTATTAATGTATGTATCGCATCAGAGCCTGAGACAATCGACCCGGGTCTCATCTCATCAGTAGACGGTTCTACTTATACACAGCATCAGTTTGAGGGCTTAATGAAGTATGCTCCTACATCTGATTATGCAGATGAGTCAAAGCAGATGTTCAACAGTGATATCACTTTCGGACAGGCAAAGAGCGTTGATATTTCTGACGACGGACGTGTATATACATTTACACTCCGTGATGATATCTATTGGTCAGACGGCGTTGAAGTTACAGCTAACGACTTCGTATATGCTTGGAGAAGAATCGTTGATCCTGCTACAGCTTCCGATTATGGTTATATCTTAGATGATATCGTTCTTAACGCATCTGCAATTCAGGCAGGCGAGAAGAGCAAGGAAGAGCTCGGTATCGAAGCAGTTGATAACAAGACATTAAAGATTACTCTTGAATCTCCTTGTGCATACTTTATGTCACTTTGCGGATTCGCATCATTAATGCCTCTTCGTGAGGATGTTGTTGAAGGCAATGAGAACTGGACAGATCCTTCCAATATCGTTGTTAACGGTCCTTACAAGATTACAGAGTGGGTACACGACAGCTATATCTTAATGGAGAAGAACGAGAAGTATTATGATTATGATAATCTCGGTCCTGATCAGATTAAGTGGGGATTATCAGACTCCGAAACAGCTATCGTTTCAAGTTATCAGTCAGGTGAGTATGATTTTATCGAGTCATTCCCATCAGATATGATCGAGTCTCTTAAGGCATCCGGAGATTGCTTCGTAGATCCTTATATCGGTACATATTATCTTTACATTAACTGCAGTATCGTTACTGATTGGAGAGTTCGTGCAGCTATGACAATCTGTATCGACAGAGAGAACATTGTAGAGAATGTTACACAGGGTGGTCAGACACCTGCTACAGGTCTTGTTGCACAGGGTATTACAGATTCTACAGGTAAGGACTTCTCAGAGGGTATCTCTGAACTTGGAGCTATGTATTCAGCATTACAGAAGGCATATCCTTCATTCGATCTTTCAACATATGCAGGACGTTGCGCACTCGCTAAGGAACTTTACAACGCAGCAGTTGCAGACGGCAGCTGGAATCCTGATACAACAGTAGTTTATAACTTCAATACTTCTGAAGCTCATAAGGCTATTGCAGAAGCAGTAGGTTCTGACTGGCAGACAGTACTCGGACTTAATATCGCACTTCAGAACCAGGAGTGGAATACATATACAACAGGCCTCGGCGAGCATACATTCGGTGTTGCACGTCTTGGTTGGATTGCTGACTATAACGATGCTCTTACATACTTAGAGCTCTTTACAACAGGAAATCCTTACAACTACGGTTTATATTCCGACAGCAAGTATGATAGCGATGTATTATCAGCTAAGGCAAAAGAGGCAGGCGCTGAGCGTGATGCCGTCCTTTATCAGGCTGAAGAAGAATTGTTTGGTGTCGGTGGTTTCCCTGTATGTCCAATTTACTATTACACAAGATTATATTGTATAGCAGATGGCATCGAGAATTGCTATCAGACACCACTTGGATATTACTTCTTTATCTATGCAACACAGAAATAATTCCTTTCTTAAAAATAAAAATTGTAAGAGGGCCACGGCTTATGCCGTGGCTTTCTTATTTTGGGTATTGCAACTTTTTATAAAATAAGGTATTCTATTAAATAGTTACGGGACATTCGTAATATGTTTATCTATTTAATATCGATTATGATTTCATGTCGGTTCAGACATAGTATTCACCGATTTATTACTTTATAGCATATGGAAGGAGTATCTATGAGAGAAAAATACGAAAGTTTAGGTAAAGCGGTTCTTGCTGACATTGCAGAACACAGAGGGATTGATGTTAAAGGTATGAAGAAGGCGGATATTGTCGAAGCTATGCTGCAACTTGACGAGAAGGAAAAAGAAGCGGAAAGATCTAATGGCAGCAACACAGCTGAGGAGAACAGACCGGTAAGACGTCCGGGTAGACCGGCAGGAGCAGATATAAGAAAGTACGATATCTATATGACAGAGAAAGAATTAAGACGCGATGCCTCCATAAGAAGCGAGATGCCTGATGATATGAGAGCACTTGACAGCGGTGTTATGGTTGGAGGTATTCTTGAGATTACCGAAGGTGGATACGGTTTTATCAGAAGTGCCAACTTCCTTCCGGGTGAGGAAGACATTTATGTAAGTGCCGGCCTTATCAAGAAGTATAAGCTTAAGACGGGAGATTTCGTTAAGGGGTGCAAGCGCTTAAAAGATAAAGAAGACGAGAAAGAAAAGTATGCTGCGCTTCTTTATATAGTATCCGTAAATGAACGAGACCCTGAGTGTTGTTGTACAAGAACCAATTTTGAAGCATTAACACCGGTATTCCCGTATGAAAGAATTCATCTTGAATATCCGAAGTGCTCGATTGCAACAAGAATCGTTGATTTAATAGCACCTATCGGTAAAGGCCAGAGAGGTATGATCGTATCACCTCCTAAGGCAGGTAAGACAACTCTTTTGAAGCAGGTAGCGCGTGCGGTTCTTAATAATAATCCTGAGATGCATTTAATTATCCTCTTAATCGATGAGCGTCCTGAGGAAGTTACTGATATCAAGGAAGCTATCCAGGGCAAGCAGGTTGAGGTTATCTATTCAACATTTGATGAGCTTCCTGAGCATCATAAGAGAGTATCCGAGATGGTTTTGGAGCGTGCTAAGCGACTTGTAGAGGCGGGAGAAGATGTAATTATTCTTCTTGACTCCATTACAAGACTTACAAGAGCGTATAACCTTACAGTTCCGCCGAGTGGAAGAACTTTAACCGGTGGTCTCGATCCTGCATCACTTCATATGCCTAAGAAGTTCTTCGGTGCGGCCAGAAAGATGAGAGAGGGCGGAAGCCTTACGATTCTTGCAACCGCGCTCGTTGAGACCGGAAGTAAGATGGATGATGTTGTATTCGAGGAATTTAAGGGTACCGGTAACATGGAGCTTGTTCTTGACAGAAAGCTTTCCGAGAAGAGAATCTTCCCGGCAGTTGATATCGTTAAGTCTGGTACAAGAAGAGACGATCTTCTTCTTTCTTCTGAAGAACAGGAAGCTATGGAGATTGCAAGAAAAGCGCTTAACGGTGCCAAGTCGGAGGCTGCAACAGAGACTTTACTTCGTTCATTCCAGTCTTCAACAAGTAACCGTGCGCTTGTAGAAGAGATAAGAAAGAGACGTATGTTCTAAGATAGTTATGAGATTTAAGGCAACTTTAAAATACTGTATATTACAGGGCGCATTCTGGTCGACATTCAGCTGCATATTTGCATACGCAAGCATGTACCTTCTCGATAAGGGGTTAAGTAATTCCGAGATAGGATATATCCTTGCATTGGGAAGTGTGCTTTCCGCAATAGCGCAGCCTATCGTCGGCGGAATAGCGGACAGAAGCAAGAGGCTTATATTACATAAGCTTCTTCTTGTCTTTTCGGGAATAATAATTATATTAAGCGGAATACTTCTGTCGTTTAATAAGGTATTTTTAATGGTATTCTTGCTGTATACCCTTATTATCGCATTCTCGCAGATAATGACACCGCTTACTTATTCGCTTGCGATGTTCTTTGTGTCTAAGGGAGTTCCGATAGATTTCGGAATCGCGAGAGGTATAGGTTCACTTGCTTATGCGATATGTTCCGCAATATTGGGAATAGTTATTGAGAAGCAGGGCGTTGACGTAATAGTATATGCTATAATATTTGTGTATATACTTCTTATTGTATCGGTAATAACCTTTCACTTTAAGGGCATTGATGAGAACGTTAAAAATGCCGATTCCGGAAACGATAATAAGAACAGTGGTAATCTGTCCCTTATAGAATTCATATTGCGGTATAAGCGCTTTTTCGTGCTTATAATAGGCAACATACTTGTCTTCGTAAGTCATAATATAATAAGTAATTATATGTTCCAGATATATGACAATATAGGGCTTACGACAACTGAGATGGGTTACGGAATCTTTATAGCGGCAGCATCTGAATTGCCTGCACTTTTCTTACTGAGTACTGTTAATAAAAAAGTTCCGTCCGGCATATTATTTAAGATTGCAGTATTCTTCATATTCGTAAGGAATGTTGTAATGTATCTTGCGGGCAACATAGTTGTTATGTACATTTCAATGTCATTATCGATGTTAGGGTACGGAATCTTTGCGGGAGTAAGTATCCTATATGTTGAGAATACGATAGATTCCGATAACAGAGTAAGAGGACAGGCCTTAATGACTATGACGACTGCGTTAGGTTCATTTGTTGGAAGCTTACTGGGCGGAATAATAATTGACAGATTCTCTGTTAATACGATGCTTATTATGTCGAGTTTGATGGCTTTAATCGGTGCAATAATCGTAATTATTGCGGGTGAAAAGGGCAAGACGCAGTAAGTAAAAGAAATTATTGAAAAGTACTTGCAGATATATATTAATTATGTTACAATGATTAAGCTGTTTTAAAAGCAGTATGTTCGAGATGTTTATAATAAGTTTAATATATTGTGAGAGGTGAAAATCATGAAAGAAGGAATCCATCCGGAGTATTATCAGGCAACTGTTACATGTAACTGTGGCAATACTTTCGTTACAGGTTCAACAAAGCCGGAAATCCACGTAGAAATCTGCTCAAAGTGCCATCCGTTCTATACAGGACAGCAGAAGGCAACTAAGGCTCGTGGCCGTATTGATCAGTTCAATAAGAAGTATGGCATTAAGGGCGAATAATATAAGATTCTTCGGGTTGAGGTTTTCCTCAACCCTATTTTTTTAAAAAGATTACGAGGGCATTATGAAGAATTCCAAGATAGGCGGACAGGCAGTAATAGAAGGCGTTATGATGAAAAACAGTAATAAGTACGCTGTTGCTGTGAGAAAGCCTGATAATGAGATCGCTGTAGAAGTATTTGATGTTAAGAATCCACACGAAAGCTTAAGTAAGATACCTCTTGTTCGTGGTGTTATGGCTTTTGTTGATTCTTTATCCATAGGAATGAAGTCACTTACCTTTTCTTCTTCATTTTTTGAGGAAGAGGAGAAGAACCCTAAGAATGAGAAGAAGGAAAAAATATCGAATTTCTTTGTTATAGCAGTGTCTGTTCTTATTGCACTCGGAATATTTATGGCAATACCGTATCTTGTTTCGAGATTTATGGGTAAGTGGATTGAGTCGAATCTATTGTTATCCATAGTTGAAGGTCTTATAAGACTCGTATTTTTCTTTGCATATATTGTGCTTATTTCAAGACTTGAAGATATAAGACGTGTATTTGCTTATCACGGAGCAGAGCATAAGTGCATTAACTGTATAGAGCACGGAATGGAACTTACGGTTGAGAATGTAAGAAAAAGTTCAAGATTCCATAAGAGATGCGGAACATCATTTTTATTTATCGTAATGATAATAAGTATGATATTCTATTGCTTTATTAATGTGGAATCACAATACTTACAGTTTTTAATAAGACTTTTGCTTATACCCGTAATAGCAGGCGTTTCCTATGAGTTTTTAAGATTTGCGGGAAATGCCGATACAAAATTGATAGAAGTTTTAAGTAAACCGGGCCTTTGGTTACAGCATCTTACAACCAAAGAGCCGGATGATAAAATGATAGAAGTGGGAATCAAGTCGGTTGAGGCGGTATTTGATTGGAGAAGTTTTGTAAATGACTTATCGTGAAGCTTATGAGGCAGGCAAGTACATATTGCGTAAGGCTCACATAGATAACGCGGAGGGTGATGCTTTTACCTTATTATCTCTTGTATGTAAGATAGACAGAACTTTTTATCTTACGAATAAGGAAGCGATGCTTTCCGAAGATGAGGCAACTCAGTACAGAATTATGCTTTCGAAGCGTTCCGAGCATATACCGTTACAGTATATAACCGGAGTGGCGCCTTTTATGGGACTTGTCTTAAAAGTTAATTCGTCGGTACTTATTCCGAGATTCGATACGGAAGTGCTTGTCGATAAGGTTCTTAAGATAGTGAAAGATAACGATCGCGTGCTTGATATGTGCACGGGAAGCGGATGCATCATACTGTCGATTAAGGATAAGTTCCCTAATATAGATGCTGTTGCAAGTGATGTGTCGAATGCGGCGATTCTTGTGGCAAAAGAGAACGCAAAGTCGTATAATATGAATGTTGACTTTGTAAGAAGCGATCTTTTTGATAAAATAAGAGGTACATTCGATGTTATAGTGTCGAATCCGCCTTATATTAAAAGCGCGGTAATCGAGACTCTTGACAGTGAAGTTAAGAATTTTGAACCGTATGAAGCTCTTGACGGAAGAGAAGACGGACTTTATTTTTACAGACGTATTGCTGAAGATGCGAAGAAGCATCTTAAAAAGAACGGAAGATTGAGCCTTGAGATAGGCGACGATCAGGGAGAAGAGGTGTCGGATATTTTGTTTAATGAAGGATATGCGCCGGTAGATATCTACCGTGACCTTAATAATAAAGACAGAGTAATAATAGCCGTATATGAGGGCGAATCTTAGCGGTGGTTTATTGATTTTGGATATTAAAGATTAATAAACACAGGTTAAGGAGAGATTATTATGTTTGATAAGTTAGAAGATTTAATTGTACGTCTTGAAGAGATTTTAAGAGATTTAAGTGAGCCTGAAGTTGCCAATGATTCCAAGAGATTCCAGAAGCTCATGAAGGAACAGGCTGAGATTACACCTATAGTTGAGACCTATAAGGCATATAAGCAGGCTAAGCAGGATGAAGAGGATTCGTTAACATTACTTGATGAGGAATCCGATCCTGAGATGAAGGAACTTGCCAAGGCAGAGTTAAACGATGCCAAGGACAGAATCGAGAAGCTTGAAAATGAGCTTAAGATTTTACTTCTTCCGAAGGACCCTAACGATGACAAGAACGTTATCGTTGAGATTAGAGCGGGTGCCGGCGGAGACGAGGCAGCGCTTTTTGCTGCAGAGATATACAGAATGTATACGCATTATGCGGAGAGCATGCACTGGAAAGTTGAGACACTTGATTTCGAAGATATCGGAATCGGCGGTATGAAGTCGGTTGACTTTATGTTATCCGGTAACGGAGTATATTCCAAGATGAAGTATGAGTCCGGCGTACACAGAGTTCAGAGAGTTCCTGAGACAGAATCCGGCGGAAGAATCCATACTTCAACAATAACCGTTGCGGTTATGCCTGAAGCTGAGGATGTAGATGTTCATATCGATGAAAAAGATATCAGAATCGACGTTATGCGTGCATCCGGTAACGGTGGACAGTGCGTTAACACAACTGACTCTGCGGTTCGACTTACACATTATCCTTCGGGAATCGTTGTATATTCACAGACTGAGAAGTCTCAGTTACAGAACAAGGAGAAAGCTTTTGCACTCCTTCGCTCCAAGTTATATGATCTTGAGTTGCAGAAGCAGCAGGCGGCCGAGTCTGCAGCAAGAAAGAGCCAGGTCGGAACGGGAGACCGTTCCGAGAAGATAAGAACCTATAACTTCCCGCAGGGACGTGTAACAGATCACAGAATCAATCTTACGCTCTACAGTCTTAATAAGATTATGAACGGAGATATTCAGGAGATCGTAGATAGCTTGGTTGCAGCAGATCAGGCAGCAAAGCTTGCCAACATGCAGGAAGAATAAATTGAATGACTGATCAGATAATTAAAAGCCGGGTAAAATACCCGGCTTATTTAATATGTTTAATTGCCTCATTTTATATTCAATTGCCTCATTTTTGATTAAATGAGGCAATTGGATTATTATTTATTCTCCAAGTTCATCTGTTAAAGCGATAATCTCATCGATTATGCTTCCGATGTACTCGATTGCATCGTTAAGAGGCTTGTCTGTTGTGATATCAACCTTGGCAAGTGCTGCAAGACCTACAGGATCGAGAGTGCTTCCGGCTTTGAGGACATTCTTCCAGTCTTCAACTGCAGGAGCGCCTTCTTTCTCGATACGACGGGCAACGGCTGTTGCAACGGTAAGACCTGCTGAATATGTATATGAGTAGAGACCCATATAGTAATGAGGCTGTCTCATCCATGTAAGCTCTGCACCTTCGTTGATTTCAACAGCATCACCCCAGAACTTTTCAAGAGAATTCTTGAAGATCTCGGATAATGTATCTGCCTGAACAGAACCGCCCGCATCGATAATCTTATATACTTCTCTCTGATAATAAGCTTCCATAAAGTGAGTTACGAAGTTATGGAAGTAAGTATTCTGAATCTGGCTTGATAATACCCATCTTCTGAATCTCTTATCATCACTTGTTGTCTTAAGGTAGTTAGCCATAAGAAGTTCGTTCATTGTTGAAGGAGCTTCTACGAAGTATGTTGAAACTTCGGTATCAAGGATAGACTGTGCGTTGTTGCAAGCCTTGAAGTGACCTGCATGACCGAGCTCATGGGCTAACGTAAATACATCACTCATCTCGCCGTGATAGGAGAGAAGGATGTAGGAGTTCTTGCCGTAAGGGCTTGCACAGAAACCACCGGTTGACTTACCGATATTCTGAGCAAAATCAATCCATCTGTTATCGAAAGCTTCACGAATCATATCTACATAGTCATCGCCTAAGCAAGCTAAGCCCTTCATACAGTATTCCTTAGCACCCTTGATATCTACGGAAGGTGTATATGTCGGGTCAACCGCAAGCTTAAGATCTGCGAAGGTCATCTTGTCCAACTTATGGATTCTCTGGAGAAGCTTTGCATACTTACGCATATGTGGTGCAAGCTTAGCCATAATTGTATCCATCTGACGATCGTACATCTCGCGAGTAACCTTCTGATTAAAGAGTAAGTACTCGTATACGTCCTTATATCCTCTTAATGAAGATTCAATCTTATCTTTTAAGATATTGGTCTGATAATAAGTAGCGGTAGTATTCTGATATTCCGCAATCTTCTTGCTAAAAGCATCAAACGCCGCACGACGAACCTTGGTATCGGTTACATACTCATAATGATCTTCGAAAAGTGAGTATCCGAGTGGATATGTCTTACCGTCAACTTCGAAGTCAGGGAAATTGATATCGGCCATCTTGGTTGTCTCGTATCCTGTGTAGGAAGCACCCATAACAGGACCGAAAGCTGCAAGTACGCGTTCAACCTCAGCTGAAAGCATATGAGGCTTCTCTCTTAAAAGATCTTTAAGGTAATTCTTGGCACCTGTTGCCTTTTCGATTGCTTCATCGATTACCTTGCTGTCCTGAGAAGTAATCTCAACCGGAATGAAGCTTATCTTACTCATAGCCTCGGATACGATCATATTCGCAGCGTTATCTTCCTGCTGCAATTTGCCGTCGGTATAATCTACGGAAACACCGAGAGAGTTGTAGTTCATAACAAGCGTTACAAGACGGATGAGCTCGATGTAATCATTAAGACACGCATTAATCGTATCCGCATTATTAAGCTTTCCCTTGTAATCATTAAGAATCTTGTCTGCAAGAACTTTGATCTTGTCGCGGTCTTTACGCATGTCATCGTCTGTCTTGTAGATTAAAGATCTGTCCCAGGTAAGTTCTACGGGAACTTCAGATCTTTTTACTAATTTTTCTGCCATTTTTTTGTCCCTCCTTAAAAAGACATCGTATGAAATCAGTATATAATATCGCATACTTAAAATCTATAAAAACTTAAAAATAAGTAGATTTTGTTTGATAAGAAGAGGTAAAAATGATACCATTATATATAGCGATGAATTATGCGTTTTTCGTATTGAGGTAATTAACATGGCTGAGTTTTTTATAGAGACATTTAAGCTTTCCGAGCGTCTTGTCACCATATTCTTTGACTCGTTCGGCAAGATAATGATACCGGGAATCAAGGTTACGATTCCCCTAACGATAATTTCATTTTCGATTTCGCTTGTAATAGCGGTGGCGACAGCGCTTGTTCAATACGCTCATGTGCCTGTACTGCGTCACGTTGCGCGCTTTTATATCTGGGTAGTAAGGGGAACTCCTTTACTTGTTCAGCTATTCCTTATTTTCTTCGGTCTACCGAAGCTCGGAATTCTACTTAATCCATTCCCTGCAGCAATAATAGTATTTTCACTTAATACCGGTGCATATGACGCAGAGAATATAAGAGCAGCCATAGAATCTGTTCCAAAGGGACAGCTTGAAGCGGGATACTGCGTCGGAATGAGCTATATGCAGATATTTTTCCGTATAATACTGCCGCAGGCTCTTCGCACGGCATTTCCGCCTTTGTCTAACTCACTTATTTCACTTGTGAAAGACACTTCGCTTGCAGCCAATATTACGGTTGTAGAGATGTTCATGGCGACACAGAGAATTAATTCGAGAGTCTACGAGCCTTTGCTTTTATACGCAGAGGTTGCACTTATATACTTAATATTCTGTACGGTTCTAACCAAAGTTCAGACCGTATGGGAACGTAAATTAAGAGTACTTGATTAGGAGGATTGATATGCTTACCGTTAAAGACATACATAAATCCTTTGGTGACCTTCAGGTACTCAAAGGAATAGATTTTACCGTTAATAAAGGTGACGTTATTGCAGTACTCGGAGCATCGGGTTCCGGCAAGACCACCCTCCTTCGCTGTATGAACTTTCTTGAGAAGGCGGACAGCGGAACGCTTATCTTCGATGATGAGGAATTCGATCTTTCGAAGATGCGTAAGAAGGATATCTTAAGACTTCGTAAGAAGACGGCTTTCGTATTCCAGAATTACAATCTTTTCCGCAACTTAACCGCATTACAGAATGTAACGGTGGGACTTACTGTTGCAAGAAAAATGGATAAGAAAACTGCAGACGAGATTGGCATGAAGATGCTTGATAAGGTCGGTCTTCTTGACAGAAAAGATCATTATCCTAATGAGCTATCCGGCGGACAGCAGCAGCGAGTTGCAATAGCAAGAGCGCTTGCGACAAGTCCGGAGGTCATATTCTTTGACGAACCGACTTCGGCACTCGACCCTGAGCTTATAGGTGAAGTGCTTTCGGTTATGAAGGATTTAGCCGAAGAAGGAATGACCATGGTGGTCGTTACACACGAGCTTAACTTTGCGGCGAATGTTGCAAAGAAGGTTATATTTATGGAAGATGGCAAGATACTTGAGAGCAATACCGCAGAAGAGTTCTTTAAGTCTCCGAAAGAAGAGAGAACCAGAGAGTTTCTTAAAATCATTAACAGAGAATAGGTTATAGGAGGGAAAACAATGAAAAAACTATTATCTTTAGTGCTTGTTTTAACATTAGCTTTAGGAGCGTTATCCTTAAGCGCATGCGGACAGAAGGAAGAAGCAAATGACAAGACACTTCTTGAAGAAGTAACAGAGCGCGGAACCATTATTATTGCAACGGAAGGTACATGGGCACCATGGACATATCATGATGAGAACGATGTGCTTACAGGATTCGATATCGAAGTTGCCAAGGCCGTATGCGAGAAGATGGGTCTTAAGGCAGAATTCGTTGAAGTAGAATGGGACGGAATCTTAGCAGGCGTTGAATCCGGCAGATATGATATTGCTGCTAACGGCGTTGAAATCGATGAGGAGCGAGAAGAGAAGTATTACTTCTCAGATGCATACGCATATATTCATACTGCATTAATAGTAAGAAGCGAAGAGACGGAAATCAATACATTTGAGGACCTTAACGGCAAGACAACAGCCAACACATTGCAGTCCACATATGCAAAGCTTGCAGAAAGCTACGGCGCAACTGTAACAGGTGTAGACGATCTTGCTCAGACAATCGAGCTTTTACTTGCGGGAAGAATCGATGCAACACTTAATGCTGATGTATCTTACTATGATTATCTTACACAGCATCCGGAAGCAAAGATTAAGCTTGTGGCATTAACAAAGGATGCTTCGCTTGTTGCATTCCCTGTTAAGAAGGATGACAGAAACAAGACCTTTATAGAGGCAGTTAATAAGGCAATCAAAGAGCTATATGATGACGGTACACTTTCAAGACTTTCGATTAAGTTCTTCGGTGGAGATATAACCATCAACGAATAAGGAGATATATATGAAGATAGGTATTATCGGAGCAATGCAGGTTGAGGTCGAAGGTATTAAAAGCGAATTAACCGGAGACGTTACCAAGAAAACAATCGGTGGAAGAGAATTTGTAAGCGGTAAAGTCGGTAATGTAGATGTTGTCGTATGTCAGTCGGGTGTCGGCAAAGTCAACATGGCTATGGCAACACAGGGTCTTATAGATGAATTTAAGCCTGATTATGTATTAAATACAGGTATTGCGGGTTCACTTGATGCGAAGATTGATATAGGAGACGTTGTTCTTGCAACCGAAGCCGTAGAACACGATATGCACGTAGGCGATTTCGGTTATCCTAAGGGACAGGTTCCGGGCCTTGATGTACTTGCTTTTCCATGTGATGAGAAGTTAAGAAAGCTTGCAAAGGATTCATGTGAGAAAGTTAACCCTGATATAAAAGTTTTCGAGGGACGCGTTCTTACAGGAGATATCTTCGTAAGTGCAAGTGATGTCAAGAAGGGACTTATCGATGAGTTCCATGGACTTTGCACGGAGATGGAAGGCGCAGCACTTGCTCATGTTGCTTATCTTAATAAGATACCGTGTCTTATCTTAAGAGTAATATCCGATAAGGCCGATAACAGTGCGACAGTGGATTATCCGACCTTTGAGAATAAGGCAGCGGCAGATTCACTTCGACTTACCAATGAATTTATCAGGAGACTTGGGGAGAGATGAAAAGGTTTAGTAGAAGAGTATATGCCGTAATGGGAGTACTTATGCTTCTTATGGCAGGATTTATCTATGCATGGTCGGTAATGGCAAGCTTCATTAATAAGGAGCTTAATATTGCACAAGGCTCATTGTCGCTTACCTTTACCCTTGTAATGATTACGTTTTGCTTAGGCGGCTTACTTGGAGGAATCTTGGGCAAGAAGACTAAGGTAATTAATCTTCTTGTTCCTGCGACATTAATGCTTTCGATGGGCTTATTGATTGCGTCGTACACTAAGGGTGTAGCGCTTTTATACATAGGATTCGGAATAATCTCAGGACTTGGCTCAGGTATTATCTATAATGTCGTAATGAGCAATATGTCGAAGTGGTATCCGGATAAGCAGGGCCTTATATCGGGCGTTATGCTTATGGGCTTCGGCCTTTCGAGTTTTATTGTGGGCAAAGTTTTTGCCGCTATGTCTTTAGGGAGCGATACTTCCTGGAGAACGACATTTAAGATATTTGCTATTATAGCTTTTGTATTAATGGCGATTTTATCGGTGCTTTTTAAGGGGCCATCAGAAGGTTACAAGGTTGAAGGTACCGCGACAGCCAAAAAAGAGCCTGCATTAGAGCTTACGCCTAAGGAGATGATTAAGAAGCCTGCATTCATTTTCTATTACTTATGGGCTATTCTTACAACAGGTGCGGGACTTACGATTGTTTCACAGGCAAGCGGAATAGTGACAGAGGCAAGTGAATCGATAAGTGCAGGAACGGTTGCTACGATAGTAGGCTTACTTGCGATAACGAACGGACTTGGACGAGTTATATTCGGAGCGCTTTTTGACAAGATTAAAACCAATACGGTTATGACAATTGATATTATGACATTCTTTTTGGCAGGATTGTCCCTTTTATTGTACCTTAAGTTTCATATAATGATACTTGGAATCGCAGGATTTGTATTTTGCGGACTTGCATACGGCGCAGTTCCAACCATTAACTCCGCAATTATAAGCGATTTCTTCGGAAGAAAGAATTTCGCGGTTAATTATTCGATAACCAATACGAATCTTATAATCGCATCGTTCGCGTCGACAATTGCCGGTAAAGTGTTCGATAACTACGGATCATATAAGTATGTGGCACTTGTAATGCTTATATATACATTTGTTTCGTTTTTTGCACAGATTCCGGTTAAGCGCCCGAAAGGAGAATAGATATGGAGAAGATAGCAAGCTTTACGGTTAATCACTTAACTTTGATGCCCGGCGTATATGTATCAAGGAAGGATAATGTTAACGGTAATGTAATTACAACATTTGATATAAGAATCACCCGCCCGAATAAGGAGCCGGTTATTAATACCGCGGAACTCCACGCCATTGAGCATCTCGGTGCGACATACCTTAGAAATGATGCAACATGGAAGGATAAGGTTATTTACTTTGGACCTATGGGATGCAGCACGGGGTTATATCTTATATTGTCCGGAGAC
>JAEENO010000027.1 GCA_016283755.1 Lachnospiraceae bacterium | reverse complement strand
AGTCTTCTTCAAGCGGCTCTGCTGCCCAAAGTCTTATAAACGTGGCATTCTTTCCACCGTAACCTACTATCGGTACATCATACGGAACTGCCAGTATTTTATCCGCATCATCCCAGGAAAACCAGAATTCGCCGTTCTCTTCATGTCTTACAACGCGTCCACCGAACTTAACGACTACTGCGTCCTCTATCTTTCTTGTCTCCCAAGGATAACCCTTTTCCATCCAGTCATCGGCAACTTCTACCTGACAACCGTCTTTAATGGTCTGCTTAAAAAGACCGAATCTGTATCTTATTCCGTTGCCGTATCCGTGCATTCCGAGGCTTGCCATAGAGTCCATGAAGCATGCCGCAAGTCGACCGAGACCACCGTTTCCAAGTCCCGGATCTTTCTCTTCCGCGCATATATCATCAAGCGTTTCTCCCATTGCTTCAAGGCCGTCCGCAACCATATCTTCTATTCCAAGATTAATAAGATAATTACGAAGAAGCTTACCGATAAGAAATTCGAGCGAGAAATAGACAACTCTCTTATCTTCTGCTGTAGGTCCTGCTTCCGCCTGAAACTGAATCTGTCTTATATGATCAAGCAAAAGCTTAACGAGCACGTCGTAACGCTCTCTTGATGTCGAGTCCTCGAATTCTCTTCCAAGTTCCGACAGGAATTTCTTCCTGTACATTGTCATGAATTCTTCTTTATCGTGGAAAATCTGCTCTTTATACATATGCTTCCCTCTTCTCTATAATGTCTGTGTCATGAAATCCTTAAATCCGCGCTTAATCTTTCTTCTAAGCACTATTCCCGCGAGCGGTGGAATAGTAAGACTTATATAATTATCCTTTCCGTGATGATTACCCTTTTCGCTCTTAATTGTTTTCTTATTAACCTTGCCGGAACCACCGTAGATTTCATCGTCCGAATTAAAGATCTCTACATAATCGCCGTCTTTCGAAACTCCTATACAATAATCTTCATAAGTTACAGGTGTAAAATTAAGAATACAAAGAAGATCATCCCTCTCACTTTTTCCTTTTCTTACATACGATATTATCGACTGTTCATTGTTATCAGCGTCTCTCCATTCAAAACCGTCCCAGCTGTAGCTATTCTCCCACAGAGCTTTTTGCTCAAGGTAGAACTTATTCATTTTCCTGACAAATTCCTGATGTTTCTTATGTGTTTCGTAATTCTCGGTTAAGAACCATTCAAGCGATTCGTAATAACGCCACTCAATAAACTCTGCTATCTCATTCCCCATGAAATTAAGCTTTGCTCCCGGATGTGTCATCTGATACATATATAAAAGCCGAAGCCCGGCAAACTGCCTCCAATAATCGCCCGGCATCCTTCTTATCAAAGAACACTTCCCGTGAACAACCTCATCATGAGAAAGTGCCAGAACAAAATTCTCGTTAAATGCGTACATCATCGAGAACGTAAGGAGTTTATGATTACCCGGTCTATACGGAAAATCAGTCTGCATGTAATGAAGCGTATCATTCATCCAGCCCATGTCCCACTTATAATGGAATCCCAAGCCTCCGTCACTCGGCGGATATGTAACAAGCGGCCACGCTGTACTCTCTTCTGCCATCATCATGATGCTTTTATCATACTTGCCCATATTTAAGTTAAGAGTCTGTATGAAGCTTACCGCTTCAAGGTCTTCTTCCGTACCCTTCTCGTTATATACTTTATCCTTCTTGTTCTCGACACCGAAGTTAAGGTACAGCATGGATGTTACGCCGTCCATCCTGATGCCGTCTGCATGGTATACATCTGCCCAGAAATGAGCGTTAGAAAGAAGGAAACTTCTTACCTGTCCCTTGCCAAAGTCAAACTTACAGGTGCCCCACTGAGGATGCTCGCCTTTTTCGAATAATTTCGTTCCGTCGAATCTATAGAGTCCGTGCTCATCCTTGCAGAAATGTCCCGCCGGCCAGTCAAGAATTACACCGATTCCGTTATCGTGGAATTTATCTATTAAGTACATAAAATCCCTAGGCTCGCCATATCTGGATGTCGGTGCAAAATATCCCGTCGCCTGATAACCCCAGGATCCCCCGAAGGGGTGTTCCATTACCGGCAAAAGCTCTACATGCGTATATCCCATATCCACTACGTAATCAACGAGCTTTTCCGCCAACTCTCTATATGTAAGCTCCGATCCGTCTTCATGCGTAAGCCATGAGCCAAGATGCACCTCGTATATGTTAAGAGGCTGCTTCATGTGATCGTGCTTTCTTCTATTCTTGATCCATTTCTCATCGTGCCACTCGTAACCGTCTAAATTATAGACTACAGAGGCTGTCTTAGGCGGGACTTCCGCATAGAATGCATAAGGATCTGCCTTATATACCTTATTGCCGTTCTTATCGGTTACAAGATACTTATATAAATCCCCTTCTTTAGCTTCCGGAACAAAAGCTCCGAAGAATTCACCGCTTAGATCGTGATGGCATATATTGGCATCTTCCTTCCAGTCATTAAAGGTTCCGACTACACTGACCGTAGCGGCATTAGGTGCCCAAGTAGCAAAAAAGTACCCATCCCTGCCCTCATGTCTTGCAGGATGCGTACCTAATCTTCTGTAGCTTTCGCTCCATGTACCCTCTTTAAATAAATATACCTCTTCCTGTCCCGGAAATAATGCCATCAGCCAATGCCTCCCAAATTCGCACAATATCATACTTTATTATAGCGCATTTATGGGGGAATTGGCTGATTTCCGTCACTTTATACACATAATTATCATATTTTTCCGTAAACCTGGCGTCCTTTTACGAATTTATCCATGATAATTACGTCCGCGTCATTATAACACATTCTCTCGATGCGCTCTCTGATCGACATATCGCGCGCCGAGAACATCTTGCTGTCATCTATTATAATTGCGTCAAATTCATATCCGTCTTTAAAAGTGCCGACATTACCAAAATATCTTCCGCCGCCTAATGTCGCAAGGAAGAATACTTCTTCAAATGTAAGCTGCTTAACATCTGTATCCACAAGCCTGTAATACATCTTCGATGCCTGAAGGGTTATAAGCATGGTTTTAAGCATATTCATAGATGAACCTGCCGCAACATCGGTTGCAAGGCCGACATTAAGTCCCGCATCAAGGAACTTTCGAACAGGTGCTATTCCGGATGTAAGATTCATATTGGAATCCGCACAATGTGCGATAAATGCACCGTGCTTTTTTAATATATCGATTTCTTCTTCATCGGAGTATACACAATGCGCCATAATTGTAGGGCGAATAGGTGTGCCCATATTGTTAAAAAGCTCATACGCGTTGGCATACGAAGTAGCTTTCGGGACTAGCTCTTTTGCCCAGGCAATCTCCGACTTATTCTCAGACAAGTGAGACTGTATGCGTAAATTTCTGCTTTCTGCAAGCTTACCGATTTCTGCCATAAGTTCATCTGAACAAGATGGGATAAATCTCGGAGTAAGGATAGGATAAGTATTCTCATACTTTCCTTCTATTGCATCAAGCCATTCAACGGTCGCTTTAATTGAATCTTCCGCGCTTTTCTCCTCAAGGTTTACTCCGCCGTTTCTGTCCATGTTAACCTTGCCGACATATGTCACAACACCTGTATTCTCAAGCATATTCATAAGTTCTATTGTTGCTTCGTTATGAATTGTTGCAAATACTACTGCTCTTGTCGTAAAAGATCTTCTTAAATCTTCCGCAAAGTAATTATATGCTTTTCTCGCATACTCTATATCAGAATACAGCGATTCTTCAGGAAATGTATATGTATTAAGCCACTCAAGCAATTCCGCATCCATTCCGATTCCGCGGAAACTATATTGTGGTGCATGTGTATGAAGATCCGTCATTCCCGGCACTATAAGTTGCTTGGCATAATTATATACCGGAAGAGCCGCATACTTCTCAGGTATGCTTTCATAGACTCCGCGGCATATTCCGTCTTCACATACCAAGTATCCGCCGGAAACCGTCTTTATCTCGTTTTCATTTTCGGAATAAGCTATCTCGCCTCTTAAAATAAAGCTTCTATCCGCTATGTTCATACAACTAACCTCCAAGAATTATATAGCAAAAAGAACCGGCATAATTACCGGTTCTTCTGAAGCGGAGAAGGAGGGATTTGAACCCTCGCGCCGCTATTAACGACCTGCACCCTTTCCAGGGGTGTCCCTTCGGCCAGCTTGGGTACTTCTCCACATATAAGTAGTTCGCGTTTACGCGAGCTGCTTATCAAGTATTCGCCTCTATCGAGCGAAGCTCGATTTAATTGGCGAATCTTCAATTACCTTGCCCTACATAATAATAGACTTATTAAATTGAAAAGCGGAGAGGGCGGGATTCGAACCCGCGGTCCCTTGCGGGATCACTGGTTTTCAAGACCAGCTC
>JAEENO010000026.1 GCA_016283755.1 Lachnospiraceae bacterium | reverse complement strand
CCGCAGAAGTTAATTCCGGATTCTCTATCAATTACAAATTCCTGCTCGTTCATATAATCATCTCCAGTCATGTGATATATACTAATTACCCTTAAGTGTATCAATTAGTTATGACCATATTATGACTTGTTAGAATGAACCATGACTTCCGCCGTGGCTTCTTCCGGATGAAGAGGTATGTGTGGATGAACCGCCGCCCGACGACTTGGTCTCGCGAACCGTCTTCGTTACGGAAGCATAGAGGAATGTATCTTTGCTTACGTTGATATCTACAGAATTCTCATCAATGTAATTATTCGCGTTAGCTGCATATCTTACGCTCTTTAACTGTCCCTTAAGGATTCCCGTATATATGAAAGCTACGATTAATCCGATTATAATGAATGCCGCAACGCCTGTTGCAGGATTATAAGGCTCCTTCGATCCGGACGATATCTCAGACGTATACTCCGGTGGGAATTCTCCTCCTGTCTTATATGCTTCCATTGCCTCTGCCGACTTATCCACAAGCGTATTAAATGCTTCATAGTAATTACCCGAACTAAGCTGCGGCTTAACATAAGCCATAATATAAGCCTGCCCTGCGTCCGTGTAGCAGTCGATTCCTCGGCCGCATGTACTTATTGCCCATTCGCGCTCTTCCATTGCGATAACAAAAAGCATACCCGCGAAGTCATCGCCTTCACCGTATCCGTACTCATCATATGAATCATCTGCAAATGCAACAATATCAGAGTATCCGTAATCCGCCATATTCTCAACTGTAATAATTACAAGATCAAGTCCGTACTTATCTACAAGCGCATTAATCTTGTCCTGTAAAGCAGTAACCTCAGACTCTGTCATAAGATGTGCATGATCCTGCATACGGTAAGTAATTCTATCAGTTCCTTCAGCATGAGAAGGTACTGCCGTAAATGCCATGGTCACAATAAGAAGTGCCACGGTAAGAATAGATAAAAGTGCTTTTCTCATATCCGTACCTCCTTATAATAACCACCATACGTAGGTAAGTGCTGCCGCAACAGCTCCTGCGATGGCAAATGAAATTGCAAAATACTTGTTTCTAAGGCCCTTATCCATCGGAAGGTCTCCGACGAACTTGCCTGTCTGTCCGTTCATAGCGAAGGTGTACTTCTGTCCGTTATATGTGGTATTAAGAACCCATACCGGGAAAAGCGCATAGATTGCTTCGCCGCCGTCAACCTTAATGGATGATGACTCAGACATAATCGTTGTATATCCTGTAGCACTGTTTCTGAATATCTCTTCAAGTGACTTCTTAGCACGCTCGTTGGCACGCTTTACTGTCTCTTCATCGGATACATCGTACTTATCAGCCAAGAAACCTGACAAATATGCTGTCTGGAAGTCAACTGCCTCATTAAAGTCAAAAGGCTCGATTGATTCCATAAGGTCATCCGGCATCTTCTCCGAACCATCGATCGGAATATGCTCAAACTTAACATTACCGCCACGGACAATTGAATAGTAGCTTGTCTCGGTGTAATCATACTTACCGCTTGACCAGCATCTAACCTTGGTTCCCTTATATCTTACTGTTCCGCTGGCATCTGCATTAAAGAGCCAGAACGGAACATATACTCCCTTAATCTCATCAAGATGATTCTCGCTTCTAAAAGCCTTCGGCAAAAGCTTCTTACCCTTGTAGTGCTCGAGTAATTTTGCCTTGGCAGCGTTTTTATCAAGCTTAAACGGGATAACATAATCAGGCTTAAGAAGTCCCTTAAACTGTTCCATCATTACAACAGGGTTGCCGCAATATGGGCAGGCTGTTGCTCCGGTTGTCTCTTCTGCGATAATCTCGCCGCCGCAGGACTTACATACATAGCTTCTAAGACCGCTCTCTTCGTCAAGGGTCCATTCCTGCTTATCGCCCATGTTCCAATTGGTCTCGTCCTGTCCGTCATTATTTAAGTCCTCATCATATGCAAGCAGTGCTTCCATCTCAAATTCAGTGTCGCAGAAAGGACACTTACACTTCTGAATCGAGGTGTCGAATTCGATGTTACCGCCGCAGCAAGGACATTTATATGCTTTTAAATCAGGCATAACTCTCTCCTAACGTTACTTTATGTATTTATTAAAGCGCACTCCCCACTTTTTGAAGAGTGCGCCTTATGTCTTAAACTACTATATAATTAGTTGCCAAGTGCCGGATTCTTAGCTCCGCAGTTGGTACAGAAGTTACCTGTATTAACTGTTCCGCATGAACATGTCCAGCCTGCCGGGCCTTTTTGCTTTCCACAGTTGGTGCAGAAGTTACCTGTGTTAACTGTTCCGCATGAGCATGTCCAGCCACCCTGCTGTACCATACCTGCGCCCATAACTGCCTGGTTCTGCGCCTGCTGCTCGTTGGCCGCCTGCTGATAGAGGTTACCGGGGGTCATGCCTGATGCGTTCATAGCCATTCCCATGCCCATGAATCCTGCCATAGCGCCGTTAGCATTAGAGGCTGCGTCGCCCATAGCACCTGCTGTAGCACGAGCCATAGCGCCTGCGCCCATTCTTGCATTGCCGTAAGCAGCGTCTGCCTGAGCATTCTTAAGAAGTGCTGCATCTTCGTCCGGTAATGTAACGGAACCCATTGCGATGTTAACAACCTTAAGACCTCTAAGCTCGCCCCACTTCTGTGAAAGGGACTCGTTCAAAGCATCCTGAATCTCGTCGTTATGAGCAACGATCTGGTTAGGTCTTAACTCAAGCTCTGATAACTTAGCAAATGCAGGCTGTAATCCTGCTACGAATTCCTGCTTAAGCTGATTATCAAGCTCTTCACGTCTATACTCGTCAGATACGTTACCTGCGATATTGGTATAGAACTTAATAGGATCTACAATCTTGTAAGAATATACACCTGAGCATCTGACCGATACATCGAGGTCCATTCCTACCTTAGAGTCAACAACTCTAAATGGAATAGGATTAGCTGTACCGAACTTATTATCAATAAGTTCCTTGGTATTGATATAATAAACTCTCTGGTCCTTACCGGTATCTCCACCGTATGTGAATCTCTTACCAATTGTCTTAAAAGTTTCCTTAATTGACTCGCCGAGAGATCCGCAGAAAATACTAGGTTCGGACGATGTGTCGTATGTGAACTCGCCCGGCTCAGCGCAGACTTCAACAACCTTACCCTGTTCAACGATAAGCATACACTGTCCGTCAGCTACAACGATACCTGAGCCGTTGGAAATGATATTATCGCTTCCCTTGGTATTGGAAGATCTTTTGCCAACCATCTTCTGTCCCTTAACCATGAGAATCTCCTTATCGATAGATTCACAGATAAAGAACTCTTTCCACTGATCTGCAAGTGTGCCACCGAGTGCACCAAGTCCTGCTTTAATAAGTCCCATGTTTTTTCTCCTTAAAAAATTAATCTTTCTTGTCGCGTGGCAGTGCCACTTAATAATCATATCACATTTTAACGCCAATGTGAAATTTATTTCACAATTTAGAAGTAATCAGTTTTTAAGATTCACACATTCGACACATTTGAGCCCGCTTTTTGTTGCATTATTAACGCACGGAAATTATAATAATAACAACTACTTAATATAAGTATATGACATCTAACAAGGAGGAACTTATATGGCTACTCACAAGAAAAGAAATGTCATTGTCGGTCAGTCGGGAGGCCCTACGGCTGCGATCAATTCTTCACTTGCCGGCGTGTACAGAACAGCAAAAGACAGAGGATATAACAAAGTATACGGAATGATTCACGGTATACAAGGGTTAATCGAGGGCAGATACACAGACCTGTCCGAGCATATTCAGGACGGCCTCGATATCGAGCTTCTAAAGAGAACTCCTGCTGCTTACCTTGGATCTTGCAGATATAAATTACCCGAGATATGTGAGAACAAAGAATTATACGAGAAAATCTTCGACACACTTACCAAGCTCGAGATCGACTGCTTCATATACATTGGCGGCAACGATTCGATGGACACCATCAAGAAGTTATCCGATTATGCAATCGTTAACGGTTACGACATCCGCTTCGTCGGATGCCCGAAGACAATCGATAATGACCTTGCATTAACAGACCATACTCCGGGTTACGGCTCTGCTGCCAAATATATCGCAGCATCGATAAAGGAAGTTATCCGTGACGGCTATTCACTCGAAACCGACCACGGTCAGGTTATCATTATTGAAATCATGGGAAGAAACGCAGGCTGGCTTACCGCTGCTGCAGCTTTATCCAAATGTGAGGATTGCGACGGTCCCGATGCAATATACCTTCCGGAGATAGCTTTTGACTGCGACGCATTTATTAAGAATGTTAAAAAGCTCCTTAAGGAGAAGGCTTTCGTTACCATTGCAGTATCGGAAGGTCTTACCCTAAAGGATGGAAGATATGTCAACGAGCTTTCAAACGAAGTAGGATATGTAGATGCTTTCGGACATAAGCAGTTAACCGGTACAGCAAGTTACCTCTGCCACCTTGTCGCAGAAAAGTGCGGCTGCAAGACACGTTCAATAGAGTTTTCAACTCTGCAGCGTGCTGCAAGCCACCTGGCAAGCCGTATCGATATTATGGAAGCTTATAACGTAGGCGGTGCTGCAATGATGGCTGCCGATGAAGGCGATACAGGTAAGATGGTTGTTATCGTTCGTACATCCAACGACCCTTACCAGTCAACAACAGAAGTTAAAGATGTTCACCGCATCGCTAACGACGAGAGACTCGTTCCGCGCGAGTGGATCACCAAGGACGGTACTTATGTAACCAACGAATTCATCCAGTACGCAAAGCCGCTTATTCAGGGCGAAGTTGCACCGATTATTGTAGACGGTCTTCCGAGGCACCTCTACAAACCGGGATTCCACGATTTATTATAATCGAGAGCTTTTATAAAAAAATAACACCAAGGGATATCTTCCCTTGGTGTTTTATTATTCTGTATAAAAAGCGCATCCGTTACGCTGTTCTTTCATTCTGTAGAGTGTAAGGTCCGCGTGCTTAAACATCGCATCGAGATTCTTCTCGCGCGTTCCGAATACCACTCCTGCACTGATTGATGCATCAGGTAATCCATCGCTTGTATCATGAAGTACCTTGTTGACATTCTTAATCTTCTCTCTTATTAAGCCTCTGCTCTTCTTATCGGTATTAGTCATAAATACAACGAACTCGTCGCCACCGATTCTGCAGATATAATCTTCCTCGCGAAATTCTCCCATAAGTGCATCGGAAAGCTTAATTAAGATCTTATCACCTGCTTCATGACCCATAGTGTCATTAATTTTCTTAAACAAATCGCAATCAATAAGAATCATCGCTGTAGACTTATGATTAATGGCACTTTTTATATAATCATATCCGGCTCTGTTATAAAGACCCGTTAGTGCATCATGGGTGGCTTCAAAGTTAAGATTCTTAAGGTTCTCCTTCTGGGTCTCATACATACTGTTATAAGTTCTTGCAAGCGATCTTAATTCCCGACCGCCTCCGACCTTAAGCGGCTTATCTTCTGCAATCTTCTTAACCGCCTTATGTAACGGACTTATAACAAGTATGATTGTAAGCGAAATAGTAATTAATACAGCAAGTAAGAAAAGAACTATTTCCCATTTCAATGTAGAAAACGACTGTCGCATACCGTCTTCAGAATCAAGCTGAATTCTGTGTGTCTCTTCTTCAAGATCTATCGCACATTCTTCCATACGGATTCTTATTATATTCTTTTCTTTATAATAATAGGTGTCATGCACCATATCCTGTGCACGTATGAGCTTCCTTTCGCCCGATTTATTAAGATCCTCATTAGAAAGCTCGACATCTTTAAGATCTTCCGGATAATCATTTATATTACAAGCAACAAGTACAAGCTTCATAGCGTAATATTCACGCTCCATAAGCTTGATTGATGCATTATATGCAAGTTGGAGCTGCTGAAAGGCATTTGAATCACCTGCCATAAGGCCCATCGTCTTAATTGCATTCTCTCGACGCTTAACCTCGTTGGCTTCTTTAAAATAATTATTAAGATGATTTATATCCTTCGTTACCGTAAATAACTGCACTTCCTGCGTAAGATAATCGGACGCAGCCATAAGATCCTCCGCAGCATTGGTAAGCGTAATATATCCATCGGTTGCAAGTGATAATTCCTTATACATCTTAGAGGCCATATCAACCTTGTATAGAATTGCAATCGAAAGAATAAAAATAAATACGGTTATAACCACGTATGTTATGCGTAAAGATATTCCATCCTCTTTCAAGTTTCTTAAAAATTTTTTCATTTCGCTTTTCCCATAAAAAAGGCTCTCGAGTAAGTCGAGAGCCTTAAATTATTCAGTAATAAATTACTCGATGATTGTAGCAACTCTTCCGGAACCTACTGTTCTACCACCCTCACGGATAGCGAATGTAAGACCCTGCTCCATAGCTACTGTGTGAATTAACTCGATAGTCATTTCGATGTTATCACCAGGCATGCACATCTCTGTACCTGCAGGAAGGTTACATACACCTGTAACGTCTGTTGTTCTGAAGTAGAACTGTGGACGATAGTTGTTGAAGAATGGAGTATGACGACCACCTTCATCCTTTGTTAATACGTAAACCTGAGCTGTAAACTTCTTGTGGCAAGTAACTGAACCCGGTTTAGCAAGAACCTGTCCACGAACGATCTGGTCTCTGTTGATACCACGGAGTAATGCACCGATGTTATCGCCGGCCATAGCCTCGTCTAACTGCTTACGGAACATTTCGATACCTGTAACAACTGTCTTCTGAACATCATCCTTAACACCAAGGATTTCAAGTTCATCAGAAAGATGAAGTGTACCACGCTCTACTCTACCTGTTGCAACAGTACCACGACCTGTGATTGTGAATACGTCCTCTACAGGCATAAGGAATGGCTTATCTGTCTCACGCTGAGGATCCGGAATGTACTCGTCAACTGTTGACATAAGTTCCATGATCTTGTCGCCCCACTCGCCGTTAGGATCTTCAAGAGCCTTAAGAGCTGAACCCTTAACGATTGGGCAATCCTTGAAGCCATACTCTTCAAGCTGCTCAGTAACTTCCATCTCTACTAACTCGATAAGTTCAGGATCGTCTACCATATCGCACTTGTTTAAGAATACTACGATGTAAGGTACACCTACCTGACGGGAAAGAAGGATGTGCTCCTTTGTCTGAGCCATAACACCATCAGTTGCAGCAACAACTAAGATAGCGCCGTCCATCTGTGCAGCACCGGTGATCATGTTCTTTACATAGTCAGCGTGGCCTGGGCAGTCAACGTGTGCATAGTGTCTCTTCTCTGTCTGATACTCAACGTGAGCTGTAGAAATAGTAATACCTCTTTCACGCTCTTCCGGAGCCTTATCGATGTTCTCGAAATCTACCTTCTCGTTTCCTGCTACTCTCTCAGCAAGAACCTTAGTAATAGCTGCTGTTAAAGTTGTTTTACCATGGTCAACGTGTCCAATGGTACCGATGTTACAATGTGGTTTTGTTCTTTCAAATTTAGCCTTTGCCATCTTGAAATTTCCTCCTTAGAATTGTTCCCTATCCGGGACAAATTATTGTTTTGTTATAATCTAAAAAATAGTGTCACTAATGTTGATTATACTTAATAACTCTCATCTTTTCAAGAGTTATTTGGTAGGAATCCTACGGATTCCTTCTATGCCTCAAAGCCTATAGGCTCTCTTGAACTTCGTTCAAGAGATGTATTACTTACCTACGTTAGAAATAACCTTTTCCTGAATGTTCTTAGGAACCGGCTCATACTTCTCGAAGAACATTGAGTAGTTACCACGACCCTGTGTTCTTGAACGAAGATCTGTAGCGTATCCGAACATTTCGGAAAGCGGTACGTAACCTCTTACGATCTTTCCGCCGCCGAGATCATCCATACCTTCGATACGTCCACGACGTGAGTTGATATCACCGATAACATCACCCATGTACTCTTCCGGCATAGTAACTTCAACCTTCATAATAGGCTCAAGAAGTACCGGATCAGCCTTGCTCATAGCATCCTTGAATGCCATGGAACCAGCGATATGGAATGCCATTTCTGATGAATCGACTTCATGGTATGAACCATCGTATACAGTAGCATGTACACCAACTACAGGGAAGCCTGCAAGTGTACCGGCCTTAGTAGCTTCCTCGATACCTTCGCCGACTGCAGGGATGTATTCCTTCGGAATAGCACCACCGACAACCTCGGAATCGAACTTGAAAAGCTCTTCACCGTTAGCGTCCATAGGCTCGAAACGAACCTTACAATGACCGTACTGACCACGACCACCGGACTGCTTAGCGTACTTGCTGTCAACGTCAACAGCCTTAGTGAATGTCTCCTTGTAAGCAACCTGAGGAGCACCTACATTTGCTTCAACCTTAAATTCACGAAGAAGTCTATCAACGATAATCTCTAAGTGTAATTCTCCCATTCCGGCAATAATTGTCTGACCTGTCTCCTGGTTAGTATGTGCACGGAATGTCGGGTCTTCTTCAGCAAGCTTTGCTAAAGCTTCACCCATCTTACCCTGGCCTGCCTTTGTCTTAGGCTCGATTGCAAGCTCGATAACAGGCTCCGGGAATTCCATAGACTCAAGGATTACAGGATGCTGCTCATCGCAGATTGTATCACCTGTTGTAGTAACCTTGAATCCAACTGCTGCAGCGATATCACCGGAGTAAACCTTATCAAGTTCCTGTCTGTGATTAGCGTGCATCTGTAAGATACGGCCTACACGTTCCTTCTTGTCTTTGGTTGCATTAAGTACGTAAGAACCTGAGTTCATTGTTCCGGAATATACACGGAAGAATGCAAGCTTTCCTACGAATGGGTCTGTCATGATCTTGAATGCAAGTGCTGCGAACGGCTCGTCATCGGATGAATGTCTCTCAACTTCATTTCCTTCTAAGTCAACACCCTTGATAGCAGGGATGTCTGTAGGAGCCGGCATGTAGCAAAGGATTGCGTCAAGTAACTTCTGAACACCCTTGTTTCTGTATGCTGAACCGCAGCATACAGGAACTGCTGTACATTCACATGTTCCCTTTCTTAATGCCTTCTTTAAATCGTCAACTGACGGCTCTTCACCATCAAGGTAAGCCATCATTAAATCGTCATCTAATTCGCAGACCTTCTCGATTAACTCTGTATGATAAAGCTCTGCTTCTTCCTTCATATCATCAGGGATATCAACGATACTTACGTCATCACCCTTATCGTCATTATAGATATATGCCTTCATTTCGAATAAATCTATAATACCCTTGAAGGAATCTTCCTTACCGATTGGTAACTGTAAAACGATTGCGTTTTTACCTAAACGGGTACGGATCTGCTCAACAGCTCCGTAAAAGTTTGCACCTAAGATATCCATCTTATTGATGAATGCCATACGTGGTACATTATATGTATCTGCCTGTCTCCATACGTTCTCAGACTGTGGTTCAACACCGCCCTTAGCGCAGAAAACGCCGACAGCTCCGTCGAGTACACGGAGTGAACGCTCAACCTCTACAGTGAAGTCAACGTGTCCAGGAGTATCGATAATGTTGATACGATGCTCGAGTGCACCCTTCTTCGGCTTGCACTGTTCCTGCTCGGTCCAGTGGCAAGTTGTAGCGGCTGAAGTGATTGTGATACCTCTCTCCTGCTCCTGCTCCATCCAGTCCATGGTTGCAGTACCTTCGTGAGTATCACCAATCTTGTAATTAACACCTGTATAATAAAGGATACGCTCTGTCAATGTGGTCTTACCTGCATCGATATGAGCCATAATACCGATATTACGGGTTCTCTCCAATGGATATTCTCTTCCAGCCAAAGGATTTACCTCCTAAATTTACTAAACATTAAACTACTAAGTAACAGTAAACTTAAGGTCCTTTTCAAGACGCATAAGCTTCAGGATATTCAATATACAGATTAGAATCTGTAGTGTGAGAATGCCTTGTTTGCTTCTGCCATCTTGTGCATATCTTCTTTTCTCTTAACTGCAGAACCTGTATTGTTTGCTGCATCCAAGATCTCGTTCGCAAGACGCTCTTCCATGGTCTTCTCGCCTCTCTTACGGGAGAACATTGTTAACCAACGAAGTGCAAGTGCCTGACGTCTGTCAGCACGAACTTCGATCGGAACCTGATAAGTTGCACCGCCGACACGGCGAGCCTTAACTTCAAGTACAGGCATGATGTTGTTCATAGCCTCCTCGAATACTTCAACAGCCGGCTTGCCTGACTTCTCTGCAACCTGCTCAAATGCTCCGTATACGATCTTCTGTGCAACACCCTTCTTACCATCAAGCATAATGTTGTTGATAAGCTTTGTAACAACCTTGTTGTCATACATCGGATCTGCTAATACTTCTCTTTTCTGAGTATGTCCTTTACGTGGCACGATACTTCCCTCCTTAACTAAATATTGTTAAATCATAGGTACTCACATGTCTTTCCTTGTGTACGTGCTGTATATCTTCTAAAGTAAAACGATATTCCAACACTTAAACTTTTCAAAACTTTAAGTAAACCTGATTAATAATAGGCATGAATTAAATTACTTTCCTGCCTTCGGTCTCTTTGCGCCATACTTTGATCTGGCCTGACGTCTGTTAGCAACACCTGCTGTATCAAGTGTACCACGGATAATGTGATATCTTGTACCAGGAAGATCTCTAACTCTTCCTCCACGGATCATAACAACGCTATGCTCCTGAAGGTTATGTCCTTCACCCGGAATGTAGCTTGTAACTTCGATACCGTTAGAGAGACGTACTCTGGCGATCTTTCTAAGTGCTGAATTCGGCTTCTTAGGTGTAGTTGTCTTAACTACTGTACATACACCACGCTTCTGCGGAGCAGATGCGTTAGTTGCCTTCTTCTGAAGAGAGTTAAAACCCTTCTGAAGTGCCGGAGCAGTAGATTTCTTCTTTGCTGCATGTCTACCGTTCTTAACTAACTGGTTAAATGTTGGCATTCGTTTCACCTCCTATAATCTAATTTAAATGCCTCGTGCTATTGAACTTATCTCTGGATACATAAATTCAAACGGGCATAGTTCACCCGTATAAATTCGCACGCTAGAATATTATAATATCTCAAAACGCATTCGTCAAGAGAGATTTTAAAAAGGTTACCGAAAATCCTCGGTAACCTTCAATATAATAATTATAGTATTTCACGTGTCTCGTAATAACAATGCTATTTATCCTCGAGTTTTCGTTATCTCGATATTCAACAGTATACCACATCCAATCATTCTTATCATTCTCATATATACGGTTTTCCTCTACTATATACCCATTGTCTTCATACCATGAGATTAATTCATCCAATGTCATTTCTGTCCTATAAACACACGAATTATCTGATGTTCTATAGCCCCATGTAACCCTTCTGGGTAATGGTAATCTATACCTTGTGCCGGTTTCATAAGACACATGCTCTTTTGTCATATTAAATACTATATCCAAATAATACGGTCGCTTCACACATATAAAGAAACCCACAATAAGAAAAAAAGTCACAAGCATAAAACTTCCAAATGCAATTAAAACTCCTGCTCTAAATCGATTCATATCCGTCCCCTATACATCTATTGTTGTAAGTCCTTTAACCGCTGACAATTCCTCGTAATGAATATAGCGAGTTACAGTTACCCATCCATCTTTTACTGCCAATGCATTATACTTATAAAAGTGGACATGTTTTATAAATAGATATACTATTATTATAGACACCAAAAGGAGGTATCTTTTATGTCCACAGGTAAACGTTACGATGAAGAGTTCAAAAGAACTCTTGTGGATCTTTACCATAACGGTAAAACTCAAGCTTCACTAATCAAGGAGTATGGCATCTCTCAAACCGCTCTCACCAAATGGATTAAGCAATACTCTACTGTTGAAACCGATAACGGTGAGATTCTTACAGCAAAGCAGGTTAAAGAGCTTCAAAAACGTATGGCTCAACTTGAAGAAGAAAATCAAATATTAAAAAAAGCGATTGCCATCTTCACGCCACACTCAAGCAACGACTAGAAGCTGTACATAAGCTGCGTAATCAGTACGATATCAAAACCCTTTGCAGAGTTCTTAAAGTACATCGCAGCACTTATTATAAACACTTTTATTCAGAACCGGCGCCTCGTAACTGCGAAAATCAAGTTATTCGCAAGCACATATTGCAAATCTATAATGATTATGACAATTCACTTGGTGCTTATAAGATTCGTCGTGTATTAGAACGTGATTATGGCATTAACATCAGCCTCGGCAGAGTGTACCGACTGATGAACTCTATGAATCTTCCTAAACGCTCCACTGAAAAGCCAAAGTGGAAAGGCGCCTGGAAAGATAACGGTCCCTGTGTTAATCACCTTAATCAGCAGTTCAATCCGCATACTCCAAACTCAGTTTGGGCAAGCGATTTCACATACATCAAGGTAAATGGTTGTTTCCATTACCTTTGTGTTGTTATTGATCTATTTTCAAGGAAAGTCATAGGCTGGAATGTTTCCAGTCGTCATGATGTTGACTTAACCTTAAAAGCTTTTACAAAGGCTTACTCCGATAGAGGTGAGCCTAATTATGTGCTGTTTCATTCAGATCAAGGGTCCGAATACACAGCCTTTACATTTCGCCAAACCTTAGAGAAATGTAATGCAGTTCAATCCTTCTCAAAGAAAGGATATCCTTACGATAACGCATGTTGCGAAAGTTTCTTCCGACATATGAAACGTGAATGCCTCAACAGGAAAAAGTTTCGAAATCAGGAAGAACTTCGCTTATGCTGCTTTGAATATATAAATCGATATAACTCTAAACGTCCTCATTCTTCACTTGGTGACTTCACCCCGGATGAAATAGAGGAACTCTATATGGAAAGGCAGGCATAATTCTGTCTTTCCATAGAAATATATTTAAAAAACGTGTCCATTTGCTTGACTATATTCCACTCGTAATAACAATGCTATTTATCCTCGAGTTTTCGTTATCTCGATATTCAACAGTATACCACATCCAATCATTCTTATCATTCTCATATATACGGTTTTCCTCTACTATATACCCATTTTTTTCATACCACGAAACAAAGTCTTCATATGTCAGCCTTGTCAAATATACACAGGAGTTATCAGATATTCTATAACTCCACACAACTCTTTTAGGCAATGGTAAGGCATACTTCGTTCCGGTTTCATAAGATATATGTTCTTTTGTCAGATTAAGGGTCAAATCTAAATAATAACGTATCGGCCGATACCAACCCCACCAATAACTCTCTACAACCAATATTACGATACATATCATACTTCCAAGTGCAATTAGAATCGCTACTCGACGACGTGTCATATACATCCCTCCTATAATACCTCAACATCAATGTATCAATATCCGCTTCTTTTGTACATACTTTTTTGCGTTAAAAATAATGATTTAATTCTCAAATTCAAAAAGGCTGCAGGTCTCCCTGCAGCTCTTTTTACACATATAACTATTCCTCATTAGATATTATTGCACATGCCTCGTGATCCTAATTATATTTCTTTTTGGATGATCTTCGTCCTTACCCAAATCCTCGATAGTATAATACAAATCGTTAGTATACACACAATTACCCTCTACTCTATATCCATTTTCTTCATACCACGAAATTATGTCTTCAAATGTTAATCTTGTAAGATATATAACCGAAAATTCCGAGTCTCTATACATCTTCGCAATCCCTCTCGGTAATGGCAATGTATACTTTGTACCATGTACGTAAGCCTCATGTTCTTTCGTCAGATTAAATGCAATATCAAAATAATACCGTATTCTCTTATTTCCGCTTATATAAATACTCAGAATAAAGATTAATCCGGCAAATAATAAGGCTCCCGCTACACTTGCTATAATTATTTTAGACTTCCTTGTATCAAATTCCATAAACCTCTCCCATAAAACATCTTACTCTACAAACCAATACATTTTCATAATATCATTGGGAGCTTTCTTTGAACATACCATTTTGCGTTAAAAATGATAATTCAATTCTTAAATTCAAAAAGGCTGCAGGGTATCCTGCAGCCTTAATGCTTGTGTATTTATTTATTCTTCGTCCTTTGTCGGTGGAATGAGGACATTCTCACCGGCTTCAACTGCCTCTACGATTGAAGCTGCAGTCTCTTCGGCTTCTTCGTTCTCTCTTGCACTTTCACGTGCCTTGCGAGCCATTTCCTTAGCCATACGGATCTCTTCATCAGTATCAAGCGTGAGATTTCTGTATCTCTTCATACCTGTACCTGCAGGTATAAGCTTACCGATGATTACGTTCTCCTTAAGGCCGAGCAATGGATCAACCTTGCCGTGAATAGCTGCTTCGGTAAGAACTCTTGTAGTCTCCTGGAAGGAAGCTGCTGATAAGAAAGAATTAGTTGCAAGTGCTGCCTTGGTAATACCAAGAATTGCTCTTGTTCCTTCTGCCGGCTGCTTACCCTGTGCTACAAGCTCTTCGTTAACATCCTCAAAGTCAAGGAAATCAACAAGTGTACCAGGTAAGAAATCTGAATCTCCTGCGGAGTCGATTCTGATCTTCTTAAGCATCTGACGTACAATAACCTCAATATGCTTATCGTTGATCTCAACACCCTGGAGTCTGTATACCTTCTGTACTTCTCTTAAGAGATAATCCTGAACGGCACGTGTACCCTTGATATTGATAATATCGTTTGGATATACGGAACCTTCAGTAAGCTCGTCACCCGGTTCAAGAACCTGGCCGTCAACAAACTTAGGTCTTGATCCGTAAGGGATAAGATAAGATCTTGACTCGCCTGTCTCGCTGTTGGTAACTACTGCTTCTCTCTTCTTCTTATTATCAACAAGTTCTACAGTACCACCGATTTCAGTGATAATTGCAAGTCCCTTCGGCTTTCTTGCCTCGAACAATTCCTCGACTCTAGGAAGACCCTGTGTAATATCGCCACCGGCAACACCACCGACGTGGAATGTTCTCATGGTAAGCTGTGTACCAGGCTCACCGATTGACTGAGCTGCAATAATACCGATTGCTTCACCAACCTGAACGGTCTGACCGGTTGCCATGTTGCTTCCGTAACATTTAGCGCATACACCGTTCTTGCAACGGCAGGTAAGAATCGTACGAATCTTAATCTTTGCGCCCTTAACAGGACTACCATCTTCATCTACGAAGCTGTTACCGTTCTCATCAACACCCTTTAAAAGCACCTCGTCGGCACGTCTTGGTGTGATCATATGGTTAGCTGCTACAAGTACGTTACCGTTCTTGTCCTTAATATCTTCGCATACAACACGACCGGAAATTCTGTCCTTAAGTCCCTCGATGGTCTCCTTACCTTCTACGAAGGCTTCAACGTACATACCGGGAATCTCGTGGCCTTCCTTAACGCAGTCCTGCTCACGAATAATAAGTTCCTGAGATACATCTACAAGACGTCTTGTAAGGTATCCCGAGTCAGCTGTACGAAGCGCTGTATCGGAAAGACCCTTACGAGCACCGTGTGCGGAGATGAAGTACTCGAGTACATCAAGACCTTCACGGAAGTTACTCTTAATAGGAAGCTCGATAGTCTTACCTGTTGTATCTGCCATAAGTCCACGCATACCGGCAAGCTGCTTAATCTGCTTATCGGAACCACGGGCACCTGACTTAGCCATCATGTTGATGTTATTATACTTATCAAATCCTGCAAGAAGTGTATCGGTAAGTTCCTTATCTGTATTCTGCCAGGTCTCGATAACTTCTCTGTAACGCTCTTCTTCGGTAATCATACCACGACGATAGTTACGTGTGATCTGGTCAACCGTCTGCTGAGCTTTTGCAAGTAATTCAGGCTTCTCCTTAGGAACCGTCATATCTGAAATAGAAACGGTAAGAGCTGCCTTGGTTGAGTATCCGTAACCCATAGCCTTAACATCATCAAGAACCTCAGCGGTCTTGGTTGCGCCATGGATATTGATAACCTTCTCAAGGATCTTCTTTAATTCCTTCTTGCCTACCTGCATACTGATCTCGAGTGCGATATGTCTCTGGATACGCTCCTCTTCAATCTTTTCCTTGCTCCACTTATGCTTCTTAGCATCAGCCATAAGTGTCTCTTCGGATCTGTCTACAAATCCAAGGTCCTGAGGAATAATCTCGTTGAAGATAAGTCTTCCGAGTGTAGTCTCAAGGATTCCCTCGTATACCTTGCCATCCTCACCTGTAACCTTTCTTCTTACATGGATTCTCTGGTGATATGTAATCTCACCGTTCTCATATGCAAGAAGTGCAAGATTGGTGCTTCCGTAATAGATACCGAGAAGTTCTCTTGGTGTACAGATAACTTCGTGTGCTTCTACTCCATCCGGAGAATATACGATCAAATCTGTAGCCTCGAGGCGATCCTTCTTCTCACTCTTAAGAGCTTTTCTAACTTCATCCTCAGAAGTAAACTTCGGATAATCCTTCTTGTTAAGTGTAGGGTCGGTTAATAAATGGTCAACCATACGGCCCATTGTAAGGTAATAAATACCAAGGACCATATCCTGTGAAGGAACCGCTACAGGGCCTCCATCTGAAGGCTTAAGTAAGTTATTAGGTGACAAAAGCAGGAATCT
>JAEENO010000025.1 GCA_016283755.1 Lachnospiraceae bacterium | reverse complement strand
TTTCGGCGTGATAGGCTTTTTTCACCGTATAGCGCCCGTTATCGAGCTTTACTATTGAAGAATAATGACCCGTTGCGATGTAATCAGCCTCTAATACATCCGCATAATAAAGCATACGCTCCCACTTGATATAGCGATTGCATTCTATACAGGGGTTCGGCGTAAGGCCGTCAAGGTACGCATCGACAAAAGGCTTGATTACCTTCTCATCGAATAACTCGCGGCAATTAAGCGGATAGTATCGAATATTCAATTTCTCGCAGATGCGGCGGGCATCTTCCATCTCGCAGCAGCGGCCTTCTTCACCTGTGTCGGATAGCCATGTGCGGAGGGTTACTCCAACCACCTCGTATCCCATGTCACGTAGTAAAAGCGCCGCAACCGCACTGTCTACGCCACCGGACATACCAACTATAACCTTACTCATATCTGATCCTTTAAAAATGCAGGGCCATATTTCGGCCCTGCATCACAATACTTATTTTACTAGCTCTCCCATACAGGATGCTTAAGTACCCACTTGCCGTAAGTATCCTTTTCGAAAAGTTCCTCATTGTAGAGCCCGTCAACGATATTCCAGAACTCTGTCTCCGTATAGCCGCAGAACTCGCAGAAATCGCGTACGCAAAGAGGATCAAGGTTAGCATCGCGTTCCTTTACAAGTCTTACTGCCTCTTCACGTGTAAGAAGTCCGTATCTTACCATTCTGGCAGAATAATCCGTTGCGGATGCGTGGCCGAACTTAGGATACTTAAGCCACGGATGTACGAGATATGCACGACTGTCTACCTGATCGAAATTCTCTACGTGATGCTTTCTGTCCCACTCACCTGTCAGATCATGGAAACCGTGCTTTCTTGCGAACTCATAGTTACCGAAACTGTTCCAAGGCATAAAGTATGATACATAGATAGGATCAAGCTTATCGAGTGCTTCCTGCTTCGGTGCTCTTGTATAATAAAGGTCCTGCACACTAACGCCTGCATTATCGATAAGTTCCTTCTCGTCAATTCCGGATGCTACGCCGTTATTAAGCTGTGCCTTGGCGGAATATGTCTCCTTGGCATCTGCTCCGCCGTACTCATAGCTTACGTTCTCACCGTATACAAGAAGCGGTGTGTTGAACTTTTCTGCCATAATAAGCGGATAAGTGTAGATTAATCTATCGATGTACCAGGTTGGCTTACCGTACTTCTCAAACATGTAGCGCATAAGCTTCTTCTGGGCGCGGATATTCGGCTTCATGCTTATGATATCGCAGCCGAACTCCTCTGATATATTCTTTAAGTTATGAATTCCCGCATTGGTCATCGGGAAGTTGTCTTCAACCGAGAAAAGGATCGGATTCATATGCATCACATCTTTCATAAGATGCACCTGGAAATGCGAATCCTTACCGCCTGATACTGCAATCGCACAGTCAGGACCTTCGCCGTTCATTCCCCTATACTTATCACAGATTGCCTCAAGTTCTTTCCATCTGCTGTCCCAATCAATGTTCTTACGTCTCTCGTAAGCCTGACATGCAGAACATATTCCTTCTTCGTTAAAAGTTATTCCCGGGCGGGTGCTCGGCATAACGCACTTCTTGCAATATTGCATAACTTTTCACATCCCTTTCTGTAATTGGTTTAAAAAAACACTACATAGTTATATCGGTTTATCGGGTCTAAATCATTAGAGTTTACTCCGAAATTTCATACTCAAGTGAATCGGAGAATACTTTTCTCGGACTCCAACCCGTGTCTTGCTGTAGCTTCTCTACTGAAGGCTGAAGCGAGACGTATGGGTTCGGATCTTCGCCGTAGATTATGCGGCCTTTATTATAATGCTCTCTTACAGTTTCTGCGAATTCTCTAAGCGGCTTATAATCGCTGTTTGCGATATTATAGATTTCTCCGGACTTTCCTCGTTCTGTTAAGGTTATAATTGCTGCTGCCGCATCGCCTGCTTCAATGTAATCCCAGTTTTGCGTACCTGATGACAGCTTATATTCTTCTCCGTTTTTCATCGCGGTTATAAGCTGCGGAAGCATACGGGAACCGGGCTCATACTTACCGTATACACTGAACACTCGGCCCCAGATCCATTCAAGATTATTCTCTTCTGCCGCGCCCTTACTCTTATTGCATAGTTCAACCTTCGCTTTGCCGTATGGGCAGAAGGGATTAACCGGCATATCTTCGGTCTGGATTTCACGAGTTGCTCCGTATTCTGCCTGGGATCCTGTATAGATTATCCTCTTACAGCCTGCCGATACCGCAAGATCTATCATCTTAAGGCCTGCAGCGACATTCCCGGCTTGCGCTTTTTCATCAAAACGGGCACCTTGTGATGCAAGATGTATCAACGAGTCACATTTATCATGGGGCCACATCAGCAAATAATTATTTGCATATATGTCCCCCTCGATGATTTCTATGTTGTTCAAGTTTCTAAGGCGCTCATTGTGCTTAGAACCCGGTCGTACCAAGGCATATACATAATGCCCCTTTGCTAAAAGCTCTGATACGACACTGTATCCAAGAAATCCTGCAGCGCCGGTAACTATAACTTTCATTTCATTACCCTTTTACTAAAGCTTTACTACATTTCCGTCTGCAGTTAATATGCGACATTTTTTTCCGGTGCCTCTTATAGCATCGATTATCGCCTGCTGCGCGCTTGTTGCCGTTGCGACAATTAAGGCTCCATCCTTAATCTCATCCTTAACCGCTTCAAACTTTACACTTTTCCGGCCGTGAAAATCTACGGAATTAAATTCATCTATAAGTATAGGTGTTGCACTTAATTTAAGATCGTGCTTCATACATGCGTACAAATCTTCCGCCAATACGGTTCCGCCCCAGAAATAGATACCCGAAAACTCTTCTTTCATAAGTTCCTTAAAGGTATCAAAAATCTTCTCATACGGTCTCTTAAAGCCGACTCTGTTCTTATCTTCAAAGAAACTGCTTATTTCGTACATCTGCTCGTACTTACTCTTGGCTTCAAGAAGACGAGACTTAATAAGCTCAATCATCTTTGCCTTCATATCTTCGTAGTTAAGTGCCCCAATATTCCAGTCTATTTTCCCTATCTCATCTTCTGTGTAGATAGGAAGAAGCTTTTCAAGCCATGCGTATCTTATGGACTTTTCCTTAACTACCATAACAGTTGGGATACCCATCGCTATACACGGCGATGCGCAATGTAATCTTGATGTGACTATTAAAGCTGCATTGTCTCTATATTCAGTTAAATAGCTTTCTGCTAAGTTATCCATCTTCTCGAACATCTCAAGAGAGAATCTTCCCTGCTCGACGTGATGAACTTCTTTTGTTTTTTCAAGATACTTTGACGGCATTACCTGACTAAGCTTTTCTACATCGACATCCACAAAATATGTGGCTCCGTTTGACGGGGTACTATTACGTCTTGGCAAAGTCGCGGTTACACATGCTGCAAGATACGCCGGAATATTGTATCTGCGCATTGTTGAAAGTGTCCACTCATCTCGGCATCCTATCGGCGCGTAGAATGTTAAATAGCGCACTTCTTCCTCTGTAAGATTGCCGGATGAAAAGTGTACGCCCGTAAATACAGGAATAATATAAGGCGATGCAGGAAACCATGTCTCTTTTGAATCATGGCATCCCATGAAAAACAGGTTAATAGGAACGATTAAGTATTCGCCTTTGTAAGTTGCAAGGTCGTGAAAATCTATCTCTACGATGTCTTCTTTTTTTACCTTAAGTTCTTCAAGTAACAGGCGACGCATACAATACATCTGAACGTTATCGCCGACATTGAATAAACCAAGATCTTCCGTATCTTTATTTCTTCCCTTAGGTAATTTCGAATATACTATTAAACCGTATTTCATATACACCCTTCCTATAATCTGCTCTTTATTATTTCCGCATCCTTATCTATATCATCGTATCCTCTGTTACCGCAAGCGCTACAGAACGGCAGGCGCTTTTCAAGGATCTTAATTCTGATATCGCGTAGCTTATCCGAATTCCACGCATCAACTATACCGGTTTCAGACGCATTCGCATATACCGTCTTATGATTCCAGTCATAGCAGCATAGTCCTATGTCGCCGTTTGAGCATATGAGCATATGCGTAAACGGGAATGAGCATATATCTCTACCGTCATATCGACTCGTATAACTGTCTTCTTTCTCGCAGTCGTTCGGAGATCTATAAGTATCGAATTCCGACCACTGATTATATGCCGTCTCTATCCAGGTATAATCGGATATAGGCTTAAACTCCTCAAGAAATCTCTCTTCGTCACCGTCTTTTAATACATTTGAGAATATCTTGACACCGATTTCGGTTCTTCTGCCTTCTTCTGCCTTGGAAATTGCATAATCATGCATATACTTAATATTTCCGACGAATTCCTCCCAGTTAATCTCGTATCCGCAGTTATTGATATAATCTTCGACATACAGTGACTCGAGAGATATCTTCACATAATCAAGTCCCGCGTCCACAAGCGCCTGCCCCATATCGTGCGTAAGAACAGATGCGTTGGTAGTTATTCTTACCTTCTCGACTTTACCGCATTCTTTTAATGTTCTTACCATCTCTACAATATGCTTATTAAGCAGCGGTTCACCGAATGCATATAATTCAACGACCTTTACAGGCTCGGGAAACTTCTTAATATCAGTAATAATCTTATTGAAAAGCTCCATACTCATTATGGTATGCCTTATTTCGCTATTCTCCGTAACGGTATTGACCGGGCAAAATGAGCACTTGAAATTACAGCATCCGCACGGATCCAAGAAAATAACATAAGGCTGAGTTAACGGAACTACCTCAGAAAGCTTATGTCTTACATTTTTCTTTTCGCCAACAACTTTCACATCGTTTGAATTAGCCATATCTTTACTCACAACCCTCGTTGATAAATCGTTCTATCTTCTTAATTGTCTCGTCCGTATCGACGAAGACCTTCTGTACATCCGCATCGGATTTCTTTACTTCACGCTTCATAGCATCCATAAAGGCTTTGACGCTTCTACCGTTGCCGTAGTAATTCGAAGTAAATCTGTAATCATCTATATGCTCTATTGCTGATAGTATCTCTTCTGCGTCTTCTTTAACAGATACTATATTCTTTAAAATTCTGGCATTGTATCTGCCATTTTGTCTGGTTCCTATATTGATGCAAGGAATTCCGTAGACACAAGCTTCTCTAATACCTGCGCTTGAGTTACCCATTATAAAATCCGCACCTTTAAGTAAGGATAAGAATTCCTCGAATGGAAAGCTTTTATACACTCTTATGTTATCCTTACCGGATAACTTTTCTATCATTTCGACTATTACTTCTCTTCCAAGGTCGTTATTAGGGTGTATTACTATCATTCCCATAGAAAGCTTATCGAAGACTTTCTCAAGTTCTTTCATCTTGGCATCTAAGCTTTCAACCTCAGTTACGACAGGGTGATATATGAATAAACCGTATTTTTCAAAAGGAATCCCGTATTTATTAAGGATATCCTTAGGCTTAGGTATCGCATCGGACAACATTATATCTATATCCGGCGAACCTATTACATTAATTGTATCTTCCCTTTCTCCAAGCTGGATAAGGCGAAGTTTCGTCTCTTCGTTTGCCGTCATATGAATATGCGCCATCTTCGTTATGGCGTGTCTAATGGAATCATCCACGGTTCCCGTAAGCTCGCCGCCTTCTATATGAACGACTTTAATGTTATTAAGTAATCCTACGCTTGCTCCCGCCAAGGCGTCTGTTCTGTCACCGTGCACCACGATGTAATCGGGCTCAATATCCCTTACAAAACGTGAAAATGCAAGTATCGTATTACCCAGATTCTCATCCATGTATGGCGATACCTGCACATTTCTTTCAACATAACACTTGCCGTGTTCATCGTTAACAACCTGCATATATGTGTTGCCGCATTCGTTTAAAAGATGCATACCGGTAATATAGACATACGTAGAAAACAACTTACTTTCGTCAGTTGCTTTAATTAATGACTTAATCTTCCCGTAATCTGCTCTTGTTCCTGTGACAAACACGATCTTTTTCATCAGTCTATCATTGCCCTCGTAATATGTGTATCGTTACTGATATCGACTTTTGCTACTTTGCCGATAAGTTCTTCGTAGTGCTCTGCTAATATTTCTCCCGTACCCGGGCGCTTTACCCAGATATTCTCGTGGGTGAACTTTTCGCCTTTTTTAATATCCTTAATGGATACCACTGTAGCAAATGCAAAATCTATTGTTACCTGCTCTTCGGGGAGCGCTTTTTTCTCTCCGCCAAGCATCTTATCCACATCTTCTGCGGCTTTTAAAAGTTCTTTCAACGTACTCTCGTCCATTGAGCACACTATATCGTTACCGATTCTGTTCATATGGTCGGTAAAGTGTCTCTCTACAACCTTAGCGCCAAGCGCCATCGCAGCTATGCATGCAGTATTGGTAACTGTATGATCCGACAATCCCACAATCGCATCAGGAAAATGCTTCATCATCTCCTGCATCGCTCCAAGTCTCACCTGCTCCGGCGCTGTAGGATAAAGATTCGTCGTATGTAAAAGCGCGTACGGTACGTTCTTTCTTTCGAGAATCTCTACTGTTTTCTCGATTTGCGCAATCGAATTCATACCGGTTGAAACAATCATCGGCTTACCGAATGACGCAACGTGCTCTATTAACGGGTAGTTATTCATTTCACCCGAGCCTATCTTATAAGCTTTAACACCGAATCGTTCGAGTCTGTCCGCTGCTGCTCTTGAGAACGGCGTACTTAAGAACACCATTCCCTTATTCTCAACATAGTTAAAAAGCTCTTTTTCTTCAGCTTCAGAAAGCGCGCATTCTGCCATTACGTCATATATCGAGACCTTTGAATTACCCGGGATGACATTTTTCGCAAGATGCGACATCTCATCTTCAACTATATGGGTCTGGTGTTTGATAAGTCTTGCTCCGGCGCGCTCTGCAGCATCTACCATTTCTATGGCAACATCTAGAGAGCCGCCGTGATTTATTCCGATTTCAGGAATGACGAGTGGCTTATATCCTTCACCGACTCCAATATTTCCAATCTTAAAAGATTTCATTACCTTCACCTTTTACTTATAATTCTCGTACTGACATGCCTTATACTCTTCTTCCGTAAGGAACGGGAAGAGGTTATCAATAGGCGGTGAGAAGAGTGTGCCGTCGTCTTTGGTCATGCTCTTTGTTCTAGGCTCTATTCCCTGCTTAATATCCTGCACAAGCTCGCAGATTGCAGGTCCTTCTATTTTCGATAATTCTTTAAGTTTATCCGCAATCTCAGCGTTCTTCTCTATCTTTACGTACGGAAGTCCGTATGCTTCGGCAATCTTTTTAAGATCAGGCATTGAGATACCGGATTCATAATTACAACCCGACAATCTCTTAAAGAAATTGGTTTGTGTCTGCATAATTGCCTGATAGCCGCCGTTATTAAAAACTATAACCTTAACCGGAATCTTGTTATGTACGATAGTCTGCAATTCCTGTATATTCATCTGCATACTTCCGTCTCCGGTTATGCATAATACTTCTCGCTTCGCTGCTATTGCGGCGCCAACTGCTGCCGGAATATCGTATCCCATAGTTCCGCAATTAACGTTACCGAAGAGGCGCTGCCCTTCTTCGTTAATTCCGCACTGTAATACTGATACGCAAGCAACGCTGTTACCTACTACTATGATTCTGCCGTTATCTGAGTACTTCTGTAACTGATGGATAAATTCATAAGGGTTAACTTCCTCGCTATCTGCAAACTTTTCAAGATATACCGGGAAGCGCTTTTTAAGCATGTTACAATACTCTATCCACTTAGGCTCCATTGAGGTTGGGGTTAAATCCTTTAATTCCTTCGCGTTAAGTACGTCCTTAAGGTCCGCATGTATCGGAAGGTCAATCTGCATAGTGCTTTTATTCAATTCGTTGATATCAACGTCTACTACTATCTTCTTAACGTTCGGTGCGAAGTTCTCGTAATTAAATCCTATCTGCTTAAATGATAATCTGCAGCCTAGCGACAGGATTACATCGGCATTCTGTGCGATGAAGTTGCCGGCTCTTCCACCAAATACACCGAACATTCCGTAATAACCTTCAGCTTCAAGCGGGTAATAATCGACTATTGATGTTGCTGTAATAACAGGGATTCCCCATTTCTTTGCAAGTTCTTTAAATGTTGCAAGCATTCCCGAAGTTCTAAGTCCTGAGCCTGCAAGAATAACCGGGCGCTTAGCTTTTTCAAGCATCGAAACCGCGTGCTCGAGGTTATTAACCGTCCTCGGTTCTTCGTCGTACTCTGTATATCCTATAAGTTCGTCAACTTCCACTTCAGCTCCCTGAATATCGAGCGGCACATCTATCCAGCACGGGCCACGCCTTCCGGAGTTAGCGGTTTTATATGCTTTTTCAAGATAATATCTTATATCCTCAGGCTTCTCAATCATTACGGCAAACTTAGTCATAGGGCGTACCGACGGAATGATTGTGTATTCCTGCTCGCCGAACTGACGCAAATTAAGGCCCGTACTTTCTACCGTAGTATTAAGTCGGACCTGTCCCGATACTATGAGCATAGGGATGTTATCCTGATATGCGCAAAGTACTCCCGTTAAAGCATTCGTTCCACCGGGGCCTGTAGTTACGCATACGCACGCAGACTCTCCCGTAATTCTGGCGTGTCCTTCAGCAGCTAAGGCTGCTGCCTGCTCGTGATGCGTATATGTGCACTTAAGCCCTTTCGTATTACCGAACGCATCGTTTAAATACATAGCTCCGCCGCCGACAACACTGAATACCTGTGTACAGCCGTTGTCGACCAAGAATTTCGCAATATAATCAGCCACTCTCATTTTCATAACCTTCTTATGCTCCTTACCTGTCCCACTTATCGCACAGCGAACTTATCTGGCTTCCGAACTTCGCCAGATCCTTATTGGCCATGCCTTTACACTTCTGAATAACTGCAGCGAGTCTCTGTCCTACGATTACGAGGCGATCGAACTCTGTATTAGGTCCCTTCTTGCCCTTCTTTTTCGCTACAGGCTCGTGTGATCCTTCTGCCACCTGCATACCGGTAACTAAATCGAATGCATCGCCGCTATAAGGTACATAGGTTGAGAAGCCGAATTCTTCACGAAGATATGCGCCAAATCCTACTGCTACGCTCTCTTCGCCGTGTACTACGAAGACTTTCGCAGGCTTCTTCTTATAATGATTGATCCATTCGGTTAAGTGATTAAGGTCGGCATGTCCCGAGAAGCCGTGAAGGTTCTCGATATCTGCCTCTACCACAACTGTTTCACCGAATAATTTTACTTCCTTGACATTATCCATTAAAAGCGCATGTCCCAAGGTTCCCGGAACCTGGAATCCTACGAAAAGTATCGTCGATTCCTTGCGCCACAGGTTATGCTTTAAATGGTGTCTGATACGTCCCGCATCGCACATACCTGATGCTGAGATTATTACCTTAGGCTTGGCATTAAAGTTGATCATCTTAGATTCATCGGATGATACCGCCGTCTTTAAGCCTTCGAATTTAATAGGATTAATGCCCTTATTAACAAGTTCAAGTGCTTCTTCGCCGAAGCAGTCTCTTTCGTTTTCATGGAAGATATTCGTAGCTTCTAACGCTAACGGACTATCGATATATACTTCAAAGTCACGGTAAGCAGGAAGCAGATCCTCTTCCTTGATCTTACGCATAAAGTAAAGCAGTTCCTGGGTTCTTCCTACTGAGAACGCCGGAATTACGAGGTTGCCGCCCTTGGTAAATGTTCTGTTAATGATATTTGCAAGCTCTCTGGCAAAGTCAGGTGATGCTTCATGATTCCTGTTACCATAGGTGGATTCCATGATCACATAATCCGCATCATCAATATATTCAGGGTCCTTAATTAACGGCTTACTGCCATTTCCGATATCTCCCGAGAATACGAGCTTTTTCGTAACGTCATCTTCTGTTACCCAGATTTCTATGGATGATGAGCCGAGTAAGTGTCCCGCATCGACGAATCGTATCCACAAGCCGTCGCATACTTCTATTTCAACGTGATAAGGGCACGGAATGAAGTGATTCATTACACCCTGGGCATCGTTGATGTCGTAGAGCGGCTTAATCTCTTCTTTTCCGATTCGCTTACCCTTTCTGTTGCGCCATTCTGCTTCAAACTCCTGTATGTGGGCAGAGTCCTTAAGCATAATATTACATAATTCCGTGGTCGCTTTAGTTGCGTAGATCTTGCCTCTGAATCCGTGATTATATAGTAGAGGCAATAGTCCCGAATGGTCGATATGTGCATGTGTCACGAATACATAGTCGATTATCGCCGCATTTACCGGCAGCTCCTGACTCATGTACTGGTCCGCACCCTGCTCCATTCCGCAGTCCACAAGAAAATGTATGTTATTGAATGTCACATAATGACAGCTTCCGGTAACTTCTCTTGCCGCGCCAAGAAATTGTATTCTCATATAAAGTCTCCTTTTGTCATGAGTCTTACTTAATCACTTCGTTCATGGATCCCGAACGGAATCCCTGCATATCCATCGTGACATAAGTAAAGCCCAGGTTTTTAAATCTATCAATGAGCACGTCCTTAATCTCAAGGAGTGCGTTAAAATCACTTTCAGGTACTTCTATTCTTGCCATCATGCCGTGAATTCTTACACGCATGTTCTTAAATCCCCTGTCCATAAGGAATTCTTCTGCTTCTTCAACCATACGAAGCTTCTCTGTCGTTATCTCTTCGCCGTATACAAAACGTGAGGCAAGGCACGCATATGACGGCTTCTCTGCTGTAGGGAGTAAGAATTCTCTCGATAACTCTCTTACTTCTGCCTTGGTAAGTCCCGCTTCACGTAGCGGGCTCTTAATATTAAGTTCTGCAAGCGCTTGTAACCCCGGACGATAATCCGACAGATCGTCCATAACCGAGCCTTCAACAACTACCGCAGCTCCTGCACCCGATGCAATTTCAAGCATCTTGGTGAAAAGCGCTTTTTTACAGATATAACATCTGTTCCTAGGATTTGCTGCAAATCCTTCGATCGACAATCCTTCGATTACATGTATCTTATGTTCTATTCTTTTATTTCGGCAAAATTCCTCCGCTTCCTTACTCTCCCACTTCGGAATAAAATCACTCATTACCGTTACGGCTATAGCTTTTTCACCTAAAGCCTCTCTTGCCGCATACAAAAGAAGTGTAGAGTCCACACCTCCGGAGAACGCAACAGCCACGCTGCCGTAACTTCTTAACAATTCGAGTAATCTGTCATACTTACCTATTCTTGCCATAATAACCTCCGTAATTGTGGTCTCTACACCTTATTTTAATTATTTTTCAAATGTCTCCCGCTTCTATTTCTTAAAAAGTGCTGTGCGTCCTGCTAAGAAATTGATGTAGGCTGTAAGTGCCATTGCGCACTCTGTTGTCGAGTATGCATTATACGCATCGTCAACTACCCATGAGAACTGACCTTCACCCATGTAGAACATCATTAATGCATCCAATACAGGTGTCTCGTTCTTAATGAATCTCTCATCCTTACGAGGATCGATTCCGAGTGTTGTAAGAGCTATAACTACCCATGCTGTAGAATCGGAGTTTCTGCTTCCCCATGATTCCATGCTTCCGTCGTCTGTCTGGATAGCTGCAAGGGCTTCAACCGCGCTGTCGATCACCTTGCTTACCTTATCATACTTTCTGTACGGTGCAAGTGCGGTGATTGCCATTCCTGTAAGGTCAGGGTCTACTGCATCGTCATATCCCCAGTTA
>JAEENO010000024.1 GCA_016283755.1 Lachnospiraceae bacterium | reverse complement strand
CTGCAGTTGAATAGTCAAGATCGATAAATCCGGTCGAAAGTACCGTAACGGTTCCCTCGCTTTTGGACGCAGCTTCTATCATCTTTAAAGATCTCAAAACCACGTTCTTAATCGGCTCGAAGTCACCTGTTGACTTATTCTGTATTACGTTAAATACGTTCTTCTCTGCATCCGCCAGGATTCCGTCTATATCTCTCTCGCCCTGATAACACTCATTTGCGATATTCTCCGAAACCCTTATAAGCTTGCGCTCAAGTGACATATTCGCTACAATCTGCGCATAATACTTGACATTGGCGGCCGTCGGTACGTCATACATTGTCTGCATTATATATTCCGTATTGGTTATATGCTCCGGCGCACCTTTTTCTCTAAGCTTTGCAACCATCGTTACCGCATCAACCGGTTGTCCCGCATTGTAAAGCTCAACCATCGCCTCAAACATCATTGCATACTGCTGTATATAAAAGTCTTCTGCCTTAACGATATCAATCGCATCGTTAATGGCTTTCTGATCCATCAGCATCGAACCAATAACAGATTGTTCCGCTTCTTGTGAATGCGGCATTATCCTTTTAATTGGCTTCTCATCCATCCCCATTTTCTCCTATGGTCTACTCTTCCACTACCTTAACCCGAAGTACTGCATTCACCTGTGGATGAAGTTTAAGTGTAACTTCTGTTACTCCGAGTGATTTAATCGGCTCATCAAGAACCATTTTCTTCTTATCAAGGTCTAAATCGAGCTGCTTTTTGGCTGCTTCTGCTATTTCCTTCGTGGATACGGATCCAAAAGTTCTTCCGCCGCTACCTGCCTTAATCTTGCAGGTTACGCTTACCTTCTCAATCTTAGCGGCAAGCTCTTTTGCAGCTTCAAGATTCTCTTCCGCAACCTTCTCTTTATGATTGTTCTGTAACTTAAGATCGTTAAGATTCTTATTGTTAGCCTCTACTGCCTGCTTCTTTACCAGCAGGTTTCTGGCATATCCCTCTTTTACTTCGACTATCTCGCCCTTTTTACCTAAGGACTTAACATCGGTCAACAAGATTAATTTCATTCTTGTAACTCTCCTTCTTCTATCATCTCGTCGATTGTTGCTTTAACTTTCTTCATTGCTTCTTCGATTGTAACACCCGCCATCTGAGCTCCGGCCACATTCATATGACCTCCGCCTCCGAGCTTTTCAGTAATAAGCTGGACGTTAACTTCATCTATAGATCTTGCGCTTATATGTATTCTATCCTGATACTCGGTAAATACAAATGACGCTTTGATTCCCACAATATCGAGTAATTCGTTAGCTGCCTGTGCACCGGCTATGGTCGGTGACTGCAATCCGTTCGGCGGACATACCGACATAGCATATGCTCCGCGGTATACTTCTGCATTTCTTACAGCTTCCGCTCTTGCCTTATATTCATTCATTTCGTTACGAAGTAACTTTCTTACGCGGACAACATCGGCTCCGTTTCTTCTAAGGTAAGCTGCTGCCTCAAAAGTTCTTACACCGGTCTTAGTCATAAAGCTGTTGGTATCAATTAAGATTCCGGCATAAAGTGCATCTGCCTCGACATTATCAAGCTTGACGTCATCGGAGAAGTACTGTAATAACTCAGATATCATCTCACATGTGGAAGATGCATAAGGCTCTATATACGAAAGAACCGCATTATTGATTACTTCCTCGCTCTGTCTGTGGTGGTCGAATACTACTATGGTCTTCGCACCGTTAAGTAACATCGGGCACTCTGTATATGACGGCTTGTTGGTATCTACTACGCATATCGCCGTATTTCTCGAATCGCATATTTCTATTGCTCTTTCACTTGTAACAAATAATTCCGGTCCGTAATCTTCTGCGTTCTCAAAGCTTTCCTTAAGAGGAAGCAATGAAGAATTTACTTCGTTGATTACTATGTAGCACTTTTTACCTAAAACCTTGGCTGCGTGCTGAATACCTATTGCAGCACCGAATGCATCGATATCCGTAAGCTTATGGCCCATAACAATAACCTGGTCCTTGCTTTCAAGGATCTCCCTTAATGCATGTGCTTTAACTCTTGCCTTAACTCTTGTTACTTTCTCTATCTGTTCCGTCTTACCGCCGTAATAAGATATCTTGTCGGAAGACTTGACAACCGCCTGATCTCCGCCTCTTCCTAATGCAAGATCGATTGCGGCTCTTGTATATTCATAGTTCTGAATGTATGACTTGCTGCTGTTACCTATACCGATACTTAATGTCACCGCCATCTCGTTACCAATCTTGATTGTCTTAACATCTTCGATAAGCGAGAAACGGTTCTCCTCTAAGGAGCTTAAGTACTTCTTTCTAAATACGATAAAATACTTATCTTTCTCTATTTTCTTAACTATTCCGTCGATATTGGCAAAGTACTGATTAACCTTCCTGTCAACAAGTGCGATAAGAAGGGATCTCTTAACTTCTTCGATACTTGCAAGCGCTTCTTCATAGTTATCGATATATACAAGGGCCGTAACAAGCTTCTGCTCTTCGTTTTCTTTTAAACTTGCCTGTAACTGTGTCTCATCGAAAAGATATAATGCAAATAATGACTCGCTGTTCTTTATTGCTTCTTTCTTTTCTTCCGGTGTTCTTATCGTATCATCAACGAATACTCGTCTTAAGTAGATGTGATAAAAGCTCTCGTCTTCAGATAAGTATAAATGATGGTCTTCTGTAATCTTAGCAAGTAACTCCTTCGTAATTCCGGAGAATAATGATGCTATTGACTTGTGATATTCCTTGGTTGTCTCTGTCTTGACGGAAAATGCCGTATTAGCCCAGAGTATCTTACCCGAACTGTCAAGAATGGCATACGGTATCTCGAAGTCCTCAAGAAGGCGCCTTTGCATAAGACCGTATCCTGTCGCAAATTCCACTATCGATTGGTTAAAATGCGGTCTTACAATAAGCGCAGTGACTATGGATATAACAAAGAAACCTATAAGCAGAATGGTAAGTACCGTTCCTGTGCTTTTATCCATATATATAACAAAGACATCTATTCCCATAAGTATTACTGCCATAAATACAGGCAGGAACAAATATGGTCTTAACTTACCCTTCATGTAACATATCTCCTTTAAGCACTTTATCCAGCTCGTCA
>JAEENO010000023.1 GCA_016283755.1 Lachnospiraceae bacterium | reverse complement strand
TCCGGATGTACGCCGCACGATTCTTATCGTCGATGACCAGCAGATCGACAGGAAGATAATCTCCCACATGATGCAGGAAGAATATCATGTGCTTGAGGCTACGAACGGTGAAGAAGCCTTTGAACTTCTTAAGAACAATTTCAATTCGATAAGCCTTATCATAGCGGATATACATATGCCGAAGATGAATGGGCTTATGCTCTTGGAGAAGAAGGCGGAATATCTCTATCTTAAAGAGATACCGGTAATAATGATAACCTCATCCGGAGAACGCGAGTGCGAGGAGCAGGCATTAGAACGAGGTGCTTTAGAGATAATAACCAAGCCTTATGATTCAAGCCTTGTCAGAAAGAGAATAAGCAATGTGCTTAAGCTCTCGGAGACAGGCAATATGATGAGACAGATACAAAGACTACACGAAGGATACCAGGAGGAACATTTAAAATGACATTTGAAGAGGCAAGAGCAAAATGCGAGAAGTTTAATCAGGAACAGCTTCTTAAGTACTACGGGGAGCTTAATGATAAGGAGAAAGAAGCACTTCTTGCTCAGATAGAAGAGACAGATTTTGGTGTAATAGAAAGAGCGGCACATCAGGCGGGTAAGGGTAAGATTACTCCCATAAAAGTTCTGACCGCGAAGGATATTGCCGATAACCGCGCTAAGTATGAAGAGACAGGCCTTGAGGCAATAAGACAGGGCAAGGTTGCGGCAGTATTACTTGCAGGTGGTATGGGAACAAGACTTGGATCCGATAAGCCTAAGGGATGCTTCAACATGGGAGTTACAAGAGAACTCTTCATATTTGAATGCCTTATCAATAACTTAATGGATGTAGTAAGAAAAGCTGATAAGTATATCCATTTATTTGTCATGACAAGTGATAAGAATCATGAGGCAACAATGGAATTCTTCAAAGGGCATGAATTCTTCGGATATAAGGGCGAATATGTTCATTTCTTCAAGCAGGAGATGGCACCTGCAACAGATATGCAAGGCAAGATTCTTCTCGAGGAGAAAGGACGTCTTGCAACTTCTCCTAACGGTAACGGCGGCTGGTTCTCATCCCTCTATCATTCGGGATTAGAGATGTGCATTAGAGAAGAAGGAATTGAATGGCTTAACGTATTTGCGGTAGATAATGTATTACAGAGAATGGCGGATCCTGTATTCGTGGGTTCTGTAATCGATGGAGGCTTTACGTCGGGAAGCAAGGTAATTAAGAAAGCAGCCCGTGACGAGAAAGTCGGAGTTATCTGCCTTGAAGACGGACGCCCGTCAATCGTAGAGTACTACGAACTTACGGACGAGCTTATGAATGAAAAGTTCCCGGACGGAAGTTATGCTTATGATTACGGTGTAATCCTTAACTACTTATTTAAAGTGGAAGAGTTAGAGAAGATAATCGATAATCCGCTTCCTTTACATATAGTAGATAAGAAGATTCCATGTATAGATGAAAAGGGTAATCCTGTTGCTCCGACAGAACCTAACGGACATAAGTATGAGACACTTATCTTGGATATGATACATATGATGAAGGATAATCTTCCTTTTGAAGTAGTACGTGAGCACGAGTTCGCACCTGTTAAGAATAAGGAAGGAATCGATTCTGTAGTAAGTGCAAGAGAACTTTTACAGAAGAACGGAGTTAAGCTTTGATCTTTCTCTTTGTTTATGTTAAATGTTAATAAATTGTGAATTATTCACCTTGTTGAAACTTTTTCTTGATTTTGTTGGATTTATTAGTATAATTAGTGTATGTGGAACGTTTTATGTTCGGAATCTGGTAGCTGAGGATAAAGTGGCCACAAGAAATTTGTAAAAAACAAATTAAAGGAGGAATGCTATAATGCAGACAAGCATTAGCAAAAGATTATTGGCAGGCTTGTTGTCGATCGTTATGGTTCTTAGCCTTTTCGTTGCTACTCCGGCAAAGACTGAGGCTGCTTCAAGAGAAACATTAACAATCAAACTCAACGGCGGCGCTGGTATTGAAGCAGGTGATGAAGTATACACACTTTTCGGCGCAGTAGTACCGGCAAATATTACATTTGAAGGCGGCACAGCATGTACAGCACTTGCACTTGCAAATGTAACAGTTAATAATGGTAGTTATGACCTTGATTTAGATTCTGAGATCTATTTCGGTGATGAAGTTACATTTACATTCCGCATTACTGATGCGGAGCAGTTAGAGCACTTAAAGACTGTTCAGGCACAGGTACTTGGTGCTCCTAATGAGTACAACCGTACAGGTTATGAGATCTGTGATTTCACTGTTACAGGCAAGTACTTAATCGTTAAGTGTCATGTTCCGAAGGAGAACGCTGTAGTAGACAAGTTTGATGTTGCATCAATTAATACTGTTCTTAAGTATCAGTATTACTTCAGCGGCGTAACTGTTGAAGGTCCTAATACAGGCAAGAGATACACATTAGGTGCAATGACATGGCTTTACACAACAGATGACGGTGCACACTTCAATCCTGCTCCGTTCACATATCCGGCACTCGGAAGCTGCCCTGATGCAAACAGCTATTATGCAGTAGAGACAGTTATTTCCGCTATGCCTGGTTATGAATTGATGTGGGCAGCTGGAACAACAGAGACATTTATTAACCCTAGAAACCCTAGAGATACAAGATCATTTACTATTACTGATGTAAGTGCAGACAAGAAGTCCGCAGTTCTTAGAATTTCTAAGATCGTTCCTAGATTAACAGCTGATTTTGTTGATACAGGTATTACATCTATCGAACTTAACCGTGCAGCTAACTTTGGTACTAACGATGTTGTTCTTGCAGCTGATGTTGCTAAGAAGATTCCTAATACTATCGTAGTTACAGTTGCAGGCGAGAAGAAGACAATTGATGTATCTACTTACATTGCAAAGGGTTGGTTCAAGTGGCAGGTATGCACAATGTCAGGTAGCTCACTTGTTCCTATGGATGACAAAGATCCTATCGTAGGTACTCAGTCATGGGATCCGGCTCAACCTGATCATGATTACTATGCAGTACTTGTTACAACAACAACATACCCTAACACATACAATGTACCTGGTGCAAACGCAGGTCAGGTAGCTCTTAATTCAGCATTATTCTACAACTCTTTAGCAGATACCTATGGTTTATTAGATATCTACTATGAGAAGATTGCAGAGTGGTTTGGACTTGATGATGATTACGGTTGGGTAGTTAAGTTTACACGTAACGATGCAAGAGACTTCGGCAATGGCCAGAAGACTCCTGTTGAAGCATACAGCACAGTAGCTGCTCCTACAATCAGCTTCTATGGTTATGGTACAGCTTACAAGGCTTATGCATTCGGTCAGGGAACAACTGAATTCTTAATGTATGATGTAGCTTTAGGCACTTGGAAAGCACCGGTAGCAGCAACATATGACTGCCCTGTAGACAACGGAGCTATCTATGTAGCAACAGTTGCAGGTACTCGTGGATTCGTAGTTGAATCTCCTGTGGTATTAACATACTTTGATGTTAATGCAAATAATACAGCAGAAGTTACAACAGGTGTTATTTCTGTTCAGATGGATGTTCCTTATGCAGGACTCCCAATTTACTACAACATTAACAATGTAGAAGCAACTTTACAGCTTGCAAATGCTATCGAAGCAGCTGATGCTGAACTTGATTGGGATGGTGCATTTGCATACAATCGTGCAGGTATGTACTATTACTTCTACTTTGGATATGATGCAACAGCTTATGTATATGTTCCTCTTAAGGCCGGATACAAGCTTGGATTTACTCCTGAAGTACGTATCAACGGTGAGAAGGCAACTGCAGTAAGCGTTGAAGAGATTGGTGATGTTACTTATGTAATCGCTGAGATGACATGGGGAACAGACGGAATCGAGACAATCTGCTCACTTAACGGAGCAACTATGGTTCTTAAGCAGCCTTGGACAAATATCAATATTCCTTATGCAGGAGCAAAGGTTCAGAAGACTCTTGAAGTTTCCGGTGAATCCAAGGATTACGGTTATGATTTCGTTAACGTAGTATGGTATGAGAACGCTGTAGAATTTACAGGTGATACATTTACACTTGGTAAGAGATATACAGCAGTTGTAACACTTTCAATCGACAGCATCAATGTTGATTGCAACGATATCGCAAAGTTACAGGGCAACCTTCAGTTCTTTGCAACTGTTCCGGGTGGTATGCTTTATCCACAGGGTGCTGCAATTAAGAATGCCAAGGCATCTGTAAAGGATGGCGAAGTTGTTATCACATTCGAGTTTGGCGAGTGCAAGAACATTGCTATTACTGATATCGAAGATGTAACAATCGTTGTTCCAAATGGAATGACTGCTGCTGATTTCTATGCATATGTTGCTAAGCATATGTACACAACAGTTCATACTTCAACAGGTGATGCTTTAACAGTTGATCTTGGTCTTACATTCAGCAACGGTGGAGACGCTACAGTTGCAGCAGATGTAGCTGCAGCATTTGCTCTTAAGTATCCGGGTGCTCTTGGATATGATCCATACAGCACAACAGCTCAGACATTTGAGTTTGATGGTTACTATAATACTCCTGTTAACACTTTAAGAATCATCATCAAGGTTGAAGGCAAGAAGCATGCAATGATCTTCGATGCTAACGGTGGCGTTTACACAGGTAAGGGCTGCTCAATCGAAGAAGGCAAGCCTTACGGCTTCGGTTATGATCCGTCTGAAATCTACAGAGAAGGTTACTTCTTCGCAGGTTGGTTCACACAGGCTACAGGCGGTACAAGAATCTACGCTAAGACAATCGCTGATGGCAAGGTAACAAAGGTTTACGCTCATTGGGTTAAGGTATTTACAGGTAAGGTATGGACACTTACAGCTAATTCATATGCTGCAGGTCGCCTTACAGTAAAGGTTACCAAGATTGCTACTAAGTGGGACGGATTCGAGTTCTCCGTATCTAAGGACGGTTCAACTTGGACAACAGTTAACAAGACAGGCAACACTGCTTACTTCACAGGCTTAACAAAGGGTGCTTACAAGGTACGCGTAAGAGCTTACAGACGTGATTCAGCAGGCAAGCTTGTATACGGTGCATACAGCGCAGTATCAACAGCAACTGTTAAATAATTAAGCTTTTATTATAAGCTATTACGGACCTCTGCCTCTTTGAGGCGGAGGTCCTAATTTTAAGACGTGAGAGGAGATAGAAAGTTATGAAACTTAAGAAGATACTTTCCCTCATTCTTGTTGTAGCGATGACTCTTTCATTATTTGCAGGCATACCGGCGAATAAGGCAGAAGCCGCAGATGAGTTATCAATCGAGCTTTCGACAGGAAGCGCTAAGGGAATGGTTATAGGTAATAAGAAAGAGGACCTTAAGGTATCTAAGGTTACTCTCGGAAGCACAGCTATAACATATGATGATATTGATATAACACTTAATGACGGCTCAATGGATTTAGATCCTGATAATAAGCTTACAGCAGGTGTTAATTATTCTATTACAATTAAATTAACTGTATCTAATGTAGCAGCTTTTAATAATGTAAAGACTGCTAAGATAAGTACCTATGCATCTTCATACGATAAGACACTTGCAGATAGTGTTAACGGTACTGTTACAGTTAGTGGAGATATAGTTACTATTAATGCGAAAATTCAGGCATATCCTTTACTTATCGGAATAGAAGAGATAGGAAAGATTGCTTGGGATCTTAATAAGGGCGAGAATGTAGTTAAGAAGGCAACAATCCTTGATTCCAAGAATGTTCATTTCTCAGCATCCGATATCACATGGTATTACACAGCCAATAGGGGCACTACAACTGAGATTGTTAGTAATGCATCCAAAGTAGCAGATGGCAATACATCTTACTACATTGCAAAGCTTACACTTACAGCCAGCACGGGATATTGCTTTAAAGAATATACAAAAGATGAGATTGCATCTCTTGCAACAACAACAGATAGTTATAAGATTACTTATGGTAATAACGGTAAGAAGTCGATTACACTTGAAATCTCAGGTATTAAGCCTGTAGAATCATATGGTTTAACAGATGATACAGTTACAGAGATAAGCTTTGATACAGAGAGAAGAATTCCTTTTACAACAGGAATGAAGGTTTCGGATATTCGTAGCCGTGCTAATCTTCCGACATATGTATATCTTGGATTCGGACAGAACATAGCTATAGCAGAGCCTATATCTATGAACTGGACTTATTTTAATGCTGCAGGTACATCGATTAATGATAATACCGCTGTAACCGATAATACGGTTATTTATGCATGCTATCCGCTTGCCTCTCTTGAAGCTGAATTGAACAGAAAAGGTAAGAAGGATACATACAGACTCCTTAATTACTATAGAACTGACCCTACATTTTCAAATCAGGGAATTCTTACAAGCCTTAGACAGACTTATTGGGTAATTAAGATTGATATTTCTTCTTCGTTAGCTACAAGCGTATACAGTACACCTAATACATTCACATGGGATAAGGTTAATAATAAGTACAGTGTTACAACATCTGCAGGCACCATTGCAGGTACCGCATGTATAGCATATGTACAGGGCGGAACACTTGGTACAATGACATTTGGTTCAAC
>JAEENO010000022.1 GCA_016283755.1 Lachnospiraceae bacterium | reverse complement strand
CCTTTTGGATTACTGTTTGAATTTCTTTTCGCACACGAGTTACTACTCGTGAAATCTCTTAGAATTTTCAAGGTTATTTCATTGTTCAGTTATCAAAGTTCTCTCTTGAATCAAGGATTCAAGAGGGCCTGTCGGCCTTGAGACATCAAGAGAATCCGTAGGATTCTTACCTAATATCTTGCTGTCCGCTCACCGCGTCAGCTTTTATATATTACCACGGTCAAAATCATCTGTCAACAAATATTTTCAAGTTTTTTGAGATTTTTTCGCTCGTATTTCTTTTAAGTTTTTCTCGGCTGCAATAATGTCTTTGGAAGTGGCCTGCCAAGTCCAATTTCCACGCGCTTCTCCGGGCGTATTCATTCTCGCCTCATTACCAAGCATAGCAATATCCTGTAACGGAACAATCTTAACCGGCGCATCCGAGTTATATACCCGCATTATAAGCTCGTCATATATGCGAAGTCTCTCTGTAAGACGCTTTTCTTCATCCATGCCGGCGGAATCACCGTCATTACCGAGATTATTCTCTATATAACCCATCAATGTCTCGTTATCGTGCGTTCCGGTATAAGCAATCCTCTCAGAATCGCATTTATACTTATATATATCTCCGTCATAAAACTGCAAGACACTCATGCCGAGAAAACCGAACTCTTTCATGAGCTTTTTAACAGGCATGGTTATAAAGCCTAAATCTTCTGCGATAAACGGCAACGGGCCCAGGGTTTCATAAGCTTTTTTCAAGATTTCTTCGCCCGGGCTTATGCGCCACATACCGTTTTTCGGCTCATCGTTAACACCTATTGCAAAGCTTGCCTCGTATCCCCTGAAATGATCTATCCTTATATAATCATATAAGTGCATCATTCTTCTGTATTTATTAATAAACCACTCGTAATCGGTCTTCTTATGATTCTCCCACTTATAGAGCGGATTGCCCCATTTCTGACCATTCTTTGAAAAGTAGTCAGGCGGCACACCCGCAACAACCACAGGATATCCGTCGGAATCAAGCTCGAATAATTCAGGATTGGCCCAACAATCCGCAGAACCTTCCGCAACGAACATCGGAATGTCTCCGATTATGCTTATGCCTTCCTTATTAGCATATTCCTTAAGCTTCGTCCAGATTACATCGAAGAAATACTCTCTATATGCGTAATAATCAGCTTCGCGGCTTCTTAATTCGTTCTCATATAAGTCCTCATTATAAGTTCTATACTCCTTAGGCCATGTCTGCCAAGCATCGCCCTCGAACTCGCGCTCGAGAGTCAGGAACATCGCGTAACTTTTAAGCCAGTATTCGTTCTTGACCTTATATTCATAGAATCGCGGATTATCCTTGTCACACTTATAAAGAGCACGCAGTTCCTCTTCCGGCTTACCGATAAGTTTAGGATTACAACCAAACGTCGACTTCGCCGCATAAGGCGAACCGTACATATCAACAGGTAGAAGCGGCAGTATCTGCCAATACTTCTGTCCGTTCTTTTTTAAGAAATCAACGAACTTGTAACTTTCTTCGCCTATCGTTCCGGGCCCCTCACCGTTCGGCAGTGAAGTAATGTGACATAATATGCCCTCGCCCTCTTCAAGCTTCTTTGCATACTTTTCATTATCTGTATTAAAAAGAACTGCTGCCGAGGCAGGCATCATGGTAAGTGTAACCTTGCCTTTATCGACTTTTAAAATCCTGTCTGTAAGCATTTCCGATACGTACGGGTAATCCACATCCAGCGTAACGTCATAGGCCTCAAATAAGCCACGATTTATTATTATATAAAAGCTCTTCTCCGAAGAACTTCTCTTAATTATTAAAACTTCATCATTATACGCGTTAACCGCAACGTCTCCGCTTACGAATGCTTCATCCATGCGTCTTATATCGATTGCATTATTGTACATACCCATAATGCTCTTATTCTCATGACCGTACGGATACGTGCCCCTGTTATAAGGATCGGAATATCCCTCAAGTCCCACCTCATCACCGTAATATATAGTAGGAACCCCGGGCATAGTCATCTGGAATAAAAGCGCAAGCCACAATCTCTTCATTGCAAGGTCGCGCTTATCATCGCTTAACCTGAAGTCTCTTCGCTCCAAAGGGGTTAAAGAATCTTCAGAAGGCGCATCACCAAGTGCGGTTAAAATTCTTATCCTGTCATGGCTTCCAAGCATATTGAAATTACCATAGAAAGCTTCTCTCGGATAGTTTTCCTTAATGGAATTAACAGTTTGTGCAAGAGTATATGCGTCACTCTTACCTGTTAAGAAAGAAATTATTCCGTCCCTAAAAGGATAATTCATTACAGCATCAAGCTCCGCGCCGAGAAAATACTTTCTTAATACACCGTAGCTTATCTTATTGGACGCATCTTCCCAGACTTCGCCGATGACAAGTCCGTCATCACCAAGCTCATCCGTAACCGTTTTCTTTATCTCTTCTATAAAATTATCCGAAAGCTCATCAGCAACATCCAATCTAAATCCGGATGCTCCGAGTTTCATGAACATGTTCATAGAATCATGTATAAGCTTTCTGTAATCCCTATTATCTTTATTTAATGTAGGAAGATCGCCTACTCCCCACCAGCTTTCGTATCCGTCATACGAATCATCCTTAAAGTAATACCAGTCTCTGTACTCGGAATCCTCGTGTCCAAAAGCCCCTATAGTATCATAATTTCCATATTTATTAAAATACTTGCTGTCGGCTCCGGTGTGATTGTATACTCCGTCAAGAATGACTCTCATACCGTAGTCTCTTGCGCTTTTACAAAGAGAGGCAAAAGCTTCTTGACCACCAAGCATAGGTGAAACCTTCATATAATCGCCGGTATCGTATCTATGATTGGAGGCTGCCTCAACTATCGGATTAAGATATAATACAGTCACACCCAGGTCACGAAGATACGGCAGACGCTCGATTATTCCACGCAAAGTTCCGCCGTAGAATCCCCATTCAAGAATTCTTCCTTTTTCGTCCTTTCTATAATCAACAGGCTCATCCCAATTCTCTATAAGTACGCGCTTAGGCCCATTCTTATGGGTACACAAATCCAACGCCGCGTTACTTTCGTAATCGTCGCCGCGTCTGAATCTATCCGGAAAGATCTGATAGACTATTCCTTTCTTATACCAATCCGGAATAATCCGCTCCTTATACACCGTAATCTGGAATGAAGGCGGCTCGGAACCGTACATAAGTCCCGCGCCGCCCGTTAATCCGTCTTTTGCGCCGTAATAACAGCAATCACTGCCGTTAAAACAAACTTTAAAATAATACCACAGTATACAAGGATTCTTAGTCTCAATCTCCGCTTCGTATATTAAGCCGTCATCCGTAACCGCTCTCATCGGTATAAGGTTTTCTCCGATACCGTCTACCCACGTTCTTACAAAAACGCTCTCCGGTGTACCTTCCTTAACCTTAAGTCGTACAGTAACAGTGCTTCCGACGGTTACCGCTCCGAACGGTGTACGGTACGCACTGTCGCGAGAATCGTGATAAAGAATCATTCTGATACCTCGTTATAATTTCAATACCTCTTTATACATTTCATCGTAAGTCTTGGCCGCATTGTCCCATGAGAAATCCTGATTCATGGCCTGTTCGACAAGACTGTACCACGTATCCTTATTATCAGTGAAAAGATCGATTGCATGCTGCATTGTGTATAAAAGCTCATGAGCATTATAGTTATTAAAGCCGAATCCCGTACCTTCGCCTGTATACTCGTTATAGCAGCTTACACTGTCACGAAGTCCGCCGGTCTGGCGAACTACAGGAAGTGTACCGTAGCGCATTGCTATCATCTGGGTTAAACCGCACGGCTCAAATAACGACGGCATAAGAAGAATATCTGCACCGGCATACATTCTGTGACTTAATTTCTCATCGAAGTTAAGGCAGACACGCATTTTATCCGGATGGCGATACTCTGCATTCTTAAGCATCCATTCGTATTCCTGATCACCTGTACCTAAGATAATAAGCTGCATCGGCCGAATAAGCATCTCGTCAAGCACACATGCAAGTAAGTCGAGACCTTTTTGCTGGGTAAGTCGTCCGACCATGATAACAACCGGGATGTCCTCATTTTCTTCTAAGCAAAACTCATTCTGAAGAGCTTTTTTACACTCTTTCTTACCTGTAAGGTCATGGACACTGAAGTTTTCTTCAATTGCTTTATCCTTCTCAGGATTGAAGAAATCAGTATCTATACCGTTAAGAATGCCCCATAACGTCGACCATCTTCTCTGGAAGATTCGCTCCAAATGCTCCCCGAAGAACGGATTCTGGATTTCCTGCGCATATGTCGGGCTTACCGTCGAGATTATATCGCTGTATAAAAGCGCTCCCTTCATGAAGTTAATCGTATCGCGGTCGATATGAAGCTGGGAGTTTGCCGCAGGAACCTCGTTTAATCCCAAGATATCGCCCAATACGTAATCAGACATCTGACCCTGGAACTTTAAGTTATGCACCGTGTAGATGCTTTTGATACGCTCATATATTGCCTGGCCTCTGTAACACTCACGCAAAAATACGGGTGCAAGTGCAGTATGCCAGTCCTGGCAATGCAGAATTCTACAGTCGAAATCCGGAATATACGGAATTATCTCGCATATAGCCTTAGAGAAATATGCCATTCTCTCGCCGTCGTCAAAATATCCATAGATTCCGTCACGCTTAAAGTAATACTCATTGTCAATAAAATAATATGTAATTCCTTTTAAGGTGTATTCTTCAATTCCGCAGTATACGCTTCTCCAGGATAACGGAAAATAGAAGTCCTTTAAATGCTTCATTTTCGCCTTGTACTTATCCGGAATTACGGAAACCTTAGGAAGTACTACTCTTACATCATATCCCTGAGCCTTTAATGCTTTCGGCAATGAGCCCGCAACATCGCCTAAGCCACCCGTCTTAAGAAACGGTACCGCTTCAAACGATGCGAACAATACACCTATCTTTTCTTTCTTCTTAGCTGCCATAATCTGTCCCCTCATTTTGAAGCGCTTCTAACCCATCTTCTTAGCTTTTCTCTGTTCCTTAAGCATTACATAGATATCCTCGTCGCTTCCCTTAATTACCATGTCACTTCCTATAAGGTTATTTCTGTCGATAACCGCATTCTTAACGATTGCGCCGCTCTTAATAACTGACGACTGCATAATGATACTGTCTCTTATTACAGCTCCCTTTTCAATCGTAACACCACGGAACAAAATTGAATTCTCAACTTCACCCCTTATGAGGCATCCCGAAGAGATAAGTGAATTCTTAACCTTGGCTTCAGGATATACATGCGCCGGAACACAGTCCTGAACCTTGGTACGAATCGGCATCTGCTCATTAAAGAGTGTACCGTTGATATCCATATCAAGAAGCTCCATGTTGGTATTGTAGTAATCGCGAACGGAGAAAATCTCTCTTACGTAACCGTCGAAATTCCAGGTTCTTATATCCATTCGCTTGTAGTCTTTTCTTAAGATATCAAAGATATCCATATACTCTTTTACTGAGTACCATTCCATAAACTGTATTAAAAGCTCTCGCCTTATAATAAACGAATCAAGGAAAGCAAGCTCTCCGCGCTCTACTCCCGCCTTAACGCCCGTAACTCTGCCATCTTCAACGCTTACTTTCTTGATATACTTATTGCTTCTCTCCGCAATCTTGGTAACCATTGTGATATCGGCGCCGCTCTCGGTATGAGCCTCGATTAACGGTGTGTAATCCATGTTACAGACAATGTTGGCACTTGTTACAAGAACATATTCCGCATTGGTTCTGTGGAAGTATACATCGTTCTGGCGCATATCGCAAAGTAAGAATCTGTCGCTTTTATCACTCATTCCGTATGTTGTTCCCGGTAAGATATAAAGTCCGCCTTTCTTTCTGTCAAGCATCCATGCGCTACCGGTTCCGATGTGGTCAAGCAATGATCTAAACTTATACGGCGTAATAAGACCTACCGCTGTTATGCCCGAATTAATCATATTGGATAATGAGAAGTCGATTAAACGGTATCGTCCGCCGAAAGGCATAGAAGCTATACTTCGCTCGTCGCTTAATCTCTGCATATCATTAGTGCCGTAATTGGCAGTAATTAATCCTATAACTTCTTTCATGGCTTCACACTTCCCTTCTTGATTGTCTCGTTGTTGCCGATTACCGTAATCTCGCCTTCGCGAAGACCGATTCTTGCACCCTGACGTACAAGAGTATGCTCACCTATAATGGAACGAACAATCTTAACGTCTTCTTCAATCACCGTATCCGGCAATATGAGTGAATCCTCTATATATGCACCTTCTTTAATGACGCATCCGTTACCGATAATAGAATTCCTGATTCGTCCGTATACTTTACAACCGTTGTTAATGATGCAGTTCTCAAGAGTTGCCGTATTGCCGATGTACTGAACCGGATAGATGTTCGAATTACTCATGATAGGGAACTTTTCATCTATCATGGAGAATTCCGGCTTCTCCTTTAATAACTGCATATTGGTCTCGTAATAACTTTCTATCGTTCCTACGTCCTTCCAGAAGCCATCGAACCGATATGCATTAACATACTCGTTCTCTTTTAAAAGCTTAGGAATGATATTCTTACCGAAGTCATGGCTTGATTCCTCATCATCTGCATCTTCTATAAGCTTATCGATAAGTACATCCGTATTGAAAATATAGATACCCATTGATGCGAGATTGGATTCAGGTTTCTTAGGCTTCTCCGCAAACTTCGTTACTCTTCCCTCTTCATCGGTAGAAAGAATGCCGAATCTCGAAGCCTCTTCCCACAAAACTTCCATAACGGAAATCGTTGCAACTGCGCCCTTCTTGATATGGTTCTTAAGCATATCATTATAATTCATACGGTAAAGATGATCGCCTGACAATATGAGCACATAATCCGCATTGAATTTACGAAGAAAATCAAGGTTACGGTATATCGCATCCGCAGTTCCTTTGTACCACTTTCCACCGGTCTGTGTCTCATAAGGCGGTAAGATATATACACCACCGTCAACAGACGAGAAGTCCCATGCTTCGCCGTCTCCTACGTATGAGTTAAGCTCAAACGGACGATACTGTGTAAGAACACCTACCGTATCAATACCTGAATTCGCACAGTTAGATAATGAAAAATCTATTATTCTGTACTTGCCGCCGAACGAAACCGCGGGCTTTGCTATATCCTTGGTTAAAGCGCCAAGTCTGCTTCCCTGTCCGCCTGCAAGAAGCATTGCTATACATTTTTTACGTCTGCCCATGACTGGTCCTCCTGCTTTTTTATAAACCTTCTTCTCGTAAGTTAATTACATCTTCCAGATTTCATCCGCGTATTCTTTAATTGTACGATCGGATGAGAAATATCCCGATTTCGCAATATTATGAAGCGAAATCTTATTCCACTTAAGCGTGTTCTTATAATCCGCTGTAAGCTCTTCATATGCCTTGATGTATGACATAAAATCAGCTATTACAAAAAACTCATCGTTCTTATGAATAAGCTCGTTATATATACTGTCAAATCCGCCCGATAACTCGGCAAAAGTTCCATCCTTAAGTTCATCGATTATCTTAACGATTCTGTCGTCCGATCTTATCTCTTTAATAAGGTCATAACTTCCTGATGCTCTTAATGCATCAATCTCTTCTGCCTTCTTACCGAATATCTTGATATTCTCAGGTCCCACAAGCTCCGCTATTTCAACATTGGCGCCGTCAAGCGTTCCCAATGTAATTGCGCCGTTCATCATAAACTTCATATTACCGGTACCTGAAGCTTCAAGTCCGGCAGTCGATATCTGTTCCGAAATCTCTGCCGCAGGATATATAATCTGTGCATTGGATACCGCAAAGTTTTCAACGAAAGCAACCTTTATTCTGTCCTTCGTTGCAGGATCGTTATTAACAACATGTGCAACAGAATTAACAAATCTTATTACATCCTTGGCAAAAGCATAACCCTGTGCTGCTTTTCCTGCAAATATGTATGTTGCCGGAACCATATCGAAATGAGGGTCGCTCTTAAGCTTGTTATAATAAAAGATCACCTTGAATACATTAAGAAGCTGTCTCTTATATGCATGAAATCTCTTAACCTGTATATCAAATACGGACGAAGGATCTATGATCACTCCGGACGTATCCTTAATATACGCTGCAAGGCGCTCTTTATTGGCCTTTTTAACACGTCCCAGATCATTTAGAAAAACTTCATCTCCTTCAAGCTTTTCAAGGTCCGAAAGCATGGCAGGGTTCGTTATCCATTCATTACCTATCGCATCATTAATTAATTCCGACAACTTAGGGTTTGATTCAAGTAAGAATCTTCTGTGTGATATACCGTTGGTCTTATTGTTAAACTTTTCAGGTGATACCTCGTAGAAATCCTTAATCGTATCGCGCTTCAATATCTCTGTATGAAGCTTGGCAACACCGTTAACGGAATGTCCCGCAATAATCGAAAGGTTAGCCATTCTTACCTTGCCGTCCCACAAGATTGCAGTGCTGGCTATAAGTTGCTGTGCATTCTCCTTATCACGCGGGAAGGCTTCTCTATACCTTCTGTTAATCTCCTCGATAAAGTTATATACACGAGGGATAAGTGATTCTATAAGTGATATAGGCCAGGTCTCCATAGCTTCAGGCAATACCGTATGGTTCGTATAGGATATTGAAGTATTAACCGCATGCCATGCAGTATCCCAGTCGATTCCTTCTTCATCTATAAGGATACGAAGTAACTCCGGTGCACAAAGCGCAGGATGTGTATCATTCGTATGAATTGAAATATGATCACCGAACTCATACCACTTATCGTTACCGTAGCGCTTCTTATATGAGTCTACGATATTACGAAGGCCTGCTGCCACGAACATATACTCCTGCTTAAGTCTTAATACCTTACCGGAACCGTCCGTATCATCAGGA
>JAEENO010000021.1 GCA_016283755.1 Lachnospiraceae bacterium | reverse complement strand
AATAGAGGAAGAATAAATTATTTAAGAGCATATCGATTGATATGCTCTTTTTTTATTAAACTTTTAATGGTCGCGGGTAAAATGCGACCTGTTAACGGAATAATTGAACCTGTCAGAAAATATACCTTTAAAGATTAATGAATATACTATATAATAAAACCATAATCTTAACAATGTTAAGGAGGGTTAGAAAAAGTGATACAAGACAATATAGCAGGCTTGAAGTCATCGTTTGAGACCGGTTTAATGACAGAGCTTAGAGTACATGAAAACAGAACTCGAGGCGTATCCATTACAGACGGTGATGTAAGTAATAACGTTAGAATGAATACTGCCGGTGTATCTGCAAGAGTCGGAAAGAACGGAATCTACGGATTCTCATCAATGGCAGATACAACTATGGAAGCCGGCAAGGCTGTACTTAAGGCAGCAACAGATAATGCTGTCTTTATGGATAAGCATGTTAATAAGGAGCGTATACTTCCTTCAGCTATTCCTACGGGAAAGGAAGAGCTTCGTCATCAGGTAGTTGATACCGAGCAGAAGCATATAGTTGAGTTTGCAAAAGAACTTGATGCCTACATGGCTAAGAAATGTCCGGAATTAAAGAGCCATTCCGTAACTATAAGGGAACAGAGCAGAGAGAAGATTCTCTATACTTCCGACGGGTATGATGCTCATACGGCAATTCCGAGATCATCAATATATGTCAGAATGACTGCACTTACCCCGGACGGAAAGCCGGTTGAATTATTCGATTCACAGTCATTACTCGCTAATTATATTGATATGTTCAAGGATCCGAAGGATTTTTATAAGCTTATTGATGATACATATACTGCAATTATGAGAAAGCGTGAAGGTGTATATGCCGAAGCAGGTCTTAAGACGGTTATCTTAGGCGGAGAGATGGCAGGTATGCTCGCTCATGAGGCAGTAGGACATACAGTTGAGGCAGATCTTGTAAGAGGTGGTTCTGTAGCAGGCCCTATGCTTAATAAGCAGGTTGCAAGCTCGCTTATCTCGATTACAGATTTTGCTTATGAAGCATTCGGTAAGCCTGTTCCGCTTCCTGTATATGTTGATGAAGAAGGAACAAAGTGTACCGACTGCGAGATTATTAAAGACGGTATCTTAGTCGGATATATGAATAGCAGAGAGACAGCAACACTCTATGATCAGAAGCCTTGCGGCAATGCAAGAGCTTACCAGTTCTCGGATGAACCTCTTATCAGAATGAGAAATACACTTATTCACCCGGGTAAGGATAAGCTTGAAGACATGATAGCATCAATCGATGACGGTTATTATCTTGTACAAAGCGGTAACGGTCAGGCTGATTATACGGGAGAATTTATCTTTGGTGTTAATGAAGGATACGAGATCAAGAATGGTAAGATTACACGTCCGATTCTTGATACAACAGTATCCGGTGTGGCTTTTGAAATGCTTAAGACAGTTGATATGGTATCTGATAATATTACCTGGTCACCTTCCGGCACTTGTGGCAAGAAGCAGCCTATGCCGGTAAGTGACGGCGGTCCTGAGATCAGATGCAAGATTACGATAGGAGGTCGCTAAAATGCAGAAGATAGATAATATAGCATCGGTTACCCTTGCAAAGTTCGTCAGAGAAGGCGTAGACATGGCAAGGTGTGTGGCAACCTTATCGGAAAAGCAGGAGTTTAATGTAGAAGGTGGCGAGTTCTCATTATTCAGAACGGTATTTGATACTAAGATGACACTTTCAGCATACAAGAACCATAAATTCGGAAAAGTTCAGATAAGCAGCTTTTCCGATGAAGATATCGATCGAGGTATCAAGGATTGTATCGAGGTTATGGAGGCATCGACTCCGGATGAAGCTTATGATATGGCTCCGCGTCAGGGAGAGCATAAGTTCAGAGACGGTGTGGATAACCCGGATCTTGATAAATTCTTTAAGAGAGTAACTGAATTAATAGATACAATTAAGAATAACTATCCTAAGATTTGTCTTGCAGGTGTTATTGCAAGCTATGATAATGTTCATAAGGAATATCATGATACCAACGGAACCAGAATTACGCAGATAGCAGGTTCATATGGAATCAGTCTTTCATTTACCGCTGTTGACAAAGAGAAGGTTACATCCGCTAATTATACAGGATTCTCAACAACCGATCTTGATACTCCGTTTATTGAACAGAGTGCGGTTAAGAAGGAACTTGAGGATACAATAGCACTTCTCGAGGCTAAGCCACTTGATCATAAGTTCACCGGAACCATGATTTTAAAGGGTTACGGACTTGCG